>JBFWRV010000050.1:0-48802 GCA_050248715.1 Hyphomicrobiaceae bacterium | reverse complement strand
GCAAGGGCGTCGACTTGCGGCTCTCTCGGCTCCACGCTGACCTCAGCCAACCGCGCAACCAGTCTCCGAGCGTCGGGCCTTCTAATGTCTTTCATGGTCAACCTGCGTTACGCCAACTCACCTTCCGCTCAGCCCTTGCCGCCGGGCACTTTGCCATCCGGCCAGCGCTTGGCCTCGTAGCGCTCGGCCGTGTCGACGATACGCTCGAGCTCGGTAGCTTCCTCCGACCCTTCCGCGCAGCCATCCAAGGCGTCTGCACGCAAGACAAGGAGCGCGTGCATGGCATCGGCCTCATCGAGCACACCCGCCGGTGCCGGGTCGCCCGCTTCTGCTGGTCCGTGCCAGGCGCCACGTTCGAAGCGGTAGCCGGCGGCCTCGAGATAGCGCACGGCAGCAACACGCTGGCGATCGATCTCACTCATGCTGATCTCCACGTTCCGGTGCCGGGGATAACGGCACGGGGGCGCTGGCGTCGGCAAGGCTTAGACGATACCTATCCACCGTCATGTGCAACCTCTACTCTCTGAACAAGCAGCGCGACATGGTCGCGCGTCTGTTCCGTATCTCCCACAACCGCGCCGCCAACTACACACCGCTGCCGGCGATCTTTCCCGGCCATACGGCGCCGGTGATCCGCGCGAGCGGCGACGGCGAGCGCGAGCTGGTGCCGATGTCCTGGGGCTTCGTGCTGCCCCAGGACGGCAAGGCAGCCCGCCGCGTGCCCAATGTGCGAAGGGCCAAGTTTGCGTTAGGTAGTAAGAGAAGTAGGGCAAAGGGACTAAAGTTCACCCCACAAGCCGAAGGATAGACCGCTGTCTTGACGCTTCCAAGGAAGCCATCCCGGCAGCACTTAGGCTGGGGAGAGCCTCACCGGCTGTGCGCCCGACGGCCGGACCGCTCCGCCGCTCGCGGCGTCTACAAGATGGAAGAAACAGCGGCCCGGCGTCACCCGAAGCCGCGCGCGTTTGCCGCGAGCAAAGCCACCAGCCCTCTCGCCACTGCGGCGATTGCAGGGCATCGAACGACAAGCCGCATATCGCGGCCTGCCATCCGAGCAGCATCTCTGATGCTGCCTGCTGAGATGTCACGTTCAGGCAGCTTGGCGCTTTACGCGGAGCCGATAGCGGGGGGTGATGTCAACTCCGGCCGCATGCAAGGTCAGACGCGTTAGCGCGTGGCGCGCCTCGCTCCAGAAGTTGCCAGTCTGGAAGTACATTATGACCGCGAGGGTTGCATAGTCTTCGCGCGATATCGGCTTGTCGTACGGGTACCCGGCAATGCGCTCCGCAGCCGCATCGCTCGCGAGGCGCAATGCGGTCCTTGCGCGATCTCGCTCGAGGTCAGCCCGCGAATAGGCTTTTGCGCCCTTGGCTTTGTTGCGGTTCTGGTAAGCCGCATGATCGGCATTGCCCAACTTGATGAGCTCGCGTGCTTCTTTGGTCAGCGGGAAGTTGGGAAGATAGGGCTGGGCGGGAACTTGGTTGTAACGTGGCGTCTTGCTCTTGCGAGTACCGCGCACACGACGTACAGGCTTGGCAGCCTTGGCCATGGGTATGCTCCATCGGTTAGGGTCAGGCCTCGTTCGGTGTTCCACCACTGGGCGGGGCCGCTCTCTTCAAGCGAACAAATCATTACACGAACTGATGTTTTTGGCGAAGGTCCGACGACTGCAACTGCTCTGGTTGCCTTGGAAACTGTGACTCGAACGACTCAAATTCTTCTGTCAAGGCCTGTCGGCGGTTTCATTGCAATCCGTCGCATCCAGCTAATAAAATGGACCGCGTAACTGAGAACCCTGGAGAAGATTTCGTACGCGGACCTGGTCAATATGGAAGCCGAGATCGGCCGCCTCAAGGTCGAGCGGCAGAACGCCGAGCGGGCCGACGTGCGCCAGAAACTCGTCGACGCTACCGTCGCGTGATCGTTCGGCTTGCGCTACAGCGTGTGTTCACTTGGCGAAGAGTGGTTAGCGGTGGCACCACGGTCAAGGCACTCGCCGTTGAAATCGTCCGTCGCTGACGCGCCCCGCCGCGGTCAGTCAAGCGCTTTGAAGACTTGGCCCCAAATGCGTCCCGCATGGTTTTTCGCCGGACAAACGCCTCCGTTTCTCGACCTGCCGCAATTACAGTTGTAGCAAAGGACACGAAAACTCTCAGGAAATCCGTTGCGAATGATCCAGCGGTAGAGACGCCCAGGCGGCACTTCTTTCCTGTGGGTCGCTCCGTCGTCATTAACATGGTCAATTGTTAGAAACTTCACCTCAACCTCGCCACAGCATGCGCATTCAGCTCCGTAGTGCCAAAAAACGGTCTCACGATCTTCATGGCGTCGCCGCGTATTCGCGGCATTGAGTTGGGCACGTCGTTCCGGTGTCCACCCCTGAAAGGGGTTAGCCGCATACCGCCTCTTCGCTGCCTTGATCCGCTCATCACGATCCTTGAGATAGTAGCCGTTGTGTCGGCGGCGGAGGCACTCAAAGCACTCGTGTCTACGGTAGACCTTTGCTGCACGTCGATAGATTGCAAAGTCATTGATGGGGCGCGGGCGGTCACAGCCGAAGCAGAACCGATAACCGGGACGGACACTCTTTGCCTTGACTTCACAGCGCTTACAGTGGCCGCGGCGGCGGTACGAGCGAGTATCGATCGAGAACTGATCGAGATACTTCTCTAGGTGGCAACGAGTGCAGGTCTTCTTCATTGAGAGCTCGGCACCAAGCATGCCGACACGATCTCAGAGGCAGCCACATGCCACGAGCACGATCATCGAGCTGCCTAAACAGATCACCAAGCGCCGCTCCAAAAAGGGAACGGCCCCGGTGTCACCCGAGGCCGCATGGACGTGCTGCCGACAAGGCGGTCAGAAGATCAGAGTGATTTCGTTTGCTCGCAATCCCGCCATGTCACAAACGGCCTGAACGAGCTGCATGACCTCCTCATGGTTGGCGTTGTGATCCTTGCTTAGGTAGGCTCCAGCGACGATTGCGAGGTCAACGAGGTTCGCCAGGATTTCACGGGGTGAGCCTTTATCTGCTCGATCAGCGGATCGACCGTCGCGTAAACTCGGTCGGTCGCTTCGTCAGCCTTCTCCTCCGGCAGGTCTCCATCGGCCCATGCCGCTCGTACTCTGCGACGGCTTCCAGCACTGCGCGACCCAGGACAGTCGGCTACGCAGCAAGGTGGGCCGCCGCGATTGCGGTTATGGGCGCTGTCGCGGCAAGCGCCGTGGCTGCTCCACCGCGAATAAGCGCGCGGCGGTTGAGAACGCGAGGTGTTGCAGATAGTGCATTGGTAGCCTTGGCCATTGGTCTCTCCTTTGCTCTGGGTCAGGCCTCGTTCGGTGTTTCTGACACCCGGACGGGGCCGATGGTTCGACTCACGCAACAGCACGCCATTCATGCCGGCTCCTCGCGGAGCATCTTGCGGGGGCGTACGGTTCGCGTCGCCCGCGTGGAGCTTGCCAACCGCACTCCGACGCACACGACCCCGTCGCCTTGCTTCCGCATGGCCACACCCAATCGTCGACACTCGGTGCCGAACTGGCGGCCGAACAGCTCTGGAGGAAGGGGAGCCAACGCGGGCGAGCTTGTTGCGCACCAAACCCTGTACGCGTCGAGGATTTCGCGATGGCCAACGGTGGCGCCATCATCGAGGGAAAGCCTAGCGATCCAGAATGCCGAGATCGTGCCAGGCTGCATTGGGGTTTCGGCCGCTGCGAGCTTCGGAGCCGCTTCCGGGGTGCGTGCCTCGCGACGCCGGACCCGTTCCAGGTTGATCATCGTGGCCGCCACACACAGTTCCAGCATCGCCGAGAGTGCGATCTGCAGCCAGGCATCGGCCACGTCGATCGCACTGTTGGTCAGCCGTGCAACGATCGTTGCCTGTGGGTTCACGTTGGCCGGGGCCGCTTGCTGGGACAGCGCCATGGACAGAGCCGCGGCTCTCGCATCAAGAAGCGCCGCGCGGTCTGTGGCGGCCTTTGCTGAGAGCGCCGCCGTGAGCACATCACGTTTGGCGCCTTCCTCGCCTTCCCTCGCCCTGCAGTGTGGGCCACGCTTGTCGCACTCGGCCGCGCGCACCTTCTCAGCGACGGCAACCGCATCGCGTGCGGCCTGAGCGGCCTCTGCGGTCGTCGGTTGGAACGTCATCGCCGACCGCTCTGCCGTCACGCGCGCGAGCTCGGCGCGCCGGTCGGCCGCCGCATCCTTGGCGGCCTTGCGGGTGCCGGCGAGCGCATCGTTGCGCGTGGCGATCGCGCCAAGGTCGTTGAACACGGTCATCGTCACAGCGCAGGCCGCGATCAGAAAGAACACGACGGCCAGGACGCGCTGGCGATCGAACCAGGCATCTGCAGCGAGCGCGTGGCCATAGACGGCGAAGGCAGCGATGCCGCCATAGAGCGCAGCGAAGGTAATCTTGCCGTCGAGCGCATCAGCGCTATGCCAGCCCGCCTGGACTGCCAGCGAGATTGCCAGCGCGCCCAACAGGGCCGCAAACGCGTAGTGCACCCACCTAGGCATGTTCCAATCCCAGTCTGCCGCGGCGCTCCGCCGCCATCTTGCGGGCCTCGTCGCTGTCGATGAATTTGCGCATGGCCCGCTCCATCATCTCGACCAGCGGCAGACCGTTATCCTGGCTGAGCCTTACAAAGCGAGCCTTCAGCTCCGGGAACGTCGTGAAGTTGAACTGAGCCGACCGGGCGCCAATCCGTTTTGCCTTGGTGGCAGCTGTCCGCTTCCGCTTCTCCCGGTCCCGGCGGCCATCGAAGGAGCGTCGTGGCGTGCGGCCGGCCTTTTCCTCAGCCTCCGCTTCGCGATCGTCCAATAATGCGCGGGTGTAGAGGTCGAACTCGTCAGGGCTGCCGCTCATGGTGCCGCTCCCATGCGCTCGCAGACGGCCTGCCAAATGGCCTCGATCTCGCCGCGCGCCTCGGCTGCCTGGCGGCTATCGGAGCTTTCCGGGGCGGTCTTGCCGATTGTCGGAGCCGAGGCGTAGGCCAGCCGGTGGCGCATCTGCGGCTCGAGCAAATCGCCCCTGCGCTGAAGCGCTTTCGCGGCCGAGGCGGTGAACTTCTCCCAGCGCGGCTCAACCTGGGTGAGGATGAACGCGAAGGGCGCCTTGCGCCGGACGCATGCATCAACAACCGCCTCGATCGCGTCGAGATCGAACGTCGAGACCCGGCAGGGGATGAGAACGAAGTCGGCGGCGCCGACGATTGGCAGGATGTGGGTCTCGAGGTTGCTCGGGGGAGCATCCACGATGACCCAGTCAGCTTCCCGCGCACGTGCCAGACCAACGTCGCGCTTGGGATGTGCGGACTCGTACACATCCGGCGACGACGGCTCGCCGCGGTGCTTCCACCACTTGAGCAGGGACCCCTGCGGATCGGCATCGAGCAGCACGACCTGTCGCCCGCCCTTGGCAGCGCGGACAGCAAGGGCCGACGCAAGCGTGGATTTCGATGTGCCCCCCTTGGTGGCGACGATCCCGAGAACGTACGTCGGCATGCCCTTTGACCTCTCCAGTTTCGGGACCTAGGCGCCGTCATCTGGCGGACCTAGGTCCTGTGTGTTGTTGCACCTAGGCGCGCGGGACCTAGGTGACCTAGGTCCCAAGGAAGCTCTGTGATTTCTGAGGCTTGGCGGCTTGGTCGGTCCGAACTGGCGCGCGTGGAGACGTGCGGAGAAGCGATCGACGCTAGGCGCGCCACGACGCAGCGACCGATGGCGGTCGACAAGAGGATCAACGTCCCTGTCCTAGAATTCTTGACCCCCTTGATCCTCTTGGGGCGAAGCTCCAATGCTGACGCAGCACCTGCGGTCTCAGCCCGCTCGGCGCCAATCGCAACTGTGAGTGCATTTGTGGGTTGATGGGCAGGTCCCACATAAAATCTAATGAATTCAATGGTTTGATGCAACGCATGGCGGATGGTGCAGGGATCGAACCTGCGCGACCCGTAGGTCTCGACGCGTTAGCACCGCGTTGCCTTACCGCTCGGCCAACCATCCGTGTTCGCAAAAATGGGCAAGGGGGCGGCGGGCAATAGGAAGCCCATTCGCCATTGCCTTGTTGGTCAGCGTGGGTGGATTTGAACCACCGATCTCCTGCTTCCAAGGCAGGCAGGGACGACCAGGCTCCCCTACACGCTGGTGTTGCTGGCACCGGAGGTGGGAGTCGAACCCACGCCTGCGGTTTTGGAGGCCGCCGTGCTTCCGTAACACTTCTCCGATGGAGCACACGGCAGGACTCGAACCTGCACCCTCCTGATCCGTAATCAGGTGCTTTGTCCAATTGAGCTACGTGCGCATTGCTGGTGCCGCGGGGAGGACTTGCCTCCGGTCTGCCTGCTGAGAGCCGACATGTCCTTGCCGCGAGATGCCCGTGGCGGACTGGCTCCCCGACCAGGACTCGAACCTGGATTGGCCGGTTAACAACCGGGCGTCCTGCCATTGGACGATCGGGGACTGGTGAGGCCTCGGATGGAACCCGATTGCTTCTGGCAAAGGGGCCAGACCCTGGAGCTCCGCGTGCAACGGAGCGAAGGCGAGAAGGGTCCGGCCCCCGCGGATCTGCGATGGGTGGTGCCTGGGGTAGGTTTCGAGCCCACCTCTCCGCGGCTTCAATGCGGCGCTATCACCAGATCAGCTTCCCAGGCGAGTTGGATTTGGTGCGGCCGACGGGAATCGAACCCGTGTCTGCGCGATGGCTCCGCGCGGCTCTGCCATTGAGCTACGGACGCTGAAACGTGTCGGCGATGGTGCACAGAGCAGGACTCGAACCTGCGAAGCCCGAAGGCACCTGATCTACAATCAGGCCTCGTTGCCGCTTGAGTATCTGTGCACTCGTGTGGGGCGGGCGATCGCGCGCAGACTGTTGGCGGAAGGCTGAGGGTTCGAACCCCGCACCTTGCGGTGCCCGCCCGTTTTCAAGACGGGTTGCCGGCCACTCCAGCGGAGCCTTCCCTTGGTGTGTGTTGGCCGTCTCGGCGCGGCTCGAACGCGCGACCTCCGCCTTCGGACGGCGGCGCTCTCATCCTCTGAGCTACGAGACGAACCCTGTTGGGTCGAGCGTCAGCACTGATCCAACGCCCACTGCTGGTTGAGGGGCGTTGGGTCATCGCTTCGCTCGACCCAACCTACACCTCCAACTCCGTGTCCCAATAGAGGTAGTCCAGCCAGCTCTCGTGGAGGTGGTTGGGCGGGACGTGGCGCCGGGCAGCCAGCAGCTCGCGCAGCGTCGGCTCCTTCGGCGCATGCCGCGGCTTGATGCCGAGCCGGCTGCCCTTGCGGATGTTGCACGGCTCGCAGGCGGAGACGATGTTGGTCCACGTCGTCTGGCCGCCACGCGAGCGCGGGATCACGTGCTCGAACGTCAGGTTCGCGGCGGGGAACGCAGCGCCGCAGTATTGGCACGTGAAGCCGTCGCGCAGGAACACGTTGTAGCGCGTGAACGCAACGCGGCGGGCCGAGCGCTGGTATTTGCGCAGAGCCACCACCGACGGGAGGCGCATCCGCATCGAGGGGCTGTGCACCCAGTGGTCGTACTCGGCCACTACGGCGACACGCTCGCCGAACACGGCGGCAACCGCGTCCTGCCAGGACAGCAGCGACAGCGGGAAGTAGCTCATGGGTCGGAAGTCGGCGTTGAGCACGAGCGCGGGATGCGCGGTGAGCGTCATGGCAAGCCTCCTTTCCGGTTGCGCGGACGACGTGGATGGGCGGGATTGGCGGCCTGCACGGGAATCCAACCCGTCTCGACCCGCAGACAACGGGCTCGCCTCAGCAGATGCGTAGCAGGCCACGAGCAGGGTCGCTTCGGATTGATCGCTTGCCCAAGTCGCACGGGTCGACCGAAGCGTGAATCCTGCTCGAAGAAATTTGGTACACGACCGCGGACTCGAACCGCGAACATCCGACTTAAGAGGACGGCGCTCTACCGATTGAGCTAGTCGTGTGCGTGATTGTGGGCGTTGCAGGTCTGGTGAACCCGGGAGGAGTTGAACCTCTTGGCGCACGGATTAAAAGCCCGCTGCCCAACCGTCTCGGGCTTGAACGCTCCGGGTCCTTCAACGTGGTTCTCCCGCACGGTATCGAACCGCGGTCTTCCGGTTATCGGCCGGGCGCTCTGCCATTGAGCTACGGGAGACAATTGGTGCTCGCTCCAGGACTCGAACCTGGGAATGGCGGTGTGTAAGGCCGCTGCCTTGGCCGCTTGGCGAAGCGAGCAGATAAGAGTGGTGCACCCGGGAGGACTTGAACCTCCATGCCGTGAGGGCGGCCGCTTCTGAGGCGGCTGCGTCTGCCGTTTCGCCACGAGTGCATCGATGCCGTTGGTGCTGGCTGGAGGACTCGAACCTCCTGCCCCTCGCTTACGAGACGAGTGCTCTTCCTGATGAGCTAAACCAGCGTGCAATCAGCAAAAAAGAGACGCGGCGCCGCTCCCGTCGTGGAAGCGACCTTATGGGTGCGCCGAGGCTCGGCGCCGCGTCCAGGTCTGGACGTTGACGATGTCAAAGAGCGCGGCGCCGCCAGCGAAGCCGGCGCCGTAGTCAAGCTGCGAACTCATGGAGCGGGAGCGCACGCGAACGCGCGCCCACGGAGCATGGGTGGATGTCGGTGATCTCGGGTCGGTGTGCGGGCCATCTGCCCTCCTGCCTGATCGGCGGAGGGCGAGCCCTGCGCCGGCTACTGCCGTTTCAATCTCGGGCTGCCGTGATTGTGCAGACCCGACCAACCGAAGAAGCCTTGATACGCACAGGCCGAGCCCACGAGCTGCCAACCGCTCGGTCGACTGGACCGTCCGGTGGCGGCGCTGAGCGCGGCGGCGATATCTGATGCGAAGCGCATCGGTTCCTCGGTTCGTTGACTGAGGGATTTTCCTCAGCAGGCGGTGTGTGTGACGGAAAGTTCGCGCGCAGTCAAGAGGCGAGAACGCAACAGATCGTTCGATCCGTCGCCGGATCACTCGTGCAGGTGAGTGATGCGGAGGAGGTGACCGCCAAAGGCGTCTCCTCCTCCATTTGCCTCACGCCGGCTTGGCGTCCGCATCACCGCGCAAGCTGTAGAGCTTCTGCAGCAGTGCGTCGAAGCCGCCGGCGCCACCCGTGTGCAGGTCGATGCGGCCGACCTTCTCGACCAGTTTCTCCAGGGCCTCGAGTTCCTTCAGGCGCAGCAGCAGAGGGTTGTCCTCCATCAGCCGTGCCGTGTTGAGCAGGGAGCGCGTCGCCGCCGTCTCCTCCTGGCGGCGGATGAGGTTGGCCTTCGCCGTCCGCTCCGCCTCCACGACCTTGTTCAGCAGCTCGCGCACGTCGCCCGGCAGGATCACGTCCTTGACGCCGATCTCGCCGATCTCCATGCCGAGAGCGCCCGCACGCTCGGTCACGAACGTGCGCACCTCGCGGTCGATGGTGTCGCGCGCCGCCAGGATCTCGTCCAGCGTGCGCGTCGCCACCGCCTCCCGGATCGCGAACTGCACGAGCCGGTAGATCGTGTTGGCGACGTCGCCCGCGCCGAGCACGGCCTTCTCCGGCTCGAGCACGCGCGTGAACGCCGTCAGCGTCACGCGGATGCCGACGCGGTCCTTGGTCAGGATCTCCTGCGCCGTCACCTCGAGCGGTGCCGGACGCAGATCGACCTTCTGGATCTTGACCGTGCGGCCCACCGCCCAGAAGGCGTGCCGGCCCGCCGGCAGGCGCTCGGCAAGCGTGCCGTCGACGAACAGCAGGCCCGCCTCGTGCGCCTCGACCACGGCATGCACGACGAGCGGCATGCGCGTCAGGTCGAGCTTGTCGAGATGCCGCTTGGCGACGCGCAGCTCGTTGCCGGCGTCGATGCGCTCGACATCGACGCGCGTCACCGCCTTCCAGAACGCGCGCGTCGCGTTCGGGTTGACAATGTGCTTGGCCTCGCCGTCGAAGGAGACGATGGCGACCTCGCTCGCGCTGGTCTGCACGATCTCGAAGTTCTCCGCCGCCACGTCCGGGTGCGTGCGCGCCAGCAACAGCGCCTTCTCGGGCGAAATCTCGGTGCGCACGACCTTGACCACCTCGGCCGCCAGGTGGCGGCCATGGTCGAAGGCAGCGAAGCGGCCAGGGTCCAGCACGCGCTCGAAGCGGCCATCGCGCGTCAGGAACGCGCGCTCGTCGTCCTTGACGACAACCTTGAACTTGAACAGCACGATTCAGTCTCCAATCCTCATTCTCGTCCAGTTGCGACTTGCTCGCAGTCAGGTTGCCGGCTGCCCGCCCGCGGCGCGGCCACGGACCGGCGTTTCAGTCCGCCGCTCCCTGCCTCCGCGCCCGGCCGCAGCCATGTCGATCCGAGGATCGGACATGCCGGTGCCGGTCGCTCGGGCACGAAAGCCGCGAACGGTATCCACGCCGGCGCAAAGCGCCGCGACGCTTGCCGGTCCGGCCGCATCTCGGCCGGAGCCTCGATATCAGCTGGAACAGCGGGGAAGCAGCCGGCTTCCCATCATGTTGGCTCGCTTAAGAGGCGAGTGTTCGTGGCTAACGAACAGCAAAACGACGCGGGATTCGAACCCGCGACCCTTAGGTTGGTGACCTAATGCTCTACCCATCTGAGCTTGTCGTCCTGGAGAAGCTAAGGGGACTCGAACCCCCGACCTCCCGGTTGCCCGGGCGCTCTACCACTGAGCCATAGCCTCGGTTGTCCTGGCGAAACGCGGAACACGCTACCGCAGAGCAGCGCGCGCCAGCCGGGACTCGAGAGCCCGAGCACGCGGCGTTCGACAGGGGCGGGGCGTGTAGAGACAGATTCCGGCGGAATTATAGCATCGTCCGTGAACGATGCGATTTTCCGGGCGGTGATGCTCGACAAGCAGGATTGAGGCGGCAGGCGGAGGGGTTCAAAATCCGCGTGCTCGTTTGCTGGACGCGCGAGGCCCCGCCAAATGCTCCCGAGGGCCTCGCGCACGATGGCCCGTGGTCAGGTCTCGCGGTGATAGGCCTTCGAGGTGATCAGCCAGGCTCCGTCGACCTTGTGGTAGGAGAGGTAGTCCACAAACACCATGTCGTTGATGCGCACGCGCACCTTGGCGAGGGCCTGGGTCGGCGAGGCGGCATCGAGGAGCAGCAGCTGCTCCTCGCGGGGCGCACCGAGCGCCTTTGGTGATTTGCGGCCGGCGAGAACTTCCTTGTACTGCGCCGCCGGCCAGCAGGTCATCTTGCCGTCGCGAAAGCCGTGCAGCTGCGATGTCGCGGCGAAAACCCGGCCGAATTTGGCGACATCGCAGTCATACATCAGGTCGAGATAGAGCTGCACCGCCTCGGTCAGCTCCTGCGTCTGCGTCTTGGCCATGACCATCTCCATCGAAGTGGGGTGGGACTATAGCGCGCCATCAGCCGTCGATCACCAGCAGCCGACTGGTATCGAAGTCTGGCGACAGGAGCTCCGGCGCGCCCTGCGTGATCAGGAACATATCCTGGCAGTGCCAATGCACCAGGTAAGGCTCCAGCGCGACGACCATGCCGGGCTCGAGCACCTGGCGGCCCCCGCGGCAGAAGATCGGCTCCTGCTGATGCCACCACGGACCGACGCTGTGGCCGACAAGCCCCGCCTCGTAGCTCCATCCCGCCTTGGCGAACTGCTGCACGACGAACTCGTAGAGCTCACCGACGCTCGTGCCGGGCCGCAGGCGCTCGGCGGCGGCACGGTACAGGTCGTAGTATCTGGCGTAGTCGGATTCCTGCTGTGGCGACGGCTTGCCGATGACGGCATTGCGCGACTGGTGGCCGGGATAGCCCTGCCGATAGGCCAGGTAGTCGGTGCGCACGATGTCGCCGCGGGCAAAGGCGAAGTCGCTCTCCCCGCAATAGATCACGGGATTGCGGTGCGAATTGAGGATGCCGTGCGCGAACTCGGCGCCGCGTGCGAGGCAGCCCGCAATCATGCGGGCGTGCACCTCGCGCTCGAGCTCCCCGGCTCGGACGGTCGGCAGGACCTCGGCGAAGGTCTCGTCGAGCAGCCTCGCGCCGCTCCGGAGCAGTTCGATCTCGGCGGGGGTCTTGATGAGGCGCGCGTCGTCCATCAGCGCGCTGCAATCGCGCATCTCAAGGCCGGGCAGGCGGCGCGCAACGTCCTCCCAGAAGCCGGCGCCGATGAAGTTCTTGTCGAAACCGACCGGGGAGTTGGCGAGACCCAGATCGGAAAGGACGGTTGCTGCCCGGTCGAAAAGCGACTCGGCGTAGCCGCTGAAGACTTCGAAGCGCTCGATCCAGGAGTCGCGGGCGGCGGCACCCGCCGCCGTCACCTCCAGCACGAATACGGGCTCCGCGTGGCGCGGCCAGACCACCATGACGCCGCGGCGCGAGGCGGCGAGGTCCAGATGGCGGGAGAGCGTGCCGTGAAAGGCGACGCCGCCGAGGTAGGTCACGTTCTGCCCGCCGCGCACGACCACGGCCGCCAAGCTCGCCGCATCCATCAAGTCGTGCAGGCGATCGACGTTGGCCACGATCGGCCGGCCGTTGCGTCCCGTCTTCATGGCCTCACTCTCCTCGCAGTGCCCGCGTGGCCGCGATGTCGACGGAGCGCCCGTCCGCGGCGATGGCCACGCCATAGACCGCGCGCGCGGCCTGCGCACTCACAATGCCGTTGCGCACGTCGAGCAGCACCAGGTCGGCGGCGCGCCTCTTCGGGTCGCCCCAGCCGCCGCCGGCGGGCGAATGGATCTTGATCTCGGTCGGCCCTACGCGTCCAGTGCCGAACTGCGGCGGCGTCCACGGCGCGCTGCCGGCGTGAAACTCGACATTCCCGGCCGCGCCCATGCCGCCGCCGTGGACACCGTAACCCGACGGGGTGCGCTGGCCTTCGCCGCGGAAGCCGTACTCGGCCTCCGCTTCGACGATGACATGGTAGGCGGCGCCGCTGCCGCCGCGAAACTCGCCCGGCCTGGCCGCGTCGCAGCGCAGCAGGTGGTAGGTCTTGTCGTCGAGACGGCGCAGGATGCCGTTGTCCACGAGCGATTGAAGGATGCGGGCCGCCGTCGGCACGGGAAGGCGACTCTCCGCGCTGATCTCGGTCAGCGAGCTCGGCCCCCTGCGGGCGACCACCCGCAGGATGCGAACTGCGCGATCGATGACCTGAATCGCCATGGGAGAGCAGCATAGCGGCTCCAACATGAGGGCGGCAGGGAGCGCGGCGACAAACATCAGGTTGCAGGCGAGCCGGTGCCCCCTGGCCTCGGCATGCAGACGGCCGGCAGTGCCACCGACACACCTTTTATGCGACACTGGGAGCCATGAGCGACGCACCCTCGCCTCTCTGGCAGATGTCCGCAACCGAGCTGGCGGCCGCCTATGGCGGCGGCGCGACGACGCCCGAGGCGGTCTTGGAGGCAACGCTTTCCCGCATCGATGCGGTCAACCCGCACCTCAATGCGATCGTCACCCTCGATGCGGCCGGCGCGCGCGAAGCGGCGCGCGCAAGCACCGGGCGATGGCAGTCCGGCAAGCCGCTGAGCCGGCTCGACGGCGTCCCCGTGACGATCAAGGACAGCATCCTGGTGCGCGGCATGCGGGCCACGTGGGGCAGCAATCTCTATGCCGAATTCGTGCCCGATGCCGACGAGACGCCCGCGGCGCGGCTGCGGGCGGCCGGCGCAGTGATCCTCGGCAAGACCAACGTCCCCGAGTTCACGGTCATCGGCTACACCGACAACCTGCTGTTCGGCCCGACCCGCAATCCATGGAACCTGGCGCTCACGCCCGGCGGCTCCAGTGGCGGCGCGGTTGCTGCCGTGGCGGCGGGCCTCGGCCCGATCGCGCTCGGCACCGACGGCGGCGGGTCGATCCGGCGCCCGGCAGCTCATACGGGCCTCGTCGGCTTCAAGCCGTCCAGGGGCATGGTGCCTCGCGACAGCAAGTTTCCCGCCGTCCTGCATGACTTCGAGGTCGTGGGGCCGATCGCCCGCACCGTGGACGACATCATCGCCGCCGTGGAGATCATCGCCGGGCCGCGGTGGCGAGAGACCGAGAACGATCGGTTCGAAAGCCCGATGCGTATCCTGTACATCCCCGCGTTCTCGGCAGCGCCGGTAGAGCCGGTGATCGCCGAGGCCGTCGCCAAGGTTGCGGGCGAACTCGCCAAGCAAGGCCACCGCGTCGAGACGGTGGACGCCTTCGACCTCGCGGCGCCCGTCGGTGATGCGTTCGGCGTCATCAGCCAGTCAGGGGTCGCCTGGCTGCTCTCCCAGCACGAGGATGCCGACGGCAGGGTCGGTCCGGCGCTGGTCGACATGGCGCGTGCCGGCCGTGGCTACTCGGCCACCGACTATGTCGCCGCGCTCGCCAAGATCACGGCGCTCGAGCGCGGGTTCGACGCGTTGTTTGCGAGGGCCGATGTGCTGCTGACACCGACAACAGCCGCGATGCCGTGGCCTGCGCGGCAATCGCATCCCACCACCATCGCCGGCCAGCCCGTCGGGCCGCGCGGGCATGCCGTCTTCACGCCCTTCGCGAATGCTCTGGGGTTGCCGGGCATCAGCCTGCCCTGCGAGGTCGTGCGGGGCGGCATGCCGATCGGATTTCAGCTGTGCGCAGGGCCCGGTCGCGACCGGGCCCTGCTCGAATTCGCCCGCGCCTACCAGGCGAGGGCGACGTGGCGCACCGGCTGGCCCGACCTGTGACGTTGGCAATCCGGATGGCGTGATGTCAGGGGACGGCCGCACCGCCGGCACTCGCCCCGGCCATGCGCTCAGAGGGCGCTGGCAAGGAGCAGCACGCCGGTTCCCAGCAGCGCCAGCACCCACACAGCGTCCACGTTCAGCCAGGCCCGGCGCAGGAGCGCGACCCCGAGCCATTCATAGACGAGAACGGCCACCACGGCAGCCGTCCCCACCATTGACAGAGTGTGGATCCCGACCCCCGCGACCGTTGCGGCAACGGGTCCGGCGTAACCCGTAGGTTCGCCCGCCGTGCCGAGGCAGGTCTGCATCAGTGCCGGCCAGAGCATCAGGCCGGCACCATGCGCGGTCGCCATCAGGAACGACCAGCCGGCCAGGCCCCACAGGCCCACCTGCATGCCGAAGCGCACGCGATGGCGATGGCCATAGCACCAATGGTAGGTGCCCCAGCCCAGAAGCAACAGGCCCGAGCCGACGCGCACGAGGTGGTGGGGAACGATATACCCGGCAAGGATGAGCAAGCTTGCGACGGCTGCGATCGACACCGCATGCCCGATGGCGATTGGCACGAGCGAGACCATGACGGTCGCCCGACTCTGCCTGTGCAGCCCGAGGGCGACGGCAAACAGCCAGCCCATGGCCGGGTTCAGGCCATGGAAGGCCCCCAGCCCCGCAAACACCAATGATGGCCACGCTTCCGTCATTCCGGGACGATTTTCCTCATAGCGGGCTGGATCCCGGCCAGCCCGCTCATGGTTTGCCAGCGCTTACGGGTAGCAGTAGGAGTCCGAAGAACAGTCGCCACCCTCGAGCCGCACCTGATGCGGGCGGTGCGGCGCCGGCCACTGCACGAAGAACTTGGGATCGAAGGCGATGCCGCCGCTCGGGCTGGCGTCGAGCTTCACCATCCAGCCCTCGATGCCCTCGGGGTAGAACTGCGGATCGATGGCGCCGTAGAGCGAGTTGGTAAAATAGACGCGGCTGCCGTCGCGGCTGACCTCGACCATCTGCGGGCCGCCGCTAAGGGCGCCGTTCCTGGCGCCCGGGTGCGTGGCGCGCGAGACGATGCCGCCGATCCGCACCTTGCCGGTAAGCTTGGGGTTGAAGGGATCGGACACATCGTACTGCTGCAGGTCGCCCGTACCCCAGCACGCCACGTAGAGGAACTTGTCATCCATGGAAAGGTCGATGTCGGTGACCAGCGGCGGCACCGCCTTGAAGCCCTTGAGCAACGGCGGCAGCTGGTCCTCGCCGGCGGGCTCGGCCGGGATCTCGATGACCTTCTTGACCGCCCACTTGTCCCCGTCCTTGTACCAGGTCCAGATCGAGGACGAGAGATTCTCGAGGCTCACCACGCAGTTGACGAAGCCGTAGGCCTTGGTGGGGTCGTGGGCGGGCCTCAGCTCGAACACCAGCTGGTACTTGTCGCCGAAGTCGATGGTCTGCAGGTGCTTGCGCTTGTGCAGGTCCCAGAAATGCAGGCGGCGGCCGTATTTGGCCCCCAGCAGAACCTCGGGGATCAGCCCGTTCTCGAAGGTGTCGGGCGTGCCCCATTCGCTGGTGACGAGCGTGTCGTGGCCGAGGTGCCACCAGGCGTCGTAGGCGAAGTGCTGCGGGCCGCGATCCATCTCCCACTGTCCCCGCACGTCGAAGGTCTCGTGATCCATGAGGAACACGCCGCCCGGCCCCTTCCCCTCGCGGTTGCCGAGGGCCGCTACATAGATGCCCTCTGGACCGCAATGCACGGTGTGCGGGCGCGTATAGCCAGCCTTGTCCGCGACCTCCGCGGGCTCGATCACCTTGACGATCTTCGGGTTCTTCGGATCGGGCTTGGTGTCGAGGATGTGGATGCGCGAGGATCTCAAGCCCGGAACCACCAGGTAGCGCCGCTCCGCGTGCGCGTGCGGCGCGTTGGGGCACAGGCACGACGAGCAGGCGTTCCAGCCGAAGTGGTGCAGTTCGTCGCCGGCGTTCGGCATCACCGTCGAGCCGACGATTTGCGAGTACGTCCTGGACTTGGGATCGACATCGACCACGGCGATGGCATCGGGCGTCTTGCCATTCGGATCGAAGGCGGCGACGTAAGCCAGCGTCTCGGGCGCCGCCTTCATTGCCATGCGGGGCGAGGGATAGAAGCTCGGATCGGGTGTCCAGTTCGGCATGGTCTACACCTCCAGAAGTGAGCGAAGCAGGCTGCTGCGAGAATTCAGGAAGGCTTCGTAGTTTGCTGTGCCATTGCCCAGGGTGCCGGCAGGCCGGCATTCGTCGTTGGCCGATAGTCCTCGCTGTGCGCTATTGCCGAAGAGCGATGGGCCGGAGCCCACTCTTCCGTTGCTTGCGATGGTTGCTCACAGATCATCCCGGCGCGTTGACAATTCCCACGACGGCTTCCGGACGCTGGCCGTCGTGCAAATGCCAGCCTGTCATGGCTGAGATGATCGATGCCGGTGCAGGGCTCGGCCATGGCTTCGAGAAGCTCGCTGAGCATTCATCATGAAGGCGGAAGCGGCGGGCCTTGCCGACAGGCAGCGCACGAAACCGCGTTGCAAGTCGGTGTCCTGCGGCAGCGCGGGACGCACGACGGCGCATCTTCCGTCGACACGGTAATACCATGTCCCGTAGGCTGACTGAAGAAAGTCTTTGTATGCCAGTGAGCTGATCTGCTCGGGCGTCGAGGACGGCGGCCCGCCACAGCGGTGCGGCGGAGTTCACGCTAGCGACGGGCGCGGACTATCGGAAAGCGCCGCTCTCGGGCAGGAGAGGGGGCCGCGCCGCTGGTTGCGTGGTCCCCACACGCGCCGGCTCGGTTTGCGGCGCCGGCCGCGTGGCCCTCCTTATGGGGCCTATCAGCATCGGCACGGGACCGGAGGCGAGCGAAGCCGCGCGCGTGGGCGGCGACGCGGACGTCAGGGCCACGATCCCACGTTCGGCGACCGGAATGAGGGGCGACGCACCGCGACGCACGATCAAGTCTTCCAACCGTGCAGCTGCCACGTCCACACGCTGCGGAGGCGCTTGCACGAACGGCAGGGCAACCGCCTGTGCGTCGCGACGCTGCCGCAGCGCTTCGAGCCTGCGCTCGTACATGGCGAGCATGGGCAGGCCCTCATTGCCGCCGTGGTTCACAACATTCAGGTGCGGCGCTGCCGCCTTGACGATCGTTGCGACCAGGATGCCTGCCATGCCCTGGAGCGGCTCGAGTTCGTCGGTCACGTTCTTGGCGACTTCCATGCCCGGCCCGGCACTGCCCTTATCCGTGGCATGAAGGCTTACGACGTCGTAGGGCGCCACCTGAGATACGACCACGAAGCGCCGTCCTCTCGTATCGGTCCACTGCTTGCTCATGTAGAACGACACGAACACGGAGCCGCTGTGCGACGAGATGGTGTCGAACGGATCCGTATTGCGCGTGCTGTTGTGGAACTCGTGGAAGACGAAGTACCTCATGTCCCTGTAGCCGCGCCGGCGATAGGACTGCCCCTCGCGGAGGCGGGGGCTGTGCACGAAGAGCACGTATTCTTCAGGCGAGACCCAAAGTCTGCCGGCTGGCAGCCAGCCGTCCGCGCTCAGAGACGGCAGTGCGAGATTGCAGTTGAGGCCCGTACAGCCTTTGAATGCCCATGGGGCCGGCCCTGCACCGTCAGTCGCCTTGAGGGTGGCCATGGCATCGTTGAACGCCTGTTGTCCCTTCTCCGTCCGGTAGAGCGGCCATCCCTCGACAATGGCCTGGTCCCCCTCGCTACGCGGGCGCTCCGTCGCTCTCTCTCGCGATATGTCGATATGCCGGCCCTTGATGGGGACTGCTTCTTCGGCGCCCGCAGTGAGGGACATCAGCGGCCCTGCAAGTGTAAGCACAACTGCGCCCGCGCGGCAGAAGCTCAGGCCTGCAGCCGCCGGGGCGACGAGTAGTTTGAACGACGGTGCAGCAACGCGTTGCAGCAGCCTTCGGAAGCCCGCCTGCCTCAATTGATCCCTCGCGAGTGTGTCCCCGAGATACCTAATGCTCCAACATCAAGGCTGAACCTTGCCAAGACGTTGACGGAAATGCGCAATGTGAGGCGCGGCCGGCACGGCGCATGCAATCTGCCTGGTAAATCCGCCGTTTACGACGTCACTCAAAAGTCAGGAGCGTGGCAATCACACGGTCGATCAATGCGCGGCTTCTGGCTTCGACGGCGACGAGGGCATTGGCCGCGGCCGGTCGCGCGGGGCGCATGTCGCACAGCGTCATCCCGCGCGTATGGTTGCCCGCAAGCTCGATGTCGACGCGGGTGTGGAGATAGTCGATGAGGGTGTCGTCGACGTAAGGAACGATGGCGCAGACATCGTGCATCGGTGCCACGTCGAGCCCGTGCCGCTCGCGTTGCCGGGCGAGATAGAAGGCCATCAGGTTCCCGACGGTGGCGGCGATCCTCCGGCCCGAGGCTTTGAGGCGGTCGACATCGGCCTGCGTGAAACCTGTGCGCCGCGTCACGTTCAGGCCAACCATGCGGATAGGCACGCCGCTATTGAACACGGCTGAGGCGGCTTCCGGGTCGCAGTAGATATTGAACTCGGCGGCAGGGGTGACATTGCCGGAGCCCGTCGAGCCCCCCATGATGGTGATCTCCCGCAGCCACTGCCCCAGGTGCGGCTCGCGTTTCAGCGCGAGGGCCACGTTCGTCTCCGGGCCGATCGTGGCTAGAACCAGCTCGCCGCGATGGCGGCTGGCCATGTCGATGATGAAATCGACGGCATGCGCGTCGACCGGCTGCCGCTTCGGCTCGGGCAGCTCGGCACCATCCAACCCGCTCTTGCCGTGCACCGCGGCAGCGCCGACCCGCCGCTGTGCCAGCGGCTCGTCGCAACCGACCGCCAGCGGCACGTCGAGCCCTGCGAGCTCGAGGATGGCGAGCGCGTTGCGGCTGATGTTCTCCAGCGTGTTGTTGCCGTGGACTGTCGTGACGCCGACGAGATGCAGATGGCGGGCGGCGAAGAGAATCGCGACCGCATCGTCGTTTCCGGGATCGCAGTCGATCAGCATCTTGGTCGGATTCACGCCCTCGAGCCCTTCGCTGCAAGCTGGCTGCTTAACGCGGCATCGATCATTTCTCGCGTCGGGAAACTCGGCGTTGCCCCGACAATCGTGCAAGCGAGGCTTCCGGCTACGGCGGCACGCTGCAGCGCCGCCGGCAGGGTCGCACCACGCATGAGCGCGGCGGCCAGCACGCCGACGAAGCAGTCGCCGGCGCCTGTGGTGTCGATGGCACGCACGCGGAGTGCATCGACGCGCCACACCGCATCGCCCTGCGCGCCGACGGCACCCTCGGCGCCGAGCGTAACGATCACCGTATTTCCTAGGGTGCGCGCCAGGGCCACGGCCTGGCCTTCCGGCTCGGCCCGCGCCAGGCCGAGGTGCCGGCAAAGGTCAGTCGCCTCGTGCTCGTTGAGGACAAGGATTGCGACCTGGCGAAGCACCGCGGGCGCAAGGGGAATCGCCGGTGCAAGGTTGAGGATGATCGTGGCTCCCGCTCGCGCAGCCCGGCCGATGGCGGCCTCAACCTCGCGGGCGGGCACCTCCATCTGCAAGACGAGGAATGTGCCGGGCGTGATGGCGTCGTCGGCAAGGGAGCCCGCTTCGAGGGCCCCATTCGCCCCCGACGCGACAGCGATCTGGTTGCGTCCTTGGTCATCGACCCAGATGATTGCCAGGCCGGTATGACCGGGCACGCTGCTGAGGCCGCAGACGTCGATGCCGAGGTCCTGAAGCGCGGCGCGCGCGGTCGCGCCGTGGTCGTCGGCGCCGACGCAGCCGATGAACCGGGTGGCGGCTCCGTCACGGGCCGCCGCCGCAGCCTGGTTCGCCCCCTTGCCGCCGACGGCCTGCGTGAATGCGGGCGTGAGCACCGTTTCGCCGACCGAAGGCAGGTGGGCCAGGCGAAATGTGAGGTCCACATTGATCGAGCCGAACACGACAACCATCGGTTGCAAGGCCTCACCAAGCGTTCGTTCCGGACCAGCCGGGGCAGCTCGTCGTCATCCAACCGATGTCAGTCGCCCGGATGCTTCAGACCGCACAGTTGCTCGAGGACATGTGCGGCGGAGAGCAACTCGTACTCGCCGCGGGGCTTGCCCATCAGCTGCAGACCGACGGGGAGGCCACTCTGCGTCAGTCCGCAGGGAAGCGAGATGACGGGGCAGCCTGTGATCGTGAGGCAGAAGGTCAGGAACATCCAGTCGATGTAGGTCGTAAGCTTCTCGCCGCCGATCTCCGTCGGGTAGCGTTGCTCAACGGGGAAGGGCGGAAGGGCAACCGTGGGACAGGCGAGGATGTCGAACTCATCGAAGAATTCCGCGACCGCAATGAAGATGCGCGCACGCAGCCGCTCCGCTTCAATGATCTCGCCAGCCGTCAGGTCGATGCCCTTCTGCAGGTTCCACACGATCTCCGGGGCGATGCGGTCGCGATGCTCATCGAGGAGGTCGCCGCGGACGGAGGCGAAGAGCAACGCCCGCAGCGTCTGGAACGTCTCTATGCTCCCCGACAGATCGGGGCAGGCTTCCTCCACGACCGATCCGGCGCCGGCCAGACGCTGCGCCGCCGCGCTGCAGATTGCGATCACCTCCCCGTCCACCACGCGGGCGAGCCCGAGGTTGGGCGTAAATCCGACGCGCCTTGGCGCGGTCGCACGCGCGATCGCCTGCGTGAACGGCACGGCGGGCGCAGGGAGGGCGAGCGCATCATGGATGGAGGGGCGTGTTTGCGCCTGGAGCATGAGCGCGAGATCGGCAACGGTCCGCGCCATTGGCCCTTCGACCCAGAGGGAATCGAACGCAGGCAGCGACGCGGGACGGGGCACACGCCCGACGCTTGGCCGCATCCCCGCGATGCCGCAGTAGCTGGCAGGGATGCGGAGGCTGCCGCCGAGATCGCTGCCATTGGCCAGCCAGACTTGATGGGAGGCGAGTGCCGCCGCGGCGCCGCCCGATGATCCCCCCGCGGTCATGCGGAGATCCCAGGGATTGCGGGTGGCGCCATAGACCGGATTGAATGTATTGGAGCCGGCAAACTCCGGGACGTTCGACTTGGCGATGACGATCGCGCCGCTGGTCTCGAGATTGCGAACGACGAGGTCGGATTCCCCGGCGATCGCATTCGCGAAGATCGGCGAGCCGAATGTCGTCGGCTGCCCGCGAACGTCGTTGTATTCCTTGATAGCGACGGGCAAGCCGCCGAGCCAGCCAGGCTCTCGGGCCGCCTCGCGGTCGGGCTTGAAGGCTGCCGCAGCATCGAGCGCCTGCTCGAAGATTCGGACCGGCAGCGCGTTGATCGCGCCGTCGACGGCCTCGATGCGCGCGATCGAGGCCTCCACCATCTCGCGCGGGGAAATCTCGCCCTTCCTGAGCCGGAGAACCGCCTCCGTCGCGGAAAGGCTCACGAGCCCGGATGGCTTTGGCATGCCGATCCTTTTGGCTGCACCGCCCTGGGCGCCCGCTTGCCGGATGTCGTCCTGTCGCTTCTCCCGCACGTCGCCGATCTCCATTGCAAGGGTTTACACGAGCCGAGCGCCGGCGCCGTGGGGTCGCTGCTACCAAATTAGGCAATCCGGTCGGGGCCGACGCCGCGGGCGCTGAGGTTCTTGCATTGCACCAGCTCCTGGGGCGGCCTGTCCAGCCCGCGATGCAAGCTCCGAAGGGCTCAGGCGCCGAGGGGTCCGAACAAGCCTGCCGGGGGCCCCCCGCCTCTGGATGCGAACCCTCAAACCCTTGCCGGTGGGCCCGAAAACCGGGCCCGACGCCTTCCGCCGCGTCGGGTGAGGCAAAGAATGGTCCCTATTGCCAAGGGGGTCCGCCGCGCTATGAGAATGCCCGGAGGTGCTCCCAGGGAGAATTGATGCAGTCGCAACACATAACCGGCCGCCGCGCTCGCAAGGCCAGGGGCTGCCGGGGATTCAGTTGCCCGGGGAGTGGCTTGGCGTCGACGGGTCGTCGCCATTTGCACGATCCGCTGGTAGGAACTATGCGCGTACGCGGCGAATTCTGCTATGCTTATGCGAACGATTTCAGGATGACGTGAGCTGAAGACAATGGGACGAGGGCGAGACCGGGACCGGGGCCACAAGCGTCGCGGGTTTGATGACGATCATTACGAACCGCCTGCTTGGAGCGCGAGCCCGCCGCCGCAGCCGTTCCGTAAGGCCGCAAGGTACGACACGCCGCCAAGCGGGCCGGCGGTGGACGCAACCGTGAAGTGGTTCAATGCGGAGAAGGGCTTCGGCTTCATCGAGCTCGCCGACGGGTCGGGGGACGTGTTCCTGCACATGGCCGCGCTGGAGACCGCCGGTCACTCTGCCGTGGATCCCGGGACGAAGCTGAGCGTGCAGGTCGGAGTCGGCCAGAAGGGCCGGCAGGTCACGGCCGTTCTCTCCGTCGACACCAGCAGCGCCGCTCCTCGTGCAGCGCGCGCGCCGGGGGGCAAACCGCCGATGCGTTCCCGCCCCGATCCGGCCACCGCGACGACCGTCGAGGGCACGGTGAAGTTCTACAACGCACAGAAGGGATTTGGATTCGTGGTGTGCGAGGACGGCGAGAAGGACGTGTTCGTGCACGCGTCGGTCCTCGAACGGGCAGGGTTGCGGGCACTCGATGAGGGCCAGCGGCTCTCCATGCAGGTCGTGAAGGCGCCAAAAGGACGCGAGGCGATCGCGCTCAAGCTTCTGGATCGGTGACGGCGCAAGGGTGCGCCGCAGATCGGGCCCGGTTTCCTGGGGAACAGCAAAGGGTGCGCAAGCGCCTCTAGCTTTTGGCATTCAACCAGACGCCGGATGGTCGATCCTATGAACGACAATACCGATCGCGCGGCTGCACAGCGCGCCCATGAAAGCCTCACCGAGTTCACCAGGCAGAACTTCGAGGCCGCGTTCAGGTCCGGGCAGATCGCCCTCCGCACGCTGGTTCTCGTCAACGGCGGCGCCGCCGTCGCCGTGCTTTTTTTCCTGGGGACCATCGCGACGAAGGTCACCGTCGCCCAAATGTCGGTCGTCGCCCATTCCCTCATCTGGTTTGCGGCGGGCATCACCTGCGGGCTCATCGCCCTGACGAGCGCCTATCTCACGAACCTCTACGATGCCAACGTGGGCGCCTCGGTCAGCCAGACGTGGGAATATCCCTACAGCATGCCCGGCCGCTATACGCACTATTTCGTTCGCGTTTCCCGGTTTGCCCATATCGTTGCGCTCGTTGCGGGGGCCGCGTCGGTTGTCCTCTTCATCCTGGGCGTCCTGGACGTGCGCTCTGCGGTCATCCTGCTCGGGAAATAGCCCTGAAACACCGGTAGGCGAGCAACTTTCGAAGCATCGATCGCAGCCGTCAGAGCCACGACTGAAGCGAGAGATCCGCCGACGTGGTGCGAAGCCGCTCGACAAGGATGGCGGCGATCGACCGGTAGAGGCGCGCACCAAAGGTCGGATCGACATCGACCAGGTTGTCGAGCGTGTCGGCATCGATCATGCGCAGCCTGGTCGGGACGTTCGCGACGACCCTCGCACTCGTCGGACCGCCGTCGATGAACGACATCTCGCCGAAGAATTCGCCGGGTCCGAGGATGGCAAGAATGCCCTCTGCCTTTCCGCGTCCACGCTCGATACGCACGGCGCCCTCGTCGATGACGAAAATTGCCCGCTGCTGGGCGTTCTGCTCCAGAATCACCTCACCGGCCGCAAACGTCTTGACGGGTGCGGCGTCGAGAAGGGAACGCTCTTCTGCCGGTTGCAGATACCGGAGAAATCCTTCACTCATCGGCTCGGCCTCTCGCTGAAGTTGGAATTCCACGTTCTTTTCGGATCGCGAATTCCGTGCTCTCCTGGCCCGCCCAGAGACGAATTTCGCAATGCCAAAGGTGTCAGTCAGGATAATAATCCAGATCGACAAGTCCGCTTCATCGCCTTGGCCGAGACCAATGCTGCGGACTTCTCCATCATCACACTAGCGCACGTTCATCTTGAATGGAATCGCGGGGGATTCGCTTGCGTGCGAATATTATTACACGCGAAATCGGAGGGCCTCCGAGCAGGAAAGGCTTGGTCGCTGAGGCGGGAGAGATGACCGACGAGAACAACCATCCCCGCGGCATCAGAGGCGCAACCACCCGCGCTTGGCCAGTGCGTAGGCGGTCATTCCCACGATGAACGCAATGCCGACATTCCAGATGGCGAGGGCGCCGGTAACCACAGTGACGAAGCGCTCGCCCTTGTCTTTGCTGATGTCGCACGATCCAAGCGCGAGTTGAGCACCGGTCAAGAACAGGATCACACCGAGGATGCTGGTGGGAAAAAGGCGCAGAAGCGTGCCGACGGAGCTGCTGAAAAGGAGCGCTATGACGAGCAGAATGGCGCCGAGGATCACGACGGCACCCCCGGTACGTGCACCGAACTGAACGTGGCCTGCCATCCCGCCCGCTCCGTGACACATGGGCACGCCGCCGACGCTGGCACCCATCAGGTTCATCAGCCCGGTCGAGACGGCGATCCTGCCTTCGCTAACGGGGCGATGGGGAAAAAGCCGGTTGTTCTCCTCGGTAATGGCGATCAGCGCATTGCCCACGGTGAGGGGCACCTGCGGCAAGGCCAGGAACGCTGTGCCAATCAGCAGATCGCTCCAGCTCAACGTGTCGAGGGCGAGGCTTGGCAGTCGTGGCTCTATCTTTACCTGGCGCAGCGCATCGATGAGCGTGGGATCGCTCACCATCCCATACCCCGCGCCGAACAGCAGAAGCACGAACATGGCGGGCACGACACGGTTCGTGAGCAGAACTGATGTGCCGAGCAGCGCTGCGCCGCCGACCCACCAGTTGTCGGCCATCATTTTCGCGCCTTCGATCATGAAACCGAAGCCGAGGCCGAGAACAATGCCAATCACGATGGGGCGCTTGACCAGCCTGGCAACGTGTCGCGCCGTGCCGGTAAGCCCAAGCAGCAGCCAGATGGCTCCCGTGACAAGGCTCGCGCCGTGAACCATGGCCGGCGTGAGGGTGAGCGTCTGTGCCGCCTGCGTGGTGGCGATGGCGCCAACAGCTTTCATTGGCTGCACGGGGACGGGCGTGCGGTAGACGAGGCCACAGACCAGCATCGCCAGACCAAACGCAAACAGTACGCCGCACGGGTCCATCTTCAGGACGGCGAGGTAAGCGACCACGAAGGGGACGAGAGTGCCGAGATCGCCAAAGGCGCCAGCAATCTCCATGCGGTCGAACCGGTTTGCGGCCCGTGCCGGCGCAGCTTCTTCGGTCATCGTGCGTCCTGAGGCTCGCGATGTGCCCTCCTCCGTGAGGATACAGGATGAAGATCGCGGTTGCAGCCTGTGGCCTCAAGGCGAAAGCCGAGCCTCCATGCCCGGGGCCGCTTTCTGCAGGGGCCATGCTGGTCTACAGCGCCAGTGAGCGCATAGACGCGGCCAAGTCAGCTGGTGAAGCCGAACGACCTGCACTGCGAAGTGCAGTGGCGCGGGCTGAAAACATCGCTGGCGGAGAACGCCAAGGTGGAAGCTGTCCACGGCTGGCCCGCCAAAGAGAGACTGGCGGCGGGCCAGAGCGTACCGGTGGGTCGCATGCCCTCCCGCCCCGGTCCCGCCCTCGACAGCCTCCTGTTGATCCCCGTGGTCGCACCGATAGCGCTTTCGCTCACAGGGCTGAACACTGCCGAGTGCTTTGTGTGGGGCGTGCCTGTTCGCGTCGCCGCTCGATGTGAGTTTTTCCGACTTGATTTGGAGACGGCATGTCTGATGACGGCAAGCAGTGGTTCCTCATGATGCTCGTGTCCGCGCTTGCAGTAGCCGCCGTGTCCGGCGGCGCAGTCGTCCTGCTCGAGCTGCACCGTTGACAAGCGTTCAGATCTGCGCGGCGTTTCGTGACGGCAGGCGCTCTATCAGGACGCAACTTCCTTTCGCACTCGCGGTGCCGAGCGCAAAGAAAATGGACCGTTGCCAGGGGTGACAACGGCCCTTGCAGTTCGCGCCAGCATCGGGAGGGAAGCGTTCGCACGGCTAGACGGGGGGCGCCGATGAAGTGCGAAGCGGGTCCGATGCCTGACACCGCAAGACTAAGCGGAGGTCGGGCCGGCGCACCATCAGGGCAACCGTCCAGAAGAGCAGGGGCAAAGGGGGGTTACATCGCGCAATTGCCCTGAGGGGCGGCTCGGGGTCTCACGCAGCTCGTAAGCCAGACCGTGGGCGCAACGCGGGGCCCCGGGTACCGCCTCTCCGGCTGCCGTCTTCGGCCGGCATGACAGGTTCATGTTGCCGAACGATACCGGCAACTCGGAAATTGCCAGCCGACTGGCACCTTCACCGTCTGCGACGAGGCAAGGGAATGCGGAGCGGAAACCAAGGTGTCGCGAGCGTGGAAAAGGTTGGAGATAACCCAGCCCCTCCATGAGCCCATGAGAGCCCGCCCCACTGGGCGAGCCCTCAGTCTCCAACAAGGCCTACATCGTGGAAGCGGCCTTCTTCTTCTTGGGGGCCTTCTTCTTCTTGGCCGTCTTCCCCGCGCTCTTCTGCGCAGCGTAGGCACCGCTTGTACCAACGATTGCAGCCGCGGGTATGACCACGGCCGTGCCGAAGGCGGCAAGCATGGCAGCAATGATAATCTTCCTCATGAGGTTGTCTCCACTATCGAGACTTCCCCGGCACCGAAAGGTCAACGCGTTCGGACCCCAAGACAATCGGGACAACTCCCGAGAGGTCGAACAAAATCAGGCGTCAGGGAGGTCAGTTGAAGGTAAATCCGCCTCGTTGCCTGAGCAGATTGTATGCCCAGCTTCTATCGCGACTGACCGGGCGGTGCCGGCGGCTTTCGGCGGCGCGGCGTGGTGCCCGAGCTTCTGCTGGATGTGCGACCGCGCGTGGGCCCTGACCAAGGAAAGCGGCACCATCAGGATGATCCTGGTCGGCCGGACTGGGCGGCGGGCCACCCGCTGTGTTCGTCATCGTCCAGGCGCTCGGCGTTGACGCCGACGGCTCCCGCAGCATGGAGGCGACTTTCGATCCGCCGCGATGGGCAAGAATCGCGTCGGGCACGCACCGGCCGGTACTGCTGAGGCCCTGTCCCGTCGGGCACGGCGTCCCACAGACCTTTGCCGGCTGCGCTTGCACGAGCGCCAGGAGGACGCCGTCGGGCTCGTCGGTCGGCAGCACGGCGTTCACGCGGTCGTTGAACGCTCGCATCGCCCAACGGGTGGATGCAGTCCACAGGCCGTGGAGTTGCCCAGCATAGCATCCGACGCGCCTCAGCTCTCGCTGGAGCTCTCGCGCGACGGCCTCGCGTCCCCTTGGCTTGGCCGGCTGGTTCAGGGTGATGGGACGGCGGACCGGGTGCCGATCTGTGATCAACGTCGTCGGCTCCGGGACAATAGCCGACGGTTCCGTGGGTGGCTCTTGCACCAGTCGGACAGCGGATGCCGCCGTCGGCACCATGACGTCCTGATGGCGAAGCGCAAGCGTCGCCGTCGTCTCCTTGTCCGGGCCCCAGGGCAGCAGGGGGGCTGCAGCGCCAAGGCTGGCCAGGACGAGAAAGAGGATGACGCGACTCGCAGCGCTCATGGTGAGAGCCTCCGCTGTGCCTAGCTGGTGTAGGCCTGGCGGTGGCTCGCGGACATCGGGTACTCAACCCCCTGCGGGCAACGGCGTTCCCTCAGATGCTCGTGCGGGTGGTATGGAGCGAGGGTTCGGGCTGCGACGCGTCGCCAGACTTGAGCCGGGGCATCATCCGCATCTCGGACTGGACATGAGGCGCGATGGGCACATCGCGGCAGCCGCAGGAGGCACCCAAGCCCTGCTCGACCGCGACCTCAACATCAACTCGAGGCTGTCGTAGAAAAGCTGCTCTCAAGTGCATCGAGAGAACCGTGCAAGAGCGAACCGGGTGACTGTCGAAGTCGAGGAAGTGACCACTCGGCCAATCCCGCTGCCATTCGCTAGTACTCGTGCGCGCGGGGCGCGGAGTCATTGGAACGGTTGGCGTTGACCACGTTCGGCGAGAAGGAGCACCAAACCGAGCCGCCCACCTTACTATCCGTGCCGCGGCGGGAACTTCCTTCACCGCCGAACGGTTTGGCATCTGGTCTCGCGCGGAGAATGCCATGTGGAAAATTACGTTGGCCGGCGCGACCGCTATCGGGCTCATTGCCGGTGCTAGTGGCCCGGCACAGGCCTGTCGTGGTTGCGATGCCGGATATGGATACCGCTACTACGCATACCCAAAGCACTTCCGCTACGGCTTCCATGAATATTATGGCTTCTACAATAGCGGCTACAGGGCGAGCCCCGGCGGCGGCTTCCACAGCGTCGTTGGCCCGCAGCGCTTCTACGGCGCCGCGAAGCGCCGCCTTGGTGCGCGAGGCATGCGCAGCAGATAGCTGCAGCCGGCTGGCACTCGGCGCAAACGGCGCCGCCGGGCCGTCACGGCGTTGACCGGCAACGTGCGGCCGCGCTCCGGTGCGTGCCGACATCAGGCACGGCAACGGCTGCGATTGGTCAGCATGCTAGCGATGATCAGAGCCCCTGCAGGTTCACGAACTTCGCCGAACGAGCGGGTCTGTGAGCGTGCGGTGGGCAATGGTCAGCGGGTTGGTTCCCCGACAAAAATCCGGCCGCAGCTTCTGGGAGCCACGGCCGGCAGGTAGCGGGTAACGTCGACTGGGCGTATGTCCGCCCGAGCCGGTCAAGATTGAGCTGCGAGGGCTCAGAAGCAGCGTGCAGACGCCGCCACGCAGGTGCCCCTTCGGAACAGCCAGTCGTAGCAGCATTTCTGTCGTGCTGCGCAGCGCCATGTTACCGGGGCCTCCCGGAGCATCCTCGCCGGCGCGACGCACTTCTTGGACCGGTAGATCTTGCGGCCGCCATCAGCCTCGGCCACGTTGCCGAACGGCATTGCGAGCGTGAGCGCAAACACGCATCCCAAGGCTGCAATCCAACGCGTCATCTTTGGTGCTCCCTTCCAGGTAGAGTCCCGACAGCGGGCCGGCAACCGCCGCCCAGCGCCGCTTCCGAATTGCTCAGCTGAACCACTCCGTGTACGCTCTAAACTGATTCGCAATCGTCACGCGCATATTTCCAAAAGCGCAATTCAAAATAGTTGATCCCTGTTGCAATCTCGAATCATCCGACCGATCGAGCGCTTGGGGCGGTAACCCACAATGGCTCTCGGGCGCCACTCGGATGCGGTGCGGCTCTTGGATTTCCGACCGGGGGCCCGCGCCGGTGCAGCCAAGGCTGCATCCCGGAATTTGAAGGTGGGGAAGCTCGCGCACACCCGGTTTAGCAAGCGTCGACTCTCTTTCTGGCGCGCAGGCGCGCCCCCGCATGCTGCCCGGCAGAAAGTAATGCTGCCGACTTCTCGATCGTCGCACTAGTATGCCGGCACGCACGATCCTCGGGAGGAAATAGGCATGGCCAGCATCGGTTTCATCGGTCTCGGCAACATGGGGCTGCCCATGGCCGGCAACCTCGTCAAGAAGGGGCACGAGGTGAAGGGTTTCGATCTTGCGGCCACCAATCTGGAGAAGGCTGCGGCCCGAGGCGTGAAGAAGGCCGCGACCGCTGCCGATGCGGCCCGGGACGTGTCCGCGGTCGTGACGATGCTCCCCGCGGGCAAGGATACGCTTGCGGTATGGGGCGGGGGGCTGCTGCAGGCGGCGAAGCCCGGCACGCTCATCGTCGACAGCTCGACGATCGACGTCGCCTCCGCCCGCGCCGCACACAAGCTTGCCGGCGAGGCGCGCATGCTGTCGCTCGATGCGCCCGTGTCGGGCGGCGTCGGCGGCGCCGAGGCGGCAACGCTGACGTTCATGGCGGGTGGCACCAAGGAGGCATTCGCGGCCGCCAAACCGATCCTGGAAGCGATGGGCAAGCGCATCGTCCACTGCGGCGATGCAGGCGCCGGCCAGGCTGCGAAGATATGCAACAACATGATGCTGGGCATCAGCATGATCGGCGTCAGCGAGGCATTCGTGCTGGCCGAGAAGCTCGGCCTGTCGCACCAGGCGCTGTTCGACGTCGCCTCGACGTCGTCGGGACAGTGCTGGGCGTTGACGAGCTATTGCCCCGTCCCCGGGCCGGTGCCGGCTGCGCCCTCCAATAACGGCTACAAGCCAGGCTTTGCCTCGGCCCTCATGCTCAAGGACCTCAAGCTCGCGCAGGAAGCGGCGGCGGCGGCGGGAGCCTCGACGCCCCTCGGCGCGGCGGCAGCACAGCTCTTTGGCCTGCACAACGCGTGGGGCGAGGGCGGCGCCGATTTCTCAGGCATCATCAACCTGATCCGCGGCAAGCAGGGATAACGCCGGCGAGGCCGTGAGACCGGTCTTGCGATCGATGCCGCAGGTGGGGCCGACGTAGCGCGGAACCTGTCACGGCCATCTGGCCAGCGGCGGCAGCGAGGAGAGGATGGCATCGACGTTGCCGCCGGTCTTGAGGCCGAACACCGTGCCACGGTCATAGAGCAGGTTGAACTCGACGTAGCGGCCGCGGCGCACCAGTTGCTCCTCGCGATCGACCTCGCTCCAGGGGAGCGCGAAGTTGGCCCGCACGATCCCGGGATAGGCGCGCAGGAAGGCGCGGCCCACGTCCTGCGTGAAGGCGAAGGCCGCGTCCCAGCCGCCTTCGCTCTCTGAAGGGGTGAGGTAGTCGTAGAAGATGCCACCGACGCCCCGCATTTCCCGGCGGTGCGGCAGATGGAAATACTCATCGCACCACGTCTTGTAGCGCGCATAGTCGGCGATCGGGCTGGCGCCGCACGCTTCCTCCATCGCCCCATGGAAAGCGACCGTGTCGGCATCTTCCTGCGTGCGCCGGCGGTCGAGCACGGGCGTCAGGTCGCCGCCGCCGCCGAACCACCACTTGCTGGTCACGACCATGCGCGTGTTCATGTGCGCGGTCGGCGCACTAGGGTTGATTGGGTGCACGATCAGCGACACGCCCGAGGCCCAAAATCGCGGATCCTCGCTGGCACCTGGAATCTGGGCACGAAACTCCGGCGCGAACTCCCCGTACACGGTGGAGGTGTGAATGCCCGCCTTCTCGAACACGCGGCCCTTGAGAATGCTCATGACTCCGCCGCCGCCGGGTGCGCCGGTGTGATCCGTCCGCTGCCACGGCGTGCGCACGAACCGCCCCGCGGCTCGATCACCCAGGGGGGCGCCGGCCGGCAATTCCGTCTCAACCCGCTCCAGCGCGGCGCACAGATCGTCGCGCAGCGTCTCGAACCACGCCGACGCCCGCTGCTTGTGCTCCTCGAGAGTGCTATTGGCGGCTGTTGCCATCTCCGCGCGCCTTGCTCCCGGTCGCGCGGCAGGCTGGCGCGCCGATTGGTCCTGTGCTATGAGCACCCGCCTTTAGGCTTACAGCATCCCGCGGGGGCACCGCCATGACCGAGATCAACACCACAATCGACCTCTGACGGTCGCCTGCGCCCCGCACCTGGCCGCCGTCCGGTCCACAGACCTGCGGCGGCGCCCGTTCCAAGCTTGTCCTTGCCGCCGCCGTATCCCGACCGGATGCGCTACCGCTCTGCCTTCCGAGCCCGGCCCTCGCCGCTCTCGGTAGCACGCCGATCTGAGGACTCTCGAGATGTTCCGCTGGTTCGAAACCCGCATAGACGCCTTCCCGGACGATCTCCCCGCTCGGCCGCCGGAGTCGCTTTTCGCGTTCTATGCCTACTTCATCAAGCCGGTCTGGCCGGCGTTCGCCATCCTGCTCGTTGCCGGCTTTCTCGGCTCGCTGATCGAGGTGTCGCTGCTCGCCTTCGTCGGCAGCCTCGTCGACATGATGAAGGATGCCGCGTCCCCTGAGGCGTTCCTGGAGGCTCACTGGGGCATCCTGCTTTGGATGGGCTTCATCGCCCTCGTGGCACGGCCTGTGGTCTCCACGGCCCACGACCTCATCAAGAACCAAATCATCGCCGCGCCCGTCTCCAACAGGGTGCGCTGGCTCACGCACCGCTACGTGCTGCGCCAGAGCCTGAGCTTCTTCCAGAATGATTTTGCTGGCCGCGTCGCCAACTAGGTGATGCAGGCGGCGCCCGCACTGCGCGACTCGGTGGTGCAGCTGATCGATGCCATCTGGTATGCGGCGGTGCAGTGGGTTGGCGCGGCGGTGATCTTCGCGGCCGCCGACTGGCGCCTGCTGCTCCCCCTCATTGTGTGGCTTGCCGCCTATTTCGGCGCCCTTCTCTACTTCGTGCCGCGCATCAAGGAGCGCTCGACGGAGGCTGCGGAGGCGCGCTCCATGCTGGTCGGGCGCATCGTCGACAGCTACACCAACATCCTCACGGTCAAGCTCTTCGCCCATGCCGAGCGCGAGGACGACTATGCCCGCGAGGCGCTGAGCGAGCAGATGCACAAGTATCAGGCTTCCCTGCGGCTGCAGACGCAGATGGAGCTCGTTCTCTACACGCTCAACGGCTTCCTGATCGTCTCTGCCACTGCGCTCGCGGTCTGGCTGTGGAGCGGCGGCCTGATCACGGTCGGCGCGATTGCCGTCGTCACGGGCCTCGTCATGCGCATCATCGGCATGTCCGGCTGGATCCTGTGGGTCGTCGCCGGCATCTTCGAGAACATCGGCGTGGTGCAGGAGGGCATGGAGACCATCAGCCGGCCCAACCAGGTCGTCGACCGCGCGGGCAGCCGGCCGCTCATCGTGCGCCGGGGCGAGATCCGCTTCGAGGACGTGAGCTTCCACTACGGCCGCACGCTGGAGCCGGCAGTGGGGACAGTGCGGCGCGGCGGCGTCATCCACAACCTCTCGCTCGAGATAAAGCCCGGCGAGAAGGTGGGGCTGGTCGGCCGCTCCGGCGCCGGCAAGTCGACCCTCGTCAACCTGCTGCTGCGCTTCTACGACCTGGAGTCAGGCCGCATCCTAATCGACGGGCAGGATATCGCCCACGTCACCCAGGACAGCCTGCGCGCCCAGATCGGCATGGTGACGCAGGACACCTCGCTGCTGCACCGCTCCGTGCGCGACAACATCCTCTATGGCCTACCCGATGCCGGGGAACTGGCAGCCATCGCCGCGGCTCGCAAGGCGCAGGCGCACGACTTCATCGGCGGCCTGGAGGACCTGAAGGAGCGCAAAGGCTACGCCGCCCACGTCGGCGAGCGCGGGGTGAAGCTGTCCGGCGGCCAGCGCCAGCGCGTCGCCATCGCCCGCGTGCTGTTGAAGGATGCACCCATCCTCATCCTCGACGAGGCGACGAGCGCGCTGGACTCGGAGGTCGAGCAGGCGATCCAGGAGCAGCTCTATAATCTGATGGCCGGAAAGACGGTGATCGCCATCGCCCACCGCCTGTCGACCATCGCTGCCATGGATCGTCTGATCATCATGGATCAGGGACGCATCGTCGAGCAGGGAACGCACGACAGCCTGATCCAGCACGGCGGGCTCTATGCCGACCTGTGGGCGCGCCAGTCCGGCGGCTTCCTGGCCGAGGTGGCCGCAGCCGAGTAAGGGCGCGGCGCATCGTGTCGTTGCGGGCGCGATCAGAACCCGGACGAGGCCTGGTCCTCGCCGACGCGCGCGCCGGCCTGCCGGCGGCGCACGTTGCTGACGATGGCACCGGGGCGGTCCTCCGCATCGGGCCGCGTGGTGGCGAGCTTGAGCACGCCGAAGTAGCCCGGCTGCACCTCCATGCGGGCTGCATGCGGTCCGCGCATGAGGATCGCATGCAGCCTCGGGAGGTTATAGCAGGGCACGTAGTACAGCAGATGATGCTCGAGGTGGTAGTTGACGAAGTAGGGCGCGATGAAGATGCGCTCGATGGGGCTCGCCTTGGTGGTGCGGGTGTTGCGGAGCGGATCGTCGGAGTCCGGCACGACAGCATGCTCGGCGATGTTGCGGATGCGCGTGATCACCATCATCCACGTCAGCAGGGGCACGAGCCACAGCAGCGGATAGGCCCACCACACCCCCGCGAGCGACAGCCCCGCAAGCAGCACGCCGTTGACGGCCATCTGCGGTCCGAGCTTGTCGCGGAAGTGTCGCAGGCGCTGCGCGGCCGGCCATGATGGATCGCCGAGCGCATTGAGGAATTGCGCCTTCCTTTGCTCGTAGCCTGTCCGCCCCGTGATGTCGCGCCAGAACTTGCGACGGTAGCTGGCCCTCGTGATCGGGAACGGTGCGGACAGCACGAGGTCGGGATCGTCTTCCTGCTGGGTGTGGGCGTGATGGGCGAGGTGGTAGCGGCGATAGGCAATCGTGTCGGCGAACACGGGATAGGCGCACAGCCATTGGCTGAGCGCCAGGTTGCGACGCTCGTCGCGCGAGAAGCAGCCGTGCGCGCCCTCGTGCATGAGGATGGCGAGGCCGAGCTGGCGCGAGCCGATCAGCATCACCGCCAGGATGTACGTGAAGGGGTTGGGGAAGAGTGCCACCAACGCAATCGAGCCGAGGATCACCGCCCAGGCGTGCGCGATGAGCGCAATGCCCTTCCATTCGACGCGCTCGCGCAGGTGAGCGAGCTCGGCCGGCGCCAGGAGTTCGCGGGCGGGAATGCGGCGGGGCGCGGCGGTCGCGGCTGCGGTCATGTCGAACCTCATCGCGGCTTGGGTTGGGGGTGGCCGGAGCCGGAAACGAGCTGCAAATTCGGGGCGGCGCCGAGGGTCACGGGCGCAGCGGGTGCCTCGGCCATCTCGCCCAGCACTTCGCGCATGGCAGTGGCCATAGCCGCAGTGCTCCGGCCGGTGGCATGGCCCTCGAGCGCGTTGCCGAGCGCGATCATCCAGAACCTGCGGGCGGAGACATCGGCGGGCTGACGCGAGCGCCAGCCGCGGCGCGTCATCTCGCCGTCGTAGGCGCGCGCGCCTTCGACATGCAGCCGCTCGATGGTGCGCGCGATCTGGGGCACGAGATCGGGACGCTGGCGGGCAAGGATCAGGGCTTCGACGAACAGGGCCAGGCCGTCGGTTCCCGCGACGCCGTCGACGAGCGCCGAGACGTAGGCTTTGGGCGTCCGCGCGCGGGCGGCCGCCGTCTCGGCCTCACTGGCGACATGCAGCATGTCGCGGCAGGCGGCCTCGACGAACAGGGCCTCCTTGGTGCGGAAGTAGTAGGTGACCTGGCTCGGGAAGGCGTCGGCGGCGCCGGCGATTGCGCTGACGGACGTACCGTTGAGGCCATTCGCCTTGAACAGTGTGGCCGCCGCGTCGAGCAGTCGCGAGCGCATTTTCTGGCCGGCCGAGCGGGTCGCGCGGGCGTTGTGGCGGGGGATGCCGGGAAGCGCCGAGCGTGAGCCCCTCCGGGTGAGCGCACCGCCACGGCCTGCTCCAGTGTCCTTCGGACCGGTCAAGATGGCTCCTCCGCTTCTGCCATCTGCATTTGTTTGTATGCCATACAAATAATTGCCAAGCGGGTCAAGGGCCGGTGTTGGACCAGCGGGTGCGAGCGGGCGGTGCACCAGCGGTGGCGGACCTGGCGGTGAGGCACGTTTCGGATTGATCCCATCAAATCAGTCGACGGCGCGACCGTGTCATGCCGGCTGAAGGCGATAAGCCCGAGAGCCGGCACCCAGGACCACCCGCGCCTCCTGCAGTCCTGGCTTCCCGATATTTCGCTGCCGCGAAGTTCCGGGACGACAGCGAAGGGCGTTGATCAGAACATGCTGGCCTGTGGCCCGTGGTCCACGCGCCTGAGGCCGGTTTCGAAGGCTTATCCCCGCTTCTCGGGCGCGTGCGATACTCATCGCGCCTCGGCTCACGAGGGGGTGCTGTTCGCGACGCGCCCGACCAGTGCGAGCCGCAGGTCTGCACTTGGGTGGCACACAGTACATGTGCCCCGGGAAAGAACGTCAGGGACGATCAAGCCTCGCCGTCCGCCGTGCCCGGAGCGCCTGAGTGCAGAGTGGAGCGCGGATGCCGCGCCTGAGGACGCCTACCCCCGGCCGGGACCCCTGAGCGCTTCGGCGTCCGCGCCCCGCTCTCCTCGCCTGCCCATACCCCGAACGCGCAAGCGTGTCGGGCACTTGGCGTTGCACGACGACGTCGGCGGCGCTATGCGACGAGCCGGTTGATCTCCTTCTCGACGTAGGCGGCGCGCCAGACATTCTTCAGGGCGTACACCCGCGTGCCGCCGCCGGGCGTGCTGAAGCGAACCTCGATATCGCCGGTGCCGAAGCCCAGGAACCACAGGCCCAGCAGCCGGTGCACGAAGATGTCGTCGCTCTGGCGCGAGGTTTCGACATGGGGCGAGGTGAAGCTCTCGGCCGCGTCGGTGAACCAGTATTTCTTGGCGATCGAGCCGGGCCCGAACTCCCAGTAGACGGAGTGATCGGTGCCGAAAACGGTGAAGAGCCACGCGATGAGGAGTGCGCCGGAGAAGAGCAGGTAGAAAGCGAGGTTCATGTGCACGAGCAGCAAGGGGACGTAGGAGAGCAGCTCGTTCCAGCCGTGATAAACCTGCACGAGCAGGCCGATGACGGCAAACACCAGGAACAGCACGAGCGACTTGACCCCACGCGCCCGCGCGTTGGTGAAGACGAGCACGAACAGCACCAGGGCCACGAACGAGATGCCGAGCCAGGCGCCGGGATAGATGTAGACGGCCTTGGCCTGCCCCGGCAGCGTCACCGGAACGCCGGCGAGCCGGGTGATCAGCGCGCAAAAGAGACCATACGCCCACACGACCCACCAATAGAGCAGGTCGGAGTGTTGATACACGATCAGACGTTCGACGCCCGGCGGAGGAATCGGTGCCGCTGCCGCCGGCTTCTGCTCACTTGCGTTCGTAGCCATGTGCCTCCCCTCCGACATATGCCCTTGGGAGTCACATTGCCGGTTCCGGATGGAGCCTTCAAGGCACGGCCGGGCACGGGGTGGCGGTTCGCTCCAACAAAAAATTGGGACCGCTCACGCCGCGGGCGACCAGGGGGAGGCCTCCGCGCTACATCCGCGATACGAACGCGGAGGCGTTGACGATGTCGTACTCGCAGCCGAACGCCCCGCCGCGCTGGCTCGCGGTGAGGAACAGATAGGGGTTGCGGTAGCGGGCGTTCCACTGCGCATTGTCCACCTGCCAGGGATAGACGGAGAGCGTGCTCTTGCCGATCACGAGCTGGATGCTGCGCGCGGTCGACCATGCCTGCGCGCCAAGACCCAGCGTCAGGCTCGCGGGGTCTTTCTGGCACGCGTCAATGGCGTGCCCCTTGTAGGCGGAGATGAGCGCGTCGCGGGTGGAGATGCGGAACAGGTACTCGTGGTGGCCGATCTTGGCCGCCGCCAGAACTGCCAGCAGAATCACGATGGTTCTCATTCAGCAGACCTGTTGCCGGCCGAGCCCGAGGCCTGTCGCCCGCCCGCCGACGCCAATGTCGGCGGCCTGCCCTGCCGCAGCAATAGTTTCCCTCGTCGTGGTGAACAAAGAGTTTCCGAGGAAGGTCGCTCGCAGGCCTGACGCCGCGGCGCGGCCATGCCAGTATGGCCGGCGGCCGCCTTGCCGGCCTTGGCACCTACCATCGAGGGCCCATGAACCTCTCCGCGCTACTGAAGGAGCGCGCCGCCGCCGGCCGGCCGATCCGCATCGGCCAGATCGGCGCCGGCAAGTTCGGCACCATGTTCCTTTCCCAGGTGAGGCTCACGCCCGGCATGCACCTCGTCGGCCTCGCCGACCTGATGCCGGCACGCGCGCGGGAGCGCATGATCGGGGTCGGCTGGCCCAGGGAGCAGACTGTGGCCGCGTCGATGGCGGATGCCCTGAAGTCGGGCTCGACGCACGTCACCGACGATGCAATGGCCGTGATCGGGCATCCCGAGATCGAGGTCGTCATCGAGGCGACGGGCGATCCCGCGGCCGGCATCCGCCTGTGCCAGGCCGCCGTCCGGCACGGCAAGCACATCGTCATGGTCAACGTCGAGGCCGATGCGCTGGCAGGCCCGCTGCTGGCACGGCAGGCGCGCGAGGCAGGCGTCGTCTACTCGCTGGCCTGGGGCGACCAGCCCGCCCTGATCTGCGAGCACGTCGACTGGGCGCGCGCCTGCGGCTTCAAGGTGGTCGCGGCCGGCAAGGGCACGCGCTATCACCCGACCTACCACCGCTCCACGCCCGAGAGCGTGTGGGACATCCTCGACCAATACCTGAAAATCAAGGACCGCAGCCACATCAATCCGAAGATGTTCAACTCGTTCATCGACGGCACCAAGTCGGGCATCGAGATGACGGCGGTCTGCAACGCCACGGGCCTGGTGCCGCAGGCGAACGGCCTGGGCTTCCCGCCGGCCTCGCGCTTCGAGCTGGCGCAGGTGTGCAAGCCCCGAGGCGAGGGCGGCACGCTCGAGAAAAAGGGTGTGACCGAGGTCGTCTCCTCCCTCGACCGCGAGGGGCGCGACGTGGCGCATCATATCGCCATGGGGACCTATGTCGTGGTCGAGAGCGACAGCCCTTACGCCCGCCAGTGCTTCGTCGAGTACAATTGCCTGCCCGACGCGAGCGGCACGTATGCGGCGCTCTATCGGCCCACGCACATGATCGGACTGGAGCTCGGCCTCTCCGTGGCGTCAGCCGCGCTGCGCAAGGAGCCGACCGGCGCGCCCGTCTGCTTCAACTCCGATGTCGTCGCCACCGCAAAGCGACCTCTCAAGAAGGGCGAGATGCTCGATGGCGAGGGCGGCTTCCTGGTGTGGGGCAAGCAGACGCCCGCCGACGTTTCGCTGGCGCAGGGCAACCTGCCACTCGGGCTTGCCAGCGACGTCAAGCTCACCCGCGACATCGCCGAGGGCGAGGCGCTCAGATGGTCGGACGCTGCCATCGATGCTGCCACCGACGCCGTCAAGGTTCGCCGTCAGATGGAGGCGATGTTCGCCAGACCGAACGCGTAGCTCTCCCTCTCTCCACTGGAGATGGGGCGAGGGAATGTGAACTCTGGGAGGAGCAGCATGGCGAAGCCGGCAAAGGCGGATCGGGTGGCGCTGGTCACGGGCGCAGCGTCGGGAATCGGGCATGCGACCGCGCGGCGCTTGTTCGCGGCCGGATGGAAGGTGGCGGTTCTCGACCGCGAGGCAAAAGCACTGGAGCAGATTGCGGCCGAGCTCGGAACCCCCTCGCGTGTCTTCAGCTCAGTGCTCGATGTGACGGACGAGGCGGCAGCCGAGAAGGCTGTCGCCATGGCAGGGGAGGCCTTGGGGCGGATCGACGGTGTGGTCAACTCGGCAGGCATAGCCGCCGATATCCCAGCCCTCGAGACGCCGGTCGACCTCTTCCGCAAAGTCCTCGACGTGAACGTGGTCGGCACGTTCATCGTTGCCCGCGCGGCGGCGCGCGTGATGCGCAACACGGGCGGCGGCGCCATCGTCAATCTGGCCTCGGTGTCCGGCCTGCGCGGCAACAAGGGTCGCAGCGCCTACGGCGCATCGAAGGGTGCGGTCGTCGTGCTGACGCAAGTGCTGGCCAACGACCTCGCCCGCCACAATATCCGCGTCAATGCGGTGGCGCCCGGGCCGGTCGACACGCCGATGGTGGAGGCAATGCACGGCAACGCAGACCGCTCGCTGTGGACCCGGCACATCCCGATGCGCCGCTACGCCAAGCCCGACGAGATCGCCAGCGTTATCGAGTTTCTGCTCGACGGCACGCGCTCGGGCTTCGTGACCGGTGAGATCGTGGCGGCCGACGGCGGCTTCCGCGGCACCGGCATCATCGCGGAGTAGTGGACCTGGGACCCTCGCGCAGACCCTAAGCTTTGGCCAGTAGCGGTCGAGGCCGGGGTTCCGACCCTATCGCGGCAGTGTCAGTAGCCTGACACCGGGCGTTGCCTGTAGGCTCCGGCCAACTGCTCTTCTTCTCGCCGCGACAAGCATCGCACGCGCCCATCAACCCCTGGAGGATCCGCCATGCCGACGACCGCCGAGAAGCGCGCCACCTTCCGCCGCCTGCACGAGAGCGGGTGCTTCGTCATCCCCAACCCGTGGGACATCGGCACCACGCGCTACCTGCAGAGCCTCGGCTTCAAGGCGCTGGCGACGACGAGCGCCGGCTTTGCCTGGTCGCGCGGCGCCGCCGACGGCGGGGTGACGCGCGATGAAATGATCGCTCACATCGCCGAGCTGTCGGCCGCCGCCGACGTACCTATGAATGCCGACTTCGAGGGCGGCTATGCGCACGAGCCGGCCGGCGTCGCGGAAAGCGTGCGGCTGTGCTCCGCAACGGGCGTCTCAGGCCTCTCGATCGAGGACTACACCGGCGACCGGGCCAAGGCGCTCTACGACTTCGACACCGCGGTGGCGCGCATGAAAGCTGCGCGGCAGGCGATCGACAAGGCCGGCGGCGACGTCCTTCTCACCGGTCGCAGCGAAGGCTTCATCCGGGGGCTGCCGGATCTCGACGAGACAATCCGCCGGCTCAAGGCTTACGCGGCCGCCGGCGCCGACTGCCTTTATGCACCGGGCATATCGACGCGCGAGCAGATCGCGGCAGTCGTGAAAGGGGTGGCGCCGAAGCCGGTCAACTTCCTGATGGGCGGCCCGAGCGAGCTCTCGGTGCGCGATTTGACCGAGCTTGGCGTGCGCCGGATCAGCATCGGCGGGTCGCTGGCGCGGTCGGCCTGGGGCGGGTTGATGCGGATGGCCAGGGAGATCAGCGAGGCTGGCACATTCAAGGGTTTTGCCGACGCCGCGCCCGGTGCCGACATCGTCAAGGCATTGAAGTAGCCCCTGTCGCGGCGACGGCCGAAGCCGCCTGCAGCGGCGGCTGCGGTCCGCGGAGCACGCCCTCCAGTGCGCTGCGCAGGTTCGACAGCGCAAAGGGCGCAAAGCGGAGGACGACGAGGTGACGCCCCTCGCTCACCTCGACGCCGCGGAAAAGCACGTTGGTGCGCAGGATCGGTGCCGGCCTGCCGTCGACCTCGGCAAACCAGCCGGGGTAGTAGGCCTCGTGCACCACCAGGATGCCCGCCTGCTTGTTGTCGACCTCGACCTCCATGCGGTCGGGGCGCCAGGAGAGTATGCGCGCGCGTCCTTCCTCGTTGCTCGCGCTCATCGGCCATACCGTCCGCGACGGGGCGGTGCGGCCATCGATCTGCGCGGTCTCGTTGTCCGACGCCTCGGGGAACTGGCCCGCCTTCACCTGCGCGTCGGCATCGGCCACCGTCACGCGCTTCACGAACGTGACGCGCGACTCTGCCTTGCGGCGCAGGCGGTAAATCCACACCTTCGGGCCCGCCAGCAGAACGTCCGAGGCGGGTCGGCGGCGCAGATGCGGCACGTCCTCCATCGGCCGGCCCAGCACGACGTACTCGAGGCCCAGCTCGCGCGCCAGCGCGCAGTCGTAGCCGTCGAACGAGTTGGGGAAGCGCCGCTGATCGACGAGATGCGTCGTCTCACCGGGAGAGACGAGGCGATCATAGGAGCCGATGCGGAGCGGATTGTAGCCATTGGTGGCTTCCAGCCCGCGCGCTACCGCGAGGTTTTGCCATGGACCGCTGACGCCCACCACCTCCACGCGCGGCCGTTCGCCCTGTTTGTGCCTCACGGCGATCTCGCGCTCTAGCACCGACAAGGCCTGCGCATCGGCACCGGCCGGCTGCTGCAGGACCGAGTAGTAGCCCGGGGCTTCCGCGTTGAGGGTCGATGCGGCGTTGAACCAGACGAGCTCTGCCGTCGCGATCGCTGCCACGCAGGCCGCGGCGATGGTCCTCGCCTCGCGTGATCGGGCACGCGCCAGCACCACGATCACCAGCAGCGCGACGGGCGCGACCATGAGAACCTGGAGGAGCGAATTCCAGCCGTGGTTGGTCCGGACGGAGAAGAGCACGGCCCAGGCGATGATGCCCAGCGCGCTACCAGCCACCGCCACGATCCGCCAAACGGCAATACGCGGCGGGCCGTCGCGTACGTAGTCGGCCAGCATCCGACCGGAAAGGAGGGCGAATGCGGCGACGAGCACGAACACGCCGTCGACCGGACGCCGGAAGAAGCTGATGCCCGGCACGTACTGGAACGCGAGAGGATAGAGCGGCGTATAGCGCCCGAGCGCGTAGAGAAGGGCCACAAGAACGACGGCTCCCATGAGTCGGGTCCCCCGCCGCGCCGCCCAGCCGCCGGCAACCCCGAACCACAGCACGACGATGATGGAGGCGACGCCGACGAAGAGGTAGTTGAAGGAGCGGTCCGTGGCGCCGACCTCGGGGAGGGTCTGGTAGTTCGGGCCCCAGTAGTGGGCGGTCTGCTCGAGCGAACCCATCACATTCGCCACCGCCATCGAGGCCAGGTTCGCCGGGTACAGCGAGGCCTCGAGCGCGGCCTCGAGCCTGACTTCGGGCCGGTTCGACAGCGCTGCGAACTGCGCGGTCAGCAGCAGCGGAACGGCGAGCAGCGCCACGGCGAGCCCGCCCATGATCGCCAGCACGGCGAGCCGCTGACGCAGATACTGGGGCCTGTTGTCGGCCGCGGCGATCTCCGCCACCACCAGCGCGACGAGGACGAAGCACAGGAGCAAGGCCTCGTGGTTGCGCCCGAGTGCGAGCGTCGCCGCGACTATGCCGAAGGCCATCGCCGCGAGAAGCGACCGGCGCTGCAATGCCACCTGCATGGCCAGGATAGCCACCGGGAACAGCCCATAGGTCTGGATGATGCCGCTGTGCTGCAGACGCCCAGAAGCCGGACCGCCGAACATGAAGACAACGGCCGCCAGAACACAGGCTGATAGCGGCCAGCGCGCGCGCCAGCCGAGCGCTCCGACCGCAAGGCCGCCCAGCAGGAGATGCGCGTAGACGATGAGGTCGAACGTGCGGATGGACGGGGCCTTGTCGAACATCGCCCACAGCACAAAAAGGGGCGAGAACACCAGCGACTGCGGGTCGGCGACGCTTGGGTGACCCCCGTAGTGATAGGGGTTCCAGAACGGGGAGTATCCGGAATGGATGGCAGTCGCGAGGAAGCGGAAGAAGGCGTAAAATTGGTTCTTGGCGTCCCACGGAACAACCGTATCGGTCGCAATCCAGCGCCCGGCGGCGATCAGCCAGATTGCCGAGATGGCCAGCAGGACGAGGACGGGACCATAGTGGCGCCTCGTGGCGCAGGCCCCCTCGCAGCCAAACAGCGGCGACGCCTTCTCCCGCACGCGTGCCCCTTCCTGAGCGCCGGCGGGGCCGCCTTCCGGCCTGCGTCCGACGCGCTTCCAATCCCCAGGGGCACAATGCTACGCGCGCGACCGGTGCATCTCAATCATGGAATTGAGCCGACGGCGCCGTGATCCACGGCAAGGTTAGCATGTGCCGCGACGCACAATATGGCCACGGACAGAGCAAGGTTTCCCTGGTCCTCGTAGGGAAGTGATTTGCAACCTTCCGCCGCAAGCCCCTAGGCTCTGCGGGCGCGCTCGATGCGCGCCGATCATTGCCTGTCCTTCATCGTTGTGCACTGCAAAGCGAGGACGTCACATGGCAGAAAGCGTCTACAAGATCATCGAGATCGTCGGTACCAGCCCCACCTCCTGGGAGAAGGCGGCGGCCGCGGCCGTGGAGCGCGCCTCGCATACCCTGCGCGACCTGCGCGTGGCCGAAGTCTGCGAGCAGGACGTGACCATCTCCGACGGCAAGGTGGAAGCCTACCGGGTACGGATGAAAATCTCGTTCAAATACGAAGACTAGCCTGGATGCGTGGCGCGAGCAGGGTGGCGCAGCGCAGGCAATCTTGAGCGTCGTCGCGGAGCTCGTCCCCGCGACCAACCGCAATGCGCACTCCCTCCAGGGCCGGGGTTGTCGTCCTCATCGGCGGCGGCCCACGACGGTTCGCGCACCCGGAGCGATCAAATCACCTCATCGGTCTTGTCGTCGGTCTCGCCGTAGCGGCGCATGGTCGGCGGCTTGGACCCCTCGTAGAGCCTGGCGATGTTGGGCGCGGTCTTGGCATTCTCGCGCTCGAACAGCGAGTTGCCGGCCATGTCGCTGTCGACCAGGAAGGGCCCGAAGTTCTCCACCTCCAGAACCCAGATCGCCTGTGCAAGCCCCAGCTCCTCGACCCAGTGCGTGGCGACGACGCGGCGGATGCCGCGGCCGAGCAGCGCGCCGGTGCCGTAGCCCACGGTGGTGAGATAGATGGCCTTGTTGGGCACGAACGAGCGCTTGTAGATCTCGCTCGTCATACCGCCCTTGCCGATGATGACGTTGCAGCGCGAGAGCTTGAACCAGCCGTCAAGCCACTTGGCGAAGCGGAAGGAGGCCGTCGCCGTGACGGCGCCGACGGTGCTGCTGCCGTCGGCGTGGATGGTGGCGGCAGGAGAACAGTGGAAGTTGGCGAAGCCAAGCGCTTCAGGTGGCGCCGGCAATCCGGCACCGTCCTCCACCGCCTTCTTGTAGACGCCCTCACGCGCGGTGTAGACGCGCCCCGTCAGGTAGACGACGGTGCCGATCTCCAGCGCCGCAAGCTCCGCAGGCGTGGCGGGCAGTTTGAGCTGGACTGTCTTGAGCCCGGAGGTCGTCGTCATTGCTCAGCTTTCGTCTCGAGCCCTGAACACGAAGAAGTGGATGTGGTCGACGATGCGCTCGGTGCCGTCGCTTTGGCGCGCGCGGGCGCGCAGCGCGGCCATGCCGGCGTCGAACTCGTCCTTGGAAAGGCGGACGATGAAGGAATCGGCGCGCAGGGCGAGCTTATCGGCGAACTCGCCCCAGCTGCGCGCCAGGCGCGCCTCCACCACCTGGTAGGCCTGCAACCTGAGGCCTGCAGCCTCGAACAGCGCCACCACCTCGTCGCGCGAGGGGAGCTGGTCGTCGACGATGGCCTGGAAGCCCGGGAAGAACTGGCGGTGGGGATAGAGCGAGTCGCGCGTGGTGTTGCGAATGCAAACGCGTCCGCCCGAGCGCAGCACGCGGCGACACTCGGCGGCGGCGCGTGGGCGGTCGTCGAGGTGGTGCAGCATCATCGACATGAAGACGACGTCGGCGCTGCCATCGTCCACGGGAAGCCGCTCGGCGGATGCCTGGCGGAACTCGGTGCAGCCGCTCGAGCCCTTGCGGCGCGCGGCGTCCAGCATGGTCGCGGACGGGTCGATGCCCACTACCAGGGCCGGGAAGCGCTCGGCCAGCGGATGCGTGAACCGTCCAGTGCCGCAGCCGACGTCGAGGATCAGGCGCGGGGCGGGCGGGGCGTGCACCGCCACCAGGTCGAGCCACTGGACCAGCGCCTCGGGGCGCAGGCCACGCGCGGCGTCGTAGGTGGCGGCGATGGTGGTCGCGTCGTAGTCCATGAACTTCCTCTCCGTCTCCCCGTGAAGACGGGGAGACGGAGCTTTCCGCCTCAGTTGAACACGATCACTCCGCGTGCCACCGCGCCCTGCGTCAGGAGGCGGAAGCCCTCGTTGATCTCGTCGAACTTGTAGGTGCGGCTGATCAGGGCATCGAGGTTGATGCGCTTGTCCATGTCGAGATCGGCGAGGACGCCGAAATCGATCGGCGGTCGGATCGAGCCGTAGTAGGTGCCGGTGATCTTCTTCTCCTGGAATACCACTTGGAACGGGTTGATCTGCGCGCGGTCCGTGAACGCCGGCATGCCGACCATGATCGCATGCCCGCCCGGCGCAATCGCGTCGACACATGTTTCCATCGTCTTCGCGCCGCCGATGGCGTCGAACGCGTAGTCGACACCCAGCCCGCCCGTCATCTCCTTCACCGCCTTCACCGTGTCGTCCTTCTTGGCGTTGACTGTATGCGTTGCACCGAACTCGCGCGCGTAGCCGAGTTTGTTGTCGAGCAGGTCGCAGGCGATGATCTTCTCGGCGCCGGCGAGCTTCGCACCCTGCACCACATTGAGGCCTACGCCGCCGCAGCCCACGACAAGCACCGTTGAGCCTGCCTCCACCTTTGCGTGCCGTATCGCGGCCCCCACCCCGGTTGCCACGCTGCAGCCGATGATGGCGGCGTGCGTCCAGGGCAGGTCCTTGCGCACCGCGACGACCTGCTCGGCCGGGCACACCACAAACTCGGAGAACGTGCCAATGCGCGCCATCTGGTTCACCGGCTCGCCGTTGAGCTTCACGCGCGTGGTGTTGTCGTGCATGCGCCAGCGCTGGCTGTCGTCGTGGCCGTTGCAGATCACCGAGCGGCCGCTGGCGCAGTACCGACAGCGCCCGCAGTTCGGCCTAAACGAGAAGATGATGTGATCGCCCTTCTTGACGTGATGCACACCCTGGCCAAGCTCGACCACGACGCCTGCCGCCTCATGGCCCAGCACCATAGGCAGCGGCAGCGGCCAGTCGCCGTTCATGATGTGATAATCCGAAAGACACACGCCGGCAGCCTTCACCTGCACGCGCACCTCGCCGGCCTTGGGGCCCTCCTGCTCGAGGTCCAGGATCTGCAACGGCTTGTTGACTTCGGTCAGGACGGCGGCGCGCATGGGGCTCTCCTGCGTTGAGGCCTGGGGAAGGCGATGAATTCGGGCGGCACGGCCGGTGTCAGCCAGACGCCGTTCTCCGCGCGGTAGAACCTTTCTCCTGACGCCCATAGTCGCCCGGACCGCACCTCCAGCACAACCGCCTTGCCGTGGCGATGGCCCACCTTCATGGCGGTGTCCCGGTCGGCCGAGAGGTGGACGTGGCGGCGTCGGCCGGGCCGCAATCCGCCGGCGCGGATCAGCGGCAGGTTGCGCCGGGCCGTGCCGTGGAACAGCACCTCCGGAGGCTCGAGCGGCGAAAGGCCCAGGTCGATGTCGATCGAGTGGCCTTGGTTGGCGCGGATGCGCAGGCCTGAGGCATCGACGGCGAATCGCTGCTTGTCGCTGGTGGCGACGATCTCCAGGACGGTCTCCCGCGTCAGGGGCATTCCAGCAGCGCCCGCCCGCTCGACCAGCTCGGCCATGTCGGCCCAGCCTGCGCCGTCGAGCGTCAAGCCGATCCGCTCCGGTACATGCCGCAGCACCAGGCTCAGGAATTTGCTCGCCCTGACGAGGTCGTGCGTCATCGTGCTCCTGTCGTCCCGGAACTTCGTCTCAAGGCAGTATTCGGGACCCCGGGATCGGGAGGCACCGTTGCGTGCCCCTCTGCCCCGGCTCTCCGCGCTATCGCGCCCTGGCGGAAATCACATTCTCACTCCGCCGCGGCGGCCTGCTGCGGCGCCTCCCACTCCACGGTCGGGCGGCGCATGTAGTCGGTGAACCACTCGGGGTCGGTGCGGAACTCGGCCCGCCCGTCGCGGAATACGCGGGCGGTGGCGCGGCGCGAGGAGAGGCAGAACATGTGCACGCTCATCGGCATGCCGCCCGTGTGGCAGTAGCCGACCTCGATGTGGCAATCGACGACCATGGAGCTGCCCATGAAGCCCATGGCGCCCATGCCGATGCTGTTGCCGAGCTCCTTGAGCTCCGCCTCGAGCTCGGCGATCTTCGGATCGGGATTGCGCGAGCCGACGGTGCGCAGGCAGGCGGCCTGCTTGCCGAGCGTCACCGAGATGTCCTTGGAGCCGCCGAGCCCGATGCCGACGATGGCCGGCTGGCAGGCGAGCCCGCGCCGGCCGAATGCGATCAGCGTGTCGAGATAGAAGCGCTTGATACCGGCGATACCGTCACCCGGGAACAGCATGCGATAGTCGCTGCCGAACAGCCCGCCCTTGTGCACGGTCGTGAGATCGATCCAGTCGGCGTCGGGATGGAAGGAGTACTCGATCTCGGGCGCGCCGATGCCGCAGTTGTTGTTGTGATCCGTGCGCCAGAGGGGGTGCACGCGGTTGGGCCTGAGCGGCACGTCGCGGGTGGCATTCGCTGTAGCGCGGCGCAGCGCCGCTTCCAGCGCGACCGGCCCAGCCTCGATCCGCGCCTCATTGCCGATCTTGACGTACCAGCGCGGCACGCCGGTATCGCCGCACATGGCACGCCGGTCTTCCTTCGCCGCTTCATAGTTCTCCAGCATGGCCTGGATGACGAAAGCGGAGAGGTCGCCCTTCTCGGTGTTGGCGCAGGCGCGCAGGCCGCCGAGGTAGTCATCGGGGATCTCGATGGCCGCCTTGGCCATCAGCTCTTCCGCCGTCTTCTGTAACGCTGCTATGGGGGTCATTGGATCGCCTCGCGATCAGAACTGTGCGCGCGCCGCGGCGTTCCCTCCCCCCTTGTGGGGGAGGTACAGGGAGGGGGGGATTCCAGAACCTTTAATGGCGGGGTTCCCCCCACCCCTAACCCCTCCCCACAAGGGGGAGGGGAATCCGCGCAACCTCCGAAACAAATGTCGAAAGT
>JBFWRV010000049.1:0-49032 GCA_050248715.1 Hyphomicrobiaceae bacterium | reverse complement strand
TCATCGCCCTGTCCGTTTTTGCTGCAGCCGGCTCCGCGAGCGCCTTCGATGCCAAGGACTTCTACGATCGGCTGTACCAGCAGGCCCAGTAACCGGCGACATGCCGGCACGCGGGTTGCGGCGGCATGAGCCGCCGCAACCTCAGCTCGCAGCCTCTCAACCGATCGCGTGGAGTGTTCACCATGCAAACGCGGCTTGCATCCACGGCGATCCTGGGCTTGCTGCCCCTCCCGCCAATGCCGGCATCCCCCTGCGGCAATGCCGGCAGGATGCCGGAGAGACCGCGCAGCCACGGCGCACCGACCCCCACTCCGGTCCCTATCCCGTCACCTGACGATCTCGTAGTCGGTCGTGCCGACGGCCCAGTCCTTCATGCCGGGATCGCCGCTGCCGCGCCGGGAGATCATCGACGCCACCTGCTGCACCAGATTCATCAGATAGTTCGTCGGCGTGTTGACTGGCGCAAAGCCCTTGGCCATGTGCTGCTTCTCGGCCACCAGCGCATCGGCAGGAAAGTTGTCGGGCACCACGAGCGCGATTAGGTGGCCCTTTCCGACCGGCTCGATGGCCTTGAAGCCGGTAAAACCGTAGCCGGGGCCAGGCACCGTCACGGTGGCTCCGGATGCGACCCGCGCGGTCTCCGTTGCCGAGGTGTAGCGGTTGGGCAGCATCTGCACGACCTCGCCCGACGCATTGATGTCGATGACGATCAATCGACCGGAGACGCTCGATTGCACGGTGAAGACCACCTCGCTGCCGAGCTTCACGCGAGTGCCGCTCCTGATGCCGACCTGTACGCGCCCCTTGGCTGGTGCAAGGATGTCCTCGAGCTGCGCCCGCGCTCCTTGCGCCAACGCGCTCGGCGCGGCGTCCGCCGACGCCACGTGCGTCGTGGGCGCGGCCGGCGGCTGGAGGTCCGACGGCGCCACGGCCCTGACGAGGCCGGCGGTGCTTTTGATCCAAGCCGCGTGATGCGATATGCGGGTATAGACACCATAGTCGCGCGCGCCGGCGCATCCCGCGCCCCAGCTCACGACGGCGATCTGGTAGGGACACCCCTTGCGGTCGAAGGCGACGAGGGGTCCGCCGCTGTCGCCCTGGCAGGCATCCTGGCCGCCTTCCTCGAGCCCGGCACAGAGCTGCTCGTCGTCGAGCTTGGCATTGGGATAGCGCGCCTTGCAGACGGTTGTCGCAACGGTCGGAATGGCCGCCTCCAGCAGGCGCTGCGAGCCTGCTGAGTAGGACTGTCCGTCGGGCGCGCGGTAGCCGTTCGTCGGCGCGCGGAACTTCAGGGAGCCGAAGCCGGCCACGCGGACCTGCGCTCCCGGCGGCGTCCGCGGGTCCGTGTCCTGCTCCAGCGACAGGCGCGCCACCGGACCCGAGTAAGGACGCTTCAGCTGTATGAGCGCGATATCATGGCCGGTCTTCTCCGGGCTCTTGTAGCCCTCGCTCTTGACGACCTTCTCCACCGCATACACGTGATCGTCGCGGACCGCATCCAGGTCGTCCACCCCCAGGATGACTTCGAGCGTGCCCGTGAGCGTCTTGCCCGCGCGGTCGCTGAATGTCCCACGCAGGTCACGCCGGATGTCGTCGACGCAATGCGCCGCCGTCACCACCCAGCGATCGTTGATCGCGGCGGCGCCGCACAGGTAGATGGCGTTCTTTGCGCTTTTCGCATGCAGACGCAGCACGGCCTGACCCGGCCATTGTGCGAGCCGGGCCCGATCGCCGCCGACGATCTTGGGCCGGGCGGTGGGGTCGCCGCTGCGGCACTCCTGCGCCAGGCTCGGATAGGACAGAAAACCAATCGCTGCGGCGCCGGCAATCTGCAGCCCCACACGCCGAAATCGCGTGCCCAACATTGCTCCCCCAAGACGAATTCGGTCGATGCAATCCCGTACGCTCAGCGTACCCGATTTAAGGGGCGGCGGCGAGAGCCCCACAGGCCGCTGGCGGCACACCCGGCGTCGTCCCGAGCTTGTCGAGGGGATGTCTCCCGCGCACCAGAACGTGCTTCGACAGGCTCAGTCGCGGGACCCGTCAGAGTGGAACGCTGGTCATCCCAGCGGTTCGAAGCCGACGCGGGTGCGAACATGGCGCACGGCCTCACTGGTGAGCATGGCGGCAAGGTGCCGGGCCTCGCGCGGCCGCCCCGCGCGCGTGACGACGGCGGCGGTGTAGATGGTCGCAAGCTCGAATTCCCCGGACAACCGCCCGACGAGACTCACGCCTGGCGTCGCCAGAATCTCCGTCACCTGTGTGCAACCGATCGGCCTGGCGGTCCTTGCCGCCGCCAGCTCCCGCATCGCGGTGGCGCCGTTGGGAAACGGGCGCAGGCGCGGCGCCAGCTCCGTGTCGATCCCCAGCGCAGCGAGCACCCTCGCGAAGTGGATGCCCGCCGTGGCGAGCTTCGGGTCGGGAAAATAGACGGCATCGGCAGCGTCCAGCGCAGCGCGCAGCTGCGGGGCGTCACCGATCGGCGGCTTCGGATCACTGTCGCGCACGGCGATCCCCGTCCGCACGACGCCGATATCGACGACCGAGCTTTCCGTGACATGCCCCTCGTGCGCCAGTTCCGCGATCAGCGCCGACGTCAGGATGACGAGATCTGCGGTCGCGCCGGCGATGAGCTTGTCGCGCATGGAGCCGACCGCGCTGTATGTGCCGGCGATATCGCAACCGGTCTCGGCCTTGAACTGAAGCGCGAGGGCGTTCACCAGTCCCTGGGCTGCGCCGCCGCTTAGGATGTCGATCTGCACGGGCTCGCCTCAGCCCATAGCGGCGATGAGGCGCTCGCGTGTGATCGGCAGGTCGCGCACGCGCACACCCAAGGCGTCAAACACGGCGTTGCCGATCGCCGCGGCAGTCGGCGAGTGCGAGGCCTCACCCGCCCCGAGCGACCTCTCGGCGGGCTGATTCAGGAGCTCGACCTCGACGGCCGGCACCTCCGAGAAGCGCAGGATCGGATAGCTTTCCCAGGTGTTGCTGGTGATGCGCGAGCGGTCGAAGCGCACTGCCTCCTTCAGCGTCCAGCTGGTCGCCTGAATGGCCCCGCCTTCGAGTTGGTTGGCGACGCCGTCCGGATTGATGACCTCGCCCACGTCGGCCGCGACGACCAGCCGCTTCACGCGAATGTCGGCATCGCCCTCGATCTCGGCCACCACGGCGCAGTAGGCGCCGAAATTCTTGTAGCGGCCGAAGGCAATGCCATGGCCGGCACCCTCGCGCTTGCGCCACCGGCTCCAACCGGCCCGCCTCGCCGCCGCCTCGAGCACGGCGCGGGCCCGCGGCTCCTTGAGGTAGCGCAGACGAAAGGCCAGAGGGTCCTCGCCGCGCGCGGTCGCCAATTCGTCCATCAGCGACTCGATGGCAAAGATGTTGCCGAAGGCGCCGAGCGTGCGCAGCGCCGAGGTGCGGATCGGCATGGTCAGCAATCGGTGGCATCGAATGCGCGTGGAGGGGAATTCGTAGAGCGGCACGGCATTGCGCTCCGCCCCGCCGCCGTTGGCAAGCGGCGGGTTGAACGCGATGAAACGCTCGAACGGCTCGGCGAGCTGCGATGCCGACATGAACGTGGGAATGGCCGAGCGCCCCGGCCGAGAGACGTGGCCGTTGCCCCAGACGTCGTGGCGCCAGCCGACGATATCACCGCCCGGGTCGAGATCGGTCTCGATCTCGATCGCCATCGACGCGCCCATCGGTGAGCACGTGAGCTCGTCCTCGCGCGACCACTGCAGACGCACCGGGCGGCCGTTGGCAACGCGCGCCAGCAGCACCGCGTCGAACGCCACGTCGTCGGCGCCGTTGTGGCCGTAGCAGCCGGCGCCCTCGACATGCTGCACAACGAAGCTCTCGGGCGGCAGTTTCAGGGCGAGCGACAGGTCCGCGCGCAGATTGTAGACGCCCTGGCAGTGCGACCACAGCCGCACCGTGTCGGGGCCGGTCCACTGCGCGATCGCACACGAGGGCGCCATCGAGGCGTGGGCGATGTAGGGACGCGTGTAGCGCCGGCGCACGGTGCTCGCGACCTGTGAACCCGCGGCCGCTTGCTTCTCCTCGACGATGGTCGTCTCGGCGGGCTGGCTCTTGAGCCAATCGGCGAGGTTTGCCTCGTCGGGCAGGCCGTCCCCGGCGCTCCATGCCGCGCCCTTGCGCAAGGCGGCAAGGCCCGCCTCTGCCGCCGCTTCGGTCTCGGCTACAACGCCGGCGAAGCTGCCATCGCGGGCCACGGCGATGACGCCCGGGACTGCCAGGGCGTCTGCATCATTGAGTGTAGTGAGCTCGGCCCACGGGGCGTCCGGCTTCAGCACGCGGCCGTGCAGGAGACCCGGCAGCATGAGGTCGTGCACGAAGCGCGGCCGGCCGTACACCTTGTCGGGCAGATCGAGCCGCGCCACCGGTGTGCCGGCGACCCGGCGTGCCTCCGGATCCTTCGGCTTGGTCCCGGGCGTGGCGTCGCGCGCCAGCAGCGCGTCGTCGGCAAGCTCCCAGTAGCTGGTGCGCAGGTTGCCGGGTCCGACGATGGTGCCGTCGTCCACCTGCAGGGACTCTGCCGCGACGCCCAGCCGCTGGGCGGCGGCCCCAAGATAAATCGCACGCGCCTGCGCTGCGGCATGGCGCACGGCCGAGCCCGACATCTCCACCGACAGACTCCCCGAGGTCACGCCCTCGTTTGGACTGAAGGCCGTTGTGGCGGGGATCATGCGGATGCGCTCGACGGCAATGTCGAGCTCGTCGGCCGCGATCTGCGCCAGCGCCGTGAGGATGCCCTGGCCGATCTCGATCTTGCCGGGGCTCAGCTCGACAAAACCGCCAGCATCGAAGCGCAGCCAGCGCGACAGCCGCGGATTGGCGCCGAGATTGGTCGGCAGGGGCGCGACGGCACCGGTCATTAGGCCTCCTTGGCTGCCCGCAGCACGGCGCGCACGATGCGGTTGTGGGCTCCGCAGCGGCAAAGATTGCGGTCGAGCGCGCTACGCACTTCCGTCTCCGTCGGATGGGGAGTGCGCGTCAGAAGCGCGGCGGCGGAAATCAGGATGCCGGACAGGCAGTAGCCGCACTGCGATGCCTGCTCGGCGAGGAACGCGCGCTGCAGCGGGTGCGGACGCTCGGGCGTGCCCAGCCCTTCGACTGTGACGATGTCCTTGCCCGCGGCGGCCCACAGCGGCGTATCGCAGGAGGCCACTGCCTGCCCGTCGATCATGACGTTGCAGGCCCCGCACTGGTTCACGCCGCAACCGAAATGTGTGCCCGTGAGCCCGAGGCTGTTGCGCAGGACGCCAAGCAGCGGCGAATCCGGATCTGCCTCGACGGCTCGCTCGGCGCCGTTCACCCGCAGCGTGATGGTCTCGGGCATGGGGCCTCTCAGTTCACCTTGATGCCGGCAGACTGAATGACCTTGGCCCACTTGTCGATGTCCGCGCGCAGGTAGGTATCGAACTCCGCAGGTGACATGACGAGCGGCTCGGCGCCCTGATTGACCCAGGCTTCTTTTACCTCGGGCTTCGTCAGTACCTTGTTGATCTCGGCGTTGAGCTTGTCGATGATCGGCTGGGGCGTGCCTGCCGGGGCCATGAAGCCGAGCCAGATGGTCGCCTCGTAGCCGGGCACGCCGGCCTCCGCGATGGTCGGAACTTCGGGGAGGAGCTTGGAGCGGGCCTTGCCCGTCGTACCGAGCGCCCGCACCTGGCCGCTTTGCACGGTGGGCGCGGTGGTGGTGATGGCGTCGATCATCATCTGCACGTGGCCGCCGATCACGGCGGTGCGGGCTTCGCCGCTGGCCTTGTGCGGCACGTGCACGATGTCGGTGCCGCTCATGGCTTTGAACAGCTCGGCCGCCATGTGATAGGGCGTCCCCGGTCCCGAGGAGGCGTAATTCAGCGCGCCGGGCTTGGCCTTCAGCTCGGCTAGGAACTCCTTGAGGTCCTTGGCTGGCACGGACGGGTGCACGACCATCAGCAGATCGGAATAGTTGACCGGCGCGACGGGCACGAAATCGCGCATCAGCTGGAAGGGTTTGTTGGGGCGCAGCGTCTCGTTGGTGGTGTGGGTGTTCGACATCATCAGCAGCGTGTAGCCGTCGGGAGCCGATTTCGCCACCTCGCCCGTCCCGATCACGGAGCCAGCGCCCGGCCGGTTCTCGATTACGAACGTCTGCTTCAGGCTCTCCTGCAGGTGCTGTCCGATGAAGCGGGCATATATGTCTGCTGGACCGCCGGCACCGAACGGCACGATGATCTTGACGGTTCTATCGGGATAGCTTTGCGCCGAGGCAGGCGCGAGGAGACTGACGAGAGCTGCAAGCGCAAGGCAGAGCTTGGCAATCGACGACATGTGCTTCCTCCCGGTGCGGCATGCTTGTTGGTTGGACTTCACCGCTCCCGCAATTGGTAGCCCAGTTCGCGCCGTTGCTGAAGCCGGACCTTCGGGGGCGACGCGGTGCCCTCTCGATGCTGACGTTCCATGGTATCCTGCCCAACGGAGCCATGGTCAATGCGGACGCGCGAGGACCCAAGATGAGCGAGATCATCCGCATCGGCGGACTTGAGCTGCGGTTCCTGCGCAGCAAGGATGACACCGGCGGCAGCCTCGACCTGTTCGAGATGACCTTGCAGCCCAATGCCCGCATGCCCGTGCCCCATTATCACGAGAGCTGGGACGAGACGATCTACGGCCTGGATGGCGTGACCACCTGGCGGATCGAGGGGCAGGACGTCGCCGTCGGCCCAGGCCAAACCGCCTTCATAAAGCGTGGCGTCGTCCACGGCTTCCGCAACGGCACGCAGCAGCCCGCAAAGTGCTTGTGCGTCTTGAGCCCCGGCGCGCTCGGCCCTGCCTACTTCCTCGAAATTGCCGCTCTCGCGGCCGTAGGCACCCCCGATCCAGCGAGGATGAAGGAAGTCATGCTGCGCTATGGGCTCATTCCGGTCCCGCCAGCCTGATTCCGGCTGCCTGGAAATGCGGCGCCGCGCCCGCAGTCGATCACGCCGCGCGCATGCGCCGGTTGGTTGCGAGCTGCGCCCCGACCATGATCCACGGCACCAGCAGCTCGGGCACGAGATAGCCGAGCCAGACGGCGGGAGGGTCCGGCAATCCGACGATGCTCATCGAGAGCAGTCGCCCCGACCCGGCCAGGAACACGGCGAGCCCGATGAGAATGACGAGCGTCCCTTGCTGGCGCACGGTGATGCCGGCCCACAGGCAGATCAGGCCGCAGCCGAAGTAGATGCCGGCGAGAAAGCGGTGAACGTTGTCGAGCCGCGGCGTGGTCTCGGGCTGTCCCAGATACATCTGCAGCGCCCCGCCCGACAGAGCGATCGCGGCGAACAGAAACAGGCAGATGCGCACGATGTGCTGGCTTGCGAAGAGAGGTGCTTTCGCTTCCATCGGCAAAGCATCCTTCGGCAAACAGTATGAGCGCAAATCAAGAAATCAGAGCTTGTAGAGCCTCAAGTCCTCAAGCCACCTTTTTCACCTCGTCGGTGATCTTCTTCGCCGCGTCGGCAAGATTGTCGGCAGGCACGATCTTCAAGCCGGACTGCGCCAGGATCTGCTTGCCCTGGTCGACGTTGGTGCCTTCCAGGCGCACCACCAGCGGCACCTTGATCGCCGTCTCCTTGGCTGCCGCCACCACGCCATCGGCGATGATGTCGCAACGCATGATGCCGCCGAAGATGTTGATCAGGATACCCTTCACATTCGGGTCGGAGAGGATGATCTTGAAGGCGGCCGTCACCTTCTCCTTGGAGGCGCTGCCGCCCACGTCGAGGAAGTTGGCGGGCTCCAGGCCATAGAGCTTGATGATGTCCATCGTCGCCATGGCGAGGCCGGCGCCGTTGACCATGCAGCCGATCTGCCCGTCGAGCTTGACGTAGTTGAGATCGTATTTGGAGGCCTCGACCTCGGCCGGGTCCTCCTCCTCGACATCGCGCAATGCCTGCACGTCCTTGTGCCGGAACAGCGCGTTGTCCTCGAAATTGATCTTGGCGTCGAGGCACAGGAGCTTGCCGGCTTTCGTCACCACCAGCGGGTTGATCTCGAGCAGGCTCATGTCCTTCTCGACGAAGGCGGCATAGAGCTGGCCGATCAGCTGCACGCATTGGTCGATCTGGTCGCCCGCGAGCTTCAGCGCCGCCGCGATCTTGCGGCCGTGGAACGGCGAATAGCCCGAGGCCGGATCGATCGACAGCGTGACGATCTTGTCGGGCGTATCGTGCGCCACCTTCTCGATGTCCATGCCGCCTTCGGTGGAGGCGATGAAGGAGATGCGCGAAGTTGCCCGATCCACCAATGCCGAAAGATAGAGCTCGCGGCCGATGTCGCAGCCGTCCTCCACGAAGAGGCGCTTGACCGTGCGGCCGGCCGGGCCAGTCTGGATCGTCACCAACGTCTTGCCCAGCATCTGCTGCGCGAACGCCTTCACCTCGTCCACGGACTTGGCGAGACGCACGCCGCCCTTCTCGCCGGCATCGGCTTCCTTGAACTTGCCCTTGCCGCGCCCGCCGGCGTGGATCTGCGCCTTCACCACCCACACTGGACCCGGCAGCTTCCGCGCTGCCGCGACCGCCTCCTCGACCGTGAAGGCCGGCGCGCCCTGTGCCACCGGCACGCCGTACTGACGCAGCAAGTCCTTGGCCTGATATTCGTGGACGTTCATGAGCCGATCCGTTGTGCTGGGCTTCAGGCGGCGCTGCGCGCGGCGATCATCTCGATTTCGACCTTTGCCCCCAGCGGCAGCGCCGCGACGGCAATCGTCGAGCGCGCCGGATAGGGCTCGCCGACATACGTCTTGTAGACCTCGTTCACGGCGGCGAAATCGGCCATGCTGGTGAGAAAGATCGTCGTCTTGACGACATGCGCAAAGCTCAAGTTCGCCGCCGCGAGGATGGTCTTCAAATTCTCGAGCGCTTGCTTCGTCTGAGCGGAGATATCGCCCTCGACCAGCTTGCCGGTCGCGGCGTCGAGCGGGATCTGGCCGGAGAGGAAGACGATGTCGCCGTTCTCGACCGCGGCCGAGTAGGGACCGATCGCCTTGGCCTTCGGCGACGTGATGGCCTTCTTGGGCATGCTGGCTTCTCCGCGGACCCGGCTTGCTCAACAACTTCGAAATTCCGGACAGCTCGCGCTGCGCTCTCGCTTCCGGATGGTCGCTACGCGCCCAGGTGAGGTGCGATCTTGGTGCAGGCCTCGATCAGACCCTTCACCGACTCCACCGACTTCTGGAACATTGCCCGTTCGGCGCTGTTGAGGTCGATCTCGACGATTTTTTCGATGCCCTTGCCGCCGATCACCACCGGCACGCCGACATACATTCCCTTGACGCCGTATTCGCCGTTGAGATAGGCGGCACAAGGGAGCACGCGGCGCTTGTCCTTGATGTAGCTCTCGGCCATCTGGATGGCGGAGGAGGCGGGCGCATAGAACGCCGAGCCGGTCTTCAGGAGATTGACGATCTCGCCGCCGCCCTTGCGCGTGCGCTCGATGATGGCATCGAGCCGGTCCTGCTTGATCCAGCCCATCTTGACGAGGTCGGGAAGCGGAATGCCGGCGACGGTGGAGTAGCGCGCGATCGGCACCATGTCGTCGCCGTGTCCGCCCAGCACCAGCGCCGAGACGTCCTCGACGGACACCTTCATCTCCTCGGCCAGGAACGCACGGAAGCGTCCGGTGTCGAGCACGCCCGCCATGCCCACCACCTTGTTCTTCGGCAGCCCGCAGGCCTTCTGCAGCGCCCACACCATGGCGTCGAGCGGATTTGTGATGACGATGACGAAGGCGTTGGGCGCGTACTTCTTGATGCCGGCGCCGGCCTGGTCCATCACCTTCAGATTGATGCCCAGCAGGTCGTCGCGACTCATGCCCGGCTTGCGCGGCACGCCGGCCGTGATGATGATCACATCGGCGCCCTCGATCTCGGCGTAGGCGCTGGCCGGCCTGATTGCCATGTCGTAGCCCTCGACCGCCCCTGCCTGGGTTATGTCGAGGCCCTTGCCGCCCGGCACGCCTTCGACGATGTCGAAGAGGACGACGTCTCCCAGCTCCTTCAAGCCGATCAGGTGCGCCAGCGTACCGCCGATCATGCCAGCGCCGATCAGCGCGATCTTGGTCCGCGCCATTCCGAATGCTCCTCGCTTGCGATGTGCCGAGCCGCCGAGTATCGCGAAGCCGGCCGGAGGCCGGGGTCGCTGCCCGTTTGGTTAGCCTGAAACCTCGCACCGTTCAAGGCGCAGGCCCCGCGACGCTCGCGCCGGATGAGCCCCGCGCTCGCGCGAATGACGGGAGGAGTTCCTGCCTGCCGCTTCACGCCGACATGACCGCGCCGAGCCTGTCGATGCGACCCGTCAAAAAGGCCTCCGACCGCATCTCGATGAGGCGCGAGGCCGTGCGCTCGAACAGGAAGCCCATCTCCCGCCCCGCATAGAGCTCGAACGGCTCGGCAGCGGCCGAGGCGATAAGGCATACGCGGTTGTCATAGAGCGTATCGATCAGATTGATGAAGCGGCGCGTTATGTCGCGGCCGGCGTTGCTGAGGATCGGCACGCCATCGATCAGCAGCGTGTGGAAGGTGTGGGCAATATGCAGGAAGTCGCCTGACCCGAGCGGGCGGTCGCACAGCTCCGGGAAGGGGAAGCGCGCCACGCCCATGGCCGCCGCCGGCACGCGCAGCTTGCGTCCCCTGATGTCGAGATCGATGGGCGTACCGGGATGGTTGCCGGTCAACTCCGCCCACAGCCGGTCCATCTCGGCCTTCGCCTTCGCGTCCACCGGCGTGAAATAGAGCGGCTTGCCCACCAGCTTGTCGAGCCGAAAGTCCTTGGCGGCCTGCAGCTCCCGGACCTCCATGCGCTCTGAGATGAGATCGATGAATGGCAGGAACAGCGCTCGGTTCAGGCCGTTCTTGTAAAGGTCGGCCGGGTGCACGTTGGACGTGGCCACCACCACGACCTGGTCGTCGAACATCCCCTTGAACAGGCGCCCCAGGATCATGGCGTCGGCAATGTCGGTGACGTGCAGCTCGTCGAAGCAGAGAAGGCGCGCTTTCGCTGCCAGCTCGCGCGCCACGGCGGGGATCGGATCGCCCGGCAGGCGCTTGCGGGCCTCGCCGATGCGATCGTGCACCTCGGCCATGAACTCGTGGAAGTGCACGCGGCGCTTGGGGCGGAACGTGGTCGCTTCAAAGAAGAGGTCCATCAGCATGGTCTTGCCGCGGCCGACGGGTCCGAAGATGTAGCGGCCCTTGGGGGCTGGCTCCGAGCCCCTCAACAGGGCGGCGAGGCCCTCGCGGCGATGCCACTTGCGCAGCTGGCGTGCCAGTACCTCCAGGCTCTCCGCTGCGCTGGCTTGTGCGGGGTCGGCAATCATGGCGCCGTCGGCGACCAGCGCACGGTACTTCTCAATGAGGCTCATCGACGCTCCGGCTAGCGCGGCGTCTGCGTCGGGTCAAGGCGACGACGGCACTGGACCGCGCCCTGCGCTGATGCATTCGCCGGCTGCCGCACGCGATCAGCGGCACGGCGAAAGCAGCTTCTCTATGCAACCTCTGCACGCCCGGCCGGCAGTCGGCACAATCGCTGAGCGATCGCGGCTCATCGCCGCATGTGGCGATGCAACATCACGATCATTTCATTGTTTAGCATCGGTTTTTTGTCATCACACTGCGGTCATCATCGAGGCTGATTGTGCATCGCGAAATGATCCCGGGAAGCGGGATCGTCGCGCTTGCGCGAACAAGAACAGGCAAGACGCGGCCAGAAAAAAATGGGGTGCAATCATGAGCGACTCGACCGCGGTTTCCATGCCCGGACATCCGGGAGACTTGGGTTCAATTCGCAAGCTGTGGCCCATGGAAGCGGACAAATTCCGCGAGCACCTGTTGCGGCTGGACAAGTCCAGCCGGCGGCTGCGCTTTGCCCATTCGGTGTCGGACGCCTTCATCGAGGATTACGCGAGCCGCATGGCTGAGTTCGGCAGTGTGGTCTTCGGCTATCTCGCGCAGGGGCACGTGCGCGCAGCCGCCGAGTTGCGCCGCCTGGGCGATGCCTGGGGCGAGGAGGCTGAAGCCGCGTTCTCCGTGGAGAGAGCCTACCAGGACCAGGGCATCGGCACCGAGCTGATGGGTCGTGTCGTGCGCACCGCGCGCAACCGCGGCATCCGCCGCCTGTATATGAGCTGCCTCGCCGAGAACTCCCGGATGCAGGCGATCGCGCGCAAGCATGAAGCCGACCTGCGCTTCGAGTACGGCGAGGTGATCGGCGAGATCCTTCCGGAGACGCCCAACTACTTCTCCATCCTTGCCGAGGCCGCCGAAGACAGGGTCGGCTTCATGATTGCAGTTCTCGAACTGCAGAGCCGCTTGGTGCGCGCCGCCTGACGGGGCGCGGCGACGGGAGGGCGCTGGTTGCATTGCCCTCCCGGCCTCCCTGCACGCCCTGCGCCGAGGTTCGGGCACGCGAGTTGCGAGGCGAGCGCAGGAGATGGCAAGGGTGGCCCCGGGGCAGCACATGCGAAGCAGTCTTGATCCGAAACGGAACGGTCCGCTGATCGATCTTGGCACGGTGCGCGAGACGCTGGCCTACATGCGCGACGACTTTAAGCGCGTGCGCAGCCTGGAGCGGGCCGCCGAGCTGCTGAGCCTGGCACTGGCGGAGATCGAGGCTGCCGAGCGCCGCCGGCTGGCGCCCATTCCAGGCTCCATCCTGGATGCTGCGCGGCTGCCGCGGCGCAAACACTAGGGATTGCGGATCGGATCAACCCCGGCGAAGGCCGGCGGATGACCCGCCTCACGCACCATCCTTCGCTTTCCGCGCGAGCCTCGACGCCGCCTCGAACAGAGCGCTGTCCGGCTGCGCCAGCGCGTCCACGACGGTGAAGTGATTGGCGCGGGGCACCTCGAGGTATTCGCAGTCAAGGCCGGCCTCAGCCCAAGTCGCGGCGAGAGCGCGGCTCTGCCGCAGGAACTCTCCGCTCTCGGCACCGCCGACAGTAGCGACGAGCGCTCCCCCCTTGGGGGGCGCCGGCCACAGCATGGGGCTCGCCGCACGCGCCGCGGCCGCGTCGAGCCCGACAAGGTCATTGATGGAGGTGCCCACCAGCGGGGCCAGCTCGAATACGCCGCTGATGGGGATGCCGGCGCGCACTAGGTCGGCGGGAAGGCCCGCAACCCTGCTCCAGTCGGTCGCGAGCATGGCGGCGGTCAGATGGCCGCCGGCGGAGTGGCCGGTGACGAGGGGGTGCCTTCCGGTCTTCTTCCAGAGCGCGGCGAGAAAGGCTCGCAGCTCCGCAACGATATCCATCACCGACACGGCCGGGCACAGCGAGTACGAAGGCAGGGCAACGTCCATTCCGGCGGCGTTCAGCGCGCGGGCGAGAAACGAGTAGTCCTTGCGGTCGCCGCGCTGCCAGTAGCCGCCGTGGATGTAGACGACGAGCGGCGCATCGGCCGGTCCGGCGGGGAACAGGTCGTAGCGGTGACGCTCGCCGGATCCGTAGGGCAGGTCGAGCCCGGCATCCGACCGCTGCTCGCGATAGGCGGCCGACGCCGCGCTCCAGCGTGCGCCGTGCTCGGCATATTCGGGAACCCGCCGGCGGTTGTTGTATTCAGCCTCGTAGTCCATTGTTCCTCCGACCGCAGATTGCTGCCCTCCCCACCATTTCACGCGCGCCGATGCCACGCCAGCCCGGCGACAGCCGCTTCTTCTCTTCGCATCAGCGCACCTGGCATATTTGCGAATAGCGACCGCCCTCGCTAACGTGCGGGGCAAGCGCCCGGGACCACAGTGGCGCACCGGACGGAGGAGCACGTCATGACCGCAGCGCCGGCCCGTTTCCGCGATCGCAGCATCACCTTCGCCAACGGCAGCGTCGGCCAGGCCCTCGACATTCCGTCCGCCAATCCCGTCAACTACCATCAAGCCGTCAGCCGGCCGGCGGAGATGCCGCGGGTGACGATCGACGGTCAGCTGTTCTTGCCGCCCGCTGGGGCCAGCACGGCCGCTCCCTTGCCGCTCGTCATTGTCACGCCCGGTAGCCTCGGCGTTGCACCCTCGCATGTGGCTCACGCCGAGGCCCTGACCGGCGTCGGCATCGCCGCCTTCGTGCTCGACCCGTTCGGTGCTCGCGGCATCGGCTCCACGGTCGCCAACCAGACGCAATATTCCTTCGCCGCGAGCGCCTACGACGTGCTGGCGGCGTGGAAGGTCCTGAGCGACCGGGGTGACATCGACGCCCGCCGCATCGGCGCCCAGGGGCACAGCCGCGGCGGCTCCGCCGTCCTCACCGCCGCGACGCGCCGCTTTGCCGATCCCGCGATCGGTGCCGGCAGAGGCCTCAGGTCCGTCCTCGCCGCCTATCCCTGGTGCGGGCACCAGTTCCTCGATCCCGGCGTCGGCGATACCGAAGTTCGTGTGCTGATGGGTGACCGCGACGAGTGGTGCTCCCCGATGCAGGTGCAGGGTCACGTGCAGGCGATCAGGCTTGCCGGCGGCAAGGCCGCCCTTCGCCTTTTCGCCGGCGCTGCGCACAGCTTCGATCGCGGCACGGCCCTGCAACACATCGCAGAGGCCTCCGTATCCCCCGCCGCGCCGACGAGCTACCTCGCCGACGACGGCGCCTTCATTCATCCGCTCGAGGGCGCGCCCAACCCCCGTCTCGTCGATCGCGATCTCATGGTCTATGCGCTCAAGGCCGGCTACGGCAGCAAGGGCGCCGCCATCGGCAGCCGCGGCGAGGAGGCGAACCTGTTCCGCGCCGACATGCTCGAATTCTGGAAACGGACCCTGCTGGCCTGATTTCCCGAAAGCATCGGAATCGATTGTCCGGAGGCGATGACATGCAATTGAGCGGCAAGGTTGCCATCGTGACCGGCGCGGCCTCCGGCATCGGCGCCGCATGCGCCGAGACGCTGGCACGGGCCGGGGCAAAGGTGCTCGCAACCGACATCGACCGCCCCCGCGGCGAGGACCTTGTGGGCCGGATCGCCGCCGCCGGGGGAGAGGCTCTCTTTCTCGACCAGGACGTGACGGACGAGGAGCGCTGGCCGCAGATCATCGACGCCGCACAGTCCCGTTTCCGCCGACTCGACGTGATGGTGGCCAATGCCGGGATCGGCCTGATGGTGCCGCTCGAGCAAATGACGCTGGCCGACTGGCGGCGCCAGCAAGCCATCAACCTCGACGGCGTGTTCCTCTCCATCAAGCATGCCATCCCTGCCATGCGCCGGAGCGGCGGCGGCTCGATCATTCTGATGTCCTCGGTCGCGGGATTGCGAGGCTCTGCGGGCCTCGCCGGCTATTGCGCGACCAAGGGTGGCGTGCGCCTGCTCGCCAAGGCGGTGGCGCTGGAGACTGCCGCCGACAACATCCGCGTGAACTCGGTGCATCCCGGCATCATCGACACCCCGATCTGGGGCAAGATTCCCGCCGGCGCCCAAGGCCAGCGGCGCAATGCGCCGATCGATCCGCACGAGCGAGCCGCTGTGGCTGTACCGTTGGGCTTTGCCGGACAGGCCCGGGACATCGCCGACGGCGTGCTGTTCCTCGCCTCCGATGCCGCACGCTACGTCACCGGCAGCGAACTCGTCATCGACGGCGGTCTCGTCGCGGGTGCGCGCGCCCCGCGCGGCCAATAGCGCTGGCCGGCGCGCGCATCCTGGCGCCTCAGGTCGGTGGTCCTGCCGCCGATCTGATGGTCACCGCGCTGTGCGCATCGACTGTGGTCATGGCGCCCTCGCCCATCCTGATGGCCCCGCAGCGCCCTCAGGAAACCTGCTCGAGAAGGGTGGCATCATCGTTGGCGGGGCTGTTCACCCGCAGCGACACGGCCCACAGCGTCATGGGCGCGTCGGCGTGAGGCACGAGAAGATCGCGCGGATCGGGCTCCAGCGGCGACAGCCAGCGGTCGAAGCTCGCCGGCTCCACGATCACTGGCATGCGGTCGTGAATGGGGGCCAGCAGCGCGTTGGCCGGCGTCGTGATGACGCAGAAGGTGCGCACGATGTCACCCGTCTCGGGGTGTCGCCAGCTCTCCCAGATGCCCGCGAGCGCGAACGGCTCCCCGTTCTTCATGGCGACCGCGTAGGGCTGGCGCGGCCCCTTTCCGGCACCCTTCGCCCATTCGAAAAAGCTGTCGACCGGCACCAGGCAGCGCCGCTTGGCATAGGCGCCGCGGAACATGGGCGCGGAGGCGACGCGCTCCGCCGTGGCGTTGATCGGCTTGTTCTTGGGCGAGGTTTCCTTCGTCCAGTTGGGAATGACGCCCCACCACAACCTGTCCAGCCGCCGCTCGCCGGTTTCGGGATGCTCGCGGATGGCCCAGTGCTGCTGTCCCGGCGCGCCGTTGTAGCGCGGCGCCGCGTCTGCGGCGTACAGCGGCTCGACCAGGTTGGCGATCCTCAAGCCCAGGACCTTGGGGTTGCTCTTCTGTGTAACGCGGCCGCACATGTGGCCACCCTGTAGCAGGCCCGGACCGCCAAATCGAGGGCCTGGCGTTGCAGCCCTTTAGAGGGCAACCTGCACCGGCGCCTATCCTGGCCCCGCGGGGAGCGGATGTGCCGGAGCCGCAAGGCCAATGCCGCCTCCGGCCGCCCTTTACCCGGGGCCGGGCAGACAGGCACTTGCGCAATTTGCCGCCACGGCATACTTAGGCGTGCCGCCAGCCCAATCGCTGGCCGGCTTCCCGACACTTGCTGGGGCCGTAGCTCAGTTGGGAGAGCGCTTGAATGGCATTCAAGAGGTCAGGGGTTCGATTCCCCTCGGCTCCACCAAAAATCCCCTCAACACCACTCCTTTACGCCTGAGTTTCCTGCAATGTGCCTGATTTCCGGGTGCTCCTGAGCCATTTTCAGTCCAACAACGAGTCCAACGTGCGGTCCAACATTGATTCGCGGGGACCCATGTCGCGCCGGACAAATCACCCTCAGCCCCATAAGCGGAAGGGCTACTGTACCTCATCCGCCGTGTACCGAAGATGTATTGCCACGTCGACCGGCGCGGCATCGTCGCGCTGAGCACCGGCATCGCCATCCTCGATGACCCGCGCGGCACACGTGCCCGAACCGCAGTGACCTTGTTGGACGCGGGCCTAACCCGATACTGGCAAAGACTTGCCAACCCCAAAGCCCACAATCTGCCCACCGATCACGACGACACCTTGGAAGCGGCGAGGTCGTTGGGTATCTCCTACCAGTCTGCCGAGAAACTGAGCCAGAGCGACCTCTCCACGTCGGCGTCGCCTTACTCGCCATGCAGGCGCAGCCTAACGGCTTCCCTCGCTATCGCGACAAGGCCGATTCCTTCTCAGCCCTCGCCAACAAGGCGCTCACCGCCAGACGCCTAAGGCCGCTTCCCGGCCAAAGCGTTTACTGTCTTCGCCACACCTTCCAGGACCGGCTGACGGCGCTTGAACTCCCAGAGCGCATCACCAAGGACCTCATGGGTCACATCCTCGACGTGCCCCGCTATGGCACGGGCCCCTCGCTTGAGCACAAAGCCCGAATACTCACTTCCATCGCATTTCGTGCCCCGTCATCCGTCTGAATGACCAAGATAGCCCTTGCCTTGGCGATGGGGTCATTGCCCCGCGCCCGCTTGAACTCGCCCTCCAAACGCTCCACATGCGGCGCATACGCCTTTCCATAACGAACCACCACGTAAGCCGCGACCTTCAGCGTACGCTCGATGCGCTCAATCGAGATCTCCTCCTGGTGGTTCAGGGCACTCATGCGCCCGCAATGAACCAAACCAAATTACCGCGCAACGCCGCATTTCCCACCTACGTAGTTCAGCCAATTCCCCCCAACATCACCGTAGATGCTGCGGTTTCACACTTCCGTTATGAACGCCCCGGCTTCTTGCCGTGCAGCTCCACCTGACCTGCGCCATTTCTCCGCAGCTGACATTTGCTCCGCCCACCCAGCCTGCCTGACACTCAGCCCCGGAAAGGGTTGGAAACGTGAACGATGCCTCGCTGAATACGATACAAGACCACGGCGCGCAGCTCTGCAGCCTCCTCACACGACATCACCCCACCAAATCCCAGCCTGAACTTATCGCCGACATCATCCCCCACGCAGATGCGGTCCGGCAGGGGCTTACCGCGCTCACGTCCGCTCAAACCCGTCGCATTCTTGCAACCCGCCCGCACGTCGCGCTTGCACGTGCCGCCGCCCAGGACCTCGGTGACAAGCTCTACAACAACGCCACCCTTTCCCGCTGGATCGCCGCTGCCAAACACGCGCAACCCCACCGCATGCTCAGCGCCTACCCAATCCTGCCCATCTCCAGGAGCGCTGAGCCATGCATCACTTCGACCTTGACACCCTTACCGAGCAGCAGCGAGCCCTGGCCGTAACCGCCAACGCCATCGTTCTGCAGATCCACGAGCGCCTCAAAACGCTCACCGCCACCAATGCCACGCATACCGCCACGCCTGCCGCCATTCGCGCAGAGCTTCAGCCTTTCTTTGACAAGCTCGCCATCGCCGAAGCCGACCTGTGGGAACGCACTGCCAATCACGTGCGCACCGCCGAAGTGAATGCCTCCGCCATCGCCATCATCCTCGCCAATCCAATCCCAGATGCCGTTGCGCATATCGCCAGCCGCGCTGCCAAAGTGGGTAGGGCCTTGAACTCCATGACCCCCTTGCAGCGCAAGACCATGCTGCTGCAGCCACTTGTCGTCCTCGCCAGCAACATCGCCTTCGATTACGAGGCTGAATTCGGCAATGAACACGCGTTACGACGTTGGACCAGGTTAGCCGCCGAAATTCAATCCACCAACCGATAATATACTCCCCATTTGGATAGCCTCCCGCTCATTACCACCAGCCCATACCCACAGCCTACAACAGCGCCAGGCCAACCGGGAGCGTTGGCGCCTGTTTGAAGATAGCCTGTAAAAGTTCCTAGCCACTGGCTTCCGGCGCGATCGTCGGGACAGACAAATCCGCTGCTTCGCCCAGCGCGAGCACGCGGAGCGCTTCATCGCCCGGTTCGGCGGCCAATACATGACGCCCAAGACGCGTCCGCCCAGGATCGAGCGCAAGCACCGCCGCTAACGCATCCCCGCTCCGGCTCCTGCACACGAGATGCGGCAGTGGAGCTACCCGACACGCTCGCCGGCACCGCCGAATCAACTAATCCCATAGAATTATTGTTTAATTTAATACTTGCAGATTGCTTACAACGTATGCATAATATCATGCAATGAAAGGCTTGAGTATGAGGATATTCTTTAATTGCAAAAATGACCCAAACCAGTTAACCAAGCTCCATGTTATAGAATTAAATGGTTTGATATTTAGAGTCGCCCAGGACAGATTTTCTGGAAACGTACGACAGCATGCCGTCGGCGCCAGCAAGCGTCTCCATCTTGGCCTGCGCTAGAGGCTTGCCCTGCTCGAGTGTTAGGTAAAGTTTCGCTGTTGCGGTCCTATCCCAGAGTGAAACGGTACCGTGGAAATGCGTGTTTTCAATGGAGAGGCCGCCTTCTCCATCGTAGTAGCTGACGATCAACCATCACGGTCTCGCGCTGCCGGAAGTGCCGTTCGGAGGCGTCAAGGATCCCAGCTACGGTTCGGAGAGCGGACGCGAAGTGATCGAAGCGTATCTCGTAACAAAGTTCGTTACCCAGGCCCCGATCTTGGCAGCGCGACTCGCTGAAGCGCAGGCGCGTCGAGAGATGCGCCTGCGCTCGCGCTATCGGACAATAAGGCCTCTACGTGCTAGAGCGGCACGCGACGCTCTCCAAATTCGACACTGGTCGCTCATTCGCCGTGGCAACACGTTTTTCGGGCGTTTGAACTTCCCAACCCCCCCGTCCCCATGGTCAAGTTGGGCTTGGGTAGATCATCGACTAGAACAGACGTGTGTGCTGCGCACTCGTGGGTCTTTCACTCCCCCCGGCGGTCTCGCAACCAATCTCGCAACGGAAGACCTTCTCCTTCAAGCTCACGTCTCGTCAAGCGCTTCGGCATGAGGAACATGCTCTCTATCGCCGATTGTTGAGGATGACATGACCCGTATGCGCCACATCGTAGCCGCCGAGTGATTTGGCGTGCTCGTGAAACAGTTCGGTCCGCGCGAACGCAAACAGGCGCTGCAGCGGAGGCTCGAAATATTCCATGCGGCGGACGACGAGGTCGTAGCGTTCGGATACGAGCGGCAGGAAGTCCAGTCCCTGCTCGCGTGCGACGGCCTCGATCGCCAGGCCGGCGTCGGCCTTGCCCTGCCGAATGGCGTCGGCAACATCGGTATGACTGCTAAGCGGCCTCCCCGTGGTCTTGACCTCCTCCATCGAAAGGCCGGCGTCGCCGAGCAATTTCGCGAGCAGGAGCGCAGTGCCCGAGCCCGGTTGGCGAGCGGCGACGCGGAGGCCGCGCTTGCTCAGGTCGGCGACCGAGCCGATCTCCGCGGGGTTGCCCGGCGCCAGCACCAAGCCTTGCTGACGCCTAGCCCATTCGATCACAACGAAGTCGAGGCCCGGGAGGTGATCGGTCAGCGTCGCTGGATTGTATTCGCCTGTCGCCGGATCGATCAGATGAAGACCACAGGCAACTGCCTGGCCTGCCAGCAGGCGGTGCATTCCGGCCGTGCTGCCGCTGACCATGATGGCGAGTTCACACGCTGATTCCCGCACGCTCCAGTCGAGCAGCAAGTCATGGCTGCCCGCGATGACGGGCGGCGGCCGCGACAGGTGAGTCGCGGCCAGCGGGTAGTCTGCGGATTGCGCAACCCAGAGCTCGACGAGGCGTTTGGGAAACAGCAGCTTGCCGGAGAGCTTGCAGTTCGGGATGCGCTGCGAGCGGACCAGTTCGTAGACCGTGCGCTCTCGCACCCGCAGGTAGTCCGCAACCTCCGTGACGGTCATGAGATCTGGGACTTCGCGCTGAATCATGGACGCCAACCAGGATGCTTCAGCCCATATAGCCTTAGGCTATGGAAAGAGCTATGGCCAAGCACGGTGTCCACCGCTTAGCAGGATTGCGCGAACAACTCCATTCGCGGCTCCAGTGTCGTAAAATTTGCAGTATATTGCTGATCATCTTTATTTTTGGGATCCAGCCAGGAATGAGCCGCCGATGCCGTAGGACCCCAAGGGCACGCCCCGGCCGGTCCGACCCATTGAGCCAAGAGACGCAACGCGACGCCGTTCCTCCCAGAATTCCGGGGGTGCGTATTGCGTGCATCGGTGTTCCGACCGGCGTCCTGGAGCAGCTGCGCTCCTATTGGGAGGGGCGGGGAGCAGTCTTCCTGCACTGCGATCTCTTGGATCGCCGACATCAGAGCAATCTCGAGCGGATTCTCTCCCTGGCTGACATCGTGTTTCTTTCAGAAAGCTACGTGAAGCCGGAGCTCATGAGACGGCTCGAAGTCTATTGCGAGCGCATGGAGAAGCCGCTTGTACCGCTCGATGAGCTGCCGGCCTGGATGTTCATGCGCGATCGAGACGTGACGACGCTCCTTGCCTAAGCCGCCGGGCATGGGAACTCCTGACGTGCGTCGATGGTCGATGACCCAATCTCTCAGCTACGCGCTGATTGCGTTATTCTCAGACCAGCGCGACAACTCTGCCAACTGATCACTGCGGGTGATTGCCGCGATGCACGGGGCATCCGCCTGCAGAGGGTGCAGCGCCCAGCCCCGCAGTGCAGATGGCGCGTCGAATCGCGCGGATGCCGTCGAGATTGCAATGCCCCAACCTCATACCACCTGGACACAAGGTGAGCCGGGCTCGGCATGCCCGATGACGCGGGCCGCGGGATACCCAGCATCCCTGATTGTGCCGACAACAGCATCAGCTCGCTCGGGCATACAGGCAACCAGCAGCCCGCCGGAGGTTTGCGGGTCAGTCAGCAAATGGCGCTTCCAGTCGGGCATGTCGGTTGGAAGCCGCACGTTTGCACCATAGCTCGCCCAGTTGCGATGCGAGGCGCCGGTCACAAATCCGCTCTGGGCCAGCGTCTCGGCTCTGGTCAGCAGTGGCACATCGCCAGCGCCGATAGTGATGGTCAACCCCGAGCCTCGCGCCATCTCCGCTGAATGCCCGAGCAGCCCAAAACCCGTCACGTCCGTGATGGCATGTACGCTCAGATCCTGCGCCAGCCTCGCCCCGATACTGTTGAGAAGCGTGGTGGTCGCGATCATTTCAGCGTAGTTCTCGGGCGCCAGCGCACCCTTTTTGATCGCGGCAGAGTAGATGCCGACGCCGAGCGGCTTGGTCAGTATCAGCGAGTCACCTGCTCGCACGTCGGCATTGCGGCGAACATGCTCGGGGCGGCAGGTGCCGGTCACAGCAAGTCCATAGACCGGCTCGGGGCAATCAATGGAGTGCCCGCCTGCTACCGGTATGCCGGCTGAAGCACACACCGAGGCGCCGCCCTTCAGGATCTCGCGCACAGTGTCGGTCGCAATCTTGTCGACCGGCATCCCGAGGATGGCGAGCGCCATGATTGGCCTGCCGCCCATGGCGTAAACGTCAGAGAGGGCATTGGTGGCCGCGATCCGCCCGAAGTCGAACGGATCGTCCACCATCGGCATGAAGAAATCCGTCGTGGCGATGATGCAGGTGTCCTCGTCGAGCTGCCACACCGCGGCATCGTCCGCTGTCTCGGTGCCGACGAGAAGCTGCTTGAAGGGCGCCGGCGGCTGATCCGCCAGCAGGGCCTGCAACACGGACGGCGCGAGCTTGCAGCCGCAGCCGCCGCCGTGAGAGAGGCTAGTCAAGCGAACATCGCGAATTTGCATGGACTGGCCCTCCATCAAAAGTTTGCATCGCGATACGCGAGCCTGCAGTACCGGAACGGCATGTCTCCAGAGGCGTTCATAGAATGAGCCGCCCCCGAACACTTCACGCCAGTAGGCCATGGCGATGCAAGATAACGATTGAGGCTGTCGAGTGTGATCTCGGCTTGCACCGCTGATGGGTGAGTGAAATGGCGACCCTGGGCGGTGCTATCGCCAAGAGGAGACGAGGCCAGCACATCGCGGTAAAGCCTGCAGGACCTTTCAACCACCACTATGCGGCTCACGTAAGCGGCCGAACGCGACGCAACCTGGGGCGAAGCATCCGCAAGACCAAAGGAGGAAGGGAGCAAAATGAGCAGAGGGGGGGGGTGGAGCGCCTAAGGCACTCGGCCAGGCCGTTCCCCCACGTTTTTTTACGGCCCCGAACCTCGGGAGCGCCTTCGCCGATCATGAAGACTGCAAGAATGTGCAAACTTTACTGATCGGTCAAGGGCGTTGGGAACGCTTATTTTTTTGTGCGTGTAGGGGTTTGGGCCGGGACAGCCGAGACGGCTCGGTAAGAATTGCCTCTTTTTGCAGCGCAAATTGACGTAGGCATGCCAACAGGACTACCGTGGCTTAGGTCTCCTTGGAATTGGAACAACTCAAGGGGGCCCCTGAGGAGGAACCCATCCCATGAATATAGAGGTCTCACGCCGGCACTTCATGGCGCTGGCAGGAGCCGGGGCGGCGGGGTCGGCCATTGCGGCGCTCGGCTTTGGCGAGGCGGAGGCGCAGGTTGCCGCGCACGTTAAGCCGTTCAGGCTTATCCAAACCAAAGAAGCCCGCACCTACTGCCCCTACTGTGCCGTCTGCTGCGGCATGATGGTGTACGCGGCTCCAAACAAGGAGAGCGGTGGCAAACTCGAGGTCACCCATATTGAGGGCGACGCCGATCATCCCGTGAACCGCGGAACCCTGTGCCCGAAGGGCGCGGCGGCGATCGACTACATCCGGTCAAAGACCCGGGTGAAATATCCGATGCACCGCAAGCCCGGCACTAACCAATTCGAGCGAGTCTCTTGGGACTTCGCGATGGATCGCATCGCAAAGCTCGTCAAGGAGGATCGCGACGCCAACTGGATCGAGAAGAACAAAGACGGGGTCACGGTCAATCGTCTGACGACGATGGCGTTCCTGGCGGGGAGTTCGTGCACAAATGAGAATGGCTGGCTGACCTACAAGGTGTCGCGCGGCCTCGGACTGTTGCAGATCGAAAACCAGGCAAGGATCTGACACGGCCCCACGGTGTCCAGTTTGGGCCCGACGTTTGGCCGTGGTGCGATGACCAACTCCTGGACCGACATCGGCAACACCGATCTGGTCTGGATCATGGGTGGCAACGCCGCAGAGGCGCATCCGTGCGGTTTCAAGTGGGTTACGGAGGCGAAGCACAACCGCGGTGCCAAGCTGATGGTGGTCGACCCGCGCTTCACGCGGTCGGCGGCGGTTGCTGATCACTACGCTCCAATCCGTCCGGGCACCGACATCGCGTTCTTGTCGGGCGTGGTGAACTACCTGCTCAGCCACGATAAGATCCATAAGGAGTATGTGCGCAACTTCACTAACGCGACGTACCTGGTCAAAGAGGAGTACAAGTTCAGCGACGGCCTCTTCTCCGGCTATGACGAAGAGAAGCGCTCTTATAACCGTAGCACCTGGGAATACCAGATGGGTGCGGACGGTTTCGCCGAGCGCGACATGACGCTTGAGAACCCGCGCTGCGTGTTCCAGCTGATGAAGCAGCATTTCGCGCCCTACACGCCCGAAATGGTGTCGCGCATCACCGGCACACCGCAGGACAAGTTCCTCAAGGTCGCCGAATGGGTCGGTTCGACCGCCAATGGCGAGCGCGCCATGACTATCATGTATGCGCTCGGCTGGACGCAGCATTCGCACGGTGCGCAGAACATCCGCACCGCGGCGATGATCCAGCTCCTATGCGGCAACATCGGCGTTCCCGGCGGTGGCGTGAACGCATTGCGCGGTCATTCCAACGTGCAGGGCATCACCGATGTCGGCACCCTGACAGCGGCGATACCAGGCTACCTGGCGTTACCTACCGACAGCGAGCCAACGCTGGAGTCGCATCTCGCCAAGCGGACCTTCAAGCCGCTTCAGGCCAACCAAACGAGCTACTGGCAGAACTACAGGAAGTTCTATGTCAGCTTCCTGAAGTCGTTTTACGGCTCTAAGGCGACGGCGGAGAACCAGTTCGGCTACGACTGGCTACCAAAGCTCGACGTCGCCTACGACTGCTTACGCATGTTTGAGACCATGTACCAGGGCAAGACCAACGGTCTCATCTGCCAAGGCTTCAACCCGCTGATGGCGATCGCCCACAAAAACAAGAGCGTCGCCGGACTATCGAAGCTGAAGTTCCTCGTCAGTATTGATCCGATCGAGACCGACACGGCGCGCTTCTGGGAGAATCACGGCGAGTTCAACGACGTCGATCCCGCCAAAATTCAAACGGAAGTGTTCATGCTGCCGGCCACGACGTTCGCCGAGGAGGACGGCAGTCTCACAAACTCAAGCCGCGCAATCATGTGGAAGTGGCGGGCTGCGGACCCGTATTTCGAAGCCAGGACAGATTCGCAGATTCTCTCTGACCTCTTCATTCGCATCCGCAAGCTCTACGAGAAGGACGGAGGCAAGGGCGTAGAGCCCTTGATGGCGCTCGACTGGAGCTACAAGGACCCACTGAAGCCGACGCCCGACGAACTTCTAAAGGAGCTCAACGGCAAGGCGCTGGTCGATCTCAAGGACTCGGAAGGCAAGGTCGTCCGTGCCGCCGGCTCGCAGCTCGCCAGCTTCGGTGAAATGCGGGAGGACGGGTCAACCGACGGCTCAATGTGGATTTATACCGGCGTCTACGGGCCGAGCGGCAACTTGGCCATGCGCCGGGACAATAGCGATCCGTCGGGACTTGGTGTGTACGGAAACTGGGGCTTCAGCTGGCCGGCAAATCGGCGCATCCAATACAACCGCGCGTCTGCGGACCCAGAAGGCAAGCCGTGGAGCGAGCGGAAGAAATACATGTTCTGGAATGGCCAGCGGTGGACGGGTCCGGACGTGCCCGACTACGTGCCGACCATTCCGCCCGAGCGGGCCGTCGGTCCGTTCATCATGCTCCCTGAAGGGGTCTCGCGCCTCTTCGCCCGGGGCTTCATGGCGGAAGGCCCGTTCCCCGTGCACTACGAACCGTTCGAGTCGCCGGTCGCCAACCCCTTGTTCCCCAAGATCAAGGGCAACCCGGCGGCGCGGGTGTTCAAAGGCGATATGGAGGTGTTCGGCGATCCTAAGGACTTCCCCATCGTCGCGACCACCTACCGCCTTGTGGAGCACTTCCACTACTGGACTAAGGGCGTCCACATGAACGCGGTCATGCAGCCCGAGTTCTTCGTGGAGTTGTCCGAGGAACTGGCGAAGGAGAAAGGCATCAAGCACGGTGGCTGGGTGAAAGTCTGGTCCCACCGCGGCTCGGTCAAGGGCAAGGCTGTCGTCACCAAACGGATCAAACCCGTCCAGGTGGCTGGCAAGACCGTGCACTACATCGGATGCCCGCTGAACTTCGGTTTCATCGGAGAGGCCAAGAAGGCTTCACCGATCAATTCGTTGACGCCGCCGGTCGGCGACGCCAACGCGCAGACGCCGGAGTACAAGGCGTTCTTGGTCGATATCGAGCCCATCTCTGGGCCGGTGGCATAAGAGGAGGCCAACAAAATGTTTCCTCCACTTCCAAATCCCACCACCCAGGCCGGCGCCGCGAAGTTCGGCGAGAAGGACCTGGTCCGGCGCTCGGCGTCCACGGTGACACCACCCGCACAGCGGCAGACCCAGGTTGCCAAGCTCATCGACGTGTCGAAGTGCATTGGCTGCAAGGCCTGTCAAACGGCATGCCTCGAGTGGAACGATCTGCGCGAGGACATCGGCGTCAATGTCGGGGTCTACGACAACCCTCACGATCTGACGCCGAACAGCTGGACGCTGATGCGCTACACCGAGTACGAGAACCCCGGCACCGGCAATCTCGAGTGGCTGATCCGCAAGGACGGCTGCATGCACTGCGGGGACCCGGGCTGTCTCAAGGCATGCCCCTCGCCCGGCGCGATCGTGCAGTACTCCAACGGCATCGTCGATTTCGTCAAGGAGAACTGCATCGGCTGCGGCTACTGCGTGAAGGGATGCCCATTCAACATCCCGCGCATCTCCAGGGTCGACAGCAAGGCCTACAAGTGTACGCTGTGCTCCGACCGCGTCGCCGTCGGCCAGGGTCCCGCCTGTCAGAAGGCGTGCCCCACTCAGGCGATCGTGTTCGGCACCAAGGACGAGATGAAGCAATGGGCGGACAAGCGCATTGCCGATCTCAAGTCGCGCGGCTTCGACAAGGCGGGCCTCTACGACCCGCCGGGTGTGGGCGGGACGCACGTCATGTACGTGCTGCATCACGCCGACAAGCCGTCGCTCTACGCGGGACTGGCGGACAACCCGCGCATCAGCCCACTGGTGGAGGCCTGGAAGGGCGTCGGCAAATACGCGGGCATGGCGGTGATCGCGTTGACCGCGGCAGCCGGCTTCGTTCACCACATGCTGCAGGGCCCCAACCGCGTTACCGAGGAGGAGGAGGAGAGCGCGGACAAGCTCGCAGGAGGCCGGCCATGAGCGACCATGACAAAGAGGGCGCGCATATCCGTGTGCGCCGCTACTCGGGAAGCGCCCGCGTCAACCACTGGATCGTGGCCATTACGTTTGTCGCACTTTTGCTGAGTGGCCTGTCGCTCTTCCATCCGAGCCTCTATGGGCTGAGTGCCTTGTTCGGGGGAGGCGAGGTGGTGCGCTGGCTCCATCCCTGGTTGGGGCTGGTGCTGGCGGTGGCGTTCCTTGGGTTGTTCGTGCGCTTCTTCTGGCAGAACCTTCCCGAGAGCACCGACTTCGTCTGGCTCGCACGCATCCGCCACGTGCTGACGGCGAACGACCAGTACCTCCCCGAGATCGGCAAGTACAATGCGGGCCAGAAGTTCGTTTTCTGGTCGCAGTTCCTGCTGGTCGTAATACTGCTCGTGACGGGTATCGGGCTTTGGGAAGCCGGGCTCGGCTGGTTCGAGAGCCTGCTCGGCTTCAAGGTAACCATCGAGCAGAAGCGATGGGCCGCCGTGATCCATGCCTCGGCTGCGGTGGTAGCCATCGCCATCTGGATCATCCACGTCTACGCCGCCATCTGGGTGCGGGGTACGCTGAGCGCCATGACACGGGGCTTTGTCACGGGTGGCTGGGGTTGGCGCCACCATCGCAAGTGGCTGCGCAAGGAAGTGGATCGGGGCGCAATCGAGCGGCCGGGACGGGCCACGGCTGCCGAGTAGCTCTCGACGAGCGTTGAGTTTGATCCTCGGTTCGAGGTGCTCATGTCTGAAGTCCGCGGCCCGGCGACGGGCACCATCCTCGGGGAGGAAGCGAAACCGCCTTTCGCTGTCCTCCCCGATCCGTCACTGCTCTTCATCAACCGCGCCCGGCGCTTCGCCGCGCTCGCAACGGGCCACGAGCTCGAGCCCTATCTTGCGTTTCTGGCCGTCGTGTCAGGCGCCCAGCACGAGATCCAGGCTGACGCGCCGGCACCGGAACTGCCGTCGTTGGAGCGCATCGGCCAGGCGCTGGAGCACGGCATGCCGCCGCTTTCGCGTGCGCTCTACGAGCTCGACGATCTGGCAATCGACACCCTCGAGCGTCTTCTCGAGCGGCTCGCGGTCGCGGAAGTCCCCGCTCAAAGCGCGGCCGCGGTGCAAGGATTGCTGGCCGTTCCCCGCCGGGAACGCAGGAGGGTCGTCGGCGCCGCACTGAAGGAGGAATTTGCGGCGGAGGACACCGCCGATCACGCCTTTGCTCTTGCAGCGCTGCAGGTTCAGTTTGCGCGCATGGCGGCATTGCTGCCGGCAAGCGACCTGAAGCCGGTCGCCTACGGCGCCTGCCCCGTGTGCGGCAGCGCCCCCGTCGCGAGCGCCATCGTCGGTTGGCCCAAGGCTTACAATACGCGATTCTGCACCTGCTCCCTGTGCGGCACCATGTGGAACGTCGTGCGGGTCACGTGCCTGCTGTGCAGCTCGACCGATGGCGTCAACTACCGGGGGATCGAAGGCAAGTCGGATTCGGTCAAGGCCGAGACCTGCGACAAGTGCCGGGGCTACGTGAAGGTCCTCTACCAGGTGAAGGACCCGGCGCTCGAGCCGCTGGCCGACGATGTGGCGACGCTTGGGCTCGACATGCTGCTTCGGGAGGACGGCTGGACGCGCGGCGGCCGCAACCCGTTCCTCCTGGGCTACTGAGTTCCGCGCGGTCGCCATGAACGAGACCAATCCACTCCGCCATCCCCCCTCGGTCGACGAGGTTCTGCGAACGCCGCTCGGGAGTGTGGCCACGGCTCGCTTCGGGCATGCGGCCTCGGTCGGCGCCATACGCCGCAGCGTGGCCGTGGCGCGCGATGCCGCGCGCGGGAGCGGGCAGCTGCCGCCGGACGCCGAGACGCTTGCAGCGCAGGCCCTGCAGAGCCTGGAACAGTCTCACGCCCCCAGCCTGCGGCGCGTGCTCAACCTCACGGGAACCGTGCTGCACACCAACCTGGGCCGGGCCGTCCTGCCCGAATCGGCGATCGCGGCAGCCGTGGACGCCATGCGCTCGGCCGTCGCGTTGGAGTTCGACCTCGGCGGCGGAGCACGCGGCGAGCGCGACGATCATGTGCGCGGCCTGCTGCGCGAGCTGACCGGCGCAGAGGACGCCGTGGTCGTCAACAACAACGCCGGCGCGGTGCTGATCGTGCTCAACACCTTCGGGCTCGGCAAGGATGCCATCGTCTCGCGCGGCGAGCTGATCGAGATCGGCGGCTCGTTCCGTTTGCCCGACATCATGGCGCGGGCCGGTGCCCGGCTGGTGGAGGTCGGCACCACGAACCGCACGCACCTCAAGGACTACGAACAGGCCATCGGGGGGAACTCCGGTCTTGTCCTCAAGGCGCACACCTCCAACTACGTCATTCAAGGCTTCACCAAGTCGGTGCCAGCCGCGGAGCTGGCCGCGTTGGCGCGCTCACGCAGAGTGCCGTTCGTCCATGACCTCGGCTCAGGTGCGCTCGTCGACCTGGCGCGCTACGGCCTGAAGTCGGAGCCTACCGTGAAGGAGGCGCTGGCCGAGGGGGCCGACCTCGTCACCTTTTCCGGTGACAAGCTGCTGGGCGGCCCGCAGGCGGGCCTGATCGCGGGCCGCGCAGAGCTCGTTGCCGCGGTTGCCAAGAACCCCATGAAGCGGGCGCTGCGCCTCGATAAGATCCGGCTGGCAGCGCTGGAAGCGGTTCTCAAGCTCTACCGCGACCCAGACCGGCTGGAGGAGGCCCTGCCGACACTGGGATACTTCACCCGGCCCCGTACGAAGATTGCCACCGTCGCCGAACGCCTCGTTGCACCCATCGCGGCCGGTGTGGGCAACCGCTACGCCGTCTCCACGGCGGAGTGTGCCAGCCAGGTCGGCTCGGGCGCCCAGCCGCTGGAGACTTTACCGAGCGCCGGAGTGATGGTTCGGCCCATCGACCGCAAGGCCACGGGCGCGCGCCTCGAGGCCTTGTGCCAGGCCTTTCGTGACCTGCCCATACCCGTGATCGGCCGCGTCAAGGACGGGGCCCTCGTGCTCGACCTGCGTTGCCTGGACGACGAGCCGGGCTTCCTCGCCCAGCTTGCCCGGCTCCAAGGCCACCTGGACAGCGGGGAGGCGACCGATGTTCCGGCGTAGCCCCGCCCGTTTAGGCCCAGCCCCCGTGGCAGCTGCGACAATCACGCAGCAGATGGCTGAAGCCGCCGCCGCCGCCGCCCGCCAGGATTGGGATGCGGCTCTCGCCATCTGGGTCGGACATGCCCATTCCGGCAATGCGCGCGCCCAGGCTGAAATTGGGCGTTGCTTCGTCAGCGGCTCGGGCGTTCCGCGCGACACGGACGTGGCTCTGAAGTGGCTGACGCTTGCCGCCAAGGCGGGGGACATGCTGGGACAGAGCGCGCTCGCCGACTTCTATTTTTTCAACGGCGAGGGCGGGACCCCGAACCGGTCAATCGCCGAGGAGTGGTATGCGCGCGCCGCCAGGCAGGGCCACGCGCATGCACAAGACATGCTGTCGTGGATCCTGACGGACGCAGATCATCGCAAGTCCGACTACAAGCAGGCGATGGAGTGGGCGCTCAAGGCAGCCGACCAAGGCGTTGCCGCCTCTATGACGCGCATCGGCCTGCTCTACAACAACGCGCTCGGCGTGGAGCGGGACGTTGCGGCCGCCGCGCGCTGGTGGCATAGCGCCGCTCTACTGGGCGATGCCGACGGCCAGGCGATGCTCGGGGCCGCACACCATTTGGGAGCCGGTGTCGACCGCGATCCGGTCACCGCGCTGGTGTGGCTGACGCGAGCCCGCAAGGGACGCAGTCCGTTCGCGGACCGCCTCTACTTCGGCGTGTACGACGCCTGCACGGCAGAGCAGCGGCAGGAAGCCGAACGGCGCGCCGCGCTCCCGCCCGACGTTGGCGAGGCGTCGTCATGATCGTTGGAACCGCCGGCCACATCGACCATGGCAAGACCTCGCTTGTTCACAAGTTGACCGGTGTCGATACCGATCGCCTGAAGGAGGAGAAGGCGCGCGGCATCTCCATCGACTTGGGCTTCGCCTACTGGAGCCGGCCGGGCGGAGACGTCATCGGTTTTGTCGACGTGCCGGGCCACGAGGGCCTCATCCACAACATGCTGGCGGGTGCCACGGGCATCGATTTCGTGATCCTCGTCATCGCCGCCGACGACGGCGTCATGCCGCAGACACGCGAGCACCTGGCCATCATGGACCTGCTTGGACTGAGGCGAGGCATTGTTGCGTTGAGCAAGTGCGACCTCGCCTCCTCCGAGCAGCGCGCCGCGGCCACGCGCGATATTGGGATCACCCTGCAAGGGACCGGACTGGAGGGTGCCGAGATCATCCCCATTTCGACCGTAACGGGCGAAGGGCTCACACTGATTGCCGACCGTCTGGTGGCAGCAGCCGCGCATGGCGGCCGGCGGCCGAGGGACGGGCTCTTCCGCCTTGCGGTCGACCGCTCGTTCACGCTGCAGGGCCTCGGAACCACGGCCACCGGCACCGTGCTGTCCGGCGTGGTCAAGATCGACGACCGGGTCATGATCAGCCCTTCCGGCCTGGAAGCGCGGGTGCGGTCGATCAATGCGCAAAACAAGCCGGTGGAGCGGGGCGAGGCGGGACAGCGCTGCGCTCTTGTCCTCAGCGGCCCGCACATCAGCAAGGAGGCGGTGCGGAGGGGCGACGTGATTGTCGATCCCAGCTTGCATGCGCCGACGGTGCGTATTGATGCGAGGCTGCGCCTGCTGGCGACGGAGCCCCGCCCGATCGGCCAGTGGTTTCCAGTCAAGGTGCATCATGCGGCCGCCGAGGTGCCTGGGCGCGTCGTGGTGCTGCGTGAGGGGGCCATTCATCCGGGCGAGACGGACTATGTCCAGCTCGTGCTGGAGCGCCCCCTGGCGGCGGCGGTCCGTGACCGGTTTGTCATTCGCGACACGTCATCGAGCCGGACCATCGGCGGCGGCACGCTGATCGATTTGCGGGCGCCCGATCGCAGGCGCCGCACGCCCGAGCGGCGCGCCGAGATCGATGCGCTGGCGCATGACGACCCGGTCGAAGCGCTAGCCCACACCCTGGCAGGCCCCGGCGGCTGGATCGACCTCGATGTCTTCTTTCGCGATCGCGCGCTCGGTGCCGCGACAAGGGCGCGCATCGAGGCGGACCTGGCCCTTGTCGCCCTCCCAGACCGCAAAAGGCGCGTCGCCATGCTGCCGGACGGCTGGCAGCGGCTTCGCGCGCGTATCGGCGAAACGCTCGATGCATTCCATGCGGACCGACCGGATCAGCCGGGCATCGGTCTCGAGCAGCTGCGCCGGGGCGACAAGCCCATGCTGCCCTCGCCGATCTTCCTCGCCGCGGTCCGCAAGCTCGCCGACGGGGGCGAGGTGGTGCTCGATCGCACGTGGGTGCGCCGGCCCGGCCACCAGGTGAGATTCTCCGAGGAGGACGAGCGCATCTGGGTGCTGATCCGCCCGCGCCTTGCGGAAGAACCCTATCGGCCACCGCGAGTCCGTGACATCGCCAACGCCATGCACATCAACGAAGAGGCCGTGCGCCGGCTGTTGCGCATGGCGGTGCGCCGCGGCGACGTGGAGGAGATCGCCCACGATCATTTCTTCCTCCGCCCGGTGGTGCAGCAAATGGCGGAGATCGCCATCGATGTCGCCGCGCACGCCGCCGAGGGGCGATTCACGGCCGCGGAGTTCCGTGATCGCCTGGACAATGGTCGCAAGGTCGCCATCCAGATTTTGGAATATTTCGATCGCCACGGGTTTACTATCCGCCGGCAGGATTTGCGGCGGATCAATCCGGCGCGCGTCGAGTTTTTTGCGCCCAAGGCGGCGCAGCAGATCATCGGAGGAGTCCCGCTCCCGGTGGGGCGACCGGACTTCAAATCCGGGTGGGGCCGTCAGACGGCCTCTGGTGGGTTCGACTCCCATCCTCCTCCGCCATCCCCGTCCGAGGTGCAGCAATGAGACCCACCTCCGCCTCATCGACGGCCCAGGCCCTGCTGACGGCATTCGAGTCGGAAGCCGGCGCTGCAGGCCAGGCCGAGGCGGCACTTCGCAAGCAGATGGAGGCGGAGATCCTGCGCCTCGAGCGGGAGCGTGCCTTTGCCTATCGCAGACTCAATTTCATGCGCCTGCTGTGCGATGGAGCTCAGTCCGCCGAGAGCGAGGAGGCCGCCGTGGCGAACAGCCGTGCGCTGGTGCGTGCCGAGCTCGGCTGGGACGAGGACAGCGAGACGCGCGAGGAGACGCTGTCCCGACTTGCGCCCGTCATCCAGGCGACGTTTGCCTGCCTGGCATCCGAGGCCGCGGAGCCACAGGCCGAGAATGTCGCCAAGGTGCTGGCCGATTTCGAGTCCTGGTACACGGCCCGGTTCGATCGCGTTTTCTGGGTGCTGTTTGAACGACACGTCGAGGAGCTACCCCTTGTCGAGCGCTGACCCCGATGCGGGCAGGACGGAATTCGACGACTGGCTGGCGGGCATGGTGCGCCAACACGGCGAGTTCACGGTTCTGGTCGTTCTCACCGAGATCGGCGAGCGCCGTGTCGTGCCCCTTTGCTCGACCTTCCTGCATGTTATCGGCGATGAGGTCGACTGGAAGGACCTCAAGACGACATTCGGAACCTCGGGCCAGCGCTGGGACGGCGCGGCGTTCTTCCCCACCAAGGCGCGGGGCGGCGGCCTGATCGACAACACGACGGCCAGGGCGCGACTCGGCGAGCTGGAGGCCAAGGTTCGAGAAGACCGCATGATCCTCAATGACGGCCATTTCTTTGACGTCAGCGGCCGTCACATCAAGATCGAACCGATCGCGGACACATGACCGGCCCGTTGCGCATCATCAATACGGGGCTGCAGCCCGCGCGCTGGAACGTGGCCATGACGGCAACGCTGGCGGAGCTGCACGCAAAGCTCTGCATTCCCGACACGGTCCGTTTCCACCGCTATTCCGACTGCGTTCTCATCGGCCGGACCCAGGCTGCGGAGCGCGTCGCGGACCTGGCCTACTGCCGTCGCGCGGGCATCGAAATCGCACGCCGCGTGACCGGCGGTGGCGCGGTCTTCATGTCCCCGCAGATCCTCGCTTGGGATGTGGTGATCGGACGACGCAGTCTCGGCTCCTTTGACGAGATTACGCATGTCGTCAGCGTGGGCATCGCCGCGGGGTTGAGCCTGCTTGGCGCCTCCGCCGCCTTTCGGGCCCCCAACGCAATCGAGATCGGTGGGCGCAAGGTATCAGGGTCGAGCGGCTATGCCGACGCAAACACCGCCGTCCTGCAGGGAACCGTGATCGTGTCGGGCGACATCCCGGCGATGGCGCGCGCGCTGCGCATTCCCGCATCCACGCTTCGCAATCAAGTGACATCGCTCGTGGAGGCCTGCGCTGATCCGCCGCCACTCGATGGCATCATTGCGGGCGTGACGCGGGGGCTGGCAGAAGCGCTGGCGCGGGATGCCGTGATGGAGCCGGTGCGCCTGCAAGAGATTGCCCGCTGCGACACACTGCTCCGCGCCGGGACGGGAGCGCAGGAAGTCGTGTCGGAGTCCGCGATCGGAGCTGAACATGAGCGCCAAACTATTGATTGTTCTAGTCAATACAGATCCCAGAAATCCCGAGGAACTGGGCGCACCGCTCTACCACGCAAGCGTCGCCGCGGCGATGGACTATGAGGTCGACGTGATTTGTGCGGCGACCGCCGGCAAGCTGATGCGCAAGGGCGTGGCCGAGGCGATCCGCATCAAACCGTCCCACGACAAGACTGTGCTCGACTGGATTCGGGATGCCAATCGCAACGGCGCGCACTTCTGGGCCTGCCCCGCCAACCTCGACCTCTTCGACATGACCGAGGCGGACCTGATCCCCGAGTGTAACGGCCTGATGGGGGCCGCAGCCATGCTGCAGAAGATTATGTCGGACGAATACCGTGTGCTCACCTATTAAGGGTGGCAAATGGCAATCATTGAAGGCAAGCAATATCCCGAGCATCTCTACTACGATCTGCACAACCAGATCTGGTACGAGCCCCTTGACGACGACACCATTCGCGTGGGCTTCACGCCGATCGCCATCGACCTGGCCGGCGAGGTGTTGGTGTTCACGCCCAAGCGTGTCGGCAAGACGTTCGAAGCCCAGCGATCTTTCGCAATTATCGAGTGCGGCAAGTGGGTGGGCGCAGCGCGTGCCGCATTCAGCGGCATTGTGATCGCGGCCAACGCAGACCTTGAGCAGAACCCCAGCCTCCTAAATGACGACGCATTCGGCAAGGGTTGGATGCTAATCGTGCGCTCGGAGGAGGCAGGTTGGAGCAAGGGTCTTGTCACGGGTACCGCCGTCGGCGACGCGTTTGCAGTGTGGATCGCCGCCGAAGCCTACAAGGGCCGAACCGGCTGAGCTAAGTGTAAGCGCGATAGTCCAGGATTCTTATAGGTCCAAACCGGGAAGAACGCGATGCCTCAAGGCACGCCCGCTTCATCCCGTGAATGACGTGCGAAGTAACGCTCCATCGAGAAGCGCCAGCAAGAGACACCATGATCGGTGCGTGGAACAGCAAAGAGGGGGTCTCAAGTGCGCACACGATCATCTTATGGGTTCGACAGCAGCTTCCGGAGCGGCGCCCATCAAGTCGGGCTGATTTCATGGATGTCGTTCGTACCGATCGTCGGCAAGTTCTGATGCTGCCTGCTCGACCTGCTCGAGCGTCGTCTGACGACCAAGTGACAGGCGCGCTGCGCCAAGAGCTTCCTCTCGCGGAATCCCGAGCGCGAGAAGAATTGACGAAGGTTCTTCGCAATCGGCGTGACATGCCGACCCCGTCGATGCAAGGACCTTCGGACACGCCTCAAGCACTTGGCGCCCTGAGGCCTTCGGAAACGGCACGTTCAAGGTGTTCGGGAGACGCTTCGCTGGATCGCCAACGAGCACAAGCCCCGGCACGGCTTCTCGCAGTAAGCCGAGGAATTTCTCTGAAAGCGTGTGTGAAGAAACTTCGACCAACCTTCCAGCCCGGCGGCCGCGACACGACACGCCGTGCCTAGGGCGACTATGAATGGGACGTTCTCTGTGCCGGGACGGCGGCCATGCTCTTGGCCGGCACCGACGGCAAGAGGCGAAACGCATACACCCTTACGCACAAAAAGTGCGCCGATACCTTTGGGGGCACAGAGCTTGTGGCCAGCGATCGTGAGCAGATCGACGCCAAGCTCCTTCACATTTACGCGGACCTTACCAACAGATTGTGCAGCATCCGTATGAACTAGGGCACCGCGCGCTTGCGCCGTTCGCGCAATTTCCGACACGGGTTGCAAAGTGCCGATCTCGTTTTGTGCGTGGATGAGGGTTACAAGCGCGGTCCGTTGATCCACTGCAGTCGCCACTCGTTCCGCCAAAACGATACCACTGCCGTCCACGGGTACTCGACACACCGGGTGGCCGGATCTCTCGAACAGATTGCAGCACGCTTCCGTGGCCGGACGCTCGATTGCAGTCGTAACCACGCTGGAGCGTTTCCCTCCAAGCGCAACAGCCCCGCGAATCGCAATGTTGCTCGCTTCGGTTGCGCCGTCGGTGAACACGATCTCTTCCGGCAGTGCACCGATAAGGCTTGCGATCTCACCTCGGGCTTGCTCGACGGCCTCGTGTGCACGCCGACCCAGCGGATAAGTTGATGATGGGTTGCCGAACTCTCCCCGCAAGAAAGGCAGCATGGCCTCCAAGACCGGCGGGTCGACCGGTGTAGTCGCATTGTAGTCAAGGTATATCGGAGCGGTCATGGCATCAGCCACAGCAGCTGCGGGCGCTCAGAACAGCGCCCGCTCGGAAGAACAGATCAGGTAGTCACCTGCTTTGCGGTGATCTTGTACGTGAAAGTATCTGGGTCCAGACAATCGAGACGACCGGCAGCCGTCTCCGCCTGCGGATACATGAAGAATTCCAGCATTGGTCCCTTGGCGCCCGGCAAATTGATGTCGTGCGCTACATTGTAGGCTAGCCAGTTCATCTCCCATGCGCCGAACAGCGCCTTGCGCACAGCCACGACTTTGGGATCGCTGAGCGGTAGGTTTGCGGGCGGCTCTTCAAGTGCGACCTTCCGCACATCGGCCGGATCGACGGGTACCCATCCGAAGCCACTGAGATAAACTTCGGCCCTGCAATGTTGAGCTTTGGTGACCACCTCAGAACCGGCGCCGAGACTCTTGTAACCGAACTGGGAAGGCGCCACACGCAGGCCATATACGTCGCGTGCAGGCAGACCCGCAGCGCGCGCGAGCCCCACAAACAGCGCATTGAGATCGGCACACTTGCCGCCGAGGTTACCGCTCTTGAGCATAGAAGCGATGTCGCCTACACCGCAGCCGCGCTTTTTTGGATCACGATGCGTGCTATCAACGATCCATTCGTAGATGCGCCGCGCTTTGTCGATATCGTCCGTAGCGCCAGCGACGATCCTATCCGAGAACTCCTTCACGACACCCGTTGTAGGAATCAGCTCCGTCGCGGCCGTGTAGAGTTGGCGCTGCTCGGACGAGATTGCCGCGGCATAACCGGGTCTTGTCAGATCGATCGAGCGGTCGCGGGTGGCAAAGCTGCTGGTTACTTCTACGATGGGGGCTTTATCACCGTCGGACCAGGACACATGCAAGAATTCGGCGCCATATTTTGCGTCACGCTTGATCGCCGCCGTCCCCGAACTGACGATCCATGTGCTCCCCGCGGGCCGGAACCACTCGTCAGCCGTGAACGCGGGTAGCGGCACCCACGCCTGCGCAGCCCCGCGGGGGTCGGGAAGCTCCAATCGCGTCACCGTCTGGAATCTGCGCCAAGCGCCGGGTGTCGGAGTGAAGATCTGTGGGCTTTGCGCGAATGCCGGGGCAGGCAGTGCCCACGCCGCAGCTACCGCACCACCTCTCTTGAGCAGTTCGCGTCTATCGATTGCCATTGGGTGTCTCCTCTGCATCGTTGCTATTGTCATGGACGCGCACCGCGTCGAAGGCCTCGAGCGCGGCGATAATGTCAGGCCGCATCCAGTCAACGTCGCCCTCGACGAACAGACGAGGCTGCAAGTGGGCGTCGAGCACGAAGGTGGTCGGCAACGCGCTAACGCCCCATGCGCGGGTGACGGCGCGGTCGGAGTCGAGCCCGATTGGAAAGTTAACGGGTACGGAATCAAGGAAGCGGCGCACACGCGACGGCACCTCCGCCACGTTGATGGCCAGAATGGCCAAGCGCTTGCCGAGTGGGCCTTCAATGAGGCGGGAAAGGGAAGCCAACTCTTCGCGGCAGGGCTCGCACCACGTCGCAAAGAAGTGCACAAGGACGATCTGCCCCGTGCGGTTCTGCAAGCGCAATGGCGAGCCGTCAAGATCGGGCAGGACGAATGCAGGTGCGGGCTTAGCTGCCGCGGAAATCAACTGGCGCGGGCTGGGACTATCGGCCGGTGAGGCAGCCTCAGCTGCGCCTGTAAGGCGGATGACCAGCAACAGGAGCGGCAAGGCCGCGCGGCCAGCCACCCAGCTATGCCTTGAGCGACGTTGGCCCCGAACCTCGGGAGCAGCGCGATCACGCATCAAGGCTGCAGTAGACAGCAATAGTGAAGGGGTCGTCAATCGACCTATGCGTCCGGTTCGCGAACCGTCACGAGCCCTTTTCGAGAGGAGCGGTCAAAATGAGACCTGACGGAGGAGCCACCAGGTCTGCGGCAAACCCTCGAAGGGCAGGCGCTCCAGCACTGGGCTGGTCAGCCCGCGGCGTCTATCTCCTTCACCTGCTCTGGCGGGAACCAGGCGGCGCGGTGGCAGCAAGGTGCGGGCGCTGGTGGATGAACTCGACTGGGTGCTGGCGCGGGTGGCGAAGCCACAGTATCTCTAGGAGCCGTTGCTGCCTCTGATCCAATAACCCCCGTAGTCGTCAATTTGAATGATGGAGTCGGTGATCGCATGCGCTGCGCGAAACTCGTCGACTGCGCGTCTCTGACACTCGAAAAGAAAATAGTCGTCGGCGATAAGTGCTCCGCCGACTGACAACCGATGGTAGAGATTGACCAATCCGTCCCTGGTGCTTTCATACATGTCGCCGTCGAGTCGAAGAACGGCGAGGGTCTGGACCGGGGCTGTCGGCAGGGTGTCCTTGAACAGCCCTTCTAAGAAAACAACTTGCTCATCAAGCAGGCCGTAGCGCGCGAACGTCCACTTCACCTGATCGAGAGGAACGGCGAATTCGTTAAAGTTGTGGAGATGGAACGAAGCGTCGGCTTGGATGCTCGGAGAGGGTGGAGGAAAGCCAGCAAAGGAGTCGGCCGCGATCACGCGGCGATTGGTGATACCGTAGGCCTTGAGAACGGCCCTCATCATGATGCATGCGCCGCCGCGCCACACTCCCGTCTCCATAAAATCGCCGGGAATGCCGCCCTTTAGGACCCGCTCGCACTCGCTGCGCACATTGTTCATGCGCCTGGCGCCTATCATGGATGGCGCTTGCGACGGCCAATCCCAGCCGAACTCTCGATGATCGTATTTGTAGCCATCGACTTTTGACGCCGGCAGCGGTGGGTCCTCATTGAGCCTGCCGATCAGGCTGTCTCGCATCAGGTCCAGATAAGCTGTGCGCAGTCGCTGCGCATCAGCCTCCAGCCGCTCCGTCTCAGAGCACACAGCGGAGGACATGACCTAGAATCCCGTCCAGAGAGCATAGTTGCCAATCGCCGCGTGTCCGTTGATGGCAAAGGCGCGGCACGGCGCAAATTCCGTGAGTTGTGCCTGGAGGATTTGCACGCCGTATCCGTTCAGAACCTTGCCTACGCGCTCGGTCAGCGCAGCGTTGAAGGAGATGCGATCGGATTGAATCTCCTTCAATGTCCTCTCGCTGACTTCGGCCAGGATGGCGCCCTGCGAGCGCTCCATGATGTCGGAGGGCAGGTCGGCGATCTTTGCTATCGCCGAAACGACGTCATCCACATAGTAGGTGACAAGGGCGCCGACAGTGACAGTCTGCAAATCCTTCGTCATCACGATCTTGGATTGGATGCGTTGCGTTTGTCGCACGGTCGCCATTGTCTTGTAGGTCGTAACCAGTGGCCAATAGAAGTGCAGGCCGGGCCGCCATTCCTTGACGCGGTAACCGCGCACGAACGCTACACCTCCGTGCGTCGCCGGAACGATCACGAGCCAGGGCAGAAATCTCAGGAGCGTCTGAAAGATTTCCCCAATCCATCCGAACGCCTTGTCCACGTTTCACTCCAGTAAGATGAGTGGTTGTTGCGAAATCATTCCAGTTCCGTGTCAGTGGCGTTGGTAACCACGGCCATACCGTAACCTTCGAGGCGTATGCTTCCATCGAAGGAACGGCGCGCGACCGCATTGCCCGTCCCGGCGTCGATCCAGAGCAGCTCGGTACACTCCCCGAGCCTGCCGTCCCACTCGGGCGCGATCAGGGTACACGGTGCGGCGGTCGTGTTGACGAATACACCGCTGCGGCGGCCTGCATGGTTCCACGCGGTGATGCAATCGACATTAGGTGCGACGCGCCGGGGGAAGCGAATGCAGTCGCCATACCTCACATTTTGGGCAAAGAGCTGCTTGACAAGGCACGCCGGTGTCGGCTCGCCGTCTGTGAAGATGAGCCCGTACGTATCATGTGCGCCGGATGCCAATCGCTTCGATGTCGCCGTCCATCGCATCTCCAGGTCCGCCCCGCCACGTATCAGGTGGATGAGGGCGGAGGCATAGTAGGCGCCTCCGAAGGCATCTTGATTGAGGCCAGCCGTGAATGCCTGCTCATGGTGAGCGACCGTGTTCAGCTCGCCACAGACATTGAGGATGTGGCGGCCGTTTAGGAGGCGGCCAACGCCCAGCGCGCGGGCCTGATACTGGGGCGTTTGCGCCATCGTCAGCGCCTTGAACACCTCTCCGTTAGGCGAGTCGGGTGCTCCCCAAAGTTTCAGGTCCACGGTCTTGCCCGGCACCGCCGGTCGCCAATCCGCATACATGTGCCAGTTGACGAACCCCAACATTCTATCGTCGAAGTCGGCGACGAGTTGCGCGATCCAATCCATCCAGAACGCGCGCTGCGTGCCGTCGATGGAGGGCCCGCCCAGCATCGCCTTGCGGCCTTGAAGATGCGGCTCCAGCAGCTCCAGGATGGCGCGACCGACTTCCTCAAAAATGCGCCGGTATTGGGCGTAGGTGACGTCGCCGCCAATGTCTGGATTGTTGGGCTCGTTCCAAACGCACCAGTACCAGTCCTTCACCTCGTCACCGCCCCACTGCTCCAGACAACCCCAGACAATCTCACAACAGCTTGAGACGAACTTGGCGATGTTGCTGGCTGCGTCATAGGGAGGAGGAAATTTGGCAAACGTCACCATTGGCTTGGCACCGCAGTCCAGGACTGCCTGTAGCATGGCCGAGAACCAGTGCCATTCCCGGAACGGATCCGGCACGGGCTTGTCGAACGCGAATACACGGATGACCTTGGTGTCCATCAGCCGCAGGCGACGGTGGATGCGCGCGCGATGTTCGCCCAGCGAGAACGCCGGCCAGCCGTCGATCTCGTTGAAGCCGTAGCGAAGCCTCATGCGTTGTGCAGATGCGTCGTCGGGTGCTTTCGTGGCCACGCGCTTTGCTCACGCCTCGATGAGGCCCACGAGCTCGCGCAGGCGCGCCTCTGGACTGTGTTCCCGGCGAAAATCCTGCCGGATCCCCATGACGATGTCAGCGTAGCGCTGGGGCCGCTCCAGCACGTCGACGATCTTCTCGTGGGCGTTTTCTTCGTCGAGCATCAGGTGCGTGGCTGCCTCGCCGAAAATTTCGGTGACGTAGTCCCGCTCCAGGAGGAACAGCGGAATGGTGCCGGCGGCAGGCGTCTCGAAAGTGCGGCACGTCACGAGGCCCAGATGTTCGAACAATGGCCGGTACACGACGGGGTTGAAGACGCCTTTGTTGATCGTCTCGGCCACCTGCTGGTACGGAACTGCAGGAAGTGCCTCGGCCCCAACTTTCTTCAGGTAGTCTCGGTCGACGAAGTAGCGGGGCTTGTGTTCCGGGTGCTCCATCCAATCCTCGGGTTCAGCCCAACCCTCGCCGACGAGCGCGACGCGCCCCACGCGATCTCGCACCCGCTCGATGGCCTGCAGGACCTTGGACATGCCACGCCACCGGAACTTGGTGTGGCCAACATAAATCATGCTGAATTCCTTGTCGGCGAACGTGAGCGGCGCTTCCCAAGTCGGGTCGTAGATGTGAAACAGGAAGGGGCGCACGTTCGTCCGTCGAGGCCGGTGCGTCGGCTGGAAGATTTTGTCCGACAGGCCGTCGCAGACGGCGATCCAATGTCGGCTGGAGGCTTGGTTGAGATGATTGTAATCGCCGCCGTATTCGATGGGGTCGTTGTAGGCGCCATCACAGTCGATTACGACGCGGCGATGTCGCGGCACCGACTCCAAAAGGCGCACCCAATCCAACCGATCGCCGAACTGCAGCGCCGTCGTCCATTCAACAACGAACACAAGGGCGTCCACGTCGGACAGCTTTTTTGAGTAATCGAGCGCGAAGGTGAGATTGCTCGGGCCATATACGACAACCTCGTGCCCCAAGTCCCTTGCGATGCGTGCGTAACCGCGCAAATCCAGCATGCTCCCGGCATTTTCGTAGCCCCAGTAGACGAAGGCCAGCTTCATCGCCCCTCGCTCTTGCAGATCATGGCCGCCTAGCTTCCCAGCACGGCGAAAAGCTCCTCGACCTGCCGATCGTAGGAGTAATGCGTGACAAGATGCCGGCGGACGTCCTCGACGACGCCGCGGTAGTGGTCGGGGCGGCGTAACGCATCGCGCAGCTTGGCGGCGACTGCCCCTGGTAGGCTTAACTCGCGACCCGCGGGACCGTACACGGCTTCCGCGTGGTCGCCATCCAGCATCAGCAGTGGAATGGTATCAGCGCAAAAAATCTCAAAATACTTGAGCGTCAGGTGCTTGAGGTGCCGCAGCACCGGCCGTTGGGTCATGATGTTGATCCGCGCTGTGCTCATTGTTCGGATCACGTCGTGGTACAGCACGGCCTTGGGCATCTCGATCCGCAGTCGTCGCAGCCTTTCCGGGTCGGAGGTGAAGGCCCTCTCTGGACCCGCTGAGGGCCCCTCGGCTGGTGGCGCGTCCCACCACAGGCCGATGAAAGCGATGCGGCCGATCTCGCCACGGATCTCCTCGAACGCCGGGAGAAGCTCGCGGGATACCTCCTTCCACCTCCACCAGTTGTGGCCGAGATGGAGGATATCGTACTGCTTGGAGGGAGATGTGGACGGATCGAGCTGCAGCGCCGGATTGTAGCCGTAGAACGTCATGGCTTTCGCGCGCGGCTGCACTGGCGCGCGGATCGTGGTCTGCATCACTTGGCCGCCGAGCGCATCGAGATGATCGATCCAGCGAGCACGCTCGGCCTCGTTTTGGTGGTTGAAATCATATCCGTCGACTGTGACTAGGGGATTGTACATCCCGTCGGTGTCCATGATGAGCCTGTGGCTCTGCGGAAAGCGGGAAAGGATAACTGCCTCGCTCATCCTCCGAATGCGGTAGAGCTCGGATTCATAGACGTACATGACCCGGTCAAAGCTCCCGACGTCCGTGGAGAACTGAAGCTCTGGCACGTACCAGATCGGAGTGCCGTAGATCGCGACGGAGTGACCATGATTGGGAGCCAGCCGCATATAGTTGGCGACCGCATGCGTATTGCCGGCATCGCCGCGGTGTTTCATCACGACCAAGACGTTCACCGCACGCCTCCCTAACCCTTGCGGTCCTTAGTGAACGCTTCCAGCTCCTGGAACCGTCGGGCATAGGAGTGATGGCGCGCCAGATGCGACCGGGTCTGCAGCACGGCCTCCCAGTATGGCTCGGGATAACTCAGAGCGTTGTCGAGGTGGGCGCCAATGTTCTCACCGGGCACCAGCGCCAGCGCTGCATCGCCGTAGAGCGCAGCCACGAAATCGCGCGGCAAAAGCAGGATCGGCAAGCTGTCCGCGTAGAAGGTCTCAAATGTGCGATTGGTGACAATGCCCAGATTGCGGAACAGCGGCCGGTGGATGACGGGCGCAAATCTTGCCTGGCTCAACAATCCCACAACCTCGTCGAACCGGACGCCGTCACGGGCCACAACATCCAGCCGGGCGAGCAGCGCAGGGTCGGTGTCGATCCCCATGATGCCCAATTTGACCGCCCAATCCGGCCGCGCACTCCAATCCCAGCCGGTGAGGCACACAGGTCCGACGCGCTCACGAACGGCGGCGTAGCCCTCGAGGAAGTGGCGCATCTGCTCCCAGCGCTGCCAATTGCTGCCGACGTACATGACGCCGTAGGCCTTTGTGGTCCAGGCATATGCGGCCTCGCGTGCACTCCGGAACGGCTTGACGACTGACGCCGAGTCGAAGCCGTGAAAGAGAAACGAGCCGACGGCCGGTCGGAGAGGTGCCAGCGCGGGTTGCAGGATGGTATCTGAGATCGCCCGCAGGCTCTCCTCCCACTCCCAGCCGGCGTGGCCGTCAAGCTTCTCCAGGTGATTGAAGTCATGCTCCAATCGAATCGTGTCGTTGAAGCGGCCCCACATGTCGATGGCAATGCGTCGCTCACGCGGAACTCCGTCGAGTAGGTGCGCTAGGTTGGGCATATCTGGGAAATCGGACGGTACCTGGACGATGAAGAGGGCCAAGTCCACGTCGGCGAGATCAGTAGTGAAGGGCAGCCCGGGCAGTCCGGAGTGCGGCTCGCCATAAACCGCGGTGTCATGGCCAAGGGCGCGTCCTGCCGCGACGAACTGGTGAACTGTTGCAACGCTGCGCACCCATGGATCGACCGATGTCACGAGCAAGAGCCTCATCGTGGACGGCCTCCCGTGGCGGAGGCGGCAGCGGCAAATTCCTGCCTGGCCCAGCGCACGGTCTCGGTCAGTCCCGCCTCAAATGAGGTGTGCGGTTCCCAGCCAAGAACGGACTTGGCAAGGCCAATGTCGGCCCGGACCGAGCGCTGCTCTCCTGGCCTCGATGGCGCCCGCACGATCTTATGCCTCCGTGCCTGCGGGCCGAATGCAGTGATGACGGCATTCGCAAGGTCATTGATGGAGAGAGAGTGTCCGCTGCCGAGATTGATGATCTGGCCGCGGGAAGCCGGCGTCCGAAGGGCGCGCACCCAAGCCTCCACAATATCGTCGACGTAGACGAAGTCGCGAGTCTGATTGCCGTCTCCGAAGATTGTGATGGGCTCGCCGCGTAGCAGGTTGCCCGAGAAGATACCAAGCACTCCCTGGTAGGGGTTGCTGAAGGACTGACCCGGACCGTAGACGCTGAACATGCGCAATGATGTAACGCCGAAATCGAAGCCGAGGTCGGGACGCTGGGCGGTGGAGTGCACGTAGCGCTCAGCCGCGAACTTAGTGATGCCGTAGTAGGAATCGGGCTGGCAGGGCTCGCTCTCTGGCGTAGGCACATTCTTGCAGTCGCCGTAGAGGGTCATCGAGCTGGCGTAGATCAGACGCGGCACCTTGTATTTTAGGCACAACTGCAAGATGTTGAGAGTGCCCTCGACATTGGTGCGCAGATCTTGGGTCGGGTCTGAGAAAGAGCGGATGATCGAGACCTGCCCAGCGATGTGACAGACAGCGTCCACACCGCCAGCGAATTCTGGCTCGACCTCCGCCAACCGCGTCACATCGCCCTGGACGAAGCGGATGCCCGGCGGCAGGATCTCCCGCCGTCCCGTGGATTCGTTGTCGACCACCGAGATTGCGTGTCCGTCGGCGAGGAGGCGTCGGCACAAATGTGCGCCTATGAAACCGGCTCCCCCGGTAACGAGCAATCGCATCCCTCACACTCCTCCGAGCCCAAACGCAACCGCGCTCATTGACGGAGCATATCCTGCTTCTGCGACGAGCAGCGCGCTAGAACACCATCCACCCAATGCAGTCGGTTGCGCGATCGCATCCATCCTGCCACATGCGCCCCGCGCTTCTGTGCCTTACGTTCGCGACATCTTGTCAATGGGGTCGCTGTGCTATCAACTGTGGGCAAGGAAGGGCGGGCACAAGCTCTGCGGCCCGTGAAGCAAAGCGCAGTGCGTAGCGTTCGGGGGGTGATGCCTACTAAAAGGATTTTGATCACGGGCGGGGCAGGCTTCATCGGCAGCAACGCGGCGCGATATTTCGGGGCAAGGAACTGGAACGTAACCGTCCTCGACAATCTCTCCAGGGTGGGGGCGGAAAAGAACCTGGTTTGGCTGCGTGAGGGCACGAGCTTCGATTTCGAGCAGGTCGACGTACGGGATCAGCTTGCGATCGGCCGCATCCTCTCGCAAGGCCGGTTCGATGCCGTGCTGCATCTCGCGGCACAGGTAGCGGTGACCACATCGGTAGTCGACCCACGATCGGACTTCGCCGTCAACGCGCTCGGCACCTTCAACATGCTCGACGCCGTGCGGGTGCACTGCCCCGAAGCCGTCTTCATCTTTGCTTCGACCAACAAGGTCTACGGCAAAGTCGCAGCTGCGTACACGGAGCTGCGCGGGAACCGCTACGCCTATAGCGATCGCCCGCACGGCATCAGCGAGAATGAACCGCTGGACTTCCTTTCACCTTACGGCTGCTCGAAGGGCGCGGCCGACCAGTATGCCCTCGACTTCGCCAGGATCTATGGCATTCCCGCGACCGCGTTCCGACAGTCGTGCATCTACGGTCCGCGCCAATTCGGGGTGGAGGACCAGGGTTGGGTCGCTTGGTTCGTCATTGCTGCGATCCTGGGGCGTGCGGTAACGATCTTCGGCGACGGCAAACAAGTGCGCGATGTCCTGCACGTCGACGATCTTTTGTCCGTCTATGAAGCGGCGATCCGCGCCCCTGACCAAGTGGCGCAGCAGGCCTTCAACGTCGGCGGTGGCCCGAGGCACATCCTGTCGCTGCTCGATCTGATCGAGCTATTGGAGTTCCGTCTCGGCCGCAAGATGACCCTGCGCTGGGGCGACTGGCGCCCCGGAGACCAGCAAGTCTACGTCAGCGACATCCGCAAGCTCGAGGCAACCCTGGGCTGGAAGCCCGAGATAAGCGTTCCGACCGGGGTCGGCCAGCTTATCGACTGGGTCGCTCAGAACCGCCACGTCTTCTAGGGGGTAGCTACACCTGATGCAAACTCGCCAATCTGCCGTGACCCAGACCGCCGGGAACGAGATGATCGAACGAAAAACCATACTGGTCACGGGTGGGGCTGGATTTCTCGGCTCGCATTTGTGCGAACGACTGCTTGGTGAAGGACACCACGTCATCTGCGTCGACAACTACTTTACCGGCCGCAAGGAGAACATTGAGCACCTGATCGGTCATGCGCGCTTCGAGATGCTTCGCCATGACGTGACGTTTCCCCTCTACGTCGAGGTGGACGAGATCTACAACCTTGCCAGTCCCGCCTCGCCCATCCACTACCAGCATGATCCCGTGCAGACGACCAAGACCAACGTGCACGGAGCCATCAATATGCTTGGACTGGCCAAGCGCCTCAAGTGCCGGATCTTCCAGGCCTCGACCTCGGAGGTTTACGGCGACCCGGCGATGCATCCGCAGCGGGAGGACTACTGGGGAAATGTCAACCCGATCGGCCCGCGCTCTTGCTATGACGAAGGCAAGCGCTGCGCGGAGACGCTGTTCTTCGACTATCACCGTCAGCACGCTCTCAACATCAAGGTCGCGCGCATTTTCAATACCTACGGGCCGCGGATGCATCCCCGTGACGGGCGCGTGGTCTCCAATTTCATCGTTCACGCGCTGACAGGCGAGCCAATCACGATCTACGGCGACGGCAGCCAGACGAGGTCGTTCTGCTACGTAGACGACCTGATAGAGGGGTGCTTGCGCCTCATGAACTCTCCTGATCCCGTGACGGGCCCGATCAACCTCGGTAATCCCAGTGAGTTTACGATCCGAGAGCTGGCCGAACTTGTGATCGAAATGACAGACTCCAAATCGACGTTCACATATTTGCCGCTGCCCAAGGATGACCCTACACGCCGGCAGCCCGATATCAGTCTGGCAAGGCAACATCTCCGATGGGCCCCGACCGTTGCCTTGCGTGATGGCCTGAAGCTCACGATCGACTACTTTGACCAAATGCTTTCCACCGGTACGCGTGGGATCCGGTTTGAGGTCGCCAGAGCAACTTCAGTGTCTCGTTTCGCGCGGTGATGACCCGACCGAGCGTGTTGGTGGTCAGGCGGATCCAGCCGCGAGCAAGCGCAGTACAAGGCTGCCGCCGCAGGCCGAGAGGGTGAATTTGGCCACAGCAGCCTTGCTTCAGCTTGGCAGCTTTTCCGCGTTGAGCCGCAGCCGGCCAAACTTGGAGAAGCTGGAGGTTCTACGCCCAGTGGTCGTCAAGCGAAGCGCAGTTCGGTATAGGTGGCTTCGAGCCCTCGCAACCAACTGATCATTGTCTCCAATTCCCTGGCGTTGGCGTTGCGACTTGAGCAGCTCTGCTTACCGTATCGGACGGCCGCATGTTCGCGATCTCCGCATCGTGGTAGCAGCTGGGGGGCGGATTTCTCGCGCCAGAACTGGAGGTCAATACACGTTCTCGGGCTC
>JBFWRV010000048.1:0-52481 GCA_050248715.1 Hyphomicrobiaceae bacterium | reverse complement strand
ATCAATTCCACTGCCCCCGGACGCATTCCCGGCGGGTCATCGAACGGGTCGGCCGCGGCCGTTGCCGGCAAGCTCGTCGATTTCGCCCTCGGCTCGGACTGCGGGGGCTCGATCCGTTTTCCAGCCAGCTATTGCGGCATCCTCGGGATGCGCCCCACCTGGGGCCGGATCTCGTTGGAAGGCGCCGTGCCGTTCGGCCCAAGCTTCGATGTGGCAGGCTGGTTCGCGCGCGATACGGTCCTCTTCGAGAAAGTCGGCCGCGTGCTCCTCGGTGACGACAAGGAGCCGGGACATCCCAGGCGCCTGCTCATCGCGCGTGATGCGTTTGCCCTGATCGAGCCAGGAACGAGCGCTGCCCTGCGACCGGCCGTGGCGCGCCTGGAGGGATTGATCGGCCGCAGCGAGGAGATCGAGGTCGCGCCCGACGGCCTCGTGAGCTGGTTCGAGACGTTCCGTACGATTCAGGCCGCCGAGGTGTGGTCAAGCGTTGGCGCCTGGGTTCGCGAGGTCAAGCCGAGGCTCGGGCCCGGCGTCAAGGAACGCATCGCGTGGGCAGCGGCGGTGTCGCCTGGCATACTTGCGGAGGCTGAAGCGCGACGGATCGCGATCCGGCGCCGCATGGACCAGATCATCGGCCAGGGGGATGTCCTCTGCCTGCCCACTTCGCCGCGGGCAGCCCCGCCGCTTGGCACGCCGGTCGACAAGATCGAAATCGAGTATCGCAACCAGGCCATGTGCCTTCTTTGCATCGCCGGCCTTGCCGGGCTGCCGCAGCTGAGCCTGCCGATGGCTACGATCGACGGTTTGCCCCTCGGCCTGTCGATTGTGGGACGGCAGGGCACCGACACCATGCTGCTGTCGATCGCTGCCACCCTCGGCACCGGGTGACGGCCGGAATCAATCGTCAATTCGGCCGGTGCAGCACGGCTGGCGCCCGCGTCACGGTGCGGCGACCGCGCTTGAAAGCGAACAGCACCGGGGACAGCTCCGCTACGGCCTGCTCCGGGCTCTCGGCATCGAGCACAGCGAAGTCGGCGGGCTTGCCGACCTCGATGCCGTAGTCCTTGAGGTTCAGAAGTCGCGCCGACCGCGAGGTGACCATGTTGAAGCACTCGCGCGTGTCATGCGACGAGCCGACCTGGCAAATGTTGGCATAGATGTTGGCCATGCGAACGAGCGAGCAGTCGCCGAACGGCGTGAAGGGGTTCAGCACATTGTTGGTGGAAAGCGTGCAGTTGACGCCGTGATGCAGAAGCTTGTGCGCCTCGGCCACGCCGCGCATCACGCCGTGCGTCATGTGTCGCCCCATCAGGTAGAGATCGGTCGAGGGCAGCACGGTGAGGGCAACCCCGGCATCGGCCATGCGCCTGGCACACTGCGCGAAGAGTTCCGGCGGAGCGGTCGACAGCTTGGTGACGTGCCCGATGGCGACGCGCCCACCCCACTTGAAGCGCTCGGTCAGCTCGCAGACATAGAGCAGGTCGAGATCGTCGGGCGTCGGCGCAAAATCGAGGTGCATGTCGATGTCGATGTCGAACTCGCGCGCAATCTCGAAGATGCGATCGATCTGCCCGTGCGGGCTGCTGTCGGTGTAGGGCGCCGCGCCGACCACCGAGCCGCCGGTTCTCAGCGCCTCGACCATCAGCTCGTCCGTGCCGGGGTTGTTGAGCAATCCCTCCTGCGGGAAGATGCAGATCTGGAGATCGATCGCCCACTTGTATTCTTGCACCAGCCGCCGCACGCCTTCGAGGCTCCGCAGTCCGATGCCGGGATCGACCTCCAGGTGGGTGCGCATGTGCGTCGTGCCGTTGAGGATCGCTCGCTCCAGCGTCGTCTTGGCGCGGTCGTAGACGTCCTCGGCCGTGAAGAGCTTCTTCTGTCTCGCCACCTCGCCGATCGCCTCCTCGAGGTCGCCGCGCTCGGCTTTGCAGCGCCCCAGAATGCGCGACTTGTCGAGGTGGATGTGGGTCTCGATGAAGCCCGGGGCGACCAGTCGCCCGCCCAGATCATGCGATTCCCCCTCGGCCTCGAGCGCCGGCCGAATGACGGCGATGCGGCCCTTGTCGATCCCGATGTCGGTCAAAGCGTCTTCGCTGCCGACCACGCGGGCGTTCCGCAGGATCAGATCCATGGAATTCCACCTCCCACTGCACAACTCAATCCGTTTACCTCTGCTCACCCAGATAAGCCTGCACGATGGCCGGGTCTGCACGCAGGTCCTCTGCGCGCCCCCGCTGCTGCATCGTGCCCGACTGCAGCACGTACGCCCGGTCGGCGACCGAGAGCGCCAGCGCCGCCATCTGGTCGACGAGCAGGATCGTGGTGCCCTCGTCGCGCAACTGGGCAAGGAGATCGTAGAGCCCCTCGACCAGCCTGGGCGCCAGACCCAGCGACGGCTCATCCAGCATAAGCACGGCTGGCCGCGCGATGAGCCCGCGCGCAATCGCCAGCATCTGCTGCTCCCCGCCCGAGAGCAAGCCTGCACGCTGGTCCCGGCGCATCTTGAGCTGGGGGAAGCGATCGAGCAGACGCTCGGCCAAGGTGTCTACCTCGGGCACATGCCGCGCATAGGCCCCCAGGCGAATATTGTCGAATACGCTGAGCTCCGGGAATACCTGCCGGCCCTCCGGCACGAGGACCAGGCCCTCGCCGACGATGCGGCTCGGAGCAAAGCGCTCGATACGCCGGCCCAGCAGCAGCACGCCGCCGCCGACAGGGCGATTGAGGCCGGAGAGGGCCCGCAGCAGGGTCGATTTGCCGGCGCCGTTGGCACCGAGCACCGCGACCAGTTCGCCCTTCTCGACCTCGAGATCAATGTCGCGGATGACGTCGAGGCCGCCGTAGCCGGCGCTGAGCCGCTGAGTTTGCAGCACGAGGTTTGCCGCACCGGCAAGCGGCGTCGCGCGACCGCGCGCGACGTGTTGCTCCTCGCCCAGATAGGCCTTGAGCACCATTGGATTGCGCGCGATCTCGACCGGCGGCCCCTCGGCGATCTTCTGGCCGGCATCGAGCACGACGACGTGGTCGGAGACGCTCATGATGAGCTTCATGTCGTGCTCGACCAGCACCACGGCGATGCCGAGTTCGGCGAGCTTGCGCAACAACTCGCCCAACCGGCGGGTGTCGCCGGCATCGAGCCCTGCCGCCGGCTCGTCGAGAGCCAGCACGGTCGGCGCCATCGCCAAGGCGCGGGCAATTTCGACGAGGCGCTTATCGACGTGCGGCAGCGCGCCGGCAGGCCGCTGGAGCGGGCCCGAATAGCCGACGAAGGCTAAGAGCCTCTCGGCCAGCATCGCACGCTCCGGGTCCTGGTCAGGCGTCAACAGCGCGCCAGGGGAAAGCCGTCCGCGATGCAGCGCCACCAACACGTTGTCCATCACGCTCATGTCGGCGAAAAGCTGCGTCGTCTGATAGGTGCGGGCAATTCCGGCACGGGCAACGTGGTGCGATGGCAGGCGCGCGATCTCGCTCTCGCCTAGGCGGATCGAGCCGCGGTCGGGCCGATAGAAGCCACACACGAGGTTGAGCACCGTGCTTTTCCCGGCTCCGTTGGGGCCGATGATGCTGGTGATGCGCCCGGGGGCAGCTGCAAATGCCAGGTCGACGACCGCGTTGACACCGCCGAAGCTGACGGCGAGGCCCTCCACCGCAAGTGCTCTGCGATTCTCCGCAATGGCCGGCATTACCGGCGCGTCGCGCCTCGCCTCCACCGAGCTGCCCTTCTCGGACTTCGCCAGGAAGCGGCCGGCAAGGCCGACAAAGCCGTCAGGCGCCAGCCGCAAGACCAGGAGGAGGAGCAGACCCACAAACAGCAGCCGGTACTGCGCGAGCCACGACAGCACCTCGGGCAGGAGCACGACGACGAGCGCGCCGATGAGCGGGCCGAGCACCCGGTCGGCGCCCCCTATCATGACGACGAGCAGGAACAGGATCGACTGGAAGAAGGGAAACGATTCCGGGCTGATGAAGTCGCTCATGGCGGCGAATACGGCCCCGGCGATGCCGGCCAGAGCCGCGGAGACGCCGAAGGCGACCGCGCGGATGCGCGTCGGGTCGAGGCCGATCGACTGGCTCGCCACTTCCGAATCGCGCGTCGCACGCATGGCCATGCCCCAGGGGCTCGCCGCCAACCGGGCGTAGAGCCAGAAGGCGGCAACGGTGAGGAGGACGACGAACACCGCAATCTCGCGCTCCGCGAACTTGACGCCGGCAAGGGTCGGGGTGGGGATGCCGATGAGACCGTTCCAGCCACCGGTGAGGTCGGAGAGTTCCGCCGCCCCTTGCTCAACGATGAAGCCGAAGGCGATCGTCACCATGGCAAGGTAGGGGCCTCGCACACGCAATGCCGGGACCGCAAGGAGCAGCCCTGCCGTGCCGGCAATCAAGCCGGCGAGCGGCAGCGCCAACCAGAACCCGATCGCGGTCTTGGTCGTCAGGATGCCGACGACGTAGGCGCCGATGGCGTAGAAGGCGACGTGGCCGAGCGAAATTTGCCCGGAGAGCCCCACGAGCACGTTGAGCCCGACGCCGACGATGGCGGTGAGACCCACCAGCGCCAGGACGTAGAGCTGATAGTTGTCGGCGCGCCAGATGAAGAGGCCGAGAGCCGCGAGCGTGGAAGCGAGAAGGCCAAGCCGCAGCGTCGTCATACTTTGCGCACCTCCGCACGACCGAAGAGACCGTTCGGCATGACCATCAGCGAGACGATGACGAGGGCGAAGCTCACGATCTGCGTGTAGATGGAGCCGAGCAGAGCCGTGACGAGCGCCTCCGCAAGACCATAGACAAGGCCTGCTATCACCACGCCCCAGGCGCTGCCGATGCCGCCCAGTATGGCCACGGCGAAGGCCTTGATGCCGAACAGCGTGCCCATGGTGGACGAGATCGTGAACAGCGGCGCCACCATAATCCCGGCGACGCCGGCAAGCAGGCCCGAGAGCGCGAAAGAGAGGGTCGTGACCCGCTCCACGTCGATGCCCATCAGCCGCGCCGCGTTCGTATTCTGCACCACCGCCAGCAGCGCCTTGCCGTGCCGTGTACGCTGGAAGAAGAGATGAAGCAGGAAGGCCAGCGACAATCCCACGATCGGGATCAGGATCTGCAGGAGCTGGATCTTGAGCCCGGCCAGCGTCACCGACTGCGTGGTGAGAAAGCCCGGCGGCATACCGCGCGGGTCCTTGCCGAAGGTGAAGAGAACGGCGTTCTCAAGCACGATCCCGAGTGCAACGGTGGCCATCAGCCATGTGTTGGAGCCGCGCTGCACGAACGGTCGCACGGCCACGCGCTCGACGAATACGCCCCAGGCGGCGCAGGCCAGAAGCGCGAGCACCACTGCGGACCATAGCGGCCATCCGAGCGTCACCCACAGCGAAAAACACAGGACGGCACCGAGCATCATGGTACCGCCCTGGGCGAAGTTCACCGTGTTGGAAACTGCGTAGGTGACGTGGAAGCCGAGAGCCAACAGGCCGTACATGCTGCCGAGGCCAAGGCCGGTGATGAGCGCCGAGCTGACGAGCATCGTGGTTGGAGGTGTCCTGTCTCTTGGCCCGACAGCAGCGACGCATGTGCCGTTTCCCGCAGTGGCGGGAACCCACTACACCGGTCCGATCGTTGCGGATAGCCGTATGGCTCCACCATCGTGCCGATGATTTACTGGGTCGGTACGATCTTGTCGCCGTCGTAGCGCACCATGATGTAGTCCGCAGCCCCGAGAGCATCATGCTCGGTCTTCGAGAAGGGCTTTTCATAGGTCTTGATCAGGCCCTCGAACTTGCCATTCAAGTTCTCCAATGCCTCGCGAATCTTGTCCCCGTCCGTGGAGCCCGCTTGCGCGATCGCCATCGCCAGCAGGTTCATTGCGTCGTAGGCATTGGCCGTGCCGACGGGGGCGAAGATGTCCTCGGGCCCCTTGATGGCCGGGTATTTTTTCTTCAGTGCCGCCAGCACCCGCTCTCCCGTCGGCTTGAGCTTGCCGAAGAAGCTGTAGGTCTGAACGAAGTGTGCGTCCCCAGCCGTCGGTCCGGCGAGCTCCGGGAAACGCCCGCCCGAAATGCCCCAATGCGAAACGACCGGCACCATCCAGCCCATGCGCTCCCGCGATTTCATCATCTGGGCACCGGGCGGAGTGTTGACCACGAGGATGATCGAATCCGCGCCCTTCTCCTTGAGCCGAGTGAGCTGCGGCGTCATGTCGACGTCATTGTTCTCGAATTTCTCGATGCCGGCGATCTCGACTGCCGCATTGCCCTTGTCGGCCTCGACAAGGCCCTTCTCGTTCGAGGCGCCCCAGGGGTTGTTGATCAGCATCAAACCCGGCTTCTTGGAGCCGAACTTCTTGCTCGCGTAATCGAGCAACTTGACATCGACCAGAACATCGACGGCCGACACGCGGAACACATAGTTGGGGTCAGCCCCGTTTCGGGTGATCGGCGTCCCGGCGGCCCACACGGCCATGTACGGCACCTTCTCCTTGTTGACGACGGGCACGGTTGCAAGCGCCACCGGCGTGTCGATGCCGCCGAACATGGCGACGACTTTTTCCTTCGACACGAGCTCGCGCGCCGCCACCACGCCCTTGGGCGGCACCGATTCGTCGTCGCGCTGGATCAACTCGAGCTTGCGCCCTCCCAGCAGGCCGCCCTTGGCGTTGATCTCGTCGATGGCGATGGCGATGCCGCGCGTGATCGCTTCACCCGACTGCGCGGAGGCACCCGACAGGGCCGCAACGTGGCCGATCTTGATCAGCTCCTGTGCACTCACCGGCATCGATGCCGCGACGGCGAGCACGCCGGCGACAAGCAGTTCGCGCCACTCCATATTCCTCATCATCCAAGCTCCCCAAGATTTCTCAAGGTTGTCGACCGTGCGAAGGAATCCTGCAGCCGGCGCCGGAACCGCGTGTCCCGGGCGGCGCTCCAGACACGCATCGAGCTTACAGGGAAATCGACGGCCGTGCGACTCGCCAGACCTGCCCGGCCATTGAGCCGAATGTCCGCAAGACGAGCACCGCACCTGCGAGAGCATCCCATCCTGATGTATGGCCGATGCCGGCGACAACTTTAACGTAGCGGGCGACACTCTGATGTTCCAGAAGTGCAATGATGGCGCGGTGGAGCGCCTCCGAGCTGTGTCCTTCGGCGGCCGCCCTCAGGAATGCCGCCGACAGCGGCGTCGTCGCAAGGGGTGCTGCCGGGGCAATCGCCGCACGAAGATCACGCGCCGCATCGACCTCGCCGATGGCGTGCAGCGCGACGAGCGCGCCGCACAACAGGTCGTCCCCCGACGGTGTCAGGCCCGGACCTAGTCCGAGGAGATCGACGGGCGCCGGTTCGTGCGCTGGCCGCGTCAGCCGCGCACTTACCCATTCCCGCAGCCGCGCAACCCGCGGTCCGGCGACGCGTGTCAACGCCGAGGCCGGCAAGCTGGCCAAACCCAGGACGATCCGGGCGATGCCATCGACCGGAGCTTCTTCGCACGCGAGGTGCTCGAGGTCGTCCAAGGCATGCATCAATACTGTGCGTTCGCCACTTCGGGGCCAAGGCGGAGGCAGCCATATGGACGTCCCGGCCGTGGCAAATACGGTGCAATCGCATTCGATGCCTCCTTCGCCGATGCGCACCTCGGTACCTGCAGGCGGCAGGTGCCTCGCCGCCCACGGCCAGCCGACACCGCCGTCCACAATTGCATTGAGCGGACCTTTGCCGATGCTGGCATCGCCGATGCAGACAAAGTCCCCGCCCGCCTCCACATGAAAGCTGCGCGCGAACACCGCCATCACCTGCGCCGAGACGTGACACTGGGCAAAGCGCCGCGCGTGCGCGCCCCAAACGGAAATGGGTGCTACCGGACGCACTGCAGGGCAATCTCAGTGGCACTGGCATTCGACGATGCCAGCATGACGCCGGCGTCCGCAAGCTTGCGCACCTGGGAAGAGCGCACCTGGGGATCAGCCTCCGTGCCGACCACGGACGCGACAATCATCGGCCCCGTCCCTGACCGGTTGCCCAGAGCACGCACAAGCTGCCCAGCGGGATCGGGATGACTGCCCCAGCCCAGGACGACATCGAGCATGACCACGCCGACCGACTCGTCGGCCAAGGCCTCTGCAAGCGGCGCATCGCGCGTTGCCGGCTCGATCATCGGATGCGGCCGCCCGCGGGTGAACTCGTCGTCGCCAAGATCGATCATCATGTGTGCGTTGCGCTTCGCGCCGAGCCGTTCTGCGCCGGGAACGGGAGCGTTGGAAACTACGTCGAGGCCTGATCGTTGCAGGATCATCTGGGCCTCGGAGCACAACGTCCCACCGCAGAAGAGGCCGCGGATCAGCTTCGCGGCGCTCGCGGGCTTCGGCAACGCGCCCTGATAGGCGGCAAGCTTGCGCCCGAGGACCGCCTCTGCGGCCTCGGCGAGCGTGCCCGCGAACCGCACATTGGCAGGCAGCGCGCCGTCCGGCCCGCTGCCAATGAGGCAGAGGGTAAACGGCTTCGCACTCTTGCCCACGCGCGCGAGAACCTGTTTCGCCACTTCGGGCGCCGGCGGCTTGGAGATCAGCACGATGTGCTGGGTTGCCGGGTCCTTGTCGAGAAGCTCGATGGCCGCGAGCGTGGTGATACCGCCCACCTCCTGCGCCAGATCTCGACCGCCGGTGCCGATGGCATGAGAGATGCCGCGTCCGCCGTTGGCGATCAGGCAGGACACCTCCTGGATGCCGGTGCCGGACGCACCGACGATGCCGACGTCGCCCCGCGGCACGGAGTTGGCGAAGGCCAACGGCACGCCGCCGATGATGGCCGTGCCGCAGTCCGGCCCCATGACAAGCAGCCCGAGGTCGCGCGCCTCGCGCTTCAAGGCAATTTCCTGCCCGAGCGGTACATTGTCGGAGAAGATCATGACATTCAACCCGCGCCGCAGCCCCTTGCGGGCTTCGGCAACGGCAAAGTCGCCGGGAACAGAGATCAGCACCAGGTTGGCGTCCGGCATCTGCTGCACCGCGCCCCGCAGCGTGCGTGGCTGCCAGGACATGTCTACGGCTTCGCTCCGGCGTGGCTGGTCCAGCAAGCGCCGGGCCTCCGTCATCGCCGCGGCGGCCGCATGTGCGTCCCGCGCCCTGACGGCGATGATCAGATCTCCGGGTCCTGCCCGGGCGCCGGCTTCATCCAGCACGCCCGCCTCACGCAGGATCTCCTTGTTAGCCGGCGTACCGATCATCATTCCGGCTTCCTCGACCGCCGGCAGCGCGGCGATCGCTCGAGCGGCGCGCATCAGTGCCACCGAGTCGAGATAGAAGCCCTTGCGTATCTCGTTGCGTATGGTCAACACACAACACCCAACTTTGCGGCGAACGTCTCCAGCGCTTGCGTAAAGCACGGCATCGGCGCCTTGACGACGCCCGCTCCCACCTGGCCCACGCCCGGCTCGCGATGGGCGATGCCCGTATTAATGCTCGGCACGATGCCCGTCTCGACCACTCGGCGGATGTCGATGCCGGTGGGCACGCCCAGGCCATCCAGCATCGGGATGGTCCACTCCGGATTGCTGCCGGCAGTGATCTCTCCCATCGCGCGGGTGAAGGCTGCAGCCCCCGAAGCAGGCCCGGCGCCGATGAAGCCGACCACGGCCGGTGCCGCCGCCATGGCGAACGCGCCGAGGCCGACCGTCTCGACGATTGCCGAGTCACCCATATCAGGATTGGCATCCTTGGCCGTATAGCCCGGGAAGTAGAGCCCGACCGGCATCTCCACCGGCGCCGTGAACCAGGTATCGCCGGTACCGGAGACGCGGATGCCGAAGTCGGTGCCGTTGCGGCACATGGCGGTGACCACGGAGGAGCCCTCGATGCCGCGTGCAGGGTCAGTGAGGGCTTTGCTCATCGCCATCGCCACATTGAGGAAGAACTGATCGTTCTTGCCGATGAAATCGAGGCACCGCGCCAGCACTTCGCTGTCTTTGCCGGTGCGCGCCAGAGCTGGAGCCAGAATGCGCAGCAGCAGGCTCGAGCAGGCGACGTTGCGCTGGTGCATCTCGTCGCCCATGCCGAGGCCACGGGCGATGATCGGTTTGAGCGGGATGCCTCCGGTCTCGCGGACGGCGCGGCCGAGCGCCGGTCCCAGCGTGTCGCGCAACCAGGCAAGGCGGGCGAGCACCTCGGCGTCGTTGCCGCCAAACCGCATCACCTTGCCGAGACCTTCATTGATCGCGCAGTAGGCGCGATTTCCGAACGAGCGGTTCTCGATCACCAGCACCGGCTGGCTCAGCGTGGTAATGCCGGTCATGGGCCCGACCGCATCGTGATGATGGTTCGGCTCGAACCGGAATGCGCCGGCTTCGGCTTGCGCGGCCCCATCCTTGAGGTCCTTCGCCCAACCCTCGAAGACGGCGATGCCCATGATGGCGCCGCGCAAGGGCCCACACATGCGGTCCCAGCCGATCGGCGGCCCCGCATGCAGGATGTGGTGCGTGCCGAGACCCTTGATCGCCTCGCCCGCGGGGACCACGTCGACCAGCACCGGATCGCCCGACAGCAGGCGTCGCAGCGCCTCGGCGTTGGCTGTCTCGATCTTCTCCACTTGCGCCGCAAGCCTCCGCTAGCTTCCGAGCTTCGACAGGAGATCGGCCAGTCGCGCATCGCCGCCGGCCGGCGGCACCCATCGCACGTGCTGCACGGCCGTTCCGTGCGCCGCGAGGTCGTCGGCAAAACGCTCCAGCCCGACGTTGATGACGCGCGGAGACCCGTCGAGCAGCGAGGCTGCCTTCGTTCTACCCGTCGCGTTGTCCTCGGTCGCCATAGCCTGCCCTCCGAGCGTTCTATGCATTCGCGCCGTAAACCCAGTGGTGCTGCTCAAACAATGACTGCCGTTGCCATCCCGGCGCTTGCCTGCACCGGCCTCGCGGCGGGACCACCGGAAGAATGCGGGACATGCCGCAGCCGATCAAGGTGCATTCTGCGAAGCAATGACGACAGCGGGGAGTTGCCGCGGCGATCGCTCGCGACCGGAGCGGGAAGATAGGCTGGCGTGCCTTTGTCGGGAGAAGGTTCGCCTTAGCCCGACGTGGTCTGCGGGTCGGCCACGACTTGTCGCGATGCCCTCCACTCCTCGAAGCGCTGCAGGACCACAAACACCGACGGCACAAACGCGACCGTCAGCACGGTCGAGCCGAGCATGCCCGTCAGAACGGCGATGCCGATAGACTTCTGGGCGCTGGCCCCGGCACCGGAGCCCAGGACCAGCGGCACGACGCCGAGGATGAAGGCAAATGACGTCATCAGGATTGGCCGGAAGCGATTGCGTGCCGCCTCGACCGCCGCCTTCTCGATTGCAAGGCCGCCATGCCGCCGCAGCTCGCGGGCGAACTCGACGATCAGGATGGCATTCTTCGCCGAAAGCGCGATCAGCAGGATCAGGCCGATCTGTGTGTAGAGATTGTTCGGCACGCCCAGGGCTAGCAGCGTGGCGGCGGTCCCGAGCAGAGCCAGGGGCACCGACACGATAACTGTCAGCGGCGCGATCCAGCTCTCATATTGCGCCGCCAGCACCAGATAGACGAGCAGCAGGCTCAGTGCGTACACCAGGTAGATCTGGTTGCCGATCTCCTTCTCCTGATAGGACATCGCCGTCCACTCGTAGCTGGCGCTGAGGGGCAGCGTTTCCTTGGCGACCTGCTCGAGCACGTTCAGCCCCTCCCCCGAGCTGAAGCCGCGTGCCGTATTGGCGACGACCGTTGCTGCCGGATAGAGGTTGTAGAGCGAGATCAGCGACGGGCCGTTCACGACGGTGATGTCGGCCAGCGTGCCGAGCGGCACCATGCCGCCGGCGCTGTTGCGGACCATCATCGTCTTGAGCGATTCCGGACGGAGCCGCGCGGCTGCCTCCGCCTGCACGTAGATCTGGAATACGCGGCCGAACTTGTTGAACTGGCCGATGTAGCTCGAACCGACGTAGGAGCTGAGCGCGTCGAGCGCATTGCCGAGCGGTACGCCCAGCGTCTCCGACTTCACCCGATCGATCGTGACGTTTATCTGTGGCGCATCGGCCCGGAAGGAGTTGCGGACGACCTGGAACATCGACTGGTGCGACGCCCGCTCGGTGATGGCCTGTGCCAGATGCTCGAGCTGCGCGTAGTCGAAGCTGCCGTCGCGCAGCTCGACCTTCATGGTGGCTCCGGAGACGTTGCCGATGCCCTGGATCGGCGGTGGCGGAATGACGAGCGCAAGGCCGTCATCGAGCGTCCGCACTCGCTGGGACAGGCTCGTGTAAAGGCCGAGGAGGTCCTGCCCCTTGCCGCGCTCCGACCAGTCCTTGAGGATGACGTAGGCTATGCCGGCGTTGGCGAGGCTGGCGCTGTCATTGACGGCATCGAGCCCCCCGATCGTGACAACCTTTTCGACGCCAGGCAGGGAACGTGCCCGCTTCGACACCTCATCGAGAGTGCGCGTCGTGCGCTCGAGCGAGGCTCCTTCGGGGAGCTGAACTGCGATGAGAAAGTAACCCTGGTCCTCGATCGGCAGGAAGGCCGTCGGCACGCGGGCCAGGCTGTAGACCGCGAGCGCGACGAGACCGGCAACGATCAGCGCCATCAGCCCGCTGCGCGCGACCATGCGGGCGATCAGACGAGCGTAGCGCGCCTCCCCGGCGTCGTAGACGCGATTGAAGCCGCGGTAGAAGACATTGGGGGTCTTCGACGGGTCCTTCGCGCGCAGCCACAGGGCACATTGCGCGGGCTTCAGCGTCAACGCGTTGATTGCGCTGATGGCGGCCGTGGCCGCGATGACGAGCGCGAACTGTCGATACATCTGGCCGCTCAGGCCGGGCAGAAAGGCCGCCGGCACGAACACCGCCATCAGCACCAGCGTGATGCCGATGATGGGGCCCAGCAACTCCTGCATGGCCTTCACCGTGGCGTCATGGGGCGTAAGCCCGTGCTCGATGTGCTTGGCAGCGCCCTCGACGACGACGATGGCATCGTCGACGACGATGCCGATCGCCAGGATGATGGCGAACAGCGTCGTGAGGTTGACCGTGAAGCCGAAGATCGCCATCGCCGCGAAAGCACCGATGATGGTCACCGGCACCGTGGTCGCCGGCACCAGGGTCGCGCGCCAGTCCTGCAGGAACACCAGGATCACGATGAGCACGAGGATCGCCGCCTCGATCAGCGTCTTGTAGACCTCGTGGATCGCGGCGCCGACGAACTTGGTGGTGTCGAAGGGAACGTCCCAGGTCATGCCGGGAGGAAACGCCGGCTGCAGCTGCTGCATGCGCTTCTCGACGCGCTTGGCGACCTCGAGTGCATTCGCCTCAGGCAGCTGGAAGATGGCCAATCCCGCTGACGGCTGCCCGTTGAGCTTGAAGGTCTGGCTGTACTGCTGGGCACCGAGTTCGACGCGGGCGACATCGCGCAGCCGCGTTATCCGGCCGCCGCCCGCAGTCTCGGCCTTGATGATGATGTCCTCGAACTGGGCTACGTCGTCGAGCTTGCTCGGCACGTTGATCGTGTATTGAAAGTCCGTGCCGGCGGGCACGGGCGGGATGCCGAGCTGCCCGGCCCCCGTGGTCCGGCTCTGCAGGTTCACGGCGTTGATGACGTCGGCCGGGACCAGCTTGCGCGCCTGCAGCTTCTGCGGGTCAAGCCATAGCCGCATGGCGTACTGGCCCGCGCCGAATACCGCGACGTTGCCAACGCCGTCGATACGCGCGACCTCGTCCAGCAGGTTGATGGTGGCATAGTTCGACAGGAACAGGCTGTCGTAGCGGCTGTCCGGCGAGTTCAAGGCCACGATCTCGAGGATCGAGGTCGAGCGTTTGGCGGTCTGCACGCCCTGCTGCTGCACGGCTTGCGGCACCGAGGGTAGGGCGCTCGACACCCGGTTCTGCACGAGGATCTGGGCCTTGTCGGCGTCGGTGCCGATGCGGAATGTAACGGTGAGCGTATAGGTGCCGTCGCTGGTGCTCATCGACGACATGTAGATCATGCCCTCGACGCCGTTGACCTTCTGCTCGATGGGAAGCGCGACGTCGCGCACTACGGTCGCGGCGCTGGCGCCGGGGTAGCGCGCGGTGACCTGCACCGTCGGCGGCACGATGTTGGGGTATTGCGCCACGGGCAGCCGGGCGAGGGAGACGAGCCCGAGGACGACGGTCAGGACGGCAATGACATTGGCAAAGATCGGCCGCTCGATGAAGAACTTGGCAATCATTTCTTGTCCTTGGGCGCGCTGGAGGCGGCGGCGGGAGCGGACGCCGGCGTGACGGGAGCGCCGGCAGTCGCGGGCGCGGGGCGCGCCTCGACGGGCTTCACGATATTGCCCGGAATGGCGCGCTGATTGCCTGTGACCACCACGCGATCGTCAGGCTTCAGGCCACCCTTGATGATGCGCAGGCCGCCATCCACCACCTCGCCGATCTCGACAGGTCGCTGCTCGACAACGTTCTTGTCGTTGACGACGAGCAGGTAGCGGCCGAGCTGGCCATTGCCCAGAGCCTGGTCGGGAACCAGCAGGGATTGAACGTCACGCTGCGTGGGCACCCGGACGCGCACGAAGAGTCCCGGCAGCAGCACCAGATCCTTGTTGTCGAGACGCGCCCTGACGGGGAGCGTACCGGTGCTCTGATCGAGGTCGGGCGCGATGTAATCGATCACCCCCTTGTGCGGAAACCCGGTCTCGGTCTGCAAGCCGATCTCCACCGGGATCGGGCCCAGGTCCTTGATCGTCAGGCCTTGGCTCCTCAGCTGGTCACGGATTTGCAGTACCTGCTGCTCGTTGACGCTGAAATTCACATAGATCGGCTGGATCTGGACGATGGTGGCGAGCTTGGTGGGTCCCCCGGCACCGACCAGCGCTCCCGGGTCGACAAGCCTCGCCGTCACGACGCCGGCAAAGGGGGCTTTGATCTCCGTATAGCCGAGGTTGATCTTGGCCTGCTGCACCTGCCCTTTGGCCTGCTCGAGGGCGGCCACCGTTGAATCGCGCTTGGAGCGGCTTTCGTCGAGCTTGGCCTCGCTCGCCACCTGGCGCTGAATGAGCGCAGTCTGGCGGCTGAGGTCGGCTTCGGCCTGAACGAGAAGCGCTTCCTGTTGCCGCTGGGTCGCTTCGGCAATCTGCAGGCTCGTTTCGTAGGGGGCCTGCTCGATCACGAACAAGGTGGTGCCGGCGGCCACCACCTCGCCGTCCTTGTAGCCGACCTTCTCGAGGAACCCCTGCACACGCGCCATGAGGTCCACCTTGTTGAAGGCGGACGTGTTGCCGGTCAGCTCGAGGTACAAGGTGACGGCACGCTGCTGCGGTGTCTGGATCCCGACCTCCGCCGCCGGAGGGGGCTGATATTTGTTGCGGTCCTCGCAGCCACCAAGGAAGAAGGCGCAACAGCAAAATACCGCCAGCTGTTTCCGCGTTACTATCAATTGCGGCCCCTAATCTCTATTGCCTGCATCCTGCCCCGTGAACCTGTATCGCCTGTAAGTTATTGCATTGCAAATCGGAAAGGCGCCAAGGGTTGAGGCCACGCTCCCTTGATGCGACGAAGGGGCTTGCGGTTCGGACCGACCACGACAGTGCACGGCCCACGCCCCCTTGGCTGCCCGCGAGCATGCTCGCACTGTTCGGAGAAGCATCCCGCAAGCTGCTCGAAACCGGCCGGCGTTTGGCCTTGGCCGGCCGAAAAGTGAGACACCGCCGTGCGGCCAAGTCGACGGGGCCGATGCGACCGAAGCAGCCCTCCCGACCGCGGCGACCGGCGCTGGAAATCACTCGGCCTGCCGAGCCGGTCGTTTCGCAGCTCGCGGCATTCGCATGTGTCATGTTTGATCGCCGCCCGCCCGGGCACACCAGCCCGGTCGTCGCGGTGGACCCCCACGACGGCCTGTTCTGTCCGGATCGACCCATGACGCGGCAGCAGGAGCGATCGCTGAGGTCAAGACGAAAGCGAACAGGATATGAACCGCCGGCCCTATCCGTCGGTGGCAGCTCCGAGGTTTGCAGGGGCGCGATTGATCTGTTACGCCTCTGATTCTACGACATATGCCGGCTTAGCTCAGTGGTAGAGCAGCGGTTTTGTAAACCGTTGGTCGGGGGTTCAAATCCCTCAGCCGGCACCAACGCTCAATTTCGTTGTGCTGCCTTCGGCGCCGGCGCACCCGCTCTGAACAACCTCATGCGGCGACGTGCGCGCGTGGGTAGACGAGTGGGATGATGTGCTCCAGCAGCCCGACCTCCTCGACATTGTGCTTGAGCCACGCGCGGCCCATCGCCTCCGGGAAGATGCCCCGATAGATCAGCGGATTCACCAGGTCTTTGAGAATTGGCGTCGTGATGCCGATGGTGAGCGAGGAGACATACAAGGTGCCGCCCTGGACGGCGGAGAAGTCGTGATTGAGGCGCGTGACTTGCTGGCCGAGCCTATAGCCCTCGATGGTCATGCCGCTGTCATCCCGTCGCGTCACAGTCTCGGTCACGTCGAAGTAGAAATCCGGATTCCTTCCGAAGGCCTCGACGATACGGAATTTCGCTCCGGCACTCGCGCCGCCGCCGGGTCCAGGTTGCGCGCCTTGCCAAGCTTGCGGCTGGCAGCCGGGGAGGGAGATGCTAGGCAAGAAACCCCTGAATGATCTTCAAGAGATGGATGGGGCTGTAGGGTTTGGTGACATATTGGTCGCAGCCGGCTGCTCGGGCCTTCTCCTCGTCACCCTTCATGGCGAAGGAGCTGACCGCAATCACTGGCGTAGACTTGAGACTGGGGTCAGTTTTGATCAGCCGCGTGGCCTCGTAGCCATCCATGATCGGTAGCTGGATGTCCATCAGGATCAGGTCGGGACGCTCCGACTTGGCTTTCTCGACGCCTGACTGTCCGTCGGCCGCCTCGGCCACCAGGTATCCTGAACCAGTCAGCAGCGTGCGCAGAAGGCCGCGGAGATCGTCCTGGTCTTCGACGACGAGGATGCGCTTGCTCATTGGGCACTCTTGGCTGTTTGAGCTCGGACAGGCAGCTCCATCTGAAATGTCGATCCGTGCCCGATCGTTGATTCCACCCAGATGCGCCCACCGTGCATCTCCACGATCTGCTTGGCGATGGCCAGCCCAAGACCGGTGCCGCCCTTGGCCTTCGTGTTCGAGCTGTCGATCTGATGGAACTGCTCGAAAATGCGTGTGCGCTCATGCTCGGCAATGCCCGGTCCAGTGTCTGCCACGCTCAGGGTGAAATGACCGTTCACGGCCTTCGCGGTCACACACACCTCGCCCGCATCAGTGAACTTGATGGCGTTGCCAACCCGATTGAGAAGGACTTGCGTGAGGCGCTGCTCGTCGCCCGTCCCGACGGGGCGCGACTTGGCCACCTCCGTCTTGAGCGCCAGCTTCTTGTTCTCTGCAAGCGACTCGGTCGCTGCCCGTACCGTTTCCACAACGCTTTCGAGAGCGTAGTCGCCAAGGTTGAGGCTGAACTGCCCGGACTCGATCTTGGCGATGTCGAGTACCGTGTTGATGAGGCCCAGGAGGTGGTTGGCGTTGGAGCAAATGCGCATCAGCGCGTCGAGCGACTTCCGTCCGAGCGGCTCGTAGAAGCCTTCCTGCATCAATTCCGTGTAGCCCAGAATCGCTGCAAGCGGGGTCCTAAGCTCATGGCTCATGTTGGCAACGAACTGCGACTTGTGCCGGCTTGCCAATTCGAGCTCGCGGGACTTCTCCTCGATTTCGCGAAACAGACGCGCATTTCGCAGAGCGATCGCCGATTGATTGGCGAAGGACTGCAGCAGGGCGACCGTTTCGGGTGCAAATGTTCCGGCACGCAAACGTCGCACGGCGAGTGCGCCCAGCACCTCTCCCTGCAAGATCATGGGTACCGCGAGCAAGGAGCGTATACCCGCCTTCATGTGGGTCTCGTATAGCGGATGAGGCGCCGCCTGGGCCAAATCAGGGATCTGCACCGCCTCGCGGCGGGCAGCGCAGCCTCCGACCACACTCTCGCCGAGCAGGATCGGATGCTGACGTACGGCATCGATCAGCTGCGGACTCATATTGTGACCGACCTCGAGCGTGAACCAGCCGCGGACCTTGTCGAACACGTAAATCGCGCCGCCGCCCGCGTCCGACATGCTACAGGCGTGCTGCAGGATCCTTTCCAGCACCACCTTCACCTCCAGCGAGGAGCTCACCGCCTGGCCGACCGCGCTCAGGGCCTCGAGTTCGGACACGGTGCGCGCCAGCTCGCGCGTCCGCGCCTGCAACTCTTCAAACAGGCGGACATTCTCGATGGCAATGCCGGCTTGGTCGGCAAACGTGGTGCTGAGCCCGATCTGCCGATCGCTGAACGGCCTCGGCGTTGTCCGTATCAGCATCAGAATGCCGACAACTCCACCCTCCCGAAGCAGCGGCACGCCAATTCCCGCACGCACGCCGAGGAACCGGGTGGCCTGGTTGAAGCTGGGATCGGCCGGAACGTCGGCGACGTGGATGGTACGTCCCTCCAGGATGGTGCGACCGAACAGGGACGTGCGATCGGGCCCGGGGTTGTAGCTCCTGAGATGGTCCACCTGCTCTTGGCTGAGCCCGAAGGTGGCAACAACGGGGTAGGTGTCGCTCTCACGCCTGCGAATGAGTGCGATGTCGGCCTCGCAAAGCTGTCCGGCCGTGCGAACGAAGGTGTCGAGCACGGGCTGCAAGTCGAACTTCGAGCGACTGATGACGCTGAGGAGCTCGTTTGTGGCCGTCTGGTATCGCAGTGTCTCAGACAGGTCGCGGGAGCGCGCCTGCACCTCTTCGAACAGGCGGGCATTCTCCAGCGCGATGGCCGATTGGTCGGCAAAGCTCTGCATCAGGCTGACGACGGCCTCGGAGAACTCACCAGGTCGATTGCGCTGCAGCACCAGCGTTCCAAGCGGGCCCTTGCTGCCGAGCAACGGCAAAATCAGAACCGCCCGCAAGCCGGTTTCGGCAGCAATTTCGCGAAGCGGGCTGGCTGTCTTGATGTCGGCTTCCGCCAGCTGCATCGGCTGACGATTTCTGAGCGCGTCTCCGCTGCTGGTCGTTTCGGCCAAAATTTGCATCTCGCGGATGCGCTCAACGATATTCTCAGGCAGCCCCCACGTTTCCTCGAGGTGAAGCGAGCCATCCTCCAGGCGATAACGCAGGATGAGACCGAGATCGGTGTCGGAGAGATGGACGGCGCGCGCAACGATGGTCTTGAGCACGGCCTTGGAGTCGAGCGTGGAGGTCAACGCGCGACCGACCTCGCCCAGCGCCGTGAGGTCGCGGTTTCGCGCCTGCGCCTCCTCGAAAAGCCGCGTATTCTCGATGGCGATGACCGCCTGGTCGGCGAAGGTCTTGACCAGCTCGATCTGCGCCTCGGTGAACGGCCGCACCTCCTGGCGGTAGACGGCAACTGCGCCGATCGGCTCACCGTCCCGCAGCATCGGCGCAATCAGCATCGTTCGTATGCCAAGCGTCCGCGACGTGGCAAGATAGGGATTGCCGGCCTCGGTGAGGACGTCATGGACGTGGACCACCCTGCGTTCCAGCACCGCCCGCGCGGGCACACTGCGTGCGTCCAGACGCATCGGCCACTGCTGGTTGAGTGCGTCCACCTCCCCTTCTGTAACGTTGTGATGCGCGTTGAGGTGCAGGAGCACGCCGTCGAAGCGGAATACTATGGCGTAGGCCGCCTCGCACAGCCCAACGGCACTACGGGCAATCGTGTCGAACACAACCTGCGCGCTGTCGCGGGAGCTTAGGACGACGCGCAGAATCTCGCTCGTAGCGAGTTGCTGTCGATGCGCTGCCGTTAGTTCCCTCTCGAGCTCCCGGACCTTTCGACCGAGATCCTGCTCCGTGCCGTCAGAGGACGCATGAGAGGTCATGTTGACAATCAATCCTTTGAATCCTCGATAAAATACCCGAGGTCGGCATCGCACTTCTGTCAGGACCCGTGCACGGACGATCCTCGCAACCCTACGGGATGTATTTTGTTCGCACCATACAGTTATCTGCCGATAGCAACTCCTGCCTTCCGGCGCTCCGCCTCGCGACGCGCGAGTTCCAGAACGTCGTTGGAAACGAGGTCATCGAACAGGATCACATCGGCAGATTGCAGGGCGCGCACGGCCCTCATCGTGAGCAGCTCGGCATCGCCCGGACCGGCGCCGACCAGCGTCACTCTCCCTCTCGCCGTTGTCGCGTCGGTGGCTGTCGCCGCGATCAATTCATCGAGCGTGTCGCGGGTATCGCCGTTCGGCGCGCTGCCGAACGCGCGCTCCGCGAACGTTTCCCAGAAGCGACGTCGTTGGAGGCCGGACGTCAGGCGCGTGGCGACCGACTCGCGGACGTCCTTGGCGAGGCGTCCCCACATGGCGAGGGCGGGCGGCAGCAGTGTTTCGATGCGACGCCGGATGGCCTGGCCGAGTATCGGTGCGCCGCCGTCCGTCGAGATACCGACGACGACGGGCGAGCGGTTGACGATCGAGCCGAACTGGAACTGGCAGAGCTCCGGCTTGTCGATGACGTTGACCGGCACGCCGGCCGCACGTGCGGCGCTGAAGAACCCCTGTGCCGCTTCCATTGTCTCGGCGTCGGCGACAGCGATCGCAGCGCCTGCGAAGCAATCGGCCGTCCACGGCCGCGCATGGTGTGTGAGGGTGCGGGCCGCGGCGCCACGGGCAACGAGCGCCACCACCTCGGGTCCGAGTTCTTCGGCATAGACGTGCACGTGCGCGCCGGCAGCCGCCAGCAGCTCAGCCTTCCACGCCACAGCCCCCGAGCCGCCGGCCATCACGGCACGCTTGCCGGCGAGGTCCAGGAACACGGGCAGCTTGGCGAGCGCGCCCAAGCGCCGCGGCGGTGCCTCAGCCGGTTTTCGCGGTTGGCTTGGCATCAAGCATCCTTGCGATCTGCGTGCGGCAGGAGCCGCAGTTCGTGCCGGCGCTGGTCGCGGTGCCGACGGCGGCGACGGTGCTGCAGCCCCTGGCAATTGCGCCGATGATTTGGTTGCAGCCGACATCGAAGCAGGCACACACGATGGCCCCTTTGTCGCTCGTGCCGGGCGCGGGGCGCCCACTGAGTGTGGCAAGCCGCTCCTGCACGCTGTCGAAACGGTGACCTAGTTGGGCAGAAGCCCACGAGCGGGAAACTTCGACGGGTTGTTGTGCGATGAACAAGGCGCCAAGCAGGCGCTCGCCATCGAATCCGGCACAGCGAAAATGTCCTGCCGTGCGGTCCCGCACCGACAGGAGTTCTGCAGTCGCAGGCAAATTCAGCAGGGTACGCGCCGTGGTATCCCAATCGCCATTCAGCTTTGTCCCGGCGAGTTCCACGCGCCAGCCGTCGATGGCGGGCGCCACGATCCAGTATTCGACGTCCCGCACCACGGGCTTCGACTGGCTGACGGCGAAGCCATACCAGGCGGCGGGGAACTGTTTGACGGCCACCGGCGTCGCCTTCAGTTCGGGCTGCCCGGAGACGGGATCGACATGGCCGGCCACCACGGCGTCGATGCGCGCGCGGCTCGCCACCTGCACGGTCCAATGGATGGGCGCGAACACGGAGCCGCGGCGCTGGCGCTCCGTGACCAGGACGCGCAATAGCGCCGTCCCGTGTGGGCTCGACACCTGGGCGATGGTCGCCGGCGCGAGACCGATCGGCTAGGCGTCGTCGGGGTGAATTTCGAGGTACGGTTCCGCGATGTGACTTGTCAGACGCGGCGTCTTTCCGGTGCGCGTCATCGTATGCCACTGGTCGCGCACACGGCCGGTGTTGAGCACGAACGGCAGGGGCCCGCTGGTCGCAATCGCCGGCGGGCGGAAGGGCGTCGGGACGAGTCCGGCCTTGCCGTCCGGCGTGAAGAAGCGGCCATCCCCGAAGATGCGCGCGGGCGGGCAGCGCCAGCGCATCCTTCTCGCGCGTGCGCTCTATCGACGGCCCAAGGTGCTGATCCTCGATGAAGGCACAGCCAACCTCGACGAGGCCACCGAGGAGGCGATCGCCGATCTCGTTGCGGAGCTGCCGATCACGCGCATCATCGTTGCGCACCGGCCGGCACTCATCCGCCGCGCCACGTGCGTGTACCACGTCGAAGGCGGCAAGGCCACGGTGCGCCAGCTGGGCTCGCCAAGTGCGCCCGCCCTTTCCGTGTCGGTGCCCCGACATCTGGTAGCCTGTCGCTAGCACCGGAGCGCGACGCGTCGCTCTGCATGGGGAGTGCCGGCTCGGCGTCACGGCGACGATGCTCTTGCCACGCCTGCCTCTCGCCGTGGGATCGGCTAAACGCGCTTGCCCACACGAGGATCGGGACCGTACCTTGTTCCGGATCGGCCGACCGGCCGCTCGCCCTATTCGAAACCTTCCGGAAGCGACCCATCCGTGAGCACGTCCGTTGACCCAATCACCGTGTCGGTGGTTCAGCATCGCCTTCGCGCCATCGTCGAGGAGATGGGCGAGGCGATGCTGCGCACCTCCTACTCGCAGATCCTGAACTCCAGCCGGGATTTCTCTACCGCTCTGTGCGATCCCGATGGCCGGCTGGTCGCCCAGGCCGAGCACGTTCCGATCCACGTCGGCGCGCTGCCGTTCGCCGCCAAGTCGGTGCACGACGCCTTCAAGGGCCGCATACGCCCCGGCGACGTCTATTTGCTCAACGACCCCTACCACGGCGGCAACCATTTGCCGGACCTGACGGCATTCGTGCCCGTCTTCGACAAGGGTGAGCTGGTGTTCTGGTCGATCAACCGCTCGCACCAAAGCGACATCGGTGGCGCCACCCATGGTGCCTATAACGCCAGTGCCACCGAGATCTTCCAGGAGGGCATCCGCATTCCGCCATTGCGGCTCTACGAGGAAGGGCGGCGGCGCGAGGACGTCTACGAGATGATCGTGCTCAACGTGCGCCATCCCCGCGACTTCCGCGGCGATCTCGCGGCGATGATCGGCTCCGCGCGCATTGGCGAGCGCCGGCTCGGCCAGCTGCTCGCCGAGTTCGGCTCCGCGACGACGCACGCCGCGGTGGCCGCCGTCCTCGACGGTGCCGAGCGGCAGGTGCGCGCCATCATCGCCGGGTGGAAGGATGGCGTCTACGAAGGCGAGGCGTTCCTCGACGACGACGGCCACAAGTTCGAGGATATCCACATTCGCGCCCGCATCACCAAGCGGGGCAGCGATCTGGACGTCGATCTGAGCGACAGCCACCCCCAGGTGACCGGTTTCATCAACTCCTCCCAGGCGAACACCTACTCCGCGGCGGTGGTGGCGCTTGCCTATCTCATCGACCCCGAGATACCCAAGAACGATGGCGCCTTCCGCCCGCTTCGCCTGAAGCTCAAGGAGGGAACCGTCGTGTGGCCGCGGCCCGGTGCGCCGGTGACGCTCTGCACCAACCATTGCGGCCAGGAGATCATCGAGGCGATCATCCGTGCACTTGCGCCGGCGTGCCCCGACCGGGCGATGGCGGGTTGGGGCCGGCGCTTCAGGATGGCCATCCAGGGCGTCGACCCGCGCTCCGGCAAGCCGTTCATCTGGCATCTGTTCCAGGCGCGTCCCGGCGGCGGGGGCTCGTCGGCCGGCGACGGCTGGCCGGGCGCCGGCGAGTGGCAGGCGGCCGGCGGCATCAAGTTCGGCAGCCTGGAGGTGCAGGAGGTCCGCTTCCCACTGCATTTTCGTCGCCACGAGTTCCGTACCGACAGTGGCGGTGATGGACAGCACCGTGGCGGGCCCGGAGGCGAGCTGGAGCTTGTGATCGAGACCGCCGAGCCTGCCGTCGGCAACACGGCGGGCGATGGAGTGAAGTACGGTGCCTGCGGCCTGCTCGGGGGCGTGGACGGGAAACCCCATCGTTACTGGCTGCAATCGGCCGATCGTCCCGATCGCGCCCTCAAGACCAAGGAGACGGGGATCGTCCTGCGACCGGGCGACGTGTTGCACGCGCACTCGGGCGGCGGTGGCGGATGGGGTGAGGTGAAGCTGCGAACAGAGGCGGAGCGCGCTCAGGACGTCACGCTCGGATTTGTTTCAGCGAAGCGGAGCTGAGACATGTTCCGAATTGGCATCGATGTCGGCGGGACCTTCACGGACCTCGTATCGGTAGACGCGGAGGGGCGTGTCACGCTCGCGAAGGCGGCCTCCACACCCGCCGACCAGTCATTGGGCGTGATGGCCGGCCTCGATCGGCTGGCCGAGGCTCTCGGCACGGATCGCGCAACGATGCTGGCGCGCACCGAGCGGATCGTGCACGGCACGACGGTGGCGACGAACGCGCTCCTCGAGCACAAGGGCGCCAAGGTCGGGCTGCTGACCACCGAAGGCCACCGCGACATCATCGAGATGCGCGAGGGCCTGAAGGACGATCGCTACAATCTGCGCCAGCCGCCGCCGATCCAGCTCGTGCCCCGCAACCGGCGGCTCGGGGTTCGCGAGCGAATCAGGCCGGATGGCCGGGTCGAGATCGCCCTCGACCGCGGCTCCCTCGACGCCGCGATCGCGGCTTTGCGGCGCGAGGCCGTCGAGGCAGTGGCGATCTGCTACCTCCACAGCTGGCGCGACGGCGCCCATGAGCAGTTGACCGCGGAGGCCGTGCGCACCGCCATGCCGGGCGTTTACACGGCCCTCTCCTCGGAAGTGCTGCCGCAGATCAAGGAATACGATCGCGTCTGCACCACGGTCGTCAACGCCTATGTCGGCCCCGCGCTCGAGCGGTACTTAACTCGCCTCGAATCTCGGCTGCGCGAGGCCGGGCTGCGCGCGCCGGTCCTGATCATCCAATCCCACGGGGGCGTTGCGGCGGTGGCCGAGGCCGTGCGGCTGGCCGCCGGCGCCGTCCTTTCCGGCCCCGCGGGTGGCGTGGCGGGCAGCCAGCACGCGACCCGGCTGCTGGGTCATGGGGACCTCATTCCCTTCGACATGGGCGGCACGTCGACCGACATCTCGCTGGTAGTCGGCGGCGAGGCGGCAATCGCGTCCGACCGTCGACTTGCCGGCCAGCGGGTAGCGTTGCAGAGCCTGGACATTGCGAGCATCGGCGCGGGGGGCGGCTCGATCGCGCGCGTCGATCATAGCGGCGTCCTCCACGTTGGCCCGGAAAGCGCAGGCGCCCAGCCCGGCCCCGCCTGCTACGGCAACGGCGGCACCGAGGCGACGGTGACGGACGCCAATCTCGTGCTAGGCTTTCTCGATCCCGACAGGTTCCTTGGCGGCCGGGCGCATCTCGACCGCACCGCGGCCGAAGCCGCGGTCGATCGTGTAGCGGCGAACCTCGGCGTCGATCGCATGGCGGCTGCGGAAGGGATCTATCGCGTCATCAACACGCACATGGCCGAAGGCATTCGTCTGGTCTCTGTGCGTCGCGGTGTCGATCCAAGGCGGTTCGCCATTCTTTCGTTCGGAGGCGCCGCAGCGCTTCACGTCACGGATATCGCACGTCAGCTCGACCTCAGGCGCGTGATCATTCCGCGGCTTTCTGCGGTGCTGTCGGCATGGGGAATGCTGGCCAGCAATCTTCGGTGCGAAGTGGCGCGGACGCACATCGGCGACGCCAGTCATCTTGATGCCGGAGCGGTGCGGGCCGCCTTCCGCGACATGGAAGCGGAAGGCCGCCAACGGCTCGCCGGCGCGTCGTTCACCGGACCCATTCGCATCCGCCCCTCCGCCGACATGCGTTATGGCGAGCAGGTGTTCGAAGTAGGCGTCCACCTCGATCACATCGACTTTGACGCACCCGATCTGCTGCACCACATGGCAGACGCGTTCCACTCCCGTCACGAGGAGCTCTACACCTACAGCCTCAGGGACCAGGAAGCTGTGCTCGTCAACGCCAGGATCGCGGTGATCGGCGAGTTGCCAGCTCTTCCCCAGGAGCCCCTCCTGCCCAAGCGCCCGCCGGCGAAGCCCCGCGGCTCGCGCCGGATCTACCTCGGCCGCTGGCATGAAGCCCCGATCTACGACTTCGACGCGCTCGGACCTGCTCAAGTGATTGTCGGTCCAGCGGTCATCGAATCGGCCACCACGTCCGTGCTGTTGCGCCAAGGCGACCACGCGCGAACGACCGATTTCGGATGGCTCGATGTGCAGGTGACATCCGCGGGCGATGCGGCAACCTTCCTGACCGCTCCGACAGCCGCGAACACCTGACCCGTGACCGCTTGGCCGCGCCAAGAGCGATACCTATTGCGATGTCCCGTGCATCGCACCCTTGCGCCAAATGAAGTAGCCGTCGGCCTTGATGCCTCTCAAGATCGGCTCGGGCGAAATAGCAACGGGCATGGCTTCATGCACGCCGAGCCGGAACGCCTCCCGGCAATGCCAGCCGTCGGTGCATAGGGTCCGCGGGATGTTCGCGCCGGACGTGTCCAGCGACACGGCAAAAAGCTCGCCATTGCCGCACTGGAACAAGAACGCCGTTCTCGCGTCGTCATGCAATGGGTCGTCCGCCATCCACGATCCTTCCAACACGAACCACGTCCCGGCCACGCAGCTCTTCACCATATGGCTAAGATGAGGATCGCGCTTGCGCCTGTTGCCGCACAAGATGACAAGTTGCGCAAACGTAGACTGGAGTGTGGACCTGGACCGGAGGCGATTGAGCGATAGGCGTGCCGGGAAACCACGGAGGACCGATGAGCAAGCAAACGCCAACCGCAGATCCAGGGTTTCTGGACCAACAGCGCAAGCGCCTCAGCGCTATGCGCGATCAGCTTCTGAGCGCCGACGCCGCCGAGGCTGCGCGTCAGCGGGCTCCCCGGAGTGAGGTGGCTGAAGACATCGAAGACGACGCTCAACAAATGGCGCAGAGCGAAATCGACGAGTCCATCGCTTCTGTGGAGAGGCAGCGCCTGCGTGCAATCGAGCGGGCGCTGGCCAAGATGGACGAAGGAACCTACGGGCTATCCGACTTGAGCGGTGAGCCGATACCGAAGGCCCGGCTGGAAGCCATGCCCGACGCCGTGCTTACAATCGAGGAAGAGGAAGCCCGAGAGAGACGGCAGCGGCGATAGCATTGAAGGGCATGCGGTCCGGCTGCTTCCCTGTACCGGCCTGAGACTTGTCCCCCTATGTCACGTCTGCGGCGCGTCGTCCCGGGACGCACCACCGCCGGCCATATGGCGGGTGATCTCCTGCTGTACCGCATCCGGCTGCTCGCACACCGCGCGCGTAAGTACCCGAAGGTGGCGCCGCGCATCGTGCAGTTGATCGATCAAGGAAAGAATGACCGGCAGGCTCGCGTGCTCCAGGCCCATGCGATAATGCAGGTCGCATGCCAGCGCCACGCGCGACTCGTCGATGCGATCGAACAGATAACCCGTCTCGTCGCGGTGTGGCGCAATCACCCCCTCCTCGATCCAAGTGAGCAGCACCTGCCGCTCCAGATACGTGAATTGCGCGATGAGTTCGCTTTCGCGGATCATATCAAGCAGCGCCTTTCCTGCGCGGGTTTTGTGGGTGTGTCTTCTCCCACTCGGCCATGAACTGAGCCAGCGCCTCGTCGGCGCCTTCCGGAGGTACGATGTGAATCTCGACCAGCTGGTCGCCACGTCCGTCCGCCTTGCCGTGTGACGCGCCCTTGCCGCGCAGCCTGAGCTTCGTGCCGTCCTTGGCGCCCTTCGGAACCTTGACGTCGACCGGTCCGTCCACTGTTTCGACGCGAACGCTCGCGCCATTCAACGCCTCGCCGAGCGATACCGGCAGCGTGCTCAGTATGTCATCGCCCTCGCGCGTGAAACCGGGATGCGGCCGAACCGATATCTCGACGTACGCATCCCCCGGCTTGCCGTCGGAGCCCGGCAAGCCTTGCCCCTTGAGACGGAGCACCTGCCTGTCACCGATTCCCGCCGGTATGGTGATGTCGAGCGTCTTGCCATCCGGCATCGCCACAATCTTGTGCGTGCCGTTAACCGCGTCGAGAAAATCGATCTCGAGCGCATATCGAACATCCCGCGGCGGCATGCGGAAGGTTCCGCCCGCGCCCCGCCCACGGAAGAGATCGGCGAAAATATCGTAGTCGGAATCGGCTCCGCCGCTGCCGCGATCTTCGGCAGAAGCCCCGCGCCGGCCATATCGCATGTTGGGATCAGCTTCGGCGTACTCGCGATAGAAATGCCGCTCCGGCTGGCGCTCGGCCCCGGTTTCGTCGATCTCGCCGGCGTCATAGCGCTTGCGCTTGTCCGCATCGCCGACGATGTCGTAGGCGGCACTGATCTCCTTGAAGCGCTTTTCCGCCTCGGGCTTGCCCGGATTGAGGTCGGGATGCGTCTCCTTTGCCGCCTTGCGATAGGCCTTGCGGATGTCGTCTTGGCTTGCGTCGGGTGGCACGCCCAACGTCTCGTAGGGATTGGCCATTCGTCTCACGCTCGAGTTCAGGTACGGCGCGGTCGCTCACGAAGCACCGGACCAGACTACGCCACCCCGCTCGCTTGCATCAACGGCCCAGCGGCAGATGCAGCCGCCACATGCGGGACCGCGCATCCGGCGCTGGCAGTGGTCGGTCAACAGCGACACGGCACGTAAGCTGGCACCGTCGCACCGTGGGCATCGCCCGTAGGGTGCAAAAGCGCAGCGCATTGCACCGATTTTCTTGCGCGCCGTTCGGCGCAATGCGGCTTCGCCTTTTGCACCCTACAGGCGCAAGCGGGTTGCGGGCCATCCGGCAGCCGTATCCAACTCCCTCCCCGGCCGCGCGAGAGGTTGACCCACAACGGCCATCATCGGGACCGACACTTTCATAGCCACGGCGTCCTTGCCCTCCCTCATCGCGCGATCGACGACAGCTGGCCGGAGAGTCCAGTCATGTTGCCTGCAGCAGCGTCCTATGACCTCGCCATAGTCGGGGCCAGCTTCGCAGGCCTCGTCGCTGCCAGGACAGCGGCAATGCGCGGACTGAAGGTAGCGGTGCTCGACGCCAAGCAAGACGCTGGCCACCGCGTCTCGACCACCGGCATTCTAGTCAAGGAGGCTGTGGAGGAAGTCGACATACCACACTCGTTGACGCGCCGCGTCCATGGCGTCCGGCTCTACGCACCCAATCTCACGCACGTCGATCTCTTCGCTCCCGGATACTTCTTTCTGACGACCGATACCGCCGCTGTCCTGCGGTGGCTGGCCGAGGAGGCGCAGCGCGCCGGTGCGCGTCTGCTCTGGCGGAGTCGATTTACCGGAGCCTCGCGCGAAGGAGACCACTTCCGGTTCGCCGACCTCAACATCTGTGCCCGTTACATTCTCGGCGCCGACGGAGCACGGTCTGCAGTCGCTCGGCACTTCGGGCTTGGACGCAATACCCACTTTCTCACGGGTGTCGAGCACGAGTACGACGGCCTCCGCGAAATCGACTCGCGCTTCCTCCACTGCTTCCTGAACTCCGATCTGGCACCGGGCTATCTTGCGTGGGTTGCCCCGGCCCCGGCCATCATCCAGGCGGGCCTGGCGGTCGGACCGGCTTGGCGCCCCGACCTCGGGCGGTTCCTGAGCCATGCGGACGGAATTTTTCACTTCAGCAAGGCGCGCCTGGTCGGGCGCCGCGCAGGCCGCATCCCCTGCGGCGGGCTGGTGCGCCCGTGGGCTGGGGACGGCGTCATGCTGGTTGGGGACGCCGCCGGCATGGTCTCGCCGGCGACGGGAGGCGGGATTCGGCTGGCCTTCCACTTCGGGCGCCGGGCTGGACAGGCGATTGCCGACTATCTGCTGCACATGGGACCGCGCCCTGACGTCGTCCTCTCCTCGGAGCTCCCGGGCTTTCTGCTCAAGCGTGCCATGCGCTTCGGCCTCGATCGGCATGTGCCCAATGCGCTGATCTCGGCCGCGCTTGGTACGTCAACCGCGCGCGCGCTCGCGCAGCAGATATTCTTCCATAAGCGTGGCGCCAAGGGTGTGACCTTTTCCGAATTCGAAAGTCGCCTGGCGACTCTCGCCACCTCAATTGCATCCGGACCGGATGCGCTAGCCAGACAAGGTAAGTAGGCGTCCGCGCAAATGGGCGGGCCCGGACTGGAGCCGGCCTGGCGGTTCCATGCGACCGCCTTATTTCGGCGCGAACGGATTCCTCCAGCCGCCGCGCTCTGTCCGCTCGGGGAAGGCGCTCGCCAGATAGTCGAGAATCTTCTTGCGGTCCTCGCCCTGTACGTCCGGCATGTTGTGGCGGTCGGCCATCCAGGTCAGGCTCTCATCCCAACGCTCGCGCGACATGCCCTGCGCCGCCACGATCTTGAAGCTGTGGCAGGCCGTGCAAAAGTAGAAGGCGTCGTCCCGGTTGGGATGGGCCGGATATTGCTCCGGGCCCTCCTCCGCCGGTCGCTGGCGCTTGCCCTGCGCCGAGCCATCGGTCGCTAGCATGGGAACCAGCTCGGCCATGATCGCAAGCGCGATTGCGCCCGCCATCTTTCGCGTGCTGCGCAACATCAGCATTCCCGACCTAGCCGATCAGCACCGCGATACGGTGCATCGGATTGCCGCCATATCCTTGCGGATTCCAGTCGCCGGCGATGTGCGGCTGCATCGTGCCGCGCGAGTCCGTCGCCCGCGACCATACCTCGTAGTAGCCGTCGCGTGGCAGCTTCACGGTTGCCGTCCAGCGCTGCCAGTCGTAGCGGTTCTTCGGCTGGCCGAGATTGGCACGCTGCCAGCTGGCGCCGAAATTGATGGACAGTTCAACTGCCTTGACTGTGTTGTCGCCCGCCCAGGCTGCCCCGCGCAGCTTCAATTCCCTGCCCCCAGCCGCAAGCTTGGCCCCATTGGCGGGATTGGTGATGATCGAGCGCACGGGCATGGACTCGAGGTCCTTGAAGTTGCCCGGATCAGCCTTGCCGCCGGGCACCATCGGATTGACGGCGACGCGGTAGGATGTGCCGCCCATGCCCTGGCCGTCGTGCACCTTGTCGCGCACCCAGATGCGCGTGAGCCATTTGCTCGAGAGCGAGCCGGGCCAGCCGCCGATGACAAGGCGGATCGGAAAGCCGTGGATCAGGTCCAGCGGCTTGCCGTTCATCGCCCACACGATGAGGTTGTTGTCGTCCATCAGCTTCTTGATTGGAACGCCGCGAGAGAGCGTGTCCTTTTGCGGATCACCCGACAGGTGGGGATCGGCACCGTAGTGGCCGCTGAAGACGGCCGACGGCTTGAGGCCTGCTGCCTTCAGGACATCGGCTACACGCGCACCCGTCCATTCAGCGCAGCCGGCGCCGCCATTCGTCCATTGGTTGCCGCGTGCCTGCGGCGTGAAGAACGAGCGCCCGTTGCCGCCGCATTCCAGCACCATCCGCTGTGTCACCGGTTTGAACTTTGCCCTCAGCTCACCTAGGGTCAGCTCCAGTTTCTTGTTGACCTCGCCGTCGACAACGAGCTTCCACTTGTCCGGCTCCTTCGCCACCTCGGGAATCTGGCCGTTGTTGCGGATGAAGAACTTGGACGTCGGCGTCGTCTCGTCGTCGAGCAGATGCTCCGGCGTCTCGGCCACCAGCGGCTTGTCGCCGAGCAGCACGAGGTTGGCGTCTTTGCCGGGGAATTGCAGAAGCTGCGGCCCTTTCGCCGCGGCGTCCTTCTTGGCGGCTTGTGCAAAGGCAGCCGGGATCAGCCCGCCCGGCATGGCGTTGCCAAACACGATCTCCCCGCCCGCCACCCCGCCCATCGCGGCGAGCCCCGCGCCTCCGAGAAAGCCGCGCCGCGAGATGCCCGTGCGTCGACCGAAGACCACCACATCCGCGCGCTCCGGGTCGCTCCGATAGAGCTCGTGGATGCCTCGCTCGAGCTTGCCGGTCATGGTGTCCTCCCTTGGTTTCCGCGCCGTCGGCACGCCGGCCGGAAATTGCTACTTCTGCTGCTTGCCGTCCGGGCCGAATGACTTGAGGTAGGCGATCAGGTCGCTGATATCGCTATCGTCCCTGAGACCGGCGAAGGCCATCTTGTTGCCGGGCATGGCTGCCCTGGGGTCCTTGATGTATTTGGTAAAGGCCGTCTCGTCCCATACGATGCCGGAGTTTTTGTTGGCATCGGAGTAGTTGAAGCCCTCGATGCTTCCGGCCTTGCGGCCAAACAGTCCGTTCAGCTTCGGCCCAACGAGGTTCTTCGCGCTCTCGCCGACCTGGTGACAAGCGCGGCATTTCTTGAAGACCTCGGCACCATCCTCGATCGGATCCGCGTGAGCGGCTGACGACATTGCGGCGACAAGGAAGAGTGCCAGAGGCCGCATCGTCATCCTCCCCTATTGGAATTTGAATATTTGAATACATGACATCCAAGAAATATCAAGGGTCCTGGCGAGATTGCGCGGCGCCCCGATGTCAGCGCCACCGTGTGAACAAGGGCCGACCTTCGATCAGGTGAGCGAGCCCCAGCCGCGCCCCCATCACCATGGCAAGCAGCGCGATGGGCGCGGCGATCGAGAGCGTGCTCGTGCCCGAGAGGCCTTGACCGATCGTGCAGCCGCGCGCCAGCACGCCGCCGATCCCCATCAGCACCGCGCCGAGCAGGTGGCGTCGCATCTCACGCTGGTCGTCGAATGCCTCCCATCTGAGCTCTCCCCGTGCGATCGCTACCATGAACGACCCAGCGCCCACGCCGAACAAGGTGGCAACAGCAAAGTTGGTGGTGGTCAGCGTTTCGCCCACGAGTTGCAGGATCAGTCGGCCGAGGGGCGCCACGAATGTGAGACTCTCGGGACGCTGGCCGGCGAAGGGGTCGGCGAGCACTCCCGTTGCAAGCCAGCCGAACGCGATCGCACATCCCATCAGGCAGGAGGCTGCGATCAGCCGCGGCTTGCGATAGAGGCGCTGGTTGGTCAGCGCGAACCCGAGCAAAGCACCGGCAAGAAGCAGCACGCAGACGATCGAAGCCGTCCAGCCGAACTGAGCGTTGACGATGCCGGTCAACGTCTTGCCTCCGAAGGCGGACGTGTCCACCGCACCGAGATTGGTCAGGCCGGTTCTGATTGGGCTCAGAACTCCCCCGGTCGCGGCAAATGCCGACAAACCCAGGACCATGGCGCAGATGAGCGCGCGGAGGTCACCGGTTCCCAGGCGCACGAGCAGGCCGAACGCGCAGGTGCCCACCAATGCCGCACCGAGGCCGAACATCATGCCGCCGACGATCAGCCCAACGAGGTCGAGCCGCGCGCGGACGTAGTGGGTCTGCGAAAGATCGAGCGCGCCGGTGAGCACGAGCGTCTGCGTCATGAGGATGGCGATGGCGGCCGTAATGGCCCAAGCGCTTGCGCGGCGCAAATCGCCTGCAACGACCGCGTCCTCGATCGCGCCCACCGTGCAGAGCCGCCCGTATTGCGCGGCAAAGCCTGCAAGGAAGCCGCAGATGAGGCCGGCGGCAGGAGGCCATCCACAGCGTTTCCCCTCGACCGATATGGAGGCGCGCCGTCAGAGCGCCCCTCTCGTCACGCTCAGGATCGGCCTTTGCCGGCTTCTGACCCCGAGCAGAACATCTCGTAGATCACCTTCACGAACTTCAGCGTATTCGCATCCGCGAGGCTGTAGTAGACTGTCTTTCCCTCACGGCGGGTCGTCACGAGGCTGTCGAGTCGCAGCCGCGCGAGCTGCTGGGAAACCGTCGTTTGCCGCAGCGACAACAGCTCCTCGAGCTCGGTCACGGATCGCTCGCGCTCGGAAAGAAGGCAGAGCAGGAGCAGCCGGTTCTCGTGCGCCAGCGCCTTCAGGAAGTCGCTGGCGGCCCGGGCATTCTTCATCATACGCGTGAGCTCAGGCGACATCTCCGCATCGCTCTCGAGCGCCTCGACGACCTTGTTGGAGAGTATTTGCGGCATTGCCTAGTCCCGCGCTGTCGGATCGAACAGTCGCGTCTCCTCCGCGACATCTACCACGTTCACAATCGGCCGCACACGTTGCTTGGCTCGGCGGCGGAGCAGGCACTCTGACGACACGGCGAACATCGTCACCACCTACTTGTTCACCGGGCTGTCCGGCGACATGACGTAGGCGACGAGATCTTTGATCTGCTCGATCGACAGGTGCCCGCCGGCACCCAGGCGCGGCATGCTTGCGCACGCCACCGCCGCCTGCGGATTGTAAATTCGATCGTAGACGGCTTTGATGTCCGCATCGGAGAACTTGCGGATCTTGCCGTATTCCAGAAGGCTTGGTCCGAGCGTGCCGAAGCTCAGCTCCTTGCTCGACAACTGATGGCAAGCGTAGCAATTGCCGCCGTTCTCGGTTCTCGGGGGATAGTCGGTGAAGCGGCCGCCGTAGCCCGACTGCGCAAGCTTCTGACCCTTTTTCCAGTCGCCCATCAGCTTGCCGTCGGCGGGGTATTTGATCGACGCCTTCTCGCGCGCGAGGATTGCATCCGCCACCGCGGGCGGCGGGCTGTTGCGGTGCTGGCTGCACACCACCATCGTCTCATCCTGCCCGAGGCGCGTTTGCCACTCCGGGGACGCCTGCGTCCAGCTTCGTTTCACGGCCGCCTCCATGCGCGCTGCATCGATCGCAGGAGTCTGCGCGTCGGCCGGCCTCACGTAGAGGAGCGCGGCGAGAAGGGCGAGGAGGAAGATGGCTGGCATGGTCTGCTCCCCTCGCATCACCGCTTGAGGCCCGGAGCATTGATCTCCCCGCCCTCGGCCACCTTGATCAGATACATCGTCAATGCCACAGGCACCTCGGATCCGAGATCCACCTCGGGCATGCGCATTTGCCAGAAGCAGTCGTAGATGCGGTGCTCCATGGTCATGACGTGACTGGAGGACACGCGATAAGCCGGCCAATCGCCGACCACCTTGCGCGCCTCGGCCGACTTGGAAAGGAACGGAAGGCCCTGCAGGCGAATGCGCTTGCCCTGGTCGGCGTGACACGTGGCACATGCGAAATCCATAGGGCCGCCTCGCCTGAAGAACAACGCCTCGCCAAGAGCAAGGGCCTCCTTCTCCTTGGGATGGTCTAGCGTGGGGCTGAGCTTGAGCCCGTTCGACTCGTGGGCGATGTAGGTCGCGAGCGCCCCGATGTCCTTGGTGGCGCGGCCGCCGCCAGGATAGGGCTTCTTGAGCAGGGCCGCCCTGTCGAAGCCCTGCAGCTTCTCCATGCACCACACGATGCGGGCTTCCGCATCCATCACGCGGTCGGCGTCGACAAAATAGCGTGGCAGCTCTGCGAAGGCGCCCTTTACGACGCCCGGACCCTTGCCGAGGTCGCATGCTTCGAGCGAGGCGGCCTTGGGCCCTCGCGGCGTCTTCCACAGGCCCTCGCCGCGGTCCACGTCGAGCATCGCCGGATTGCTCCACGGATCCGCCTTCAGCATTTGGCGATAGCGCTCGATCTCCTTTTCGCTCGCGTCAGTGGCGTCCTGCGCCAAGCCCGGAGCACGAGTTGCCGCGAACGCGGCGACGAGCGCGCACACCGACAGCCATAGTGCTGCACGTCCTGCACTCGACATTCGTCATCCCTCCCCGCGTTGCCGCGGCAGTCTTTTGTCCGCGAGCTCTGTCGGGCGCAAAGCGGCCGCAACAGGTGCGGCACCAACAGCGCGGCACAGCCCTTTGCACATTACATTCAAATATTATAATATGACAAGAGCAAGCATTGGTTTCCGGAGGGAGGACGTGGGATGGAAGGATTTTACAAAGATCCGACTCGCCGCAGTGTGATGATTGCGGCGAGCGCGGCGGCGGCCGCAGCCCTGCTTGGACCCCGACTCGCTTCGGCAACGTCGGCCCATGTCGAAGCCGAGATCGCCAAGCTCTATGCCGGCAAGGCGTTGAGCGAGGGCAAGATCAAGCTCGATCTCCCCACCATCGCCGAGAACGGGCTCGTGGTTCCCCTCAATTTCGAGGTGGAAAGCGCGATGACCGACAAGGACCACGTCAAGGCCGTGCACGTGTTCGCCGACGGCAACCCGAACCCGGGCGTGGCCTCCTTCTACTTCACGCCGATGATGCCCAAGGCGGCCGCGCAGTTCCGCCTGCGCCTGGCCCAGACCCAGAACATCGTCGCCGTCGCGGAGATGTCCGACGGCAAGCTCTATACCGCCAAAAGAGAAGTCAAGGTCACGATCGGCGGCTGCGGCGGCTAGATCGGTCAACAGGCATTCCGGAGGAACGACAATGGCAAACCCCACGCCGCGCGTGCGCATGCCGACCCAGGCCAAGGCCGGTGACGTCATCGAGGTCAAGACGCTCGTCTCCCACGAGATGGAAACCGGTCAGCGCCGGGACGCCGAAGGCAAACCGATCCCGCGCAAGATCATCAAAGGCTTCACCGCCAAGTTCAACGGCAAGGAGGTCTTCCGCAGCGACTGGCACCCGGCCGTCTCCGCCAATCCCTACCTCGGCTTCTTTGTCAGGGTGCCTGAGGCCGGGACGTTCGAGTTCTCGTGGGTCGACGACGATGGCTCCGTCTACAAGTCCGAACACAAGATCGCCATCGGCTGAGTTCGGGTCTTTGCCTGCGGGCCATTCGCCATGAGGTAGCCGCATGCTCTCCCGGCGCGATTTCCTGCAGGCGGCCCTGGCCGCCTCGGCCCTGGCCGGCGGCAGCGCCGGCTCGCTCGGCCGAGCCATTGCCCAAGGCAGCCTGACGCAGGAACACCTCCTCGAGTTCGAGGCGCTCGGCAATGTCACGCTGATGCACGTGGCGGATATCCACGCTCAGCTCGTCCCGATGTACTTCCGGGAGCCGTCCCTCAACATCGGCGTCGGCGAGGCGAAGGGCCTCGTCCCTCATATCAACGGCAAGGCCTACCTGGAGAAGTTCGGTCTGTCGGCCGGCTCTGCGGAGGCCTACGCCTTGACGGGCGAGGACTTCGTCGCGCTCGCGCGCACGTATGGCCGCATGGGCGGCCTCGACCGCATTGCCACCATCGTCAAAGCCATTCGCGCCGAGCGCCCGGGCCGGGCGCTGCTTCTCGACGGCGGCGACACCTGGACCAACAGCTGGACCTCATTCAGCACCAAGGCGCAGGACATGGTCGATGCCATGAGCCTGCTTGCGCCCGACGCTGCGACGGGCCATTGGGAGTTCACGCTGGGCGAAGCCCGCATCAAGGAGATTACCGGCAAGCTCGCGTTCCCGTTCCTGGCTCAGAACGTCCGCGACACCGAGTTCGAGGATCCCGTCTTTCCCGCCCACAAGATATTCGAGCGCGGCGGCGTCAGGATTGGTGTTATCGGCCAGGCCTTCCCCTTCACGCCCATCGCCAACCCGCGCTGGATGATCCCGCAGTGGACGTTCGGCATCCGCGCCGAGGACATGCAGCGCCAGGTCGACGAGGTGCGCGCGAAGGGCGCAGAGCTCGTCGTCCTTCTCTCCCACAACGGCTTCGACCTCGACCGCAAGATGGCGCGCAGCATCCGCGGCATCGACGTCATCCTCACCGCGCATACGCACGACGCCCTGCCCCAGGTCGTAAAGGTCGACCGGACGCTGCTCGTAGCATCGGGTTCTCACGGCAAGTTCGTGTCGCGCCTCGACCTCGACGTGCGCGGCAAGGAGATCAAGGATTTCCGCTTCCGCCTGATCCCGATCTTCGCTGACGCAATCAAGCCCGACGCCGACATGGCGAGCGCGGTCGCCAGGCACCGCGCTCCCTACGCGGACGAGCTCGCGCGCACCCTCGGCCGCACCAGGACACTGCTCTATCGGCGCGGCAGTTTCGCGGGCACCCTCGACGACCTCTTCTGCGAGGCGATGCTCGCCGAGCGCGAGGCCGAGATCGCTCTCTCTCCGGCCTTCCGCTGGGGCTCCACCCTGTTGCCGGACGAGGCAATCACCTTCGAGGATATCACCAACGCCTGCGCGGTCACCTATCCCGCCTGCTACCGCATGAAGATGACCGGTGCGCGCCTAAAGGAGGTGCTCGAGGACGTCGCCGACAACATCTTCAATCCTGATCCCTACTACCAGCAGGGCGGCGACATGGTTCGCACCGGCGGCCTCGGCTTCACGCTCGACGTCGGGGCGGGCGCGGGCAAGCGCATTTCCGGTCTCACATTGCTCAGGACCGGCAAGCCGCTGGAGGCGACCGGCGAATACGTCGTCGCCGGCTGGGCAAGCGTGAACGAAGGCACCGAGGGCCCACCGATCTGGGACGTAGTGGCGAAATACGTCGCTGCCCGCCAGACCATCGACGTGAAGCCGAGCGCTGCCGTGAAGATCGTCGGCGCCTGAACCGCCGCGACCGAGCAAACGAGGTTCGTGTCATGACCGATCGCGTGCGGAAAAACTCGGGTCACGGAGACCATCCGGGTCGCAGGCCCTCTCGGCGTCAGTTGCTGACCACCACCGCAGCCGGCCTGGTCGTGGCAGGCACCGGCAGCGTCCATGCCCAATCCATGAGGAAGCCCGTCACCGCCAACGCAAAGAACCAGCCGCCCAACGTCCCAGACTGGTCGAAAGTCCTGGGCGACGGCGTCGCGGCAAGGCCCTACGGCACGCCGTCGAAGTACGAAGCACATGTGGTGCGCCAGGACGTCGAATGGCTGACGGCCTCGCGCGAAAGCTCAGTCAACTTCACGCCGCTGCACGAGCTCGACGGCATCATCACGCCGAACGGGCTCTGCTTCGAGCGCCATCACGGCGGCGCGGCCCGGATCAATCCGCTCGACCACCGGCTGATGATCAACGGCCTCGTCGACAAGCCGATGCTCTTCACCATGGACGACATCAAGCGCTTTCCGCGCGTCAACCGCATCCACTTCCTGGAGTGCGCCGCCAACACCGGCATGGAATGGCGCGGGGCTCAGCTCAACGGCTGCCAGTTCACGCACGGCATGGTGCACAACGTCATGTACACCGGCGTGCCGCTGAAGCTCATCCTGGACGAGGCGGGCCTCAAGCCCAACGCCAGGTGGCTGCTGCTCGAAGGCGCCGACAGCGCCGGCATGACCCGCTCGCTGCCGCTCGAGAAGGCTCTCAAGGACACACTCGTCGCCTTCAAGATGAACGGCGAGGCTCTGCGCGAGGAGCAGGGCTATCCGTTGCGCATCGTCGTCCCCGGCTGGGAGGGCAACCTGTGGGTGAAATGGCTGCGCCGCATCGAGGTCGGCGACCAGCCCTGGCACACACGCGAGGAGACCTCCAAGTACACGGACCTGCTGGCCGACGGACGCTCGCGCCGCTTCACCTACATCATGGACGCCAAGTCGGTGGTCACGAACCCGAGCCCACAGGCGCCGCTCAGATACAAGGGACACAATGTGCTCACGGGCCTCGCCTGGTCGGGGCGCGGCACCATCACACGGGTCGATGTTTCCCTCGACGGCGGCCGCAACTGGCGCACGGCGCGGATTGACGGGCCGGTGCTGGAGGCCTCGCTCACACGCTTCTACGTCGAGTTCGACTGGCAGGGCGAGGAGCTGCTGATCCAGTCGCGGGCCATGGATTCGACCGGCTACGTGCAGCCGAGCAAGGCGGAGCTGCGCAAGGTGCGCGGCGTCAACTCCATCTACCACAACAACGGCATGCAGACTTGGCTCGTGCGCGCGAATGGAGAGACCGAGAATGTCGAGATTTCGTGAGGTTCTCGCCGCAGCCCTGGTGGTGTTTGCCGCCGCGCCGGCCCTTGCGGAAAAGCTCGGACTAGGACGTGAAGCGAGCCCCCAGGAGGTGGCGGCGTGGGACATCGACGTGCGCCCCGACGGCCAGGGCCTGCCCAAGGGCAGCGGAACGGTCGCCCAGGGCGAAGAGATCTTCCAGACCCAGTGCGCGGCCTGCCACGGCGAGTTCGGCGAGGGAAAAGACCGCTGGCCGGCGGTCGCCGGCGGCCTGGGCTCCCTCAAGAACGATCGGCCCGACAAGACGGTCGGCTCCTTCTGGCCCTACCCCGCGACGATCTTCGACTATGTGCGCCGGGCCATGCCGTTCGGCAATTCCCAGTCGCTCTCGCCCGACGAGCTCTATGCGCTCACCGCCTACATCCTGTTCCTCAACGACGTCAGCAAGGACCCCAAGTTGGAGCTTAGCGAGAGGAACCTCGCCTCGCTGAAGATGCCCAACGCAGACCAGTTCTACGACGATGACCGCGACAAGACCGAGGGGAGCTTCTGGAACCGGAAGCCCTGCATGAAGGATTGCAAATCCAAGGTCGAGGTCCTGGGCCGCGCCCGCGTGCTCGACGTGACACCCGAAAGCAAGACGGCCCCGCGCGTCGACTGATGCAGGCCGCCTGCAGCGCCGCGTAGACGCTGCACCCTTCGCCTCCCCTCCAACGGATCAATCGGCCCGGGCCGTCTCCATGACGCGCTTGGCGATCATCGCCTCCATGCGACGCTGCTTGCGGCGGGCACGCCACACGTTGTGGATCTCGAAGGGTGACTCGTGGGCTGGCTTGATCATGAAGTCGCCGGTGCCGAGGCCGAGAATGCGATGCCGGAAGAGGTCGTCGGGAAGGCGTTTCACCACCATCATCTCGGTGTTGTACGCGTGCTCCGTGGCCTGGCCGAACAGGTGCTCCTCCACCACCTGCCCCGGCGAGAACCGCCACCACGAGAAATGATCGACCAGAACGATCACGCAGGTCCAGATCAGCAACAGCAGAATGGAGAAGGTCAGATAGAAGGCCAGGTTGAGATGCACGCGCAGGAGCGGCAGCCAGGCGAACGCGGCTTCCGCGCCCGGGATCTTCATGATGCCCCACAGCAGCGCGGCCGCGACCAGGATCAGCATGAACGAATAGACGCCGCGTGCGCGCACGTTGCTGAATACCGCGACGAAGAGGATGAGCAGAATGAAGGAGATGCCAAGCCACGGCGAGGGATGGAACAGCACCACCTTCTCAGCCCCCGACGCCAGCTCTCGAACGCCAATGCCCTGCACGTAGGTCAGCCCGGCACAGAAGAAGCCGTAGACCCAGATCACCCACCAATAGAATAGGTTGGAGTGCTGGTAGATGCGCAAATCATCGCCCCGATGGCGCGCGAACCAGCGCCTGCGAGGTGCGGGCGCGCCTGCAGGACCAGGTGGCGCGCGGCGGGCGTCGTCGCCTTTCGCGGCGTCATGCGCGGCAGTAACGGGTGCGTTCAAGGCCATCGCTTGCTCCGCCTCAGCGAGGGATTGTGGGAAGCATCGACCATATCCAATCGATGCGCGGGGTTAGCCAATCGGGCAGCCGCGGGTAGATGAAGCGCAACACGCGGGTCGCGAAGTATGTGACGTTGCTGCTGGCGGCAATGAAGACGAGCACGATCAGGATGGCGAGCGTGGTCGTGCGCCGCAGGACTGCCGTGTTGTGACGGGTGGCGGCGGACTGGCCGACCAGCGCGCTCGTCTCGATCGTCTCGGTCGTAGTCAGCAGGCGCGCCCGCACGGCGCGCAGCCGCTTGCCCACGCTGGCGATGTAGTCGAAGGCGGGCTTCAGTCCGCGCCGCACGAACTGCTCGTAGGACACCCAGCTCGGAATGTTCTGGACCTGCAGCGTCTTGAGCAGAACCTGAAACTCCAGGACGTAGAACGCCGAGCGATTGAGCCGGAAGTGTAAACCGCCGACCGCCCCGAAGCCGAGCTCGTCGAGCTTGGAGGAGATGTCGATCAGATCGGTCTCGATCTCGTTGGAAATCTCGTAGAGCGCGGCATGCCGGATGTCCGCGACGAGATCGTTCTCCATGCCCCTGATGAGCTCGGCGTATCGGCTCCAGTTGTAGAAGAAGCGGAGGAAGAGCAGGGCGCGGATGTACCAGGGGGCCGGCTTGCGCGGCGCGTAACCCGGCATCGCCCTCAGCACCAGCAGCTCCGCCGCCGACCATCGCTTGGACTTGAATCGGCTGAGCCTCTCCGCCCTCTCCTCGATGGTTCGCGCGCCGGTCACGAACCTGTCGAGTCGCTTGACCTCGCGCTGGGCGCTATGGACGTCGTGGAGAGTGCGAAGGCGGTTGATGAGCTTGCGGTCCCTGCTCCACTTCTTGGTAATCTGGTCCAATTCCTGACCGAGCACGCAGATGTACAAGTCTGCATTGCGGATCGCCGCCCAGTCCTTCAACGCAAAGAGCCGCATCGTCCCCATGGCGTTGATGCGCTCGGCAATGCGGCCGACCTGGCGCGGATGCGGCGCGCGCTTGGTGAGCAACAGGTACCGCACGGGATGGTTGTTGCCGCTCCGGCCGAAGCGAGCCTCGACCAGGCTGTCGAAATGCCCGGCCGCGGACGCCGCTGCCAGCGGCTTCTCGGCATCCTCCAGCAGACGCGGTGGGACTCTGATGGAAGCCTCGCCCTCCTCCACGCGCGAGAACTCCCGCTCGACCCCCTGGACATACTGACTGCTGGAGCCGAGCGCGGTGATGTAGATGGCGCGCCAGTTCAACACGCCGCAGGCGACGAACTCGCGGTAGTCGGCGCGGGGCGTGATGCGCCTCACGAACGGCCAAAAGGCCTTGGCGACGGCGTTTGCCTCTGCACCGTCGGCGTTGAATCGATCGTCGCGACTGAAGCTTGGGAAAATAACGCTACCGACGGAAGCCGTGGCCGGTCCGACGGGCGAGTAGGGCGGCGCCTGGAAGTCCGGGAGGCCCTCGGTCGACATGACGAGCCCGCGAAAATTCGCAAACACCTCGCCCAGCGCGCCCGCAATGCGCTCGATGCGGCAGCCCATCTCCTCGCAGAACAGCTCCCATATGTCGACGTAGAGCAGGTTCCGCGCCGCCTTGAGCGCCTCGTGCAGCTCCTTAGCGTCGCGCTGGTCCGGGGTCCGCAACGTCTCGGGCAGGGCAGGGAGATCGATCGCCGCGCTGCCGTCGGGAGCGGCAGGCTCCAGCTGGCTCTCGCAGATCGCGCGCACGTCCGCCACCGCCTCCAGCAGGCGATACCGGCGCGCGCCGCACGTGGGATTGGAGGCGGCGCTGTGCTCCTCGTTCCAGCGCTGGCCGATATCCATGTAGAAGCTGATGTAGGCGTAGTCGGCGCCGATCTCGGGATGGACGCAGACGCGAATGGCATTGGCGCGGCCTCCGAGGGGCGAGCGCTCGCTGCGATCGGGCCACCACAGCTCGAACGGTGCCGTCGTCTGTTCCAGGATCTCGACGGGCTCGAAGAAGTCCCCGTCCTCGACCGACGCGCCGTTCCAGGGCAGGTCGTGAGGCATGACGAGTGTCAGCCTGCTCGCGGCACTGCCGGCACTGCCCCCGCCGGGCAGGCAGCCGCGTGCCTGGAACTCGAGCAGGAACTCGCGGACTTGGTCGACCCAGGCCTCGCGCCGTGCTGCGAATAGCTTCTTGGCGTCGACATGCTTCTCGCCCGCCGTATCGTGCGGGTCGACCGCCTCCCCGACCTCGCCCGCTCGCCTCGGCCAGATCGCGACATGCCAGATGAGAGCCGGTGCTCCGAACGACGGGGTGGGGCGCTCGTGGCCCTGCGCGACAATGGTTTCATACTGAAGCGAATACGGAGACCGTCCGGTCCCGGCGTCTCCCCGGGCCCGCGGCCGGTCGTTTGCGGCGGGATTCCCGGTCCGCTCGGGACTTCGTTGCACGGCTTCCGAACGACCACGCATCGCGCCACACCGGACAAGTCAGCTCAACCGGCGCAGGACAATATGCGAAAATGGCAAAATAACAACCGAATGTGCGATTGTTCATAGCGATTGCGCGCCCACGGGGTCGCCGCCGGCCCGGCAAAAGGCGCGAGGCGCGCTTTCCTGGAAAGCGCGCCTCGCGAAACCGTTGCGGGGCCAAGCCAGCTGGCTCGACCGCCGTCATCCCGGCGCCTGTCGCCGGGTCCACCTCTCAACTCGCTCGGAGACAATTGGTTGGATGCCGGGCACAAGGCCCGGCATGACTGCGAGTTTGCTTGCGGGTGTCGGCGTCAGAGCTTTAGTTGCGGCTCTTGTCGACCAGCGCCTTCTCCTTGATCCAGGGCATCATGGCACGGAGCTTGGCGCCGACCTCCTCGATCTGGTGCGCATCGTTGAGGCGACGGATGGCCTTGAACTGCGGCTGGCCCGCCTTGCACTCGCGGATCCAGTTGGAGGTGAACGTTCCCGTCTGGATGTCCTTGAGAATGCGCTTCATCTCGGCGCGGGTCTCGTCCGTGATGATGCGCGGTCCCGACACGTACTCGCCGAACTCGGCCGTGTTGGAGATCGAGTAGTTCATGTTGGCGATGCCGCCCTCGTAGATGAGATCGACGATCAGCTTCACCTCGTGCAGGCACTCGAAGTAGGCCATCTCCGGGGCGTAGCCTGCCTCCACCAGCGTCTCGAAGCCGGCGCGGATGAGCTCGACCAGGCCACCGCACAGCACCGTCTGCTCGCCGAACAGGTCGGTCTCGCACTCCTCCTTGAAGGAGGTCTCGATGATGCCGGCGCGGCCGCCGCCGATCGCGGCGCCGTAGGAGAGAAACAGGTCGTGCGCGTTGCCGCTCTTGTCCTGGTGGATGGCGAGCAGGCAGGGGACGCCGCCCCCGCGCTGATACTCCGAACGCACGGTGTGGCCGGGACCCTTGGGCGCGATCATGCCGACGTCGAGGTCGGCGCGCGGCTCGATCAGGGCGAAATGCACGTTGAGGCCGTGGGCGAACATCAGCGCCGCGCCGTCCTTCATGTTGGCGTGCAGATGGTCCTTGTAGATGTCGGCCTGCAGCTCGTCGGGGGTCAGCATCATCATGACGTCGGCCCACTTGGCGGCCTCGGCCACCTCCATCACCTTGAGCTTCTCCTTCTCCGCCTTGGCGACACCGGCCGAAGTCTTGCGCAGTGCGATCGCCACGTTCTTGCAACCGGAGTCGCGCAGGTTCAGCGCATGCGCATGCCCCTGGCTGCCGTAGCCGATGACGGCCACCTTCTTGCCCTTGATCAGGTTGATGTCGGCATCACGATCGTAATAGACGCGCATGGCTATTCCCCGGACTGACTGGTTACGGATGAGTGGGTCACTGCTGTGTGCCTAGCGGCTTGAAGGCCCGCTTGCCAAGTGGAAAAGCGCCACGATGAGGGCATGGGCTATCTCCAGGCGTCGCTGAAGATCGGCCACAGCGATGCGACCAGCAGCAGCGCCATCGCGGCATTCACCGCGCGCACGGCCCGCGGGCTGGCCAGCAGACGTTTGAGGGGCCGGTGCCGAAGCCGAGCCACGTGGCACTCGAAAGAACCCCGAGCGCGCCGAACAGGAAGGCCATGAGCGCGACGTTGGCAGGGAAGGCGGCGATGGCAGCATACGTGGAGACGGCGCCGACTGCCATCACCCATCCCTTGGGGTTGAGCCACTGGAAGGCGGCGGCCTGCAGGAACGTAATTGCCTTGTCGTCGGCCGTGCCCTCCTCCTCGTGCGCAGCCGAGGTCGCGATCTGCCAAGCCAGGTAGAGCAGGTAGGCGGCGCCGACATATTTGAGACCGGTGTAGAGCAGGGAATAGGCGTGGAACACAGCGCCGAGGCCCAGTCCGGCGGCCAGCACCATGAAGGCAAATCCCAGGGCCACGCCCCACAGATGCGGCAGACCGCGGCGGAAGCCGAAGTTGAGCCCGGAGGACATGAGCATGGTGTTGTTGGGCCCGGGCGTGAACAAGGTCACGACGACGAACATCAGCAATGCCCATTGCAGCTCGGTGCCCACAGTGCGCGCAGCCTCACATCGCCTTGGCGCCGCGCGCGATGGCCGCAATGCCCGTGCGCGAGACCTCGACCAGGCCGAGCCTCATCATGATGGAGATGAACTGCTCGATCTTGGAGCTGCGGCCCGTGATCTCGAACACGAAGTGGTCCGTCGACGCATCAATGACATTGGCGCGGAAAATCTCGGCGAGGCGCAGCGCCTCGATGCGCTTTTCCCCCTGTCCGGCGACCTTGATGAGCGCCAGCTCACGCTCCAGCGGCTCGCCCTGGACGGTCAGATCGACGACGCGGTGCACGTTGACCAGTCGCTCCAGCTGGCTCTTGATCTGAGCCAGAACCATCGAGGTTCCTGACGTGACGATGGTGAATCGCGACTGGTGCTTCTCGTGCTCGGTCTCCGACACGGTCAGGCTGTCGATGTTGTAGCCGCGTCCGGAGAACAACCCGGCGATGCGGGCAAGCACACCCGGCTCATTGTCGACCAGGATCGAGAGCGTGTGCGTCTCGGTCTTGTCCTTGCGCTCCTCGAGAAAGTAGGCGGAGCCGGGCTGTGTGTTGGGCATGGGGTGACTCTTGATTCTCGTACGAGGGTGCGTGGTGCTGCCCGTCTGGTGAAAGTGAACGGGCACGCCTGCAGCCTTGGACCATGGGTGGTGGTGGAGGCTCCGCCTTTGCAGGAAGGGCGCCTACACCAGCACCTTGCCTTCCTTGCCGATGGCCTTGTCGATCACCTCGTCGGTAGCGTCCTCACCCAGCAGCATCTCGTGATGCGCCTTGCCGGAGGGGATCATCGGGAAGCAGTTGGCGAGCGCAGCGACGCGGCAGTCGAACAGCACCGGCTTGTCGGCCGGCGCCTCGAGCATCTCCTTGATCGCATCGTCGAGATCGGCAGGCTTGTCGCACCTGATGCCGACGCCGCCGTAGGCCTCGGCCAGCTTGACGAAGTCGGGCAATGAATCGGTGTAGCTGTGGGAGATGCGGTTGCCGTGCAGCAGCTGCTGCCACTGCCGCACCATGCCCATGTACTGGTTGTTGAGGATGAACACCTTGACCGGCAGGCCGAACTGCACGGCGGTCGACATCTCCTGGATGTTCATGAGGATCGAGGCATCGCCGGCTATGTCGATGACGGTGGCCTTGGGATGGGCGATCTGCGCACCGATCGCGGCCGGCAGTCCGTAGCCCATGGTTCCGAGCCCGCCCGAGGTCATCCAGCGGTTCGGCTCCTCGAAGTGGAAGAACTGCGCCGCCCACATCTGGTGCTGGCCGACCTCGGTCGTGATGAAGACGTCCCGGTCCTTGGTCAGCGCATAGAGCCGCTCGATGGCATACTGCGGCATGATCACGTCGCTCAGGCTCTTGTAGCTCAGGCACTTTCTGGCCCGCCACTTGTCGATCTGCGCCCACCACGACTTCAGCGCCGTCTTGTCGACGGTGGCGGCCTTCGCCTTCCAGGTGCGTATGAGGTCCTCCAGCACGTAGGCGACGTCGCCGATGATGGGCACGTCGACCTTGATGTTCTTGTTGATCGAGGAGGGATCGATGTCGATGTGGATCTTCTTGGAGCGGGGAGAGAACTGATCGGTGCGCCCGGTGATTCGGTCGTCGAAGCGCGCCCCGACGCACACCATCACGTCGCAGTCGTGCATGGCGAGGTTGGCCTCGTAGGTCCCGTGCATGCCGAGCATCCCGAGCCATTCCTTGCCCGATGCCGGGAAGGCGCCGAGCCCCATGAGGGTCGACGTAATCGGGAACCCCGTCAGGCGCACCAACTCGCGCAGCAGCTGGCTGGCCTTGCGGCCCGAGTTGATGACGCCGCCGCCGGTGTAGAGCACAGGCTTCCTGGCGCGGCTCATCAGCTCGACAGCATGCGCGATGGCACCGGAGTCGCCCTTGAGGCGCGGCTGATAGGTCTTGTGCTTGATGTCCTTGGGACCGGTGTAGGTGCCGGTGGCGAACTGGACATCCTTGGGGACGTCGACGACGACGGGGCCTGGCCGGCCGGTGCGGGCGACGTAGAAAGCCTCGTGCAGGATGCGTCCCAGATCATCGACGCTCTTCACCAGCCAATTGTGCTTGGTGCAGGGACGTGTGATTCCGACGGTGTCGCACTCCTGAAAGGCGTCGTTGCCGATGAGATGTGTGGGCACCTGCCCGGTGATGCAGACGACGGGGATGGAGTCCATCAGCGCATCGGTAAGTCCGGTCACCGCGTTGGTGGCGCCGGGACCCGATGTCACGAGAACGACGCCGACCTTGCCGGTGGAGCGCGCGTAGCCTTCCGCAGCGTGCACGGCCCCACCCTCCTGGCGCACGAGCACGTGCTTGACGGCCTCCTGCTGGAACAGCTCGTCATAGATCGGCAGCACCGCACCGCCCGGGTAGCCGAATATGTGCTCCACGCCCTGGTCGGCCAGCGCCTTGATGACCATCTCGGCGCCCGTCATTTTCACCGCCATCGCCCCTTGCTCCACGCGTGCGCCGGCCTCCGGAGCGGGCCGACAGCGGCGGAAAAACTATGGGCTGGACGGCGACAGGTCAACCGCTAAGGTTCACCAAATGATAAGTCTGATGGTCGAAAACTTTCCATTTGTTGCGTGTCCAAGTGCCTCCACGACATCATCTTGCTTCTGAGCCATGTGACCTGGCGCTTGGCGTACTGACGGGTCTCCGTCTTGGCCGCCGACGCTGCCTCGGCGAGGCGGATCCGCCCGTCCACGTGCGCCGCAAGTGGCGCGACGCCGAGCGCGCGCATGACGGGCAACTCCCAGGACAGGCCGAGTCGGAGAAGCGTGGCCACCTCGGCCAGAGCTCCGGCGGCCAGCATGGCATCGAAGCGGGCCTCGATCGCCTGCATGAGGCTTGCGCGGTCGGGCAGCACCAGCAGCCGGGCTGCGGCATCCTCACGCAGCACGGGCGTGCCGCGCTCGCCCTGCCACGCGGCAAGCGACCGGCCCGTGGCCTCCAGCACTTCCAGCGCGCGCACGACGCGCTGCGGGTCGGTCGGCATCAGGCGCGCGGCCATCACGGGGTCGCGCGCGGCAAGGATCGCGTGCAGTTCCGGCGCCGGCCTTGCCGCAGCCTCGCCGCGCCAGTACGCACGCACGGCGGGATCAATCGGCGGGACCGGCGAGAGGCCGTCGAGCAGGACCGTGAAGTAGAGCCCCGTGCCGCCGACGATGATGGGGATACGCCCCTCTTTTCTCGCTGCCGCGAGCGCCTGGGCCGCATCTGCCGCATAGCGGCCTGCCGAGTAGGCCTCGGCACCGGGCACGAAGCCGTACAGCGCATGCGGAGCACGCGCCTCCTCGGCCGCCGCGGGCCGCGCCGTGAGAATACGGAGTTCGCGATAGACCTGCATGCTGTCGGCATTGATGATCGTGCCGCCAAGCTCTTCGGCCAGCCGCAGCGCCAGCCGCGACTTGCCGCTGGCGGTGGGGCCTGCGATCAGGATGGTGCGTTGGTGCGGCGAAGCGGTCATGCCTTCCAGTTAAGGCCTCCGCCCCGCGCCGATCAACCGGCCGCAGAGCCTTGCCGCCGCGTCCCAATATGGACTACAGGGTGGCCAAGGAGCACCCCATGCGCATCGATGCGATTCCCGTCGGCCATGACCCGCCCGAGGACGTCAATGTCATCATCGAGGTGCCCATCGGCGGAGAGCCCATCAAGTACGAGATGGACAAGGCCGCCGGCACGCTGGTCGTCGACCGTTTCCTGCACACGCCGATGCGCTATCCAGGCAACTACGGCTTCATACCGCACACGCTGTCGGAGGATGGCGACCCCATCGACGTGCTCGTCGCCAACACGCGACCGATCGTACCCGGCGCCGTCATCAATGTACGGCCGATCGGCGTGCTCAAGATGGTGGACGATGCCGGCGGCGACGAGAAGATCCTGGCTGTGCCGGTACCGAAGCTCACCAAGCGCTACGAGCACGTCGTCAACTACACCGACCTGCCACGCATCACGCTGGAGCAGGTGCAGCATTTCTTCGAGCACTACAAGGACCTCGAGCCCGGCAAGTGGGTGAAGATGAACGGCTGGGGCGATGCGGCCGAAGCCAAGCGGTTCATCCGCGAGGCCATGGTGCGCGGCAGATAGGCGATGCACGAAACCGCAAGCCATGCGCTGGTGCTGACCTCCGCCGGCAGGCCCGGCGTGCTCGACACCGATATTGTGGATGATGTCGAGCGCCTGGCCCTCGATCGGGAACCCGTCATGGGGACGCGGTGGCTCGCCCCGCACGCGGCCTGGGAGGCGCTGCTCGCCCCATCGTCCGTACAAGCCCTGGCCGAGCTGCGCGAGCGCGTCACCACCCGCACGTCCGGACGGCCGATCGACGTCAACATCGTGCCGGCCGACCCCGGGTCGCGCCGCAAGAAGCTGCTGGTCGCGGACATGGAGTCGACCATCATCGAGCAGGAATGCCTCGACGAGATTGCGGACTTCGCGGGTTTGCGCACGCGTATTGCAAATATCACCGAGCGCGCCATGCGCGGGGAGCTCGACTTCGCGGCCGCGCTACGGGAGCGGGTCGGGCTGCTCGGCGGCCTCGACGCGAGCGTGCTCGAGCGCGTCTACGAACGCGTAACGCTGATGCCGGGCGCCGCAACCCTCGTTGCGACCATGCGCCGGAGCGGGGCCGTGTGCGCGCTGGTATCTGGGGGGTTCACCTTTTTCACGGAGCGGGTCGCGGCATTACTGGGCTTCGATATCCAGCAGGCGAACACGCTTCAGCTCAAGGATGGCAGGATTGCGGGAACGGTTCAGGCACCCATTCTCGGGCGCGAAGCGAAGCTCGCGGCCCTGCAGCGCCTTGCGCGGGAGCATCGCCTCGACGCCCCGATGACCATGGCAGTCGGCGACGGCGCCAATGACCTCGCCATGCTCGAGGCGGCAGGTCTTGGCGTCGCCTTTCGCGCCAAGCCCATCGTCGCCGCTGCGGCTGCGGCCTCCGTCACCCACGGCGACCTGACGGCTCTGCTCTACCTGCAGGGCTACACGCGCGCCGAATTTGCGACGTGATGTCGCCGGCGCACGCGACCCTCCTCCGGCATCGCTGAAGACAAGGGCGCACCGCGGTGGGGCTTGGCCGCACCTTGGCGGCCATGGGTTGCATGCTGCCGGCCGGGCGAGTAAGCGAGGCACAACCCTGCACGAGCAAGCGAGGGAGGTGCGCATGACCCTCATCCGCCCGTTCCGTGGGCTCCGCCCTGTGCCGACCCGGGCGCGCGATGTCCTGGCCCCGCCTTACGACGCGCTCTCGAGTGCGGAGGCGCGCGAGCGCGCCAAGGGCAAACCCTGGAGCTTCCTGCACGTGTCGCGGGCCGAGATCGACTTGCCGGCCGAGACGAACGCCTACGCGGATTCAGTCTATGCGACCGCCGCCGAGAACCTGCGCCGCATGATCGCCGAGGGCGTGCTCGTGCGCGACGCCAATCCGAACTACTACGGCTACCGCGCGAGCTGGACCGGCGGCCGCCAGACCGGGCTTGCCTGCGTTGCCTCCCTCGATGCCTACGCGATGGGCCGCATCAAGAAGCATGAGCTGACCTCGCCGGCGAGGGAAACCGATCGCGTGAAGCAGATTGCCGCGCTGGCCGCGCAGACAGGCCCGGTCGTGATGGCCTATCCCCACGCCCCCGAGCTTGACCGCTGCCTGCGGCGGGCGACCGAGCGAGACCCCGATGTCTCGGTTGCCGCCGACGACGGCGTGACGCACGAACTCTGGGTGATCGGCGACGGCGCCGAGATCGACATCCTCACGCAGCAGTTCGAGGCGCTGCCGGCGCTCTACATCGCCGACGGCCACCACCGCATTGCAGCCGCGACGCGGGTTGCGGCGGGGCGCGGCGAAGCCGACGGATCGCACCGCTACGTCCTCAGCGTCGTCTTCCCCCACCACGAGATGACAATCCTCGACTGCGACCGCGTGGTCCGCGACCTCAACGGCCGCACGCCCGAGGCGCTACTGGCCGAGGTCGGCAGGCGTTTTGCCGTCACGCCATCGGGATCTCCGGTCCGGCCTGTGGCGGGCCATGAGTTCGGCATGTATCTCGACGGCCGCTGGCATCGCCTCAAGCTGCTACCGGACTTCCTGGCCCAGGCGGACCCGTTCTCCCGGTTGCCCATCACCTATCTCACGCGCAACCTGATCGAGCCGGTTCTCGGCATCCGCGATCCGCGCGGCGACGACCGCATCGACTTCGTGGGCGGCGGGAGGGGCTTGAGCGAGTTGGAGCGCCGGGTGAACTCGGGCGAGATGGCCGTGGCCTTCGCGCTTTTCCCAACCAGCATGGACGACCTGATCGCCGTATCCGACGCCGGCGGCATCATGCCGCCCAAGTCGACCTGGTTCGAGCCCAAGCTGGCGGACGGCATGGTCAGCCATCTGCTCGATTGAGGGCCGCGTCTCGCGGCAGCGACAGGCGCTTCGACTTCGATACGCACTCCGTTGATCACGCGATCGTGAAGAGACGCCGCCGCGCGCGCCAACGGTAAGCTGCCTGCCTGCCGACGACCCGCATGGACTTCGGGTCGGGGATGCGCGCAGGAGCGCTCATGCCGCCGCTACGTTTGCCGAGCATTGGTCTGCTGTTGCTGCTGCCAGCGCTCGCGGTCGCGCACGTCAACGACCGCGGCATGGACTACCAAGCGTTCACGGACAAATCCGGTTTTCCCTGCTGTACCAACAAGGACTGCCATCCGGCGGAGCAATTCACGGAGACCGTCGAGAACGACAGGGAGATCATCCGCCTGCTCGTCGACGGGGTCTGGATCACCGCGTCGCGCTCATTTGTCGTCGGCGAGCGCGCCACGGACGGACGGGCGCATTGGTGCGGGCTGAAGCTCGGCACGAACACAGGCCGGGGCTGGCGGCCCGGAACCCGCTGCATCATCCTGCCGCCGAGGGTTCTCTAGCAGGCTGTTGAACTTGGGTCTGTGGCGGATCGGGATTTCCGGATCGGGGCGGTTGGCGGTGGGGTCGTAGGGGTCCGGGGCTGTCCGGTTGGCTCGGCTCAGGCTGCCTCGGCCAGCAGC
>JBFWRV010000047.1:0-54087 GCA_050248715.1 Hyphomicrobiaceae bacterium | reverse complement strand
CGCGCGTGGCGGCACCGGCACGCTCGGCGGGCGGCACCCTGGCAGGCCGCGCCGGCGCAGCCGCGATCGCGGCTGCCGGCGCCTTCTTCTCGGCCGTATCCATTGCGGACAGCTCCGGCCGCTGGGGCGGCATTGCGGACGGCTTGGTCGGCGGCAGCAAGGAGGCGCCGCGCGAGCCCGATGAAGCCATCGCGGCCTCGATCGCCGCCGTCAGCGACTTGGTCTGCGCCGGGTCGATTGGTCCGACCTCCGGGTTGAGGTCCAGATCGGCGGGATCACGGAGCTCGACTTGTCGCGCCGGGGCCGGCGGCGCGCGATGCGGTGTGGAAGGCTCGGTCTTGGCGACGGACGCAGTCGCGCGTTTCTGGATGCGTGCACGAGCCGCCGCGAGGATCTCGTCCGCCGACTGAGCGGCAAGGGGAGCATCCGGCGCGGGAGCATCCTTGGCTGCGGAGGCAGTCGCGGGTTGGGTCGGCGCCTCCGCAGCAGGCGGCACGCTCAGAGCCGGTGGCGGCGCGGGCGGGGAGGGGGCGGAGGAGGGCGCCGTCGGCGCTTCCGGTGCGGGCGCGGCCGCTGCCGGTGGCTTGGCAATGGGCTTGAGGCGTGCCTTGGTGTTGGCGCGCTGCAGGGCCCGGATCGCTTCTTCGAACGTCATGCCGAGGGCCTTGAGCAGGCCGGCCGCCGGACTCTTGCCGTCACCCACGACGGCGGCCAGCACGATCGCCCCGTCGATCTGCTTGCGTCGCGATTGCTGGGCTGCCGATGCCGCAGCCTGCAGCACGCGGAGCAATTCCGCATCGGGTCTCGGCTCGGTGCCCGGCTCGGCCCGCATGTCCTCGAGAAGGCCCCCGAGATAGGCCGAGACATCGGTGGAAAGACGGGCAAGGTCGACGTTGGCCGACTGCAGGATCAGTGCCGCCTCGGTGTCCTCGGTGAGCGCCAGCAGCAGGTGCTCGAGCGTCACGAGGCGGTGCGATTGGTCACGGGCGGAACGATGCGCCCGTTCCAGGCTCTGGCCTAGATTGGGCGACATGGGAATAGATCTGAGCTGTTCCGCAAAGGACTGCGGCATCAACAACCTCTGGATGCGGTGCAGACCAGCGTGGCTGCACCCACGCGCCTGCCTAGCCGAACGCGTGACGGGGCATAGCTCGGCAGGCACATCCCGTTCAAGTCCCGCGCACTTTATCCGAAGGTCGTGGCCGTTGACACGCCCTGGAGGCCAAGAAGCTGTGCAGGTTTAGCAGGCAATTGTGCGCAAATTCCGTTGAGCGAAAAGTCGCGCCGGGATAAGTGCTTGGCGGCGGACGCGGCTGGAAAATGCAAGAGTCCGCGCTTCGGCAGGGCAAGGGGCTGGGCGATGGCAAAGCAGCAATCGGCAATGGGAGGCGAGGCGCTGGCGGGTCTGCCCCCGCTTGCCCAGGCGCGAATCCTTGCCGAGGCCCTGCCCCACATGCTGCGCTACGACCGCCAGACCGTGGTGGTCAAGTATGGCGGCCACGCCATGGGGGATCCGACGCTTGCCGCGGCCTTTGCCCAGGATATCGTGCTGCTGAAGCAGGCCGGCGTGAACCCCATCGTCGTGCACGGCGGCGGACCGCAGATTGCCGGGATGCTGAAGCGGCTGTCTCTCAAGAGCGAGTTCGTGCACGGCCTGCGCGTCACCGACAAGCCCACCGTCGAGGTCGTGGAGATGGTGCTGGCGGGCCTCATCAACAAAGACATCGTCACGGCCATCAACCGGCAGGGCGGCAAGGCGGTTGGCATCTCCGGCAAGGATGCGAACCTGATGATCGCCCGGAAGATCACGCAGATGCCGCACCCGGAATCGAATCTCATGCAGGTCGTCGACATCGGCTATGTCGGCGATCCGGCCGAGGTCAATCCGCACATCGTGGAGGTCATTTCCGGCTCCGACCTGATCCCCGTGATTGCGCCGGTCGGCATCAGCCGCGACGGCGAGACCCTCAACATCAACGCCGATACGTTCGCCAGCGCCCTTGCCGCGCGCATGAAGGCCAAGCGTCTGCTGCTGCTGACGGATGTGGCGGGCGTCCTCGACAAGGGCGGCGCGGTGATCGAGCGTCTGAGCATCGAGGAGGCGCGCTCCCTGATCCGCGACGGCGTCATCACCGGCGGCATGATCCCAAAGGTGGAGGGCTGCATCGAGGTGGTCGAGGCCGGCGTCGAGGCGGTCGTCATCCTCGACGGTCGGCTCCCGCATTGCGTGCTGCTGGAACTCTTCACCGAGCATGGCGTCGGCACACTCTTTGCGCGCAAGGCGATGAAGGTCGGTTGATGGGCAAGGAACATCTGAACCCGAATTCCCCTCCCCCTATGGTGGAGGGAACCCCGCCGGCAACCGTTCTGCAATCCCCCCCTCCCTGTCCCTCCCCCACAAAGGGGGAGGGAACGACGTACACGACGCAGCGGCGCGGGTTCGATGCAACGCGCGTGTGGATCTTCGACCTCGACAACACGCTCTATCCCGCCGAGTGCAACCTGTTCGCCCAGGTGGACCAGAAGATGGGCGAGTTCATCGCCCGCTATCTCGGCGTGCCGTTCGTCTATGCCCGCCATCTGCAGAAGTCCTACTATCGCCAGTTCGGCACCACCCTGTGCGGCCTCATGCAGGTACACCGGATGGACCCGAAGCCCTTCCTCGACTACGTGCACGACCTCGATCTGTCGGTGGTGCAGGAGCATCCCGAGCTGGCCGCAGCCATCAACCGGCTGCCCGGGCGCAAGCTCATCTTCACCAACGGCTCCCGGGGCCATGCCGAGCGCGTCGCCGGCAAGCTCGGCGTGCTGCACTGCTTCGAAGGCATCTTCGACATCTGCGATGCCGACTATGTGCCCAAGCCGACGGCGAGCTGCTATGACCACTTCTGCCGCGTGCATGGGGTCGAGCCCAAGGCCGCCGCGATGTTCGAGGACATTCCGCGCAATCTCGAGGCGCCGCACGCGCTCGGCATGACCACGGTTCTGGTGCGCTCCGATGCTAACCCCGATCACCCCGTGCAGCAGCAGATCAGGGCCTGGATGGAGCCGCCCGACCACGTGCATCACATGACGCATGAACTGGCGGCGTTTCTCGATGGGGTCGGACCCCTCCCGAGCACGCTCGACGTCTAGTGTCCTGATCGCGAAATTCGTCTCGTTCTGCCGCTTGCGTTGAACGAATTTCGCGATCTGAAGGACACTAGAAAAACCATGGTGCTCGTGTGATTCAGATCGAGAAGTCCGTCTCCCTAGCCGCAAACGATGCAACGGACTTCTCGATCATCACGCTAGGCCGAACAGTCGACGAAAGGGGGCTGACCCCATGGCGACCACGACGACGACTATCGCCCGCCTCAAGCCGCTTGGCGACCCAGCGCCTGCTCGACCGATCGTCGACGGCGTGCGCATCGGCCATGTGCACCTCAAGGTCGCCGACCTGGAGCGTGCGCTGTCCTTCTACGTCGGGGTGCTCGGTTTCGAGCTGATGCAGCGGCGCGGGCGTGAGGCCGCCTTCCTGTCGGCCGGCGGCTATCATCACCACATAGCACTGAACACCTGGGAGAGCCTGGGCGGGTCGCCTCCGCCTCCGGGCGCGACCGGCCTCTATCATCTGGCCATCCTCTATCCGACACGCGCGGCGCTCGGCGACGCGCTCAGGCGCGTGATGGCGGCCGGCATCACGCTCGACGGTGCCAGTGACCACGGCGTGAGCGAGGCGCTTTACCTGCGAGACTACGACCAGAACGGCGTCGAGCTGTATTGGGACCGCCCGCGGGAGCTGTGGCCCGTGACGCCTGACGGCCACTTGCAGATGGGGCGGCTGCGTCTCGACCTTGAAAGCCTCGCCGCGGAACGGTGATCCGCAGGCGGCTGCCTCCTGGCTCAAGGCCCCGCTCGACAGGAATGCCGTTCCGGAGCGCGACGAGCGCGCGGGTGTTCGTATCTGCGGCACCGCCTAGAGAGCGCGTATTTTCTACGTATGGCGCATAATTTGTGAATGATCTGCTTATTTATCCACCTATCTTGCCATTTTAAGGAAGAAAATTCTATCTCTAGCCCCGGCGCCCGTGCGCAGCTCCTGCCGGCCTTTCCCTCCCCCCGAGAGACCGGTGGGGGCCGCCGCGGGCGGTTCGTGTCTGGCGGTTCTTTCTCCAGGGCTGGAGCCTGAGCGCATGAGGTATTTTCCGATTTTTGCCGACCTCCAGGGTGCGGACGTCCTGGTGGTGGGGGGTGGCGAGCAGGCCGCGCAGAAGGTGCGCCTGCTGCGCAAGACCCGCGCGCACATCACCGTGGTGGCCGAGACCGTCACCGACGAGCTAAGCGATCTCGAGGAGCAGAATGCGATCTGGATCGTCCTGCGCGCGTTTCTGGTCCGAGATCTGGAGGGCCAGCGCTTCGTCTATGCCGCCACCGGCGATCGGCTGCAGGATGCAGCTGTTTCCCGCGCGGCGAAGGCGTGGGGCATTCCGGTCAATGTCGTCGACACGCCCGGCCTCTCGACCTTCATCACGCCCGCGATCCTCGATCGCGCGCCGGTGACGGTCGCAGTCGGCACCGAAGGCGCGGCGCCTGTCCTGGCGCGCGAGATCAAGACCAGGCTCGAGGCGATCCTTCCTGCCAACTTCGGCAGGCTCGCCGAGCGCGCCTTGGCGCTCCGGGAGGCCGTCACCAAGGCTGTTCCCGACCAGCGCGCCCGGCGCCGCATGTGGGAGCGGTTGCTGCAGGGGCCATTCCGCGGCGCCGTGCTGAGCGGCGCAGACGATGAGGCCGGCCGCATTCTTGCCGAGGAGCTCCATGGCGAGAATGCGCCGGCCCGCACGCCCGGCGCGGGCCGCGTCGTGCTCGTGGGCTGCGGGCCGGGCGATCCGGACCTGCTCACCCTGAAGGCTCTGCAGCGCCTGCAGGATGCCGACGTCCTGGTCGTCGATCGCCTAGTCAATCCGAGGGTGCTCGAGTATGCCCGCCGCGATGCCGAGCGCATCTTTGTCGGCAAGACGCCGGGCGGCCCGACCACGTCGCAGGCCGAGATCAACCGCATCATCGTGCGCGAGGCGAAGGCCGGCAAAGTTGTTGCCCGGCTGAAGGGCGGTGACCCCTTCGTGTTCGGCCGCGCCGCGGAGGAGATGGCGGCCTGCCAGGCCGCGGGCATCGGCTTCGAGGTGGTGCCGGGCGTGACGGCGGCGCACGCGTGCGCCGCGCGCATCGGCCTGCCCATGACCCTGCGGGAGCGCGTGCGCCATTTCTCGCTCGTCACGGGTGCCAGCGCAGAAGGCGAGCCTGATCTCGACTGGCCGGCGCTCGCCTCCCCGGGCTCGGCTTTCGCCGTCTATATGGGCGTCGGCAACGCGCCGCTGCTGCGTGCCAACCTTCTCGCCGCCGGTGCCGAGCCCGACACGCCGGTCGTCATCGTGGAGAACGGTACGCTCGAGAGCGAGCGCGCTATCGCCACCACGCTCGCCGACCTCACCGATTGCGTCGCCGGCCTCTCCGTCGGATCGCCCGCGGTCATCTTCGTCGGTCTCGACTGGGCCGAGGCGGGACTTTGTCGACCCGACAGCGTGATCGTGCATCGCCGCCGCCTGCCGCGCGCCGCAGGCGAAGGCCGGGATGAAGTTGCCGTCAACACCGGGGTTGCCCAATGAGCAGGAACGCCGAAATCTCAGTTCTGACCGCCAACCGCCTCAGCGACGGCGCTGTCGTTTTCCTCGACTTCGAGGGTGCCTGGAGCGAGAGTTTCGCGGAAGCCGTGTTGGCCCGGACTCCCGACGAGGTGAGGGCGCTGCAGGATCGAGCTACCTACGACGCCTTCCACAATGTGATCGTCGAGCCCTATCTCGTCGAGGTGTGCGAGACGGAGGCCGGCCTCACGCCCGTCCGCTATCGCGAGCGCGTGCGCGCCGGCGGACCCAGCGTCCTCGACGACGTGCCGGGCTACACGGCCCCCTCAGCCGTGCTTCGACAGGCTCAGCACGGAGGCGGTGATCGCGGCGACGATGGTGATGAGCATCTACGCACCCAGCCGCGCGCTCAACATCGTCCTGAGCTTGTCGAAGGACGGGCTACAGGCTCGACCCACGCACAGGCCGCCTGACATGTACCGCTATGATGAGTTCGACGCGGAGTTCGTGCGCCAGCGCGTGGCGCAGTTCCGCGACCAGGTGAAGCGACGCCTGTCGGGCGAGCTGGCCGAGGACGAGTTCAAGCCCCTCAGGCTCATGAATGGCGTCTACCTGCAGCTGCACGCCTACATGCTGCGTATCGCCATTCCCTACGGCACGCTGTCGTCACGACAGATGCGCAAGCTTGCGCACATTGCGCGGACCTACGATCGCGGCACCGGCCACTTCACCACGCGCCAGAACCTGCAGTTCAACTGGCCGAAGCTGACGGATATCCCGGACATTCTCGAGGAGCTGGCCAGCGTCGAAATGCACGCCATCCAGACCTCGGGCAACTGCATCCGCAACGTCACGGCCGATCACTTCGCCGGTGCCACGGCCGACGAGGTTGCCGATCCGCGCCCCTACGCCGAGATCATTCGCCAGTGGTCCTCGCTGCACCCGGAGTTCAGCTTCCTGCCGCGCAAGTTCAAGGTCGCGGTGACGGCGGCGGAGAAGGATCGCGCCGCCATCCAGGTGCACGACATCGGCCTGCACCTGAAGCGGCTGGCCGGCGGCGGCGTGGGATTTGCGGTCTACGTCGGCGGCGGGCAGGGCCGCACGCCGCTCCTCGCCAAGAGGATTCGCGACGACCTGCCGGAGGCCGACCTGCTGAGCTATCTGGAGGCGGCGCTGCGCGTCTACAATCTGCACGGCCGCCGCGACAACAAATTCAAGGCGCGCATCAAGATTCTGGTGCACGAGATCGGTGTCGCGGCCTTCAGCGCTCAAGTGGAGGAGGAGTGGCAGCGCATCCGCGACGGCGCCCTGAAGCTGCCCGAGGCCGAGATCCGGCGCATCGAGGCCTATTTCGCGCCACCGGCCTTCGCGAGCCGCGCTGCGAAGGCAGCGCTGAGGCCGGCCGATCGCGCCTTCGACCGCTGGGTGACGCGCAACACGCACGCCCACAAGCAGCCAGGCTACGCCATTGTCACCATTTCGCTCAAACCCATCGGCGGCATTCCCGGAGACGCCTCGGCCGAGCAGATGGACAGAGTGGCCGACATCGCCGAGCGCTATTCCTTTGACGAGGTACGCGTCACCCACGAGCAGAACCTCGTGCTGCCGCACGTGCGCCTCGTCGACCTATGGGCTGTCTACCAGGAGCTCAAGGCCGCCAACCTTGCCGAGGCCAATGCGGGCCTCGCCACCGACATCATCGCCTGTCCGGGCCTCGACTACTGCTCGCTCGCCAACGCCCGCTCGATCCCAATCGCGCAGCGCATCTCCCAGCGCCTCAGCTCCCGGCAGGATGCGATCGGCGATCTCAAGATCAAAATCTCGGGGTGCATCAACGCCTGCGGCCATCACCATGTCGGCCATATCGGCATCCTGGGCGTGGAGAAGCGCGGCGAGGAGCACTATCAGCTCCTTCTCGGCGGCTCGGGCGCCGAGGATGCGGCGATCGCCTCCATCACCGGGCCGGGCTTCGGGCCCGACGGCATCGTCGACGCGGTCGAGAAGGTGGTCGACCGCTACCTCGAATTGCGCACCGACGAGAGCGAGCCCTTCCTCGCCGCCTATGGTCGCCTCGGTCCCACCCCGTTCAAGGATGTCCTCTATGCCGGCGCCTGATGCGATTCTTTCCCCAGCGTCCCCCTCCCCCTTGCGGGGAGGGGACAGGGGTGGGGGGAATCACGCCGGTTCTGGGATCCCCCCCTCCCTGTCCCTCCCCCACACGGGGGGAGGGAACGTCGCGGAGCGCGAAGGCGACCACGATCATAGCGGCTGCATCTGGCGCGACGGCGCGTTCCGGCGCGACGCGTGGCCGCGCGCCGTGGATGGCGAGCCGCTGCCTGATGGTCCCGTCATCGTCTCACGGAAGTGCTGGCTGGCGGAACGCGATGCGCTTGCGGCGCGCAAAGCGCCGCTCGGCCTTCTCATCGCGGCGGGCGAGCCGGTCGACGACATCGCCGGCGACTTGGCGCGGTTCGCCCTTGTTGCCCTTGAATTTCCGAAGTTCTCCGACGGGCGGGCCTTCTCCACGGCGCGCCTGCTGCGCGACAAGCATGGCTTCACGGGCGAGCTGCGCGCCGTCGGCAATGTGCTCGCCGACCAGATCCCGCTCATGCGCCGCGTCGGCTTCGATGCCTTCGAGGTGACGAACGCCCCGACGCGGCGCGCGCTTGCCGAGGGCCGCCTTGCCGAGGTGACGCTGCACTACCAGCCCGCGGGCAGCCTCGACGCACCCGCCGGCACGCGGCCGTGGCTCAGACGCAGCGCCTGAACAGTGCGCCGGCTCGAATTCCGATCGTTCCGCTCGCTGTCATCCCGGAATTCGCCGAAGGCGAATGACCGGGACCCAGGGCCCCAGACTTAGCGCCATCGTTTGCAGCCCGTGGGTGCCGGCTCTCGGGCCGTCTCCCTCGGCCGGGATGACAGCGTTCCCATCTTCGCGGTCGTCGCGCTGCCGGGATGACCGCCGCTACCCCTGCAGCGCGGTCCACATGGCGCGGTCGCGCTCGGCAGTCCACACGCGCGGGGTGTCGATCCCCTGGGCCTCGTCCCAGGCGCGGGAGATGTTGAAGGGCTGGCAGTGCTCGAAGATCGGCCAGCTGCCGTACTTCGGGCGCATCGCCTCGGTCGCAGCGTCGAAGCACTCCTTGAGCGGCGCGCCTCGGGCGACGCCGCGCTTCACGGGCTCGTAGGTGTCACGCAGGAAGTCGCGGGTCAGTGCGATGCCCTCGGCCACGGTCTCGACTCCGACGAGCGCGTCGCCGCGACCCGGCACCAGCGCATCGGCCTTGACCCTGTCGAGGTTCGTAAGCGTCGCCGGCCAGTCCATGAAGTGCGCGTCGCCGCAATAGCAGGCCGACTTGTACTCGACGATGTCGCCGGAGAACACCACGTTGGCGTCAGGCACGTAGGCGACGATGTCGCCGGCAGTGTGCGCGCGGCCGATCTGGCGCAGCTCCACGCGGCGCCTGCCGAGATAGAGCGTCATGCGGCGATGGAACGTCACGGTCGGCCAGGTAAGGCCCGGGATCGACTCGGCGGCGCGAAAGAGGCGCGGGAAGCGGCCGTACTCGGAATCCCAGTCCTCCTTGCCGCGCTCCGCGATCATGGCGCGGCAGGTATCGGAGGCGACAATCTCCTGCGCCTTGTAGGCCGAGGCGCCGAGCACGCGCACGGCGTGATAGTGCGACAGCACCACGTACTTGATCGGCTTGTCTGTCACCTGCCGCACCCGGTCGATGACGAGCTGGGCCATGGCCGGCGTCGCCTGCGCATCGATGACGATGACGCCGTCGTCGCCGACGATCACGCCGCTGTTGGGATCGCCCTCGGCGGTGAAGGCATAGAGGTCGCGCCCGATCTCTGAGAAGGTGATCTTCTTCTCCGCCATGTCGCCGGTCGATGCGAAGGTTGCCATGTCAGCGTCTCCTATGCGTCATCCCGGCCGGGGCGCGCCATACTGGAAACATGCCTTCGGCATGACGCGCAGAGCCGGGACCAGGGTGCCAGGTGCAAGCGCTCGATCCGCGACTCCTGGGTCCTGGATATCTCGCTGCCGCGAAATTCCGGGATGGCAACCTCGAACTGTCCTCACCTAGCATACCGCACCACTTCCTGCTCGATGGCCCCGAAGATGGAGTGGCCGCCCTCGTCCAGCATCTCGATGCGCACGCGGTCGCCGAACTTGAGGAAGGGCGTACTGGGCTTTCCTTCGACCAGCGTCTGCACGGTGCGCAGCTCGGCGAGGCAGGTGTAGCCGGCGCCGCCTTCCTCCACCGGTTTGCCGGGTCCGCCGTCGAGCTTGTTGGAGACCGTGCCGGAACCCACGATCGTGCCGGCGCCAAGCCGCCGCGTCTTGGCGGCATGAGCGATGAGCTGTGGGAACGAGAAGGTCATGTCGACGCCGGTATTGGGCCGGCCGAGCAACCCGCCGTTGAGTGAAGCCAGCAGCGGCAAATGCACCTTGCCGTTGCGCCAGGCCGGCCCAAGCTCGTCGGGAGTGACGGCGACCGGCGAGAAGGCGGTCGAGGGCTTGCCATGAAAGAAGCCGAAGCCCTTTGCAAGCTCCGCGGGGATGAGATTGCGCAGCGACACGTCGTTGGCGAGCATGAGGAGGCAGATGCGCTCGCCAGCTTCCTCCACGCTTGCCCCCATTGCCACATCGTCCGTGACTGCGGCCACCTCTCCTTCGAGGTCGATGCCCCATGCTTCGTCGGCGAGCTCGATGGCTTCACAGGGACCGAGGAAGGCGTCGGAGCCGCCCTGGTACATGAGCGGCTCGGTCCAGAAGCTTGCCGGCATCTCGGCGCCCCGCGCGCGCCGCACCAGTTCGACGTGGTTTACGTAGGCCGACCCGTCGGCCCATTGATAGGCGCGCGGCAATGGTGCGGCGCAGCGTGCCGGATCGAAATCCACGGTCTCGAACGGCGCCTCCCGGGCACCTTCGACCGCCTCGTTGAGCTCGGCATAGATCCGCTGCACTTTCAGGCTCGTAGCATCCCAGTCGTCCAGCAGCTGCTGCAGCGTGCGCAGACCGGCAACCACGCTTTCGGCCCGGACTGCCCGCGTCAAATCGCGCGCGACGACCGCAAGTGCGCCATCGCGTGTACCGTCACGCAAAGTTGCGAGTTTCATGTTGCATGCTTGTCCGGTAAGCTGAGTTGGGCAGGGGTGGAGGAGATCTCCCGTGAGACGCAGAGAGTTCTTGCGGGCCGGAGCGGCTGGCGCGCTGGCTAGTCCAGCACTTGCGGCTCCCGCGATCGCGCAGACTGCACCTGCGGTCAAGTGGCGGCTGACGTCCAGCTTTCCAAAATCCCTCGATGTGCATACGGGCGCGGCGCAGGCGCTCTGCCGTTCCGTGGCCGAGGCGACCGACGGCAGGTTCCAAATCCAGGCGTCGACCGCAGGCGAGCTGGCACAGAGCCGCCAGGCACTCGACGCCGTCGCCGGCGGAGCAGTGGAGTGCGCCTATACGCCGCTCCACTTCTATGCTGGCAAGGACCCTGTTCTCGGCCTCGGCAGCGGCCTGCCATTCGGCCTCAACGCCCGACACCAGCTGTCGTGGTGGATGTTTGGAGGCGGCGGGGAGCTCATCAACGCTTCGCTCAAGAAGCTCAATGCCTACGGCATCCCGGCCGGGTCCACAGGCGCGCAAATGGGCGCGTGGTTCAAGAAGGAGATCAACGCGGTCGAGGATCTCAAGGGCCTGAGGTTCCGGGTCGGCGGCCTGGGTGGGCCGATCCTCAGCCGGCTCGGCATGGAGCCCTCCAATCTCGGCCATCCCGACGTCTACACGGCCCTGGAGAACGGCACCATCGATGCGGCCGAGTTCATCAGCCCGCATGACGACGACAAGATCGGCTTCGCTCATGTCGCAAAGTTCAACTACTACCCCTGCTGGTGGGAAAGCGGCGGCATGCTGCATATGGTTGCCAATCTTGACAGGTGGAACGAGCTGTCGAAGTCGTATCAGTCGATTCTGGCTCGAGCCTGCGACGCTGCCAACAGCTGGATGCTCGCCAGGTACGATACGCTCAATCCTCCCGCTCTGAAGCGGCTCATCGCCGCCGGCGCCGTTCTGAAGCCTTTCCCGGCGCCCGTGCTCGAGGCTTGCTACAAGGCAAGCAGCGAGTATCACGGGGAGCTGGCGGCCAAGGATGCAGCCTTCCGGCGGGCGTTCGAGTCGGCCAAGAGCTTCCGCAAGGAGCAGGTCGCCTGGTGGCAAATTGCCGAATACGCCTACGACGGCATGCTGCTGAGCTATCGCGGGCGGGCGTGAGCGCACCCTGTCACTTGGCTCCCGTGAAGTTCTTCGCCAGCGGCGACCAGCACTCGGCGTAGTCCTCCTGCAGCGTCTCCAGCTCGACGGCGAACCGGGTGAGATGCTGGGGAAAGCGCGTCTCGAACATGAAGGCCATCGTGCCGGTCAGCTTGACCGGCTTGAGCTCGCCTTTGGTGGCGTGATCGTAGGCTTGCTTGTCGGGGCCGTGCGGCAGCATGCAGTTGTGCAGGGACATGCCGCCCGGCACGAAGCCTTCGGGCTTGGCGTCGTAGACGCCGTAGATGAGGCCCATGAACTCCGACATGATGTTCATGTGATACCAGGGCGGGCGGAACGTGTGCTCGGCCACCGCCCAGCGCTCGGGGAAGATGACGAAGTCGACGTTCGCGGTTCCCGCCGTCTCCGAGGGCGCCGTCAGCACCGTGAAGATCGATGGGTCGGGGTGATCGAAGAGGATGGCGCCGACCGGCGAGAAGTGGCGTAGGTCGTACTTGAAAGGTGCGTAGTTGCCGTGCCAGGCGACGACGTCGAGCGGCGAGTGGCCGATCTCGGCGACGTTGAAGCTGCCGCACCACTTCACGGTCAGCCGGCATTTCTCCTCCTTGTCCTCGAAGGCAGCCGCCGGCGTCTTGAAGTCGCGTGCGTTGGCGAGGCAGTTGGCGCCAATCGGGCCGCGGTCAGGCAGCGTGAACTTGGCGCCGTAGTTCTCGCATACGTAGCCCCGGCTCGGCCCGTCCACCAGCTCGACCTTGAACTTGACGCCGCGCGGGATGACGCAGATCTCGCCGGGCTCGACCTCGATGCGGCCAAACTCGGTGAAGAAGCGCACGCTGCCCTGCTGCGGCACGACGAGCATCTCGCCGTCGGCGTTGTAGAAGTAGTCATCCGTCATCGACTGCGTGGCGAGATAGACGTGCGCGGCCATGCCGGCCTGCGTGTTGACGTCGCCGGCCGTCGTCATGGTGCGCATGCCCGTGAGAAAGGTCAGCTTCTCCGTCGGGATCGGCACCGGCCCCCAGCGCAGCTGCCCGATCGGCCGCTCGTGCTCGCCAAGGCATGGCGCTGTCTTCCAGAACGGCAGTGTCGTGCGCTTGAACTTCTGCGCATGCCGCACCGAGGGACGGATGCGGTAGAGCCATGAGCGCTCGTTGGTGCCGCGCGGGGCCGTGAACGGCGAGCCGGAGAGCTGCTCGGCATAAAGTCCGTAGGTGGCTCGTTGCGGCGAGTTCTGGCCGACCGGAAGGGCTCCCGGCAGCGCTTCCGTCTCGAAGTCGTTTCCGAAGCCCGGCATGTAGCCTGCGGGCGTCGCCTCGGTCCACTGCGCCCTGGCCTTGTCGGCCACCTTGCTGCCGTCTGCCATGTCGCGTTCTCCAGATCCCTGCCGCCCGCCGTCGGGCGGTTGCTCGGGCCCATGATAGCCGCGGTCAGCCGTCGGGAGCAAAAGGTGTCCCCGTACCTGCTGAAGCGGGCGGCGGCGGGTGCGAGAATGCTGAACCACGAATCGTACTGGAAGGTGGACAGGCCGGCCTCGCTGAAGGTGGCGACCTCGGGCAGGACGTTCAGGCGATTGGCTCCCGTGACGGCCAGGGCCCGCACCTTGCCGCTCTGCACCAGGTCGCCCGCCGACGAGAAGAACGAGAAGCCCATCGCCACATCACCGCGGATGATGGCGGTATGCGTCTCGGGGAGCCCCCGGAAAGCAACGTGCACGATGTCGGTGTTGGTCGTGTGCTTGAACAGAGTGCCCGCGATGCCCGTGGTGCTGCCGGGCCCCGCCGAGCTGTAGTTGAGAGCACCCGGCTTGGCCCTGGCTGCTTCGATCAGCTCCCTGACGCTCTTGGAGGGGGACTCGGGCGGGACCAGCAGAATGAGCGGCGTAGTGGCGACCTGGGTCACGCCGACAAAGTCCTTCACCGGATCCAACGCCAGGTTCTTGTTGAGATGGCTGATGACGGTGTGGCCGTTGGAGGTGAGCATCAACGTGTAGCCGTCGGTCGCTCCCTTGGCCACGCTGGAAGTACCCGCGAGCCCCGGGCGGTTCTCGACGATCACCTCTTTGCTCCAGCGCTGCTGGAGCTTGTCGGCAATCACGCGGGCGAGCAGATCGGTCATGCTTCCGGCCGAGAACGGCACGACGATGCGGACAAGCTGCTCCGGATACCGCGAGGGTCTTGCGCCAGCGCGCCCGATACGCTGGCGAAGCAGGGAAGCAGGATGCGGTGAAAGCAGGGCATGTGGACCTCCCTTGCTGGCTCTCGAAGGCGCCATTTCTTCTCGGTACCCCACAGGAAAGCACGGGCGCCGCGATGGGGTGGTCAAAGCGCCTGAGCGCAGCGGTGTGCGGTTCCTCAGGCGGGCGGCGAAACGGGCCGCTCGATCCTGAATATCCCGTCGTGGACGGCACCGGTCTCGAGGTGCTTCGCCACGAGGTCCGCGAGCACCGGGGCCAGCAGGAAGCCGTGGCGATAAAGGCCGTTGACGTAGATCGTGGGGCCGCGCACGACGATTTTTGGCACGTTGTCGGGAAAGGCGGGTCGCACACCCGCCGTCATCTCGATGATCTGCGCCTCGGCAAATGCCGGATGCAGCGCATAGGCGCTGCCCAGCAGCTCGAGGGCCGAGCGCACGGTGACGGGACCTGGATCGTCGCTCTCGATCACGGTGGCGCCCACCAGGAACCGGCCTTCGCCCCAAGGCACGAGATAGAGAGGCTGGCGCGGATGCAGCAGGCGGACCGGCCGCGCCAGCTCGATCTCCTGTGTCTTGATGACGAGACGCTCACCACGGACGCCGCGCAGATCGGCGAGATCGGGGCGGGCTGCGAGGCCACGGCAGTCGATGACGAGCCTATCTTCCCCGCTCGCGCGCTCCCAGGGCGTCGAGAAGGCCACCTCCGCGCCCGCGGCACGCACGGCCTCGAGCAGGAAGCGCATGGCGTGCGCGGGCACCATGTGGCCCTCCGCCCGGTAGTGAAGGCCTTCGGCAAACCGGCCCGCCAGCGCCGGCTCGAGAGATTGAAGCGCGTCCCTGTCCACCCTCTCGTAGCCCTCAGTCATCCGAGCAAAGCGCAGGAGCTCCGCGCGGTCGCGCGCGCCGGCAACCACCAGCGTCCCGTTGGGCGTCACGCCCGGATAGGTCGCGCGCCACAGGGCCATGGAGACGAAGCCCAGGTCGCGGACGACAGGCTCGGCAGCCTCGGCCTCGCAATAGGGGGCAAGCATGGCGCCGGCCAGCGCGCTGGCGGCCAGCGCAAACGGCTCCGCCGAGCGCTCGAGGAGGCGTACACGATGACCGCGGCGCGCGAGCACCAGTGCCTGCCACAGGCCGACGATGCCGGCTCCGGCAACGGTGATGGTGCGCGACCTGCTTTGCATGGGAAGCCTGCCGTCAGTCGCCCAGTGCCACGCCCTCGCGGCGGGGGTCGGCCCCGCCCTCGAGCATCCCTTCCTTGCGAATGACGATGGCGTGCGTGCCGGAGGTGAGCAGGTCGGCGCTCACCCGATGGCCGTAGGGCTTCACCTTCAGCGCATGCCAGATGGCCGATGCATGGTCAATCTCGATCTCGAAGGGCCCGCCGCGGCTGCCGAAGTTCATGAGCCCGGTTGCGGCCTGCGCGTCGAGCTTCCAATCGATCAGCGCCACCAGCGCCTTCACCACATAGAGAATGATGCGGCTGCCACCCGATGAGCCGAGCACGGCCCAGGGCCTTCCCGCCGCGTCGAATACGATCGTCGGCGCCATGGAGCTGCGCGGACGCTTGCCGGCCTCGACCCTGTTGGCGAGAGGCCGCCCTGCGCGGTCGACGGGCCTGAAGGCGAAATCGGTCAGCTCGTTGTTCAGCAGGAAGCCGGCCGCCCACAGACGCGACCCAAAGCCCGCCTCGATGGTGGTGGTCATGGCGAGCACGTTGCCCTCGCCGTCGACGATGGAGAAGTGGCTGGTCCCCGCCGCTTCGACCGTCGCATCCTCGCCGAAGAGGCGCCCGTCGGTTTGTGGAGGGGTGCCGGCGGCCGGACGGGTCATGGCCCCGACGGGATCGATGAGGGAGCGCCGCGTATCGAGATAGCGGGTGTCGAGCAACCCGGCGGGCGGGGTTACGAAGTCGGGATCGGCGATGTAGGCGTCACGGTCCGCGAAGGCCAGCTTCTCGGCTTCCGCGATGAGGTGCAGGGCGCGCGCGTTCATGGCGTCGGCCGGTCGCTGCCCCAGGTCGAACGGCTCGAGCAGCTTGAGCACCTGGGCCACGGCGAAACCGCCGGAAGACGGCGGTCCCATGCCGCACACCCGGTAGCGCCGATAGACCGTGCAGAGGGGGTCGCGTTCGCGCGGGCGATAGGCGACAAGGTCGGCCTTCGTGATGTCGCCCGGACGCGCAGATGCGGCGCGCACGGCGGAAACGATCGCCTCGCCCGCGACGCCTGCGTAGAACGCATCGACCCCACCTTCGGCGATGGCGCGCAGCGTGGCGGCGAACTCGGGATTCCTCAGCAGATATCCCGCCGGCCGCGCGCTGCCGGTCGAGTCGAAGAAGTACTTGCGTGCCCCGGGCGCGAAGCCATCGGCGCCGTGCCAGCGCAGCAGGAGATGCAGTCGGGGCGAAACGCGAAATCCCTCGGCCGCCAGCCTGATCGCCGGCGCGAAGAGCCGCGCCCATGGCAGCCGGCCATGCTTCCTGTGCAGCATCTCCAGGGCGCGTAGCGTGCCCGGCACGCCGACGCTCAGGCCGCTCAGCACAGCGTCGGCGAATTCGCGCGGCCGGTCGTCGAGGAGAAACCTGTCAGGCTTGGCCGCCGCCGGGGCCGTCTCCCGTCCGTCGTAGCTTTCGAGCTTCCGATCCCCCGCCTGCCAGTGGAGGATGAAGGCGCCGCCCCCCAAGCCGGAGGATTGCGGCTCCACCAGAGCGAGGACAAGCTGCACGGCGACGGCGGCATCGGCTGCGCTGCCACCTTCGCGCAGCACGTCCAGGCCGGCTTGCGCCGCCGCCGGGTTTGCGGCGGCAACCATGTGGGATTTGGCGGTCGCCAGTCGGGACGCGCCCCAGCCCGTCCCGGCCTCGGGTGCGGCGGAGGTATCCTGGGCCGCGGCCGGGAGAACCGCGGCCGTCGCTATCGCGAGCGCAATGATGCAGGCGCGGAGGGCAAACCTCGGTATCACGGACAGGCCTCTGGGATGGTCTCGGGCCGGGGATTCGCAGTGTTGCGCGATTGCTGGGCAATGCAAATCCCGTCTGTGAGCCGCTTGGGACGCCGGGGCACCGGATAGAGGCAGCAATTTCGGCAGTGCTGCGCCAAGCATGTGGCTGAAAGCGCACATGAAGCGACAAAGCCTCGGATTCTGGCCCGTGATCACGTTTCCTTGGGTTGCTTCACGGTCCCAAGGCAGACAAACTCCCGCCACTTTTGGGGACCCGGCGCACTTCCTGGACGCGTGGTCACCATAGCCCGGTTTCCACTGAGCCTCGGCGGGTCTCAGGTATGCCGGGAAGGGCGGCATGGTCGTTGCGGGGCAACGATAAACCTACTTTTCACGGGTATCGGTGCACCATCGGCGCCGAGAGTTTGAGGGTAAGAAAAAGGAGCGCGAGACGATGATCATGGGACGCATGCTGCGCCGGGCAACCCTCGCAGCAGGGGCACTCCTGGCGCTCGCGGGTCTCGGAGCCGAGCCGGCGTCGGCTCAGCTGTTTTGGGATTGGACCGGCGGCAGCCGGGAAAACGTCCGCATCAGTTCGCAATACAAGAAGGGCGAGATCATTGTCAGCTTCGGGGATCGCCGGCTGTACTATGTGAGCTCTCCCGGTCAGGCCATCAGCTACCCGATTGCTGTCCCGCGCGAACAGAGCCGCTGGGAGGGGATCACCAGCGTGACCCAGAAGCGGGTCAACCCGTCTTGGACGCCGACGCCCACGATGATCGCCGAGAACCCCCGCCTGCCGCGCTGGGTGCCGGGCGGCCACCCCATGAATCCGCTGGGGGTCAGGGCGCTGTATCTCGGCTCCAGCACCTATCGCATCCACGGCACGGACGCTCCCTGGACCATCGGCACCGCCGTCTCCAAGGGCTGCATTCGCATGTACAACGAGGATGTGGAGGACCTTTATGTGCGCGCCAGCGTCGGCGCCAGGGTGACGGTGACCTACCGCCGCTTCGACGTCGCTTCCTCGGGCGGGCCGGCTCCCGCCGCGAGCGGCAGCAGCGGTGGCGGAAGCGGAAGCGGAAGCGGAAGCGGAAGCCTCTTCGGCCTGTTTGGCGGCTATGACGATCCGCCGCAGGAGGAAAGGCCGCGTCGCAAGCGCACCAGCAAGGACAAGAGCGCCTCGGCCAATTGAGCCGCACACAAGCAATCGAGATGACGGGGCGGCCGAACGGTCGCCCCGTTTGCGTTGCAGCATCGTACACTCGTGCCCGCCGGGCGCTATATTCACCGGTGATGGTCGGACGGCCGCAAAGGCTGTAGGATGCGAGGCTCGACCTGGGACGCCGCGGAGAGCCCGGAGAGCATGCCGGACCGGCCTTGCGGTTCGATATCGTCTCACTACCTTCCAGTCAGATCGACCGGATGATCCGCAAGCTCTCCCTCCGCCCCTGATGTCGTCTGGGACACGCCTATGACCCTGCTGACTACACCCACGGCCAACCCGGCGATGATCGATCCGTTCGGGCGGAGCGTGACCTACCTTCGCGTCTCGGTGACGGATCGGTGCGACTTCCGCTGTACGTACTGCATGGCCGAGCACATGACGTTCCTTCCCAAGAAGAACCTCCTGTCGCTCGAGGAACTGGACCGCGTGTGTGCGGCGTTCGTAGCCAAGGGCGTGCGCAAGCTCAGGATCACCGGCGGCGAGCCGCTGGTACGCAAGAACATCATGTGGTTGTTCCGGGCCCTCTCCCGTCACTTGCGCGACGGCACCCTGGATGAGCTGACGCTGACCACCAACGGCAGCCAACTGCCCAGGTATGCGCATGAGCTCAAGGACGCGGGCGTGCGCCGCATCAACGTCTCCGTCGACACCCTCGACCCCGACAAATTCAAGGCAATCACGCGCTGGGGCAACCTGGATCAGGTGATGGCGGGCATCGAGGCCGCCGACAAGGCCGGCCTCGCCATCAAGCTCAACGCCGTGGCTCTCAAGGGCGTCAACGAGGATGAGATCGAGGACCTCGTCCGGTTCGCGCACGGGCGCGGCTTCGACCTCACGCTGATCGAGACCATGCCGCTGGGCGACATCGACGGCGACCGCACCGATCAGTATCTGCCGCTGTCGATCGTGCGTGCCAGGCTCATGGACAGCTTCACGCTGGAGGACATCCCATTCCGAACCGGAGGCCCCGCCCGCTACGTGCGGATCAGGGAGACGGGCGGTCGCCTCGGCTTCATCACGCCGATGACGCATAATTTCTGCGAGAGCTGCAATCGCGTGCGCCTCACCTGCACCGGCACGCTCTACATGTGCCTCGGCCAGGACGACGCTGCCGATTTGCGGGCGGCCCTGCGCGCGAGCGCGGATGATGCGCTTCTCAGGCGCGCCATCGACGAGGCCATCTCGCGCAAGCCGAAGGGCCACGACTTCGTCATCGATCGCCGCACCCGGCAGCCGGCCGTCTCCCGCCATATGAGCGTCACGGGCGGGTAGATGATCCGTCGTTTGCGCTGAACCCATCCTTGTCCAAGGCTGGGCATTTCGATTCCTGTTCGAGACGCGTCATTGCCATCGTCCTCGACGCGGGCCTCTATATCACTCTGCGCCGGCGACAGCTGAGAAGGACATCGCGACCATGAAGCCAAACCGCATGAAGGAGAAGATCATTCGCGGCGAGCCCGCACTCGGGTGCTCGGTGATGTTTCCTTCCCCCCAGATCGTGGAGATGCTGGGCTTTGCCGGCTTCGATTGGGTCCTCATCGATTGCGAGCACGGCAGCATCGCACCGGCTGAGGTGGAGCTGATGGCGATGGCGTGCGACGCCGTCGGCATCACGCCGATCGCGCGTCCCAAGACCAACGCCGCAAGCGACATCCAGGGCGTGATGGATCGGGGGGTCATGGGCGTGCAGGTGCCTCACGTCAACACGGCAGAGGATGCGCGGCGGACGGTGGCGGCGGTGAAGTTCGGCCCGGGCGCTGCACGTGGGCTGGCGGCCGGGACCAGGCCCGACCGATGGGGCATGGGCGGACGCATGGATGACTTCGCGCAGGCGGCCAATGCGCAGTCGCTCGTCTGCGTTCAGCTGGAGCACGAGACGGCGCTCGACAACATCGATGCCATCCTCGCGGTCGACGGCATCGATGTGTTTTTCATCGGCCCCTCAGATCTCTCCCAATCGATGGGGCACCCCGGCAATCCGAAGGCGCCGCCTGTCGCGAAGGCCATCTCCGACGCCCTGGCAAGAATCGTCGCGGCAGGACGGACACCGGGAATGCCTGCCACTGCGGAGACGGTCGGCGAGGTTGCCGGCAAGGGCTGCAAGTACATCTATACGCATCTGCCGCGCCTGCTCAGCGCCGGGGCCAGCGCATTCCTCAAGCGGTGACCACCTTTATTTTCCCGAGTTCATGCGCCGCTCGGCATAGGCGCGGCGGCGCGCCGAGTTGGGCAGTCCTGGCGGTATGCACGCGGGGCACGAGCAGGGAAAGCGCTGCCGCATCGGCGCGGTGCGCCAGCCGATCTTCTGCGGCGGCGTCGCGATCTTGATGATTTCACAGGCAGGAATGCTCCGCGGCACGATGATTTCGTGACCGAGCGGACTGGGATGATTGCGAATGCTGCCTACGGCCTGAGCAGCCGTCATCTGCACCGGGCGCTCGTTGTAGTGGCGGACGAATACCACCTGATCATCAGGAACCCTGAACGTGATCGCCACCAGCGTGCGTGGGCTCTGCCAGCGACGCTTGAGTTCCCTCAGCCATTGGAAAGTGAGCGTGTGACTTGGCAGGATCGGGAACGCCCACACGGCGCGATCTGAAGCCTCGGCTAGGGGATACCCCAACCGGGTGGCTCGAATGCCGCTTCTCGCGATTCGCTTGGCTGCGTGATCCGGTACGAGATGGATGAGGCGTGGCATGCAAGGGTCTCAGCATTCCGCGGCGGAGCCCGCCGCTTCTGTCGGCGTGACTTTGGTTTTTACGACTTTGGCCCAAATGAGCCGGCGGTTGCGCCAAACGATCTTGACACGGCCCAGCTCCATGCCTCAATGGTCAGACCACCTGACCGGTGCGACAGCAAAAGACACGGCAGACGGGGAAACGCACAAAGGAACGAGGCTTGCCGCTCGAAGCCATCGAACAGCGTCGGCTTTATCGCCTGATCGCAGATCAGCTGCGACAGCTCATCGATCGGGGCGAGTATGCGGTCGGCTGCCGGCTGCCGAGCGAGCGCGATCTCGCCGATAGGCTCGGAGTGTCGCGGCCGACTGTGCGCGAGGCGCTGATCGCGCTCGAGGTCGAGGGGCGCCTGCGCATCAGGGTCGGCTCCGGCGTCTACGTTACCTCTCAGCAGTCGATCGGAAGCTCTCTCTTGCACACGCCGATCGAGGGGCCGTTCGAGGTCCTGCGCGCCCGCGCTTTCGTGGAGAGCGCCGTGGCGGAGGAAGCCGCACGCTGCGCGACGCGCGAGGATGTTGCCCGCCTCGACGAGATTCTGGCGGAGGTGGGTCCAGTCCTGACGATCGAGCATTGGGTCGATCTCGACCGCCGCTTTCACAAGGCCGTGGCCATGCCGCTCGGCAACGTTGTGCTGCTGCGGACCGTCGGGGAGCTCTTCGACCAGCGCATCAATCCATATTTCGCACAACTCTCGCGGCACATCTGCAACGACTCCACCAGGCGGGTGGCGCACGTGGAGCACGTGGCCATCCGCGATGCCATCGCCGCGCGCAATCCGACCCGCGCCCGCAGCGCCATGCGCGATCATCTCGAGCAGTCGCACGAGCGCTTCGCACGGGATTTCGGCGAAGTCTCGAGTACGCATCCCGAAACTGAGGCTCGTCCGCGATCGAGGGCCCTGCCCCGTCGCAACGCAGCCAACCCGATCAAGGCGAGGAAAGAGCTGCGCAAAGCGGCCGCTTGCGAACAACCAACCCCCGGGACCGCTCTCCCGGTGCAATTGGAGGAAGTGAATGTCACGTAGGAATATTTCGCGCAGGCGGTTCGTAGCCACCACGGCAGCCGCAACCGCGACGATGGTTGCAGCACCTTTCGTGCGCACCGCCGGTGCCGCCGGCAAGCTCTCGGTCGGTTTCTGGGACCACTGGGTGCCTGGCGCCAACGATGCTACCAAGAGCCTGGTGGAGGCGTGGGCGGCAAAGGAGAAGGTGGAGGTCCAGATCGACTTCATCACCTCGCAAGGCAACAAGATCCTGCTCACCATTGCCGCCGAGGAGCAGGCCAAGTCCGGCCACGACATCCTGGCGCTGCCGACCTGGCAGCCGGCCGAGCGCGATCGCAACCTGGAGCCCGTGGACGACATCATGGGCGACCTCATCAAGGAGCACGGCGCGGTCAACCGCACGGTCGAGTATCTCGGCAAGATCAAGGGCAAGTGGGTCGCGGTGCCGGCCACGGTCGGGAGCCAGATGAAAGGTCCCGTCTCGCGCATCGATCTCATGAAGAAGCACGCGGGAATCGACATCAAGGCCCTCTATCCCGCAGGCGGTCCGCCCAAGGCCGACGGCTGGACGCTCGATGCTTTCCTGAAGGCTGCGGAAGCCTGCCACAAGGCGGGCGTACCCTTCGGCATCGGTCTAGGAACCACCTCAGACTCGGTCGACACGGCCGGTGCGTTCTTCAACGCCTTCGGCGCCGTTCTCGTCGACGAGAACGAGAAGATCCTGGTCAAGTCCGACCCCGTGCGCCAGGCGCTCGACTACTGCGCCAGGCTGGCGAAGTTCTATCCTGCCGACTCCCCCGCCTGGGACGACGCCTCCAACAACAAGTGGCTGGTGTCCGGCAGGGGCGCTCTGATCATGAATCCGCCGAGCGCCTGGGCCGTCGCCGTGCGTGATGCGCCGGCGGTCGCGGAGCAGTGCTGGCACCACGGCATGCCGGTTGGCCCGAAGGGGCGCTTCGGCCCGTTCCTGCCCTACTTCTGGGGCGTGTGGTCGTTCGGCAAGAACAAGTCGGCCGCCAAGAGCCTGCTACGGCACCTTTCGACCGCGGACTCGGCGCAGAAGATGGTGGAGGCGAGCAAGGGCTACGACATTCCCTCCTTCGAGAAGCTCACCACCTTCAAGACCTGGAGCGAGATCAGCCCACCCAAGGGCACGCTCTATCACTATCCCAACCCGCACAACCACCAGATCCTGTCGATCGCCGCCGCGCCGACCCCGCACAAGATCGCCGTCCAGATTTACACGCAGGGGATCATGACCAAGATGATCGTGCGCCACATGCAGGGCGAGTCGATGGAAAAGACGCTGGCTTGGGCCGAAAGCGAGGTGGAAGGCTTCATGCGCAGCTGACACACGACTTCAAGCGTTGCCGGAGGCGGGTCGGAAGAATCCGCTCCGGCGCAACCCATTGGGAGGACTAGGTAGATGAAGAAGGGCAAGATCAGTCGACGTCAATTCGTAGCGACCACGGCGGCCGCGTCCGCGACCATGATTTCCGCGCCGTTCGTGCACACCGCCGGCGCCGCCGGCAAGCTTTCGATCGGCTTCTGGGACCACTGGGTGCCGGGCGCCAACAAGGCCACGGAAGCGCTCGTCAACGAATGGGCCGCCAAGGAGAAGGTCGAGGTCCAGATGGACTTCATCCCCTCCCAGGGCAACAAGCTTCTCCTCACCATCGCGGCCGAAGCGCAAGCCAAGTCAGGTCACGACATCATTGCCATGTCGACCTGGCTGCCGAGCGAGCACGCGCGCAACCTCGAGCCCGTCGATGACGTGATGGCCGAGCTCATCAAGCAGAACGGCAACGTCAACGACACCGTCCAGTATCTCGGCAAGATCAATGGTAGCTGGGTCGCCGTGCCGGCAACCGTCGGCAGCCAGATCAAGGGACCCTGCTCGCGCATCGACCTGATGAAGCAACACGCCGGCATCGACGTGCAGGCGCTCTATCCTGCCGGCAAGCCGGCCAATGCGGACGGCTGGACGCTCGATGTGTTCCTGAAGGCCGCGGAGGCCTGCCACAAGGCGGGATTCCCGTTCGGCATCGGCCTCGGCACGACCGCGGACAACGTGGATACGGCTGGCGCCATCTTCCACTCTTACGGCGCCGTTCTGGTCGACAAGGACACGAAGATCCTGGTCAAGTCGGACCCCGTGCGCCAGGCGCTGGATTACTACAAGCGGCTCATGGCGTTCCTGCCGCCGGACGTGCCAGCCTGGGACGACTCCTCAAACAACAAGTGGCTGGTTGCCGGCAAGGGTGCGCTCATCATGAATCCGCCGAGCGCCTGGGCAGTCGCCAAGCGCGATGCCCGGCAGGTAGCCGAGCAACTGTGGACGCACGGGATGCCGGCGGGCCCGAAAGGCCGCTTCGCGCCGTTCGTCAATTACTTCTGGTCGACCTGGAGCTTCGGCAAGAACAAGTCGGCGGCCAAGAGCCTGCTGGCTCATCTTTCCACGCGCACCGCGGCTGAGAAGATGGTGGCGGCGAGCGGCGGCTACGACATTCCCTCGTTTGCCAATTTCCAGAACTTCAAGACCTGGGAGGAGGAGTCGCCGCCGAAGGGCACTCTCTATCACTATCCCAACCGCAACAACCATCAGACGCTGTCGGTGGCGGCCGCGCCGACGCCGCACAAGATCGCCGTGCAGATCTATGTGCAGGGCCTGATGACCAAGATGGCGGTTCGCCATTTCCAGGGCGAACCGATGGAGAAGACGCTTGCCTGGGCCGAGGGCGAGCTGGAAGGCTTCATGCGGTCCTAGACCTACCCGCCTGCCCCCGCACCCTCCACCGGGTGCGGGGTGGACGGCAGAACAGCGAACGAGGCAGACCATGGTCGATGCAGCAATCTCGGCATCCCGGCAGGCGGCCCGCACTCAGTCGCGCTCGAGCTTGCGGCGCACGATGCAGCGCAAGTCAACGATCGCCTTCTTCATGGCGCTGCCGCTCATCCTTCTGATCGCCATCCTGGTGCTCTACCCGGCGCTTTACTCGCTGCATCTCGCCACGCTGAACAAGTCGATGGAACGCTTCGTCGGCTTGAGCAACTTCACGTTCCTCTTCAAGCGGCAGACATTCTGGCTGGTGGTGCAGCAGTCCTGCATCTTCGCCCTCACGGCGGTGTTCTTCAAAGCGCTGATCGGTTTCATCGTCGCCCACTTCGTTCACAACATTCCCTCCAAAGGCCAGCGCAAGTGGCGCGGCATGCTGCTGGTGCCGTGGGTCATTCCGCCGGCCATGAGCTGCCTCGCCTGGCTGTGGCTGTTCGATCCCTCCTACAGCGCCTTCAACTGGATCTTCGCCCACTTCGGCATCGGTCCCATCCCCTGGACCGGCGACGCCTACTGGGCACGCTTCTCGGTGATCCTGGTCAACATCTGGATCGGTGCGCCGTTCTTCATGATCATGTACCTTGCGGCGCTCAAGTCGGTGCCGGACCAGCTCTACGAGGCGGCCGCCATTGACGGCGCCAGCTGGTGGCAGCGCATCTGGTACGTGACTCTGCCGATGATGCGCAACATCATAGCCATCACGGCGCTGTTCTCGCTGATCGTCACGTTCGCCAACTTCGACATCGTGCGCATTCTGACGGCCGGCGGCCCCATCGACATGACGCACGTGTTCGCCACCTGGTCCTTCCGCGTCGGCATCGAGGGTGGCGACATCCCGTTGGGTGCCAGCGTGTCCCTCTTCATGGTGCCCATCCTCACGATTGCCGCCATCTTCATCCTGCGCGACATCACCAAGCGGGGGAGCGAGGTATAATGACAGCCGTCACCGCAAACGCTGCCGCCGCCCCCGCGGGCCGCAAGTACGGGAGCATGAGCCGGGACCGGCTGTGGGCCCTGCGCTGGTCCTACTTCTTCCTGACCCTGTTCGCGATCTTCTTCCTGCTGCCGCCGATCTACATGCTGATCACGTCGCTGAAGACCAGCGCGGAGATCTCGGCCGCGACCAACCCGTGGTGGGTCTACAGGCCCACGCTCGAGAACTACAAGGAGCTGCTTACCTCCAACTCCTATCTGACCTACTTCCGCAATTCGGCGATCGTGTCGGTCGTGGTCGTGACACTGACGATGCTGATCTCGGTGCCAGCCGCCTTCGCGCTCGCGCGCATGAAGTTCTGGGGCTCGGCGACGCTCGCCACCGGCGTCTTCCTCACCTATCTGATCCCGGAGACGCTGCTGTTCCTGCCGCTCTTCAAGATGTTCGCGGTGTTCAACGAGTGGACCGGCATTGAGCTGATCAACCGCTGGTGGGTGCTGCTGATCCTCTATCCCACACTGACGGTGCCGTTCTGCACCTGGATCATGATCGGCTACTTCGCTTCCATCCCCAAGGAACTCGACGAGGCGGCACTCATCGACGGCGCCACCTGGACGCAGACGCTGACGAAGATCTTCATTCCCGTGGCGCTGCCGGGCCTGATCGCTGCAACCATCTTCGCCTTCACGGTGAGCTGGGCACAGTTTCTCTATCCGCTGGCCTTCACGACGTCGGCCGACCAGTTGGTCCTGCCGGTCGGCATCATCACGTCGCTGATCAAGGGCGACGTCTTCAACTGGGGCCAGATCATGACGGGTGCGCTGCTCGGCGCCGCGCCTCCGCTCATCATCTATGCGTTCCTGATGGACTACTACATCGCCGGCCTCACTGCCGGTGCCACGAAGGGCTGAGAAGCGAAGGGTCGAGGAAACGATGGCGGAAGTCACTCTGCGCAAGATCGTCAAGCGCTACGATGAAGTGGAGGCCGTGAGGGGCATCGACCTCGACATCTCGGACCACGAGTTCGTGGTGCTGGTCGGCCCGTCCGGCTGCGGCAAGTCGACGACACTGCGCATGATCGCGGGGCTGGAGGACATCACCGGCGGCGAGATCTTCATCGGCGGCGACGTCGTCAACGACGTGCCGCCGAAGGACCGCGACATCGCCATGGTGTTCCAAAACTACGCGCTCTATCCGCACATGACGGTCGAGCAGAACATGTCGTTCGGTCTGCGCCTCAAGCGCTATCCCAAGGCCGAGATCAGAAAGCGCGTGGACGAGGCCGCCCGCATCCTCGACATCAAGGAGCTGCTAACCCGCAAGCCCAAGCAGCTCTCCGGCGGCCAGCGCCAGCGCGTCGCCATGGGTCGCGCCATCGTGCGCAACCCCAAGGTGTTCCTGTTCGACGAGCCGCTCTCGAACCTGGATGCCAAGCTCAGGGTGCAGATGCGCACCGAGATCAAGAAGGTGCACCAGCAGGTGCGTACGACGACGGTCTATGTCACCCACGACCAGGTCGAGGCCATGACGCTCGCCGACCGCGTGGTGGTCATGAACAACGGCATCATCGAGCAGGTCGGCACGCCGCAGGAGCTCTACCACCGGCCCAAGACGCGCTTCGTCGCCGGCTTCATCGGCTCGCCGGCCATGAACTTCATCCCCTGTCGCATGGAGGAGGCGGGCAGCGGCCTCAGCATCCGCCTTTCGGACCAGATTGCCTTGCCCGTTCCGCCCCCGCAGGCCGACCGCTATCGCGGGCACGCCAAGAACGGCAAGCTTCTCCTGGGGCTGAGACCCGAGCACATCACGGAAGCCGGAGCGCACCTGGAGCCGGGCGAGGTTCCTTTCGAGGCCAGGCTCGAGGTCACCGAGCCGATGGGCATGGAGACGCTCGTCTACTTCCCGATCAACGGGACGCAGGTGTGCGGCCGCGTCAATCCGAACGCAGGTGCCCGCGACGGGGCTTCGCTCAGGATGGCGGCGAACCTCAACAACATGCATCTGATCGACGACGCCAACGGGCAGGTGATCTGACGGGCCGCCCGGAGCGGCTCAGTTTCGTCCGGGCCCCGATGTCGTCTTGAAGCTTCTCCGGCGGTCGTTCACTTCGTGGCGGCTGCCGGCTTTTTTGTCGTCGCTTCCTTGGCGGGCGCGGGCTTCACCGCGGGAACAGGCGCCGGAGGCACGTCCGGCGACCCGCTGGCGAGCACCGCCTTGCATTCCGCAGGCAGCTGATCGAGCGTGAGCGCCGGTTTCGGCGGTGCCGGGCGCGCGGGCTTGGCCGGCGGCGCCGGCGGCTTCGGCTTCACGCGCGCCAGCCAATCGGCCAGCTCCTTTCCGCAGCCGTCGTTGTTGGGCCGCCGGGCCTGGGCCTCGCAGGTGGCGCTGCCCTTCGGACAACCCATGCGTATGTGGAAGTGATAGAAATGACCCCAGTAGGACTGCACCTTGTGCAGCCACGCGCGGTCCCCTTCCTTCGGCGTGCCCTCGCACAGAGCCTTCTTGATCGCCGGATGCACGAAAATCCGCTCGACGCTGGGATAGGACGCTGCACGCTTGATGAGCTTGGCATGCTTGTCGGTCCAGATCTTGGGATCGACCGATACCTTGTCCTCGGCCAGCATCGAGGTGGCGGACAGGTCCTCGCGCTCCTGGCCGGTCAGGCGACGGTCCGGCATCGGCGTGAGCCAGATGTCGGCGTCGAGGCCGACTTGATGGCTGGCGTGGCCGGTGAGCATCGGCCCGCCCCGCGGCTGCGACAGGTCGCCAACGAGCAGACCCGGCCACCCGTCGTGCTTGCGCGCTTCGCGGGCAAGCTTCTGCACCAGAGCGACAAGCTCGGGATGGCCCCAATTGCGGTTGCGCGACAAGCGCATGGCCTGCCACGCCTCGCCATCGACGGGAAGGGCGGCCGCGCCGGCGAGGCAGCCCTTGGCGTAGAAGCCGATCGCGCGCGCCTGCAGGGACGCCGGCGTCTTGGCGGCGCCGAACAGCTCCTTGGCCGGCGGCCCCGCCGGTTTCACCGCCTTCTTCTTGGGGACCGGCTTCTTCTTCGCGGCCGCGAGCATGACTTTTGCCTGCCCCGTGACGTCGGGCGGGCCCCCTTCCTCGGCACGCAACGGCGCCGGCGTGCTTGCCGCCAGAGCGAGCGCACAGCAGATGCCGATGACACGCATCCCTCTGTCCCCTTGCTGCTTGTCTTTGCGTCTTCACCCGCGCAATGGCGGGCCGAGTATAGGCGCCGGATACGGCCGAAACAGTGATTTCTTTCCCACAGTCGCGCTTCAGCCGCGCGATGCCTTGGCCGCCGCCGATATCGCGCCCGCCGCCAGAATCAGCGAGGCCACCACGTTCCAGCCGGCGAACGAAAGCCCCAGAAACGACCACGGAGCTTCATCGCAGCGAATCACCCGCGTCTTACCGAGGTCGCCGAGTATGCCGCCGCCGCCCGATCCCAGAGGGGCCGTGCTGGTCGCGGCACACGTGTCAGGACCCGGCCAGAAGTGCCATTCGACGCCAGCGTGATAGCCGCCGAGCGCGGCGTTGGCAAGAAAGCCCAAGCCGACGAGGAGGAATATCGCCGCCGCTGGCTTCTCCCGGCGGGCGGCGACCAGCACCAGGGCGAGGAACAGCAGCGGGATGCCCGCGTAGTAGGCGTATCGCTGCTGCAGGCAGAGCGGGCAGGGCGCATAGCCGCCCAGGTGCTCGAAACCCAGCGCTCCGAGAATGACGGCGACGGTGCCCAGCAGCACCAGTGCGCCCGTGCGGTAGGCGCTGGACTGCAGCGGTGTTTGGGACATGCGCGGCATGGCAACCCTGTCGGACCTCAGAACACGTAGCGCACGGCGACGAAACCGCCAACCAGCAGCACGACGAACGCGGTGGTGACGAGCGAGAGGCGCTTTTCGACGAAATCGCGAATCGGTTCGCCGAACCAATACAGCAGCGCCGCCACGAGATAGAAGCGCATGGCGCGCGCGACGATGCTGGCGAGGACGAAAGGCACGACGCTCATCTTGAACACGCCGGCGGCGATCGTCAGGACCTTGTAGGGGAACGGCGTCCAGCCCTTGGCGATCAGGATCCAGGGACCCCACGCGTCGAAGAGCGCGGCGGTCTCGGCGTATTTCTGGCCGTAGCCGTAGATCCTGAGGATGGGTTCGCCCAGATACTCGAACAGGTAGTAGCCGATGGCGTAGCCCGCCAGTCCGCCGATCACCGACCCGACCGTGCAGATCGTTGCGTAAGCCCATGCCTTGGCACGCTGCGCCAGGATCATGGGGATCAGCATGACATCCGGGGGGATGGGGAAGACCGAGCTCTCGACGAAGGCGACCCAGAACAGTGCCTGGGGGGCCTTGGCATGCGCGGCCATACGCATCATCCAGTCGTAGAGCCGTCGCATCGTGGCGCTGTTTCCCGATCTGTGTCCGGTCGGTACTAGCCGGGGAGCAGGGCCTTGTCGAGCCGGGGGCAGGCATCCCGTCGGTCGCGGCGGGGCCAAGGCATGTCGACTCTTTTCAGTCACCGCATTGTTGCACTGGTTCCCGGATATTCGCCTTCGGCGAATTCCGGGATGACAGCAAACAGCATCGTAGTCATCCCGGCCGGAGCGCGATAGCGCACAGAGCGGGGATCTCGCCTCCGCCTGAGCCTGTCGAAGGGCGGAAGGTGTCGCGCGTGGCCTCGTGGTTCGACAAGCTCGCCACGGGGGCGGCGGCTCGCCCCCGGGATGACGACAAGCCGGCTGGCTAGGCAAGGCCGAGGGCCAGCTGCACCGGGCGGAAGGAGCGGCGATGATGCGGCGTGACCCCGTGTCGGGCTATGGCGGCATGGTGCTCCCGTGTGCCGTAGCCCTTGTGCCGGTCGAAGCCGTAGTCGGGATAGTCGCGGGCGAGCTCGGCCATCATGGCATCGCGCGTCACCTTGGCGACGATGGAGGCTGCGGCGATGGAGAAGCACTTGGCATCGCCCTGAACGATGGCGCGGGTCGCGCAGTCGAGGTGCGGGGAGCGATTGCCGTCGATGAGGACGAGCCTGGGCCGGCAATCGAGCAGCGCGACCGCCTGCGCCATGGCCCAGAGCGAGGCGTTGAGGATGTTGTCGGTATCGATGCGGTCGACGTCGGCAACGCCGATGGCTACGCGTGCCGTGGCGAGGATCTCCAGGTAGATCGAGCGACGATCCTTGGCGTCCAGCGCCTTGGAGTCGGCGATGCCGTCCGGTATCGCCTTGGGGTCGAGCACGACGGCTGCGGCGACGACAGGACCCGCGAGAGGCCCGCGGCCGGCTTCGTCGACGCCGGCGATGGGACCGCCGTGCACCGCCAACTCGACCCTCTCCAGCTCGAAAGTGGCCTTCATCGCCGCGAATCGCTCCACCGTGTGGCGGAAGCTTCGCGTCAACGCCCCGTGCTGTCAAAAAGGTTGAGCTGGTTGCCTCTGCCATCCGGAGGTTGGAACAGGTCGGTGCGCAGCTTCAATGTGCGCAGATTGAGGCCTAGCCGCGTGGTGGCGAGACGGAACCGTGTCGCGATCTGGTCGGCGTAGGGGCCGTCACCGCGCTGACGCAGCCCCCATTGGGGCGTGTAGTCCTTCCCCCCATGCATGGTGCGCAGAATGGCGATGGCGCGCCGGGCGCGGTCCGGGAACTCGGTCTCGAGCCATTCCCGGAACAGTTCCTTGAGCTCCAGCGGCAGGCGCAACAGCACGTATGCGGCTTCTCCGGCACCGGCCTCGCGCGCGGCCGCCAGGATGCGTTCGATCTCGCTGTCGTTGATGGCCGGCACGATTGGCGCCGTCATGGCCGCGACGGGCACACCCGCCGCGCTCAATGCCCTGATCGCCTCGAGCCGACGTTGCGGCGTGGCGGCTCGCGGCTCCATCTTGCGTGCAATCGTGCGATCGAGCGTCGTCACGGAGATTGCCACCTTCACAAGGCCGCGCTCGGCCATGCGCGAGAGGATGTCGATGTCGCGCACGACCAGGGCCGACTTGGTCACGATGCCGACCGGATGGCCCGCCCGTTCCAGAACTTCCAGCACCGCGCGGGTGATACGGTGCTCACGCTCGATTGGCTGGTAGGGGTCGGTGACGGCGCCGAGCGCGATCACCTTCGGCACGTAGCGGGGCCTCGACAGCTCGCGTTCCAGGAGCGCGGCCGCATTGACCTTGGCATAGAGCTTGGTCTCGAAATCGAGGCCCGCCGAATGGCCGAGATAGCAGTGCGTCGGCCGCGCGAAGCAGTAAATGCAGCCGTGCTCGCATCCGCGATAGGGGTTGATGGACTGCTCGAAGTTGATGTCCGGGCTGTCGTTGGTGGCAATGATGCTCTTGGCCGTCTCGCGATACACGTCGGTCTTGAATGGCTCGAGGCCAGCCAAGCTCTCCCAGCCGTCGTCGAAGGTCTCACGCAGCTCGCTCTCGAAACGCCCGACCCGGTTCGAGCGGGCGCCGCGCCCGCGCCGGCGTTCGGCCTCGACGAGCTTGCGTTCCTCTTGCGTCCCGCTGCCGGTCATCGCAGACACTCCCCAGGCGAGCGAAAGCTATAGGCGAGGCATCAGAACATATCAAGAACAAATATCGATCCGTGTCTTTTGGTGAGGTAAAGGCGGCCCTTATAGTGCGGTCGCGCCGAATCCCGGTAGGTCGGCGGCATGATCTCGGTGGTGATACCAACCCTGAATGCAGAGGGGACGCTGGCGCAGACTCTGGCGGCATTGGTGCCCGCCGCCGTTGACGGGCTCGTGCGCGAGGTCGTCGTGGTGGACGGGGGTTCGAGCGACGGGACCCTGCAGATCGTCGACAGCGCCGGCGCGGAGCTGCTGCATCGCAGCGGCGGCCGTGGCCCCCAGCTCGCTGCAGGGGCCGAGCGGGCACGTGGCCCCTGGCTGCTGTTCCTCCACGCGGATACGGTTCTGGAGCCCGGCTGGGAGCGCGATGCATCCCAGTTCCTGGAGCGGGTCGACATGGAGCAGCGCTCACCCGCTGCAGGCGCATTCCGCTTCGCGCTGGACGATGAGGGAATCAAGCCGCGCCTGCTCGAGCGGTTGGTGGCTCTGCGAAACAGCGTCCTGAAACTTCCCTATGGGGATCAAGGGCTTCTGATCTCCAAGCGCCTGTATGACGAGATCGGAGGATACCGGCCGCTGCAGATCATGGAGGACGTCGACATCGTCCGCCGGCTCGGGCGCCGGCGCACCGCGCTGCTGCGATCTCGCGCGGTCACCAGCGCCGAACGCTTCCGGCGCGAGGGCTACCTCCGCCGTTCGGGCCGCAATCTGCTGTGCCTCACGCTCTACATGTTGCGCGTGTCGCCTAATGTCATAAAGCGCATGTATGGGTGAGGCGGCCGGACCGTCGCGCGGTGCGGGGAACATCAACTCTGCGTGAGATTGGATGGCTCCGGCCGTGCAATCGTCTAATCGTAGTGCCGGATTGGCATTGGCCTACTGCATACCATCCCAGGGAGGTGGCTAAATGAAAAGCATTTCACGGCGTGGCTTCGTGATCTCGGCAGCAACGGCGGGCGCCGCATTCGGCCTCGACGGACCGCTGGAATTCCTGACGCCCGCGTTTGCACAGGGCGCCGCCAAGGACCTCGTCACATTCAAGGTCGGCGACATCGAGGTGATCCAGATGTACGACGGCATCTGGGAGAGGGCGCACGATCCAGGCTTCGTGAAGAACGCCTCGCTCGATGACGTGAAGGCAGCCCTGAAGGCGGGCGGCCTAACCGATGCGCACGTCCCGATCACCTTCACGGTGACGGCCGTCAGGATGAACGGCAATCTCGTTCTGTTCGATTCCGGCACGGGAGCGCAGCTTGCGCCGACGGCGGGCAACATCTCCAAGAAGGACACCTGGAAGAAGGCCGGCATCGACCCCGCGAAGGTGACGACCATCGTCATCACGCACTTCCATGGCGATCACATCTCGGGGCTGATGGCCAAGGATACCAACGCGCCGATCTTCCCGAACGCCGAGATCCACGTGCCGGAAGCCGAGTACAAGTTCTGGACGGCTCCGACCACAACCGCGGGCGCGGCCAAGCGCATTCAAGCGGTGTTCCCCGGCTGGAAGAACATCAAGCCATTCAATGGTGAAAAGGAGATCGTGCCGGGCGTGCGGGCGGTCAACACCAACGGGCATACGGCCGGCCACACGTCCTATCAGATGGGATCCGGCGACAAGCAGGTGATCGTGCTGGGCGACGTCACCAACATTCCCGCTCTGTTCGTCAAGAACCCCGGCTGGCACGCGGTGTTCGACAGCGACGCAGCTCTGGCCGAGGCGAACCGGCGCAAGATCTTCGACCGCGTGATCGCCGACAAGGTGATCGTCACAGGCTATCACTTCGGCATGCCCGGCGCCGGTGCGATCAAGAAGGACGGCAGCGGCTACGTATTCGAGCCGGTTGCCGCTTAAGCGCAGCGGGGTTTGTATCGGACCGAATGCCCGGGCCGCGGCACGACAGGCACAATGGCAGGGCGTCGCGCAAACGCGCGGCGCCCTTTCGTTGCCGGCTGCTGATGATGGCGAGGGCACCGGCGGCGGGCAGAGTGAAGACGCGCCTGGCTCGCGAGCTTGGCACCGGCGCGGCGACGCGATTCGCGCGGCATGCCTTGCATACCCTGCTGCTGCGCGTAGGGCGCGACCAGCGCTGGCAGACGTTTGTGGCGGCGACGCCGGATGCGAGCGTTACCGAGCGGTGCTGGCCGTGCAAAGCCTCCCGCATGCCCCAGGGACGGGGCAATCTCGGGCAGAGGATGCAGCGCCTGATGCGGCGCGCTCCACCAGGCCCGGCCGTGATCATAGGCACGGACATCCCAGGCATCAGAGCAGAGCACATCGCGCGCGCCTTCCGCCTGCTCGGCAGTCACGACGCGGTGTTCGGTCCGGCCGCCGACGGAGGCTATTGGCTGGTCGGCCTGCGGCGGCTGCCGCGCGTGCTCGGGCCCTTTGCCGGTGTGCGCTGGTCGACCCCGCATGCGCTCGCCGATACGCTGGCAAACCTGGAGGGACGCACGGTCGCCTTCGTCGCTTCACTCGACGATGTCGATGATGCACGGGCGCTGCGCGCGGCGTCGCCAGGCGTCGGTCGCTGCGTGCTGCCTGCCGTCGGGCGCCTCGTATCGGCGACCCGCTAACCATCATTGCGGGAGCCGGCCTTGCTCCGCGCATATCGGGGCTTGCCCTTCTTGTTGTCGCTGGAGGGGACGGATAGCTTCGAATCGATTCGCGATTCTGCTCCGCAGGTGCCGGTCATGGACGAGGCTTGGTTCGACTTCTCGCTTCTGACGGACGCGGGGTTTCCCCTTCTGCGCTATGCGCCGGGTGACAGGATCTTCGTGCAGGATGACGAGGGCAGCTGCCTGTACGTCGTGCGGTCCGGCAAGGTGAACATCACCACCTACGGCACGGTGCTCGAGAGCGTCGGTCCCAACGGGGTGTTCGGCGAGATGGCTTTGATCGACGGCTCGCCACGCAGCGCAACGGCGATTGCCGCCGAGGCGAGCGAGGTCGCGCCCATAGATCAAGCCGCATTCACCCACCTGGTCCGCCACGACCCGGAATTTGCGCTCCGGGTCATGCGCATCCTGGCAAGCCGCATCCGCCAGATGAACGCGAGCCTTTGAGGCCTATTTCAACGGAACGTTGACCTGCAGGCGGCCGCTCCACACGTTGGCGGCGCTGGGGGCACCCTCCTCGATGCTGCCTCCCACCTGGACCTTGGTGCCGTCGATGCTGCCGATCGTGACGCCGGTCTCCGCCTTCAAACGCATCTCCGGATGCCCCGGCGAGGCGGGCCCAAGCGCGGTCGCACCGCCGATATCCCAGAAGCTGCCGACCATCGCCTTGGGCTCGATGTACATGCCGTGATCCATGTCGATGCGGTAGGCCAATTCCGGCCTCACATCGATACGGCCGGAGCCCGTGGTCTGAGCACCGGTCTCGGCCACATGCTGGGTGTCCTGCTGGTAGTTGTAGCTGACGCTCGGGGCAAACCGCCAAGCGCCGAAGGTCTGCGTGTTGGCAAGCCGCGCGTCGACCATGCGGCGGTCGGCGGAATGGATTCCGGGGATCGGTGCGGCGTCCAGCGGACCCCAGCCGAGGCGGGCGTTGAGGGACGTGCCTGAGCCCAGTTGCAGGCCGGCTACCGGTCCCGCAAGCCAGTTGCGTTCCGAAAGGGGGCTTGGACCCAGGCGGGTCTCGGCGACCGGATCGAATTGCGCCAGGACCCCCACCATGATGGCGGGCTGGAGCCGAAGCTTCACGCCGAGATTGCGGGCGCCTCCGTCGCCGCTCTTCTCACTGTGCGGTCCGGTAGAGCCAGCGCGAGCGCCCTCCCATTCGATCGCGGAGGTGTGCGGCAGATCGACGTGCCATTCGGGCTTTGCGCCCTCGCTTGCGGGAGACGTGGGATCGTGCCGTCTCAGCGGGACGGTTGCAAGGGTGACTGCGTCGATCGGGGACTGGACGCCCTCGTCCTCCGCCGCGATGCCCAGTCGGCCGGCGTATGCGGCTTCGAGCCGTGACAGGCGACGGCCCGGCGGTGGATTCGCGCGCTCGGCGCTGCGCTGAGCCGAGGCCGGCGTACAGGTCATCGTGAAGGCGGACGCTCCGCCGCCCACGGTCGCGAAGCGAAAGTCCAAGTCGCCGGCACCATTGGCAGTGTGGGTGATGCTCGTTCCACTAGGCCCGCCCAGCAACGGCCGCGCTTCGCTGCCGTCACCCGCAAGCAAGGTGACGAAGCCAATTACGTCTTCCTCGCCGCGGAATGCAAAGGTCAGCACGTCGCCCTGACGCACCTTCACGCTGCGCGTCGCGCTTGCTGTCGCCGAGAGTTGGACGTCCAGGAGGCCGGAGTTGGCAGACCCGCAGTCGCTGGATTGCGCAAGGCCGCCTCTCGTCTGCGCTGCCGTTGCCAGGGCGATTGCGAGTGCGCCAGCCCCTAAGCGGCGGCCGCATGCAGCAGCAAATTTCATTCGGTTTGGTTCCATGCCCCTCTTCTTGCCGACATTGCTTGGTATGATTCGCCGTTGTTGGCATCCCTGCGATCGCAGACACCGAATGCTGCGGCGCGATGTGGACCAAAATGTGGGCTGCTCCCGACACTTATGCTCGCGATGGGTGCGCGGGGAGAGGGAGGTCTGGGACAGCCCATCTCACGGATCTGCATGCGGATGCTGGAACTTTGCTGCTGTCAGTGCGTTGCGAGTGGGGGGCAACGGGACTGAGATCGACCACCCAACATCTCGGGGAGACGCATGACGAAGATCGCCGGCAAGCTTGCTGAACTGAAGCGACGGGCCATGGATCTCGAGGCCCAAATTGCCCTGCAGTCCCGGCAGGCTGCATTCCTGGGCGACCATGGACGCACGCGCGATAGTGCCGACAAGGCCATCGCTCAGATGGAGAAGCGGCTGACGAGCCTCAAGCGAAGCTGCGTGATCCTCTCCCGTCACGTCGCGGAGGCAGGTCGGGTCACGGCGTAGCGTCGTCTCTACGCCGTCGGTTGCTCATCCTTGACGGCGCGGGTCCGCCACATCTTCGATGGCGAGCTCGCGCTTGTCGCGCCCGTTCCAGGTATCGCGGCGCAGATGTCCTGCGACATGCAACGGCAGGCCAGCCGAGGCCATCAGCAGATCGCCGACCGGCTGGCCCGCGGCGCGGAACGCGACAGCATCGAGGCGTGATCCATCACCCGCCTCGAGCACGCAGCGCACATGCGTCTCGCCGACGACCTTGGCAAATTTCACGCGGTGGGCGGGGAATGCGAAACGTGGCTGCGGGTGACCCTGGCCGTAGGGGCCGGCGCGTTCGATCAGGTCGAAGAACTCATCCGTCACGGTCGCCGGCGTCAGTGCTCCATCGATGGTGAGCGACAGCGCGGCGCGCGCGGCGCCTGTTGCCTGTGCCAGGCGCTCGACCATGAAGCCGCGCAGCATCTCCAGGCCATTGCGCGCGACCGTGAGGCCGGCGGCCATGGTGTGACCGCCGCCTTTGGCCAGATGACCCGCTGCCACGGCGGCGCGCACGGCCGCCCCGATGTCGACGCCGTCGATGGACCTGAGCGACCCGGTGCCCTGTCCGTTGTCGTCCCAGGCGATGACGCAAGAAGGCCGCTTGAACCGATCGGTCAGCCGGCTCGCGACGAGGCCGACGACGCCTTTGTGCCAGTCTTCTCCCGCGATCAACAGCAGTGGCAGATCAGGATCGGCATCCAGCATATGCTCCGCGCGGGCTACGGCTTCCTCCAGCATGCGCGACTCGATCTGCTTGCGCTCGCGATTGAGCCTGTCGAGCACGACGGCGACCTTCGCCGCCTCCATGTCGTCGTCGCAGGCGAGCAGGCGCGCACCGAGCGCCGCGTCGCCGATACGGCCGCCGGCATTGATGCGCGGTCCCAGCACGAAGCCCAGGTGGTAGGGAGTCGGCGCCACCGCGAGGGCGGCGGCGTCGGCGAGCGCTTTGAGCCCGGCGTTGCGGCGTTGGCGCATCACTTTGAGGCCTTGGGCGACGAAGGCGCGATTGAGGCCTTTGAGAGGGACGACGTCGCAGATCGTTGCAAGGCCGACGAGGTCCAGCATGGCCAGGAGGTCGGGCGCAGGCTGCTGGGATCCGTAGAAGCCGCGGCGGCGCAGCTCCCGCGCCGTGGCGACCAGCAGCATGAACGTGACGCCCGCCGCGCACAGGTTGCCGAGGCCCGACAGATCGTCCTGGCGATTGGGATTGATGACGGCGGCGACCTCGGGCAGCTGCTCGTCAGCCTGGTGGTGGTCGACCACGATCACCTCGGCCCCGAGCGGCCGGGCCGCGGCGAGCGGCTCCACGCCGGTCGTGCCGCAGTCCACCGTTACGATCAGCTGCGCGCCCTCCTTCACTAGGGCGGCGATGGCCTCGCGGTTGGGGCCGTAGCCTTCGGTCATGCGATCCGGGATATAGATGCGCGCGTCGAGACCGTGCGCTGCGAGGAAGCGGTGCATCAGCGCGGAGGAGCAGGCGCCGTCGACGTCGTAGTCGCCGAAGACGGCGATTGCCTGCCTGGCGATGATGGCCTCGGCAAGCCGCGCGGCGCCTTTGTCCATGTCGCGCAGGGTGCTCGGGTCCGGCATCAGCGCCTTGATGGTGGGATCGAGCGCGGTCGCGACCTCGTCGAGCCCGATCCCGCGCGAGGCGAGCACGCGCCCGAGGATCTCGGGCAGGCCGTGGCGCTGGCTGATGGCGATGGCCGCCTTGGCCGATGCGGCGTCGAGGCGATCGCGCCAAACATAGCCGCGCGCAGAGTTGGTCACGCCGAGGTAGGCGCCCGCCGCGGCATCGGATGCGATCGGAAATTTTTTGGCCAGCGCCCCCATGCGTCCCGTCGTGTGCCGCTCTGCCCTTCGCCGAGTGTAGGTGGTTTGACGAGCATAGGCATCGATTCGGGCGCGCAACTCCACAGCTTCGTGCGTTGCGCAGGCTGGCTTCCGGGGGGGGCCGAGCCATGGGGTCTGACCCCATGGCTCGGCCTTGATCATGGCAACGTTGCGGGATGAAGGGTCTGATCCCCTTCGCTCCGGCCCTTATGTGGAAGGGCCGAGGGCGAGCGGGACGAGGTCCCGCCACTCGGGCAGGTTCCGATCCAGTCGAGTCGAAACATCGGGCGGGGCCACCTTCTTGTCATCCCGGCCGGAGCGCGAAGCGCGCAGAGTCGGGGCCCTGGACCCCGAGCACCGTTGCTCGCCGCAGCCCTGGGTCGCGGATATTCGCCTTCGGCGAAGTTCCGGATGACAGCGGGCAGAATTGATCGGAAGCGGCTCTAGATTCCCGGGGTGGCCTTTGTCCCGAGCATGCGGAAGGTGGTCTTGATGCGGCGCACGGTGCCGGTCTTGGAACGCAGCACCACGGTCTCGGTCTCGGCGAACTCGCCGCGGAAGTGCACGCCGTCGAGCAGCGAGCCGTCGGTGACGCCGGTGGCGGAAAAGATCACGTCGCCCGAGGCCATCTCGGCCATGGAGAACTTGCGTCTGATGTCGGTGATGCCCATCGCCGCCGCCCGCGTTTCCTCCTCCTTCTTGAGGGGGTGCAGGCGCCCCTGCATCTGGCCGCCGATGCAGCGCAGCGCGGCCGCCGCGAGCACGCCCTCGGGTGCGCCGCCGATTCCGAAGTAGATGTCGATCCCGGTTTCCTTGGGATCGGTGGTCCAGATCACGCCGGCGATGTCGCCGTCCGGGATCAGTTGCACGCCGGCGCCGACCTTGCGCACGGCCGCGATCAGCTCCGCATGCCGCGGCCGGTCGAGGATGCAGGCCGTGATGGCGGAGACGGAAACGCCGCGGGCCTTGGCCATGGCGTTGAGCGTGTCGCCGGGCGGCGCGTCGAGATCGATGATGCCCTCGGGATAGCCGGGGCCGATGGCGATCTTGTTCATGTACATGTCGGGGGCATTGAGCAGCCCGCCGCGCTCCGAGATCGCGAGCACCGCAAGCGCGTTGGGCATGGCCTTGGCGCAGATGGTCGTGCCCTCGAGCGGATCGACGGCGATGTCCACCTCCGGGCCGTCGCCGATGCCGACGTCCTCGCCGATGTAGAGCATCGGGCTCTCGTCCATCTCGCCCTCGCCGATGACGACGCGGCCCTTGATGTGCACTTTCGCCAGCTCCTTGCGCATGGCGTCGACGGCGGCCTTGTCGGCGGCTTTCTCATCGCCGCGGCCCCGCAGCCGCGCGGCGGCGATGGCGGCGGCCTCCGTCACGCGCGCGACCTCGAGCACCAGGATGCGATCCAGTCCGCCGGCGGTGTCGTGTCCCTGGATATTGTTCTCCATCACCCCCTCCCCGTTGCCTCGCGAGCTGTCCCAGCGTCCTGATCGCGAAGTCGGCGAACCGGCCTGTCTGAGAGGAATGTAGCGGGCTTCTCGATCATCGCACTAGAGCGGCTCGATACGTATCATTTGCGGCTTCTCGGCCACGTGTCCATCCCTGTGGATGGCGGCGAGTGCGCCGCGCATGGCCTCTTCCGTGGTCTCATGGGTGATGAGGATCACGGGCGTGGCCGAGCCCGGCTTGGGCCGCGCATCGATGCCGGGCTGGGCGCCGCGCGGCCGTCTCTGCACGATGCTTTCCAGCGACACGCCGCGCTCTCCGACGCGCCCAGCGATGCCGGCCATGGCGCCGGGGCGGTCGTAGACCGACAGACGCACATAGTAGGCGCCCTGATGCTGGCCGAGCTTGGCGCGCTTGTAGGGCTTGAGTTGGGAAAATGGCACGCCGAAGGGCGGCGGGCTCTTGCCGCGGGCAATATCGACGATGTCGCTTGCGACCGCTGAAGCCGTAGCCTTGGCTCCGGCCCCGGCTCCGGCCAGCAACAGGTTGCCGCAGAAGTCGCCGTCGATGGCAACGCAATTCGTCACGCCCGAGATCTCCGCGACCGCCGAATCCTTGGGCACCATGGCCGGATGCACGCGCTGCTCGATGCCGCTCTCCGTCATCTGCGCGACGCCAAGCAGCTTGATGCGATAACCGAGGTCGTCGGCCGCCTCGATGTCGGCCTGCGTCACCGCCTCGATCCCCTCGATATGCACCTGGTCGAAGGCGACGCGAGTTCCGAACGCCAGACTGGTGAGCAGGGTGAGCTTGTGCGCGGTGTCGAAGCCGCCGATGTCGAAGGTGGGATCGGCCTCGGCGTAGCCCTTGTCCTGCGCCTCCTTGAGCACGTCGGCGAAGGAGCGGTGCTCCTCCTGCATCTGCGTGAGGATGTAGTTGCAGGTGCCGTTCAGGATGCCATAGATGCGGCGGACCTTGTTGGCTGCCAGCGCCTCGCGCAGCGACTTTATGACGGGAATAGCGCCCGCTACGGCAGCCTCGAAATTCAGCGCGACGCGCTGCTTCTCGGCGATGCCGGCCAGCGCCGTTCCGTGGCGTGCGAGCAGCGCCTTGTTGGCGGTGACGACGTGCTTGCCGGCCTTCAGCGCCGCCTCGACGGATGCCTTGGCGATACCGTCGTCGCCGCCGATCAGCTCGATGAAGACGTCGATGGAAGGGTCGACGGCAAGGCGCTCGGCGTCGGCGAACCACTCCATGCCCGCCAGTGACACGCCTCGATTTTTGTCGCGCGAGCGCGCAGAGACACCGGCCACTTCGATGCCGCGGCCGACGGTGCTGCCGATCTGTTGGCCGTGCTCGGCCAGCAGCTGCAAAAATCCCGCACCCACCGTGCCGAGGCCGGCGATGCCAAGTTTCAGAGGTTGATTCATCGCTTGCAAGCTAGTGCATTTTCCCGATGCAATGAAGAGCGTTCACGACCACCGGCGGGCGAGGCTGCTCCATGCCGGCCGAGGGCGGCAGCCCGAGAACCGCGTCAGGGCCACGGATTTGCGACGAAGTCTTGCGGCCCCGGGAGCCCGGGTATTTCACGCTAGGGCAGCGTGTAGAGCTCGCTGTACTTGCCCCGCAGATAGGCCATGTAGGGGGCGATGCTCATAGGCTTTCCCGTCGCCCGCATGATCAGCGCATCGGGCGGAAACTTGCGGCCGTGGCAATAGAGGTTCTGGCGCAGCCATCCCTGGAGCGCCGAGAAGGAGCCGCGCGTCATCTCCTGGGGGATCTCGGGATGGGCGGCGCAGGCGGCGGCGTGGAGCTGCGCTGCCAGGATGTTGCCGATGGCGTAGCCCTGAAAGCCGCCGCCGACCGAGCCCGCGTACCAGTGGACATCCTGCAGGCAGCCGTCGCGGTCATCTGCGGGCGTGATGCCGAAGTCCGCAGCGAAGCGCGCACGCCAGGCCTCGGGCAGGTCCTTCACCTCGAGTCGTCCTTCCAGCAGATCGAGCTCCAGGTCGAAGCGCATCATGACGTGCAGATTGTAGGTGACCTCGTCGGCGTCCGTGCGGATGAGCGACCGCTCCACCTTGTTGATGGCGCGGTAGAAGGTGCCGAGCGGCACGCGGGTGAACTGCTCCGGAAAGGCCCGGCGCAACTCCGGGTAGAAATGCTGCCAGAAACCGCGGCTGCGCCCAACCACATTCTCCCACAGGCGCGACTGGCTCTCGTGCACGCCGGCGGACGCCCCGCAGTTGAGCGGGGTGCCCTCGAGGCGCGGGCTCACGCCCTGCTCGTACAGGGCATGTCCCGCCTCGTGCAGGGTGGAGAACAGGGCCTCGCCGATGTTGTCCTCGCGCACGCGCGTCGTGATGCGCACGTCGCCTGTCGCAAACTTCGTGCAGAACGGATGGTGCGTCTTGTCGAGGCGCCCGCGCGCGAGGTCGTAGCCGAACCGCTTGACGACGGCGAGACCGAAGTCCAGCTGCGGCGCTTCCGCGAATGATCCGAACAGGCAGCGGTCATCGGCGGGGGGCTGCGCGGCGATGGCGCGCACGATCGGCACAAGCTCCGCGCGCAGCTCGGTGAAGAGGCTCTGCACCTTGGCCGTGGTCATGCCCTCGTCGGGACCGTCGATCAGCGGATCGGCCACGTGCTTGTAGGGCGCGAAGAAATCCGCGAAACGGCGGCTGAAGTCGAGCGACTTCTCCAGCAGCGGCCGCATGGCGGCAAAGTCGTCGGCAGGGCGCGCTCGTGTCCACGCGTCGTAGGAGGCCGAGCTGTGCTCGTTCCACCGCGCGACGAAATCGGCCGGCACCTTGATGGCCTTCTCGAAGTCGCGGCGCGTGACGCGGATGATGCAGGCTTCGTCGCTGTCCGCCGGCAGGCTGTCGGCATGGAATTGCAGCTCGTCGAGCAGCCTGCCAAGCTCCGGATCGGTGAACTTCTCGTGGGCGAGGCGGCTCAACGTAGCGCCCTGTCGGGCCCGTGCCGTTGCGCCGCCGGCCGGCATGTAGGTCGCCTGGTCCCAGCCGAGGACGGCACCGGCCGAGCTGAGGTCGCTGATCTCGAACAGGCGGCGCCTGAGCTCTGCCAGCCCGGCTTCCGCCGGCAGCCGGGCGCCTGCAGGCTTGGCCCGGTCGGAGCGGGTCCTTTTCGCCGTGCTGCCGGCCGCGGCTTTGGCCTTGTTCCGGCGCGTCGTGGTAGAGGAAATGGGCATACTCCCGTCACAGAAGGGGCGAGTCCTACGTCCACAGCCGTCACGTCTTCCCGCACAACATGAACAAATTCGAGGCGGTGATAGCATGATCCATGCCCTCGACTACATCGCGCTCGCCGCCCGCGATCTCGATTCGGCCGCGGCGGGTTACGCGCTCCTGCTGGGCTGCCCTGCGCAGAGGGCTTCCAGCAGTGATGGTGCCGCACGGGCGACCTTCCCGCTTGGCAACATGAGCCTGCAGCTTCGCGCTGCGCCATCGGGCGCCGTGGAAGGCCTGGCAGTGCTCGGCTTCGCCACGGTGGACCTCGGCAAGGCTCGGAGCCTCCTCGAACGCCGCGGCTTGGCCGTCGCGCAAGGAGACGGAGGAGGCTCCATCGACGTTGCGCCTGCTGCCACGCACGGGACGGGCATTTCGCTGGTGGAGCGCGCGCCTGGCCCGGCGCAAACGGGACCCCTGCCGCCGGCCGATGCGGAACATGACGAGATCGTGTCGGGGCTCGACCACGTGGTCATCCGCTCGCCCAACCCCGAGCGCGCCGTTGCGCTTTTTGCCGGACGGCTGGGACTGAGCCTGCGGCTCGACCGCACCGAGCCGGCATGGGGTGCGCGACTTCTCTTCTTCCGCTGTGGCGACCTCGTCGTCGAGGTTGCCCACGATCTGAAGGCGGGCGTGAGCGATGGGCCGGATCGTCTCTGGGGGCTATCGTGGCGCGTCGCCGATATCGGCAAGGCGCACGCGCGCCTGCGCGCCGCCGGCATCGACATATCGGACATCCGTGCCGGCCGACGGCCGCAGACGAAGGTCTTCACGGTAAAAAGTCACACTGCGGGCGTGCCGACCCTGATGATTGGCACGGCCATGTCGTCCGCACATCCGCCCGCCGACACTTGATCGCGGGAGCGGCGGCCGTGCGCGGGGCTTCAGCGCCTGAGCTTCAGGCTCGCCGATCCGCTGCTGCTCGTCAGGCGGACGCTCTGGCTGTTGCCGTTCACGACCACAAACATCGTGCCGGAGATGTCGTACTCGGCGTTGTGGAAGCTGCCGCGATAGCGGCCCTCGCCGACCTTGTGCACGGTGGCCGTCTGTGCCGCCTTGCCCGAGGCCGTCGCGCAGGTTGCCTGCACCGAGTAGGTGTCCTTTGTCCTGCGGCGGTAGTGGGCGCGGCAGCGGGCGCTCTCGCTCGATCCGGTCATCGAGAACGTGACCTTGCCGCCCCCGCTCCAGGCGCCTTCGAGGTTGGGCTCGGCCTTGCCCGCATCCTTGGCGGCATCCTGACCGACGGCCACCTCCGAAAGCCCTGCAAAGGCCAGCGCGCCTGCAAGTGCGCATGCAATCAACCGTGCTGAGCCCCCGGGCGCACCGAGCGCACGGTAGGCCCGAGGCGCCTGCACCGGGCGCGGATTCATGACGAAGCTCCTGCGGAACATCGCGACCCCCCAAGGAAACGCAGCGGGAATATAGGGCGTGTCGGTCGAATATGCACCCACCGGATTGAGGCACCCTCCGGCCCGCGGCAGTAATGCAACGCTGCCGCAGTTGGCAGGTCCGGCGTCACGATTCGCGTTCGGGCACGCCGAACCATCGCTGGCGTCGAGGCGGCCGACTTCACAGGCAATGCCCCGGCGATTGGTTGGCATCGGTGTCAAGTGCTGGGAATATCTCGACTATCTGATAGCGGACGGCCCGCGCGCCCCACTGTTGCCGTCAATTCATCTGCGCCCGGGCACCTTCCTGCAGCGCCAGCACGTGGCCGGCCAGGTAAAGCGAGCCGCAGATCAGGATGCGCAGGGGGCCACGCTCCACCTTCTGCAGACGGGCGATCGCCGCCTCCACATCGGGGGCAGCGTCCGTCGACATGCCGAGAGCCGCTCCAGCCCTGGCGAGCGCCAGCGGATCGTGGCCGGCGTCGGGGCTTCCCGGGTTGGGAATGGTGACGATGCGGCGCACAAGCCCGCGGAAATGGCCGAGAAACCCGGCCGAATCCTTCTTGCCCATCATGGCGACGACCAGGCCGACGGGCTTGGGCGCGCGTTCCTCGAGCTCGGCCAGGGTGTGCGCGATCGCCTCGGCACCCGCTGGATTGTGGGCGCCGTCGAGCCAAAGCTCGCTGCCGGGCGCCAGCAAACGCGCGAGGGGCCCATCCCCCAGTCGCTGCATGCGCGCGGGCCAGCGGACTTCCAGAAGTCCCCCCTCGATCGCCGCATCCGTGACGCCCAAACTCTTGAGCTGCAGGCCGGCCGCAACGGCCGTGCCGGCATTGACGATCTGGTGCTGTCCCATCAGCGCGGGCAGCGGCAGGTCCATCAGCCGCTCGGCGTTCTGGTGCACCAGACGCCCGCGCTGCTCGAAGGCCTCGTAGTCTTCGCCCCACACCGTGAGCGGTGCTCCGATGGCCTCGGCCCGCGTGCGAATCGCAGCCAGGGCTCCCTCGGGCTGCCGGGAGATCACCGCGCGGCCGCCGGGCTTGAGGATGCCCGCCTTCTCGCGAGCGATAAGGCCGATTGTGTCGCCCAGCCAGTCGGCGTGATCGATCGAGACCGGGGTGATGACGCAGAGCTCGGGGGTTTGCACCACGTTCGTCGTGTCGAGGCGCCCGCCCAGCCCCACCTCCAGGATGACGGCATCGGCGGGGTACTCGGCAAACGCGAGCAAGGCGGCCGCGGTCGTGATCTCGAAGAACGTGATCGGCGCGCCGTTGTTGACCCGCTGGACGCGGATGAGCAGTTCCACGAGCTCCCTCTCGCCGATCGGCCCGGTCTTGCCGTCGCCGCCGGCAAGCTCGATCCGCTCATGGAAGCGCACCAGATGCGGCGAGGTGTAGACATGTACGCGCCTGCCGGCCGCGAGGAGCATCGCCTTGAGCATCGCCGCCGTCGACCCCTTGCCGTTGGTGCCGGCGATATGGATGACGGGCGGCAATCGATCCTGAGGGCGACCGAGCTTGGCGAGCAGCGCCTCGATTCGCCCGAGCGACAGCTCCATCCGCAGCGGATACAGGGTTCGCAGATCGGCCAGCACTTGATCGCTCGTGCGCATGGGCGCCCTGTAGCATACTTGCAGGTCCGGGGTCAGATCCCTCGCCTGTGAGGTGTGTGGGAAAACGGAACCCGGCGACGCGAAGGATGCCCCTGCGGCCGCGAGCCGTGGCGTCTCAGCTACGCGCTGCGTCGCGGTCGTCGTCCTCGCCCGGCTTGTGCTCCAGCACGTCGTCGTAGGAGCGCGCCAGCGTCTCGATGGTGGTACCGTCCACCACGCTGCCGTTGAGGTAGCCGTGCTCATCGACCGCGGGCGTCCGCATCACGCGCGCGGGCACGGCATCCTCCGTCAGCAGCCGGCACAGCCGGGCCAGCGTCTCGCGCATCTGGTGACGGTGCACGACCATGTCGATCATGCCGTGCGCCAGCAGATACTCTGCCTTCTGGAAGCCTTCGGGCAGTTGCTCGCGGATCGTCTGCTGGATCACGCGCGGGCCGGCGAAGCAGATCAGCGCGCCGGGCTCGGCGATATGCACGTCGCCCAGCATGGCGTAGGAGGCGCTGACACCGCCGGTCGTCGGATCCGTCAGGACAACGATGTAGGGTAGCCGCGCCTGGCGCAGCATCTGCACGGCGATGGTGGTGCGCGGCATCTGCATGAGCGACAGGATGCCTTCCTGCATGCGCGCGCCGCCGGAGGCGGCAAACAGGATGAAGGGCGTCCCCTTCTCCACAGCGCGCATCATGCCGACGACGACGGCCTCACCCGCGGCCATGCCGAGGGACCCCGCCATGAAGCGGAAATCCTGCGCCGCAGCCACCACGTCCTGGCCTTCCAGCTTTCCTTCTCCTACGAGCACGGCATCGTCGAGCTCGGTGTCGGCCTTCATCGCCTTGAGGCGGTCGCTGTAGCGCTTGCCGTCGCGGAATTTCAGCGGGTCCTGTGGCACCTCGCGCACCGGCACCTTCTCGTACTCGCCGCCGTCGAAGAAATGCGCCAGCCGCTTCTGGGCCTCCATGCGCATGTGGTAGTTGGAGCCGGGAATGACGAACTGATTGGCTTCCAGGTCCTTGTAGAAGACCATCTGCCCGGTGTCGGGGCACTTCACCCAAAGGTTGTCCGGCAGGTCCCGCTTGGTGGTCAGCAGGCCCCGGATCTTGGGGCGGATACTATTGATCCAATTCACGCCTCATGCTCCTTCAGCACGGCTTGTGCGGTGGGACCGGGCCGCCCCCCCTTCTGCCGTCCGATCCCGATGGCTGCCTAGTTTAGTCGGAGCGCAGCGCCCGCGACAGGCCTTTCACCAGATCTAGGACGTTGATCACTGTTTTTCCAGTCGATTCGCCGTTCGGGCCAAGGCTGTCCTTGATGGCATTAACGAGTGCCGAGCCCACCACGACCCCGTCTGCGCCGGCGGCGATAGCCCTGGCCTGCTCTGGAGTTTTGACCCCGAAACCGACCGCAACGGGCAGCCGGGTTGCCATTTTGATGCGCGCAATGTGCGAATGAACGGCGACCACGTCGGGCGCTGCCGTTCCCGTGATGCCGGTAATGGAAACATAGTAAAGGAAGCCCGACGTGTTGGCGAGCACCGCGGGCAGCCGCTTGCCGTCGGTGGTGGGCGTGGCAAGGCGGATGAAGTTGAGCCCGCGGGCCATGGCCGGCAGGCACAATTCGTCGTCGGCCTCGGGCGGCATGTCCACGATGATGAGACCGTCGACGCCGGCAGCCTTCGCCTCGTCCAGGAAGGCCTCCCGCGGGAAGACGTAGATTGGATTGTAGTAGCCCATCAGGACGATGGGCGTGTCCTCATCCTGCTTGCGGAAGGCGCGCACGAGGTCGAGCGTCTTGCGCAGGGTCTGGCCGGCCTTGAGGGCGCGCAGCGATGACGCCTGCACCGCCGGGCCGTCCGCCATCGGGTCCGAGAACGGCATGCCGAGCTCGATGAGATCGGCGCCGGCGGCAGGGAGACCGAGAACAATCCTCTCGCTCGTGGCGTAGTCGGGATCGCCGGCCGTGACGAATGTCACGAGCGCCTTGCGCCCCTCGTCCTTGAGCGCGGCGAAGCGGCGATCGATGCGTGATGTCATGCGTTCTTGCCCGTCTTCTCCCTCTCCCCGCTGACAAAGTTGGGGGAGGGGATTCACATCTTCATCCCCAAATGGCCAGCGACGGCGAAGATGTCCTTGTCGCCGCGGCCGCACATGTTCATCACCAGCAGGTTGTCCTTGGGCAGCGTCGGCGCCAGCTTCTCCACGAACGCCAGGGCGTGCGAGGGTTCGAGCGCGGGGATGATACCCTCGAGCTTCGTGCAGAGCTGGAAGGCGGCGAGCGCCTCCTTGTCGGTGATGGCGACGTAGTTCACGCGACCCGATTCCTTGAGCCAGGAGTGCTCGGGGCCGACGCCCGGATAGTCGAGGCCCGCCGAGATCGAATGGCCTTCGAGGATCTGGCCGTCAGCATTCTGCAGCAGATAGGTGCGGTTGCCGTGCAGGACGCCGGGGCGGCCGCCCGTCAGCGAGGCGCAATGGCCGTTCTCGACGTCGAGGCCGTGCCCGCCAGCCTCCACTCCGTAGATCGCAACTCCCTCGTCGTCGAGGAAGGGATGGAACAGGCCGATGGCGTTGGAGCCGCCGCCGATGCAGGCAACAAGTGTGTCGGGCAGCCGCCCCTCGGCCTCGGTCATCTGCTCGCGCACCTCCTTGCCGATGACGGACTGGAAGTCGCGCACCATGGCGGGATAGGGGTGCGGGCCGGCGGCTGTGCCGATGATGTAGTAGGTGTCGCGGACGTTGGCGACCCAGTCGCGCAGCGCCTCGTTCATGGCGTCCTTCAGCGTCTGTGCGCCCGAGGTCACGGCGTTGACCTTGGCGCCCAGCAGCTTCATGCGGAACACGTTCGGCTTCTGGCGCTCGACGTCGACGGCGCCCATGAAAATCTCGCAGGGCAATCCGAAGCGGGCGCAGACGGTGGCCACGGCGACGCCGTGCTGGCCGGCGCCGGTCTCGGCGATGATGCGCCGCTTGCCCATGCGCTGGGCGAGCTGGATCTGGCCCAGGCAGTTGTTGATCTTGTGGCTGCCGGTGTGGTTGAGCTCGTCGCGCTTGAAGTAGACCTTGGCGCCGCCGAGATGCCGGGTCAGGCGCTCGGCGAAGTAGAGCGGGCTGGGCCGGCCCGCGTAGTGGGCATTGAGGGCATCGAGGTCGCGCTGGAACGCCGGATCGGCCTTGGCCTCCTCGTAGGCGCGGCCGAGGTCGAGGATCAGCGGCATCAAGGTCTCGGCGACATAGCGCCCCCCAAACAGGCCGAAGAAGCCCTGATCGTCAGGGCCGGCGCGATGCGTGTTGAGCTTGGGCTCCTGGGCCTTCTTTTTCTTCGTTGCCATTGTCGATGACCTTTGAAGTGGCGTCATCCCCGCGCAGGCGGGGACCCATGCTACTCCCCGACTTGCAAGACGATCGTGGCGTGAGTGCCCTGCATGCCGGAGGCACATCTTCGACATCACGCGGGCATGACGTTATACGCCCTTTGCCGCGCGAAGAAAGATGAAGATGAAAAATCTTTTGAAATCAATATGTTGAGATGTAATTCGATACGACAATTTCAGGGCAAATACGACAACCGGATACGACGGATTCAAGCATGCACCCCATGCCACATAGCGCGATCGTGCCGGAGCCGGCGCAGCGTGTCGCGCAGGAACAGCTGCGCCGCCTCGTCCAGCCCCTCGGGATTGTCCGCGAGCCGGGACGCTTGACAAATCTATTTTCCTAGTTCTATAGTCTTCCTATGAGCGCGCGAAAAAACCAACGTGAGCAGAGAGCAGCAGACGCCTTGGCTGCGCTGGGCAACCGTACACGCCTCAGGATATTCAAGCTGCTCGTTCGCGCCGGACCTGATGGGACAAATGTCGGTACTGTGCAGAGGACGCTCGGAGTGCCGGCAACAACGCTCGCACATCATTTGAACTCTCTCTCGCAGGCGGGCCTTGTTGGCCAGGAGCGTCGTGGGCGCGAAGTGATCTGCACCGCCAACTACAAGGCGGTGAATGAGGTGCTCGAGTATGTACGAGCCGAATGCTGCGCCGGTTTGCAATCCTTCAAAGACAGTGATGTCGAGGCCGCATGACTGGCCCTTTTTTGGCTCAATATAACTATAAATCTAGAGGAATAGAATAGAATGTCAATTCAGACGCTGCTGGCAGAGGCCCGTGACTGGCGGAGTATTCGGCCTGATCCGGCGTGGACCGCCATTGTTGCTATCTTGGCGGCGCTGGCTGCGATCGTGCCGTTCCAGGCCGCGACCTCCATCGCCTTCACCGCCACAGCGATCTGGCGCGTCCTGCCGTTCTTTGCTCTCTCCATCGGCCTTGCCGCTTACGCCAAGGCCAGCGGCGCGGAGAACTTGATCGCCCGTGCTTTCGCCGGGCGACCAGTCACGATGGTGGTGTTCGCAAGCCTTATGGGCGCGCTGTCGCCCTTCTGCTCGTGCGGTGTGATCCCGGTCATCGCAGCGCTGCTTGCGAGCGGCGTGCCCCTCGCACCGGTGATGGCATTCTGGCTCGCCTCGCCACTCATGGATCCATCGATGTTCGCCATCACCACCGGCGTACTCGGCTTCCAGTTCGCGCTCGCCAAGACCGTTGCGGCGACAGCCATCGGCCTTCTCGGTGGTTTCGGCATCCTTGTCATGCAGCGCATGGGCGCCATCGTCGGCCAACCGCTCCGCGATGGCGCCGGCAATGGCGGCTGTGCGGGGTCGAAGATCCGCAATCCGAAGGCAGTCGTATGGCGCTACTGGCAGGAGCCTGCCCGGCGCGAGGCTTTCTGGAGCAATGCCCGTCAGAACGCGCTCTTTCTCGGCAAATGGCTGACGTTGGCCTTTGTCCTCGAAAGCCTAATGATTGCTTACATTCCGAACAACCTGATCGCGAGCATTGCGGGTGATGGGAGTGTCCTGTCCATCTTGGCTGCGACTTTGGTCGGCATTCCGAGCTATCTCAACGGCAACGCCGCGCTGCCGCTGGTTGCTGGCTTGATGGACAAAGGCATGGCGCCAGGAGCGGCCATGGCCTTCCTCGTTGGCGGCGGCGTGACGTCGATGCCTGCGGCACTTGCCGTGTGGGCCATTGCGCGCCGCAGCGTCTTTGCGGCCTATCTGGCCTTCGCCGCCGCTGGCGCGCTGCTCTCCGGCATCGTGTTTCAGATCATCGCGGGTTGAAGCTACGAGGGCGGCACGCGCAACGCATGTCGGGGGTGACGCGCGGGCGCGAGGGACAACGACTGAAGTGACGGTTGCTCAGTTTGGGCAACCGTGGCGCAGCCTTGCGCCCCGCGCGCGAGTGGCAACAATTGGACAAGTTGTCCAATTGCGGACGGGCCCTAGGCCCCAATCGATCCCTTTTGGTGGACCCGGGGGAATTTGAATCCCAGTGTGGTCTGGTTCGTCCTCAACCATGCCTCACCCATGCCACGCCGCCCGGTCATGGCGAAGTCGGCGGAGTGTGTCGCGCAGGTAGTGCTGGGCCAACTCGCGCAGCGCCTCGGGATTGTCCGCGAGCCAAGCTGCGAAGTCTTCCTTGATGCGGGACAGCACGTCGGCGAGGGGGCGCGTTCCGGCATATCCGTCCAGGGCGACTAGGTGGCGAACCATGTAGACGGCAGGGTATTTTGCCGCTTTGCGGGACATCGACTTTCTACTCCTCTGCGCTGTCGTCGATCGCCGGAGGAATTTCCAGCATCCTCCCCGGCAGGCCGCAGGCGCGCAGCGCGTCGGCATCGGCTTTCGACCAGGAAATCAAACAGGACGGTCCGCCTGAGTTGAAATTGGCACGCGTGCCGTCGGGGCGGTGGAAGTGGAGGCGGCCTTTGAGGAAGAGGACGGCGGTGGCGGTGGGGAACACATGATCCTGAAATATGCTTGTGTCGGTACGCGCGAACACAAGGGCGAGGCCCGAGCGATGTCGCGCCATTTTCGCGAGCCAAAGGCGCGTGTGCGGCCCGTAAGGCGGATTGAGCCACACGCCCCGTGCCAGGGCAGAGACAGACCATCCTGACCGTTGGCGAGGACGTAGCCTTGCCGGGCACACAGCCACGGCTGCGTTGGGGATTGGCACGGATCGAGGTCGAATTCGCCCAGCGCCTCGATCACGTATCGCAGCGTGATCCAGTCGTGAGTCAGGGCGTTCGGAGAGTGGATGCCGGCGATGCTGGGCACTGGTGTAGGCCTGACACAGGACGGCGCGCAGTGTCATGGGCGATGACACTTGGGCCAGAGGTTGATGGGCGTCAGGCGTCACGCGCATCACGTCACCTGCAGGAAGTGCGCTCCGTGTGATGCGCGAGAGATGAAATGTACCACGGACGCAAGAAAAATGAAAATGAGACTCCTTGAATTCAGCTTGCTTGTGAGGGAGATTGAGCGGCGAAGGGGAGGGAAAATGTCCGAGCGCAAGAGACGAATTCGGGGACGACTAATCAACGATCTATACGATCAACCCCTGATGCAGAACAATCTGCGAGGAGTCTGGGTTGAGTACTTGGTTGCCGACGCGCTGGGCGCGAACTGCAGAATTGTGAGCCACGATTGGAATGCGTGGGATCTAGAGTTCGGTAATTCCCGATGCACCTATCCGGACCGGATACGTCTGCAGGTGAAGAATACCGCGCGGACGCAGCCGTGGCACAAAAGGACCGGCCAGCTTACGGAGTGCCAATGGTCGTTAAAACTAAGGAGGCGACCAAGCTATTTCGAGCAATACAATCCCGGAGTCCCGCGCGAGGATTATGGCTTCCTGTGTGACGCCTTCTTGCTTTGCCACCACCCAATTGAGGACTGGAGCATTGCAGACCATCAAGATCCACGATAATGGGATTTCTTTGTTGTCCCAGTAACCAAGTCCCATTCCATTTATCCGATTGGCAGATCAGAAGTACTGCCCGCCAAGGAAACGGAATACACCGTCGTTCCCAAATCACCTGCAACAGGAAAACGCGGTCGTCCGTCGATAAATCCCCGTCAAGATCGAAGCCCTCCCAGAAGAGTATGTGCGGAGCGTGGTGGCTAAGCACACTTGTTGAATCCAACCTAGCGCGCCCGCGCATCCGGATCATGCATCTTGTCGAGGAGCTTCCTGAACTCGGCCGGCAGATTCACCCCATCCAATTGGAGGGGACGGCGCAGCCGAGCGCGGTGCGCCGCTGTTCCTCAGATCCGACAACGGCCCCGAGTTCGTCAGCCGCGCGCTGCTCAAGTGGATCGTGGGGCATGGCATTGGGACGGCGTTGATCGATCCCGGCAAGCCCTGGCAGAATGGCGCGA
>JBFWRV010000046.1:0-54540 GCA_050248715.1 Hyphomicrobiaceae bacterium | reverse complement strand
TCGGTTCTCGCTGCAAACCGACAAGATGTTCGTAGGGCTTCTCGTGCTTGGCCTGCTGGGCGCCGTTATCCAGGTCGCCTTCGATTTCGCAATTGCACGACTGAAAGTTTCAGAACGCTTTCAGTAGCTCGGATACGGGTCGCGCGACACGCTTGGTTGTAGGCGAACCGACGTTCGCGGCTTAGGGGACTGCGTCCAAGCTTATGGCGGACAAGTCAGCCGTCTTGGGGTTTGCAGCCCCGGGGCCGTCAAGGCCGTGCCCTGGGGAAAGTTCAGGCCGAAGGCTTGGCTCTAGCCCGAGTTGCAAGGAAGGGTGACGATGGCAAGCAAACGAAAGGCCTCGACCGCAGCTACGGTCCAGGCGGGGGCAACGTTTCGCAAGCTGGCGGAAACCGAGAAGCCGTTCGTACTCCCCGGTGTCCACGACGGACTGAGCGCGCGCCTAGCGGAACTCGCAGGCTTCAGGGGCGTGTTTATGGGGGGATTTGCGTCGTTGGGCGCCCGGCATGCCGTGCCGGATGTAGGTCTGTTGGGCCTGGCGGACACCAGCGCCATCGCTCGGGACGTACGGGCCGTCACCTCGTTGCCGTTCATGGTCGATGCCGACGACGGCTACGGCGACGCGAAGAACGTCATCCACACCGTGCGGACCTATGAACGCCTTGGCGCCCAGGTGATCTTCCTGGAGGACCACGTTTCGCCCGAAGCGCTGTGGCCATCTCGCGGGCAAGCGTATCGTGTCCGCGGAGCGGATGGAGGCCAAGATTCGAGCGGCTGCGGCCGAGCGCAGCTCGCTGTTCATCGTCGCGCGCACGGATGCCCGCTCCGTGGCTGGCATGGACGAGGCGCTTCGGCGCGGCGGGCTCTATCTGCGCGCTGGAGCCGACGCGATCTACATCGAATCGCCGGAGTCGTCGCCGAACTCGAGCAGTGCGGGCGAGCCTTCAGGGCGCTCAACATGACCAGCATGCTGGAGGGTGGCAAGACGCCGATCCTGAAGCCCTCGGACCTCTACGCCAGGGGTTCAACACCGTGATCTACGGCTCTCGACCGCTGGTCCGCAATCGAGCGGCGCTTTGACGTCGAGCGCGGTGACGGCTGATCGGCCAATCTGCTACAACCACATTATGAGCGCGCGTCGTTGACGGTGAGGCCCTGCGTGCGTTGTGAAGAGTTAGTCGTGCTGTCAAGCGATCGGCTGTTTAGCCCGTCGGCAGAACGGAACAAGGGCCCGATTAGCGAAGTGCTTTCGCAGGTCTTGCCCGAATGCGGCGTCGTTCTTGAGGTGGGTAGCGGTAGCGGCACGGGCCAGCACGTGGTGCAGTTTGCGCGAGCGATGCCGAAGCTCATTTGGCAGCCGAGCGAGCGTGACGCGGATTGCCTGAGATCCATACGCACCTGGCTTTCGGTGGAGGCGCTGTCAAATGTGCGTCCACCGCTGCATCTCGATGTCAAGGTTTTGCCCTGGCCGGTCGATTCCGCTGCCACGCTCCTGTGCATCAACATGGTTCACATCGCGCCGTGGTCCGTGGCGGAAGTGCTCTTTTCGGGCGGCAAATTCTTGTTGAGCGGCGGCAGCCTTCTGTGTCTCTACGGTCCGTTCAAGAGGGATGGCCAGCATACCTCGCAGAGCAACAAGGATTTTGATGCGCTCCTTCGCCGCCAGGACCCGGGATGGGGCGTTCGCGATCTGGATGAAGTTTCTGGCCTCGCTGAGGCGAACGGGTTCGACTTCCTGCAGACGCATGAAATGCCGTCGAACAATTTGACGATCGTGTTCCAAAAACGCGGATAGGTACAATCTGCGGGCTTCGGTTCGACAATGCGGCTACGCGGGCAATCGATGCTCTCGCTGGCTGATGTCGCAGAACGCTCAGGGCTCAACGTGGGGCGAATGGCAGGAACTGGCGATTGTGCTGCCTGTCTGAGCGGGCAACAAGGAGTTGATGGTGGCCAGTGAACATGAAGATGCGCGCATTCAGCACTGGATCGAAGACGTGGTCCGCATGCAGGATGGTGCCGCAACGCATCTCGTCGGGCTGGTTCATGGCCGGCCATCCCGATCAACGTCGCGCCTCGGATGTCTCCCCGCCAGGCAATCTGCAGCGAGAGCTCGACGCGGCGCTGACCGACCCTCATCGCCTGGGCCTGCATGAGTTGAAAGGCCGTCACATCACCATGTTCGGCCCTGGCGCGCGCTACTATATTTAGTGCGTCGTCAAGCCATTGCCATTCCCGTGCGACTTCTGCTTCTCGCGCCCGCAGTTCTGCCAAGCTCTCCAGGCCAGAGCTCGATGTTGAGTTCCCTTTTTGTTCTATAGCACTATCCTACCGTGATGTCCAAGCCCTCCTCAGCCGTCACTCTTGAGAGACCGGGTTGCCAGTTGAGCGCCGGATCTAGGCTCTTGGCCAGCCTTGTTGTTATGACTCTAGTGTTCCCTTGTGGAGTTGATCGGTAACAGCGCTTGTTCTGCAGAGGAGGGAAACGTGAGCCCTGCGCCCCTTGTGGCACAAAAGCTGGAAGCCGCCTACCCGGCGCTCAGTCCGCGCCTGCGCAAGGCGGCGCGCTACGTCCTGAAGCATCCCGCCGAGGTCGCGCTCTATCCGTTGCGGCAAGTTGCAGCCGGTGCCGGCGTGAGCGCTACCACCCTGGTTCGGCTCGCAACGGACCTGGACTTTGTGACCTACAATGAGTTCCGCAATGCATTCCGAGACCAGATACGCACCGGAGCGGAGCGATATGCGGCCAACGCCAGCAAGGTAATCTCCTCTCCCTCCGCCGACGGTTTCGAGCAGATCTACAGGCAGGCCCAGGAGACGCTGACGCTGTCCCTCGAAGAGTTGTTCAGGACGGTGAGCGCCCGCGAGGTAGCGCGGGCCGGCGCATCCCTGCACGCCGCCTCGAAGATCTATGTCGTCGGAATGGGATCGATCTTCTCGGCGACTTACTACTTCAATAGCGTGCTGCGCACGTTCGATCGCAGGGTCATGCTGCTCGAGGATCGCCTGGGCATGCTGATCGACGAAATCGGCGAAATGTCCTCCAGCGACGCGTTGCTGGTCGTGAGCTTCGAGCCCTACATGCAGACGGCGGTCAAGGCTGCCGAACATGCAACGCAGGTGGGCGCGCAGGTCGTTGCGGTGACCGACTCCAAGCTCTCGCCGATTGCCGTGCGCTCCACGCAGACGATCATCGTGCCGACCGCTAGCACGGCGTTCTACCAGTCCCTCCTGCCGACCATGGCGCTGCTCGAGACCATCATCGCCTACCTCCTCAGCCGGGCCGGCGCGAAGGCGGTCGACCGCATCGCTGCGGAGTTCGAGCGGCGGGCTCAATTTGGCCTCTACTGGCAGGATTGAGCGCCGAGTTGCTGTTCCCTATCGGCAAATTTCGGTGTATTTGTTCCGGAAGCGCCCACTGTCGGACATCCTCAATATGTTTCCCGTGCCCCGGTCCATCGATTTCCGTGTGCAGCCGCCGTGGCGGCGGACCGATGAGGAGCCCGAGCCTGCAGGCTCGACGGGCATCGGCAACTACGAGCGCCTCTACGGCAAGGACTACAAGCGGGGCCGCAGCCTCGCGGGGCTCACGAACGACCTCAGGCGCTTCGGCCTCCGCGCCGTGGTGCAGTCCGAGCCGGTGTCCGGCGCGGCCGCGGATTGGAACGACCAGACGGCCGCCGTGATGCGCAGCGATCCCTCTGTCTACATCGCCGGCTTCTGCGCTGCCGATCCGCGCGACATCATGGGCGGCGTGCGCGAGATTGACCGCTGCCGGCACGAGCTCGGCCTGCGAGGCCTCACGCTGATGCCCGACTTCTACAACATCGACCTGGCCGACAAGCGTTGCTATCCCTTGATCGCCAAGGCAGTCGAGCTCGGCATGCCCGTGGGACTGCACGTGGGCGTGAACTTCACGGCCGTGAGCCCCATCCAGCACGGGCATCCGCGCCACGTCGACGAGATCGCGTGCCACTTTCCGGATGCAGTACTGATCTGCAATCACGGCGGCTGGCCGTGGGCCACCGAAATGGTCGCCGTCGCCTGGAAGCACAAGAACGTCTATCTCGAATTCGGCGCGATCGCGCCGAAATATCTGGCCTCCGCCGATAGCGGCTGGCAGCCCATGCGGCAGTTCATGAACACCCAGCTGCAGGACCGAATACTATTCGGCTCTGACTGGCCGATGATGAGTCACGATCGCCTGGCAACCGAATTCATGGCACTTCAGCTAAAAGACAACGTTCTGGCCAAATATCTGCGCGACAACGCTGAAACCCTGCTCGGTCGGATGATGGGCTGAAGGAGAAGCGAGGAATGGTCGACAGCCCCAAACCTGACGGCATGCTGCGCGTTCGCCTCAGTGTCGCCGACTCGCATTATCGCGAACACCTCATCCCGGCCGCCACCATATTGCGGCTGTTCGCCGATTGCTCGACGGAGATCGGCCTGCGTGAGAGCGGCGGGCGCGAGGGGTTGCTCGCCGCCTACGAGAGCGCCAACTTTCGGCTTCCCTGCCGCGTCGGCGACTACCTGGAGATCACCGGCACCGTGCTGACGCGCGGAAACCGCTCGCGTCGCGTCGGCTTGAAGGCGTACCGGCATGTGCGCGCGCCGTTGCACGACGATGGCAGTCTCTACGTCCTTTGCGATCCGCCCGAGCTGGTGGCCGAAGCCGTGTTGGTGGCGGTCACCCCGAAATGACGGAACGTATGTTCTTTTTATTTTGTTGTAGACGTTTTTGTTCTTGAACTATACGGTGTCGGGAACAGCTTGCACCAGCATCCGGTCCTTCATGCACCGCAAAGCCGTCCTTGCCGTTTCCGTCCCCCCTTTTGCTCAGCGACGACTTGATATCGAGGCCGAGCCGCTGCCGGCCAACATTGGCGCGCTCATTGATGCCGTCGCCGACGCAGTGCCCGATCGCCTTGCCTGGAATTTCTTCGAGGGCGGCGGCACCCTCACGTACCGGGCGCTTCAGCAGGAGGTGAACCGCCTTGCGAACGGGCTAAAAGGCATCGGCGTAACGAAGGGCACGCACGTTGGCGTGATGCTGCCGAACATCCCAGCGTTCCCCCTGACGTGGTTTGCGCTCGCGCGGCTCGGTGCCGTGATGATCCCCATCAACACCCGCTATACCGGGCGGGAGCTGCACTACGTGCTGGATGATGGCGAGGCGCGGTTCATCGTCGTGCATGACGAATTCGTGCCAATTCTGGAGGCGGAGCTCCCGCGGCTGCCGTACCTGCAGCCGGACCATGTGGTGGTCGTCGAGGGCAAGTCGTCCTCCTACCGCGCATGGGAGGACGTCTGGGAAGCCGGCTCGGTGTCGCCTCCCAAGAAAGCCGGGGTCGGGCACGAGGACCTGCTCAACATCCAGTATACCTCCGGAACGACGGGTTTCCCAAAGGGCTGCATGCTCACGCAGCAATACTGGCTGGTGATCGGCAAGGTCAACGCCAGGCGTGACGGTCGCAGCTTCCGCAACATCCTGGCGTCGACCCCCTTCTTCTACATGGACCCCCAGTGGCAACTGATGATGTCGCTCTACCAGAATGCCACACTGCACGTGGCGCAACGGCAGAGCGCGAGCCGCTTCATGCAGTGGGTGCGCGAGCACGACATCGACTTCTGCCTGCTGCCCAACGTCTTGCTGAAGCAGGCGTCCTCCCCGGAGGAACGCAACCACAAGCTCATACGGGGCAACGTGTACGGCTTCGCCAAGGGCGATCACGCTGCGCTCGAGGAGCGTTACGATCTCATCGCCCGCGAAGCCTACGGCATGACCGAAATCGGCTCGGCAACCTTCGTGCCGATGGAGGAGACCGGACTCGTAGGGTCGGGCTCCTGCGGGATTCCCTCTCCGTTTCGTGAGTGCCGGGTGGCCGATGCACAGGGCAATCCGCTGCCCGACGGTGAGATCGGCGAGCTGATCGTGCGCGGCCGCGGCATACTCAAGGGATACTACCGCAAGCCGGAGGCGAACGCCTCGGCGTTTCACGGCGAATGGTTCCGCACCGGCGATCTTTTCCGGCGCGATGCCCGGGGGTTTCTCACCATCGTCGGCCGCATCAAGGACATGATCCGGCGCGCCGGTGAGAACATCGCGGCGCGCGAGGTCGAGGCCGTGGTGTGCGGCTTGGAGGAGGTTGCCGAAGCCGCGGCTGTGCCCGTCGCCGACGATGTGCGCGGCGAGGAAGTGAAGATCTACGTGGTACCGCAGCCGCATGTGGCGGAAGGAACGTTATCGCCGGAGCGCATCATCGAGCACTGTGCCGCAAATCTTGCGAGCTTCAAGGTGCCGCGCTACGTCGAATTCCGCAGGGAGCTGCCGAAGACGCCATCCGACAAGATCGCCAAGCACCTGCTCAGCGCCGAGAAGGCGGACTTGCGGTTGGGGAGCTGGGATCGCGTCGACGGGCGCTGGCGCTGAGCCGTGGCCATGACACGCGCCGGAAGCAACGCCGAGGGTCCGATCCAGCAGCAGGTCATCGGGCGCGCTCTGGCCGCGACCGCGAGTGAAATGGGCATAGCGCTGCTGCGCAACGCCTTCTCCTCGATCGTGCGCGAGGCCAAGGACATGTCGACCGCGGTGTTCTCGCCGCAGGGGCGGCTGGTAGCGCAGGCCGATCATATCCCGATCCTGCAGAGCGCCATGGTCACGGCTTTAACGGCATGCCTGGACGAACATCGCCTGGACGCCCTGACGCCGGAAAGTGTCCTGATCACCAACGATCCCTACCGCGGATGCCATCACCTCAATGACATCGCGCTGTTCCTTCCGGTGTTCCACGAGGGCGAACGTATCGGCATCGTCGGCGCCATCGCGCATCACGTTGACGTGGGCGGGTCGGCCGCCGGCATGCTGCCCGCGGCCAGAGAGGTGCGCGAGGAAGGAATTTGCATTCCGCCCCTGCATGTGCGGCTCGTGGACGGTGATCTCCCTGCGGTTGTCCGCGGTCTTGTCGCCGCCAATGTACGCGCGCCGGACGCGGTGCTGGGCGATTTGCATGCACAGATCGCAGCCCTGTTCTCCGGCCGTGCGCGCCTGCGGTCGCTCGCGGCGAAATACGGGACCACGGTCCTGACGGGAACGATGGATCGGCTGATCGAAGCCGCCACGCGCGGGATGGCCGTGATCCTGTCGGAGATCCCCGATTTCGACGTCACCGGTGCGGCCATGCTGGATGACGACGGCGAAGGTGGGCCCGAGGTCGTGGTCCGAGTGCGCGCCCACAAGCTCGGGGACCGCATCACCTTCGACTTCGCCGGCACCGATGCGGCGCGTCCGACCATGATCAACGCCAACGTATCGTCGGCGCTGGGGGCCGTGTGGACCGCGACGCGCCACGTGTTCGCGAGCGGGACGGGCCTTGCCCACAATGCGGGCTCGATCGAGCCGATTCTGGTGCACATTCCGCCCGGAAGCTGCCTCGATCCTCCACCCCCGTACAGCGTGCATGCCCGCGTGCTGATGGCATACCGCGTGTACGATGCCGTAATGGATGCGTTAGCCAAGGCTCTCCCCGATCGTGTTTGCGCCACGGGCTTCAACTCCTCGATCTGCCTGGCTCTGAGCCATTCGACTGATGGACGCTATAACATCCTCGTGGAGGTCCTGTCCGGTGGTTGGGGCGCGCGGTCCGACCGCGACGGGCCCGACGCACTGCCGTTCGCTTTGAGCAACTGTGCGAACACGCCGACCGAGTTCGTCGAGAACCGGTTTCCGTTCCTGCGCATCAAATCCTACGGGCTCGTGCCGGGTAGCGCCGGAAGCGGCCGTTTCCGCGGCGGTCTGGGAGAGATCAAGGAATACGACATCCTCGCCGACGACGTCGTCTTCACGGTCTTCACCGACCGCTTCGTTCATCCCGCTGCGGGCCTGTTCGGCGGGCAGCCTGGCGCGCCTGGATCGATGGAGGTTCTGCGTCAGGGCGCTCGCATTCCCCTCACCTCGAAGACCGGAATCGTCCTGTGCGCGGGAGACGTGCTGCGGATCATTGGCGGCGGCGGTGGTGGTCTCGGCGATCCTCGGCAACGCGCTCCCGAGGCGGCCGAGCTCGATGCGGCAATGGGCGTGGTGGCAGGCCAATGAGAGTCGGCATCGAAATCGGCGGCACCTTCACTGACCTCGTCGCGGTCATGCCGGACGGACGCCTGGAAGCCTGGAAGGTGCCGAGCACCCCGGCGGCTCCCGCCGAGGCGGCACGCAACGCCGTCGTCGAATGGCGCGGCAGCGCTACGGGCATCGAGACGCTCGTGCACGGCTCCACCGTTGCAACCAATGCCGTGATCGAGCGCAAGGGCGCGCCCACGTGCCTGCTGGTGACGCGGGGACATCGGGATGTGCTCGAGATCCAGCGTCACGACAAAAGCGACATCTTCGATTTGCGCTATGAGAAGCCGGTGCCCATCGTCCGCCGCAATGCGGTCTTCGAGGTGGACGAGAGGCTCGATGCCGGTGGCGCGGTGGTCGAACCTCTCGTGATCAGCGCATCCCTGAAGGCGGCGATCCGCGACTTTGTCGCGGCGAATGGGCAGTCATTCGCCGTGTGCCTGTTGCACAGTTATGCCAATCCCGCGCATGAGCTGGCCCTGGCGGCTGCACTTGCGTCCCTGGCGCCAGCGGCCTCGATCAGCTTGTCGAGCGTGGTCAATCCCGAGCAGCGCGAATACGAGCGTGCCAGCACCACCGTGCTGAGCGCCTATCTGCGCCCCATCGTCGACCGCTACGTCAGCTTCTTCGAGCAGCAGATGCGCGAGTTGGGCTTTGCCGGGCAGGTGCAGGTGATGCAGTCGTCCGGCGGGACCATTCCGGTGGCGGCGGCGCGCGAGCAGGCCGTCCGCGTCGTGCTGTCGGGTCCCGCGGCAGGCGTCATCGGCGCCGCCTACATGGCAGGGCTCTCCGGTTATGGCAACCTCGTGACCCTCGACATGGGCGGCACCAGCGCCGACGTTTGCCTCGTGCGCGACGGCAGGCCGTCGCTGAGCTTCGAAAGCAGCGTCGACGGCCTGCCGATCCGCGTACCCACCTTCGACATCGAGGTCGTCGGGGCAGGCGGCGGGTCGCTCGCATGGGTTGATCGCGCCGGGCTGCTGCAGGTCGGACCGCAAAGCGCCGGCGCCACGCCAGGCCCTTGCTGCTACGGCCGCGGCGGAACGCAGCCCACCACGACGGATGCCAACGTTCTGCTCGGACTCTTGCGGCCGAAGCGCTTCTTCGGCGGCCGCATGGTGCTGCGGCCGCAGCTTGCGTCCGCTGCCGTCGGGGAGCTTGCCGATCGGCTCGGACTCTCAATGCTCGACTGCGCCGAGGGCATCCGGCGCATCGCCGATGCCAACATGATCGAGACAATCCGCCTCGTTTCGGTGGCGCGCGGCCACGATCCGCGCGACTTCTCGCTGCTGGCGTTTGGGGGCGCGGGGGGAATGCACGCCTGCGATCTCGCCGACGACCTCGGAATCGGCACCGTGCTGGTGCCGGAGCATCAAGGCGTGCTCTCCGCCCTCGGTCTGCTGGTTGGCGACGTCACGATCGACCTGGTGCGGTCGCGGCTGCTCCCGCTGGGGGAGGAGGCGGTGGCGAGTGTAGCGGCAACCCGCGCGGCCATGGTCGAAGCGGCGACCGCCGAGTTCATGCGCTACGGCATCGACACCGCCGACCTGACAATCGAGGCGAGTCTCGACCTGCGCTATGTCGGGCAGGCTTCGGAGCTCAACCTGCCCATCAGAAGCGCCGCACTCATGGCGCGCGACAGTGGGGATTGGCTCGCGCGCTTCCACCACGACTATCGCCAGCGCTATGGCCACAGCTTTCCGCAGAAGCCGGCCGAGATCGTCAACGTGCGCGTACGCGCCCGGCGCGCCAGCGCGCCGCTGGCCATCCCCGACAAGCCCGCGTCCCGTGAACCAGCAGCCGAAACCGGGCGCATCTATCGCGACGGTCGCTGGCAGGAAGCAGCATTTTACTGGCGTCCCGACCTTGGCAACGGTTTCGCCGCACCGGGACCCCTCGTCGTCGAGGATCTGCACGGCACAACGTTCGTGCCGCCGGGATGGCACGTGCGGGTCGACAAGATCGGCATGCTCATTGTCGAGAGGCAGCGATGAGTCTTGCGCCAGAACCCGCCCGCGCCCTGTTGCAGACGCTCGACGCGCTGGCCGCCCGCCACGAGGGTCGCGTCCTCGCGCACGGCGCGGCCATGCTCGACAGGTCCACAATCCTGAGCGCAGCGGGCTTCAACGGCATGACACTGGCTGCCCCCAGTGCAATCGGTGAACGGCTCGGCCCGGGCGCGACCGCAGGTGGGGCCATCGTGCTCAGCAACGATCCACATGCCGGCGGTGCCGACCTCAATCATCTGTTCCTAGTCGCGAATGCGGGATCACCCCAGCGCCATTGTGTGGCAGCGCTCGCGTTCCAGGACTTCGGCGCGATGCGCAAGGATGTCTTCCGCCGCCGGCCGGAGACCTATCACGAGGGCTTGTCGCTCTCCCTGCTCTCCGCCGACTGGAGTGGATCCGACCGTGATATCGTCCTCGGCGTCATCGCCGCGAACATCAGGCATGGGGCGGCCATGCGCGCGGTGATTGATGAGGCGGCGCGCGCCATCGTAGCTGCGGCGGCCAACGCGGCGGCGATGTACCCGCGAGGCGACCCGGCACCGGAACTGATCGCCGGGGCCGGCGAAGGGCATGTGACTGTCGGCGAGGCGAGCAACGTGGCGATCTCGGCCAGCCTGCGGATTCTCCCGGCAGCCGCAATGGACGATCCAGCTTCGGGCGTCACGAACCTTCAAATCACCCTCCGACTCGTGGGTAATGGCGTGGCGCAGATCCGGCGCTGTGCCGAAAGCAGCGCGCGCAGCGCTGCCGTTCTGGGCATCGCGGACGCGCTCGGAGCGCCCTGGCAAAGCGTGCTGCCGGCGACCTGTGTCGATGCGAGGGCTATCTGTGCCACGCCGCCCGAGGCCGTCGGCGACGGGCTCGCATGCGCCTATGCGTGCTACCGCGCGGCCTTCACAGCGGTCGGCGATCTCCCACTTGCCATCGCCCGGACGCCACGCGAGCCCACAGGCCTCATCGGACGCCTAGACGCGAGCTAGGTGAGCTTCGGGATGACCGCGGAATCCGCCCAGGGTCTCCCCCGGACCGGAAACGCTCTAAGTTGAACGATAGAGACCGTTTGCACGATCGGCAGCGCGCGACGTCTGCGATCGCTCGGCCGGATTGCCGAAGCCGCCCCCGCCCGGCGTGCGCAGGACGCAGCCATCGCCTGGCTTCAGATACAGTCGATCGATCTTGCTTAGATGCGGCGCCTTGAAGGTGCGGCCGCCGGTGTGGAACTCGTGGTCGGCAGGAGCACCGGGTGCTCCGCCGAGCACACCGTGGGGGCCCGCCGCGGCGCGATCGCCAACGAGCGTGAGATAGGCATCGCCGTCGCGCAGTTGAAATGCGATCTCCACGCCGAAGCCACCGCGGTATCTGCCGTCGCCGGCAGATCCCTCGCGCACCGCATAGCGCGTGAACAGGAGCGGCACCGTCTGCTCCAGCACCTCGACCGAGGAGTTGCGCGAGGCGGAGACGGCCGTGGAGCCGTTGGTCAGCCCGTCGCCGTCGTGATGGCCGCCATAGCCGCCGCCGAAGAAGAAGATGGTGGCGTAGCGGCCGTACGTGGGGCTGTTGCCACCTACGCCGATGTTGGTGCCGGTCCCGAAGAAGCCCGCGGGCACTTTGTCGGGTATCGCCTGCGCGAGCGCCCCCATCGTGACGCCGACCAGCCGGTGCGAGGTCTCCGTCGTCGTCCCGGACACCGGGCTCGGCGGGCGCGGATTAAACATGCAGCCTTCGGGAATGATGTAGTGAAACGGCGCGAAGCAGCCCGCGTTGATCGGCACCTCCCAGAAAATGTGCTTCATGCCGATCATCAGGGCGGTCATGGTGCTCGAGATCGGCGAATTGAACGGGCCCCGCCTCTCCGGCGAGCAGCCGGACAGGTCGAAGGTGATCTCCGATCCCACCACCGTGAGCTTGAGGTCGAGGCGCATGCGCCCCTCGTCGACCCCGTCGGAATCCATCTCGTCGACGAAGTGATAGGTCCCGTCTGGTATCTGCGCGATGTGGTTGCGCATGAGCTGCTCGGACCGCGCCTTCAGCTCGCCGATGCAGGCAAAGAGCACGTCGTCGCCCCACCGCCGGAAGACCTCTTCGAGCCGCCGGCAACCGAAGTCGAGGGCGTTGAGCTGTGCGATGAGGTCTCCATAGCGGTCCGAGGCGACCCGCATGTTGAGCATCATCACGTCGATCAGATCCTGGTTGAGCACGCCCTCCTTGACGATTCGCAACGGCGGTAGCCTCAGGCCCTCCTGGTAGACGTCTGTCGAGGCCGGCGTGAACCCGCCCGGCGTCATGCCGCCAACGTCCGGCCAATGGCCCGTATTGGCGACGATCGCCTTCAGCACGCCGTCCTGGAAGAAAGGGCGGACGAACTTGACGTCCATCACATGTGTGCCGCCCTGGTAGGGATCGTTGACGATGAAGACGTCGCCCGGCCGCATCGTCTCAGGCGGGTGTGCCGCCAGCACCGCCTGCACGGTATGCTGCATAACCACGATGAAGATCGGTAAGCCGGTCGTGCCCTGCGCGATCACCTCGCCGCTCGTCGGGTGAAACACGCCACTGGCCCGATCCCACGCGTCGGCGATGACGGGTGAGATGGCGGACGCGGCGAGCACCGTGTCCATCTCCTCAGCCACCTGCTCGAACGCACCGCGCACGACCGCCAGGGTGACGGGATCGACTGCCGCGTCCGCGACCTTGCGCCTTGCTGCTGCCGCCGTCATTCTTGCACCTCGATGATCAAGTTGCCGGACACGTGAACGGTGCCGGCATAGCCGGGCTCGACGAAACAGGTGGCGTCGGGCTGCAACAGGATCGCCGGGCCCTCGACCATGAAGCCTACCGGCAATGCCTGCCGCTCCCACACTGTCGCCTCGACCATGCGACCGCCGAAAAAGACGGGGGCGTGATCCGGCTTCGGAGGCACGCCGGTCGGGACGCGGATCAACCCGCCGAGTTCGGGCGGTGCCGCAAGATTGACGACGGTCACGCGCACGTTGACCAGGCGGATTTCCTGGTTCTTCAGCAGCATTCCGTAGCGATTGCGATAGCTCGCCTCGAAAGCCGCGCGCACCGCGGCCGCGTCGAACCGGCCTGGGCCGCCCAGGTCGACCTGGATGACGTGTGTCTGGCCGCGATAGCACATGTCGGCGCCGTAGCGGATGTCGATGCTGCTGGCACCCTCCTGTAGAAGCAGCTGGCGGCCTTCGTCGGCCAGCTCGGTGCACACCTCGCTCAGCAGCGACGCGTCGAGCCTGGAGAGCACCATGTTCACGGTGCGCGAGAAGTCGTGGCGGAGCTGGCCCAGCAGGCATCCGAGCGCCGAGGTCAAGCCGGGCATCCACGGGATGACCGCGTTCTTGAGGCCGACTTCGCGCACGAGGCGGTTGGCGTGCAGCGGCCCCGCGCCGCCGAAGGCGATAATCGAGAAGTCCCGCGGATCGAGCCCCTTCTCCAGCAGGCGGCGGCGGATGTGGCCGCCCATCTTGGCCGTCGCAACAGTGACGATCGCGTCAGCCGCGGCGGCGGCGTCGAGACCCAGTGGCTTGCCGATCCGGCTCTCGATCGCCTCGAGGGCGAGCTTGCGATCGAGCCGGCGGTTGCCCTCGATCGAGAGCCGCTTCGTCTGCGGCGCCAGAATGCCGATGGCGACATTGGCGTCCGTGATGGTCGGCACGGTGCCGCCGGTCCCGAACGCGACCGGTCCCGGCACGGCCCCGGCGCTCTCCGGTCCGACCTGCAGGATGCCCGCGGCATCCAAGCGCGCCAGGCTGCCGCCGCCGGCGCCGATGGCGTCGGCATCGAGCATCGGCACGCACAGCGGAATGCCGAAGTCCAGCATCTTCTGCTGCGTGAGATCCGGCGCACCTTTGCGGATCACGCAGACGTCGAGACTGGTGCCACCCATGTCGCAGGAGATCGCGTTCTCCAAGCCGAGCTCGCGGGCGATCGCAGCGCCGGCCGTGACGCCTGCGGCAGGGCCGGAGAGGATCGTGTTGGCCGCGAAGCGCGAAGCCACGTCCGAGCCCATCACCCCGCCGTTCGACTGCACCACGAGAAGGTCCTTACGGTAGCCATCCGTGGCAAGGCGCTGGCCGAGACGCTTCAGATAGTGGCCGATCAGGGGTTGGACATAGCCGCTCACGACGGCCGTCGAGGTGCGCTCGAACTCGCGGACAGCCGGCATCACCGACGATGACGTGACGATGAAGTCGGTTGCCCAGACCTCGCGGGCAGCTTGGGCCGCGGCAATCTCGTGGGCCGGCTGCGCGTAGGAGTTCAAAAACGCGATCACCAGCACCTCGCATCCCTCATCCCTCAGGGCGGACGCGGCGCGCTTGACCTCGTCGGCGTCAAGAGGCGTCAGCACCTCGCCGTCAGCCGCGATGCGCTCGCCGACCTCACGCCGGAACCTCCGCTCGATCAGTGGGCGGAAGCTTCCGACCAGCCCGTAGGTCATGGGCCGGTCGCGGCGACGCAATTCCAGCACGTCACGAAAACCGGCCGTCGTGATTAGGCCGCAGCGCGCACCCTTGCGCTCGATTACGGCGTTGGTCGCAACTGTCGTCCCATGCACGAGAAGATCGACCGCATCTAGATCGACGCCCAGCGCGCCGATGCCTGACATCAAGCCCTCGGCCTGATTGGCCGGCGTGCTCGGCACCTTCGTCGTGACCAGGCGTTGCCCCGTGGTATCTATGAACACCAGATCCGTGTTTGTGCCGCCGATATCAACACCCACCAGCCTAGCCATATGAGGCGCCCTTCCGACCGAGATAGGCCATCACGACCTCCTCATTGCTGACGATTTCCGCCGGGGTTCCTTCGGCCAGCTTGCGGCCAAAGTTCAGGACCGTCACGCGCTCGCTCAAACCCAGAACGAACCGCATGTCGTGCTCGATGAGCACCACTGTCACGTTGCCGTCGGCGATTGAGCGGATGAGGGCTGCCACCTTGTCCGTCTCGCTCGGATTGAGGCCGGCAGTGACTTCGTCGAGCAGCAGAACCGAGGGTGCGGCGGCCATGGCGCGGGCAATCTCGAGCAAGCGGCGTTGGCCGTACGACAAGTTGCGGGCCAGCACGTGCTTGTGCTGCGCCAAGCCTACCGCTCCGATCTGCTGCAGGGCGCGGGCTTCAAGTTCTGCCTCGTCCCGCCGTTTCGCACCTAAGCGCAGCATGGAGCCGAGAATGCCGACATTACCCGCCAAATGGCATCCCGCCATGGCCGTCTCGAGGACGGTCATGTCCTCGAAAAGCTGAGGCGTCTGGAAGGTGCGGCATAGGCCGGAGGCGACGCGCGCTTCCGGCGACAGGCGCGTCACGTCCTGGCCGGCGACAAGCACGCGCCCGCGTGTGGGCGCATAGAGTCCGGCGATCACGTTGAACAGCGTGGTCTTGCCCGCGCCATTCGGTCCGACGAGACCGTGAATGCTGCCCGCACGAACCTGCATGTCGACACCGTCGACGGCGCGCAGTCCGCCGAAGTGGAACTCGACACCCTCGATCGCGAGAGCCGGTGCGGTCATACGCGAGCCCGCGTTGCAAAGCGTCCCACGAGCATCGACACCGCCCCGGTTACCCCGCGCGGAAGAAAGACCATCGAAAGGATGAGAAGGACGCCGTAGCCCAGCATCTTGTACTCGGCGAGCGCCCGCAGATATTCGGGTGTCACCAGCAGGATAGCGGCGCCGATCACCGCGCCCGGCAGGCTGCCGAGACCGCCTACCGTGATCATGATGAGCAGCACCAGGGATTGCAGCCAGGTGAACTCCTCCGGATTGAGGAAATTGTAGATGTGAGGAACGAGCGTGCCCGCAAGCCCGGCTGCAGCGCAGCCGATCGTGATGACAGCCATCTTGTAGCGGACGATCGGAATGCCGATGGAGCGCGCGGCGACCTCGTTCTGCCCCAGCGCGCGGAAGGCACGGCCGATGCGGCCGTCGGTCAACCGCAGCAGGAGCACGTAGACGAGCGTCAGGAACGCCGTGGACAGCACGAACAGCGACAGCTTGCCGGAAAGCGCGTATCCGAAGATGCGAATCTGCGGAATGCCGATGAGCCCCGCAAATCCTCCCGTCACCGAGCTCCAGTTCGTCAGAATCTGGTAGACGATGATGCCGAAGCCGAACGTCGCGATCTTGAAGTAGATGCCCGAAAGGCGGATAAGCTGCGCCATCAGAAGGCCCACGAGCGCAGCGGCCGCTGTGCCGGCGATGGCGGTGGCCGCGAACGGCAGGCCGTAGCGCTTCTGCAGCAGCGCCGACACATAGGCGCCCACGCCCAGGAACGCCGCGTGCCCCAGGGAGAGCTGGCCGGCCAAGCCCACCATGACCTGCAGGCCCAGCGCGGCGGTGGCGAAGACGGCAACGATTGACGCCATGTAGAGCGCGAACTCGCCGAGCAGCGGGGGCAACAACCAGAACGGCACCATCGTCAGCGCGAACGCCAGCCACTTTGAAAAGGCGGCGCGCGACTCCGACCGCGGCATGCTGTCGGCGTCCTCGACCGGCGGCTTGGCGGCCGGCGGTGGCCGGCGTCTGTTGACCAGGTTGGAGCGCTCTTCCACGATCGCGATCCGGCCGCTGCGCGAAACGGCGAAAAGGCCGTTCGGCCGCACCATCAGCATCAGGATCATCGTGGCGAAGGCCAGGCTGTCCTGGAACTCGGTCCCGATACGCTGGCCTCCCAGTGTCTCGATGATGCCGATCAGCAGGCCGCCCACGGCGGCCCCGGGCACGCTGCCGAGCGTGCCGACTGCGGCGGCCGCGAACGCCTTCAATCCGACCACGCCCATGTCGAAGGCGACATAGAACAGTGGCGCATAGAGCACGCCGGCCGCCGCGCCGATGGCGGATGCGAGACCGAAAGCCACTGAGGAAGCGCGCGCATTGTCGATGCCCATGAGGGCGGCGGTTCCGCCATCCTGCGCCGCGGCCCGCAGCGACAACCCGGTCCAGGTGCGCGAGAAGAACCAATGCAGTGCGACCATCAGCAAGGTCATGAAGCCGATGATGTAGAGATAGGCCTTGGGCAGACGATATGCGCCCAGGTGAACCAGATCGTGCGCCAGGGGAATCTTGTAGACGACGGGGTTGGCGCCCCAGATCAAGCGTGCCGCGTTGGCAAGCACGATGCCGATGCCGAGCGTGAGCAGGACGAGGTAGATCGAGGAGGCGTTGCGCTCCACGGCCGGCCGGAACGCCACCCGCTCGATGACACAGCCAAACACGCCCACCAACGCCATGGCGATCAGCAGCACGAGCGGAAACGGCATGGCTGGCGCAATGGCGAGGCAGGTGTACCCCATGAAGCCGCCGAGCATCATGAGGTCCCCCTGGGCGAAGTTCACCAGGCCCATGGCGCGGAAGATCATGCTGAAGCCGATCGCCACCAGGCCGTAGATGCAGCCGATGGTGATGCCGCTCATGATCTCAATGACAAAATTCATGTGCTGCTGGCGCCGGAAGAACAGGATGAACGGGACACAGGAAATATGGTAGGGGTGGCACGCCGACACCGCGGGGGCGCCGGCGGCCGGATGGTGCGGCTCACTGGACCACGAAATCGAGCTGCAGCTTGCCGTCAACGAGCTGGACAAACGGCAGCGGCCGCTTCACGTCGCCGTTGGGAAGGATGGTGATCGGCCCTGTCCCGCCCGGAAAGTCCTTGATCGTGAAGATTGCGTCGCGCACGCTCTGACGCGTGATCTTGCCGCCGGCGGCCGCCCGCTTGATGGCTTCGGCGAGCACTAGCATGTTGTCGTGCCCGATGCCCTCGTATTGGCTCGGGTCGCGATTGTACTTGGCTTTCCAATCCGCGAGGAAGGATTTGCCGGCGTCCGTGTCGATCGAGCCCGCAAAATAGTAGATTGCGCCGTAGGCGCCGTTGGACGCGGGCCCGGCGATGTCGACGAACTGCGGGATTGCCGGGGCGGTGTTTGCATAGGTCGGTACCTTGATGCCGAGCTCGCCCATCTGCTTCACGATGAGGCCGGTGTCGGTATAGAAGCCCATGATGCCGACGAAGTCCGGCGTCGCGTCCTTGAGCTTTGCGAGGATCGGCTTGAAGTCGCGAGCGTTGGGCTCATAGGCGTCGCGGCCCAGTATCTTGATGCCCCTGGCCTCGATGGTCTTGGCGAACGCCTCCGCGAGAGATTGACCGTAGTTGTCGTTGCGCACGAGGATGTAAACGCTCTTGGCCTTGCGCCGCTCGATCGCCCAGACCGCAGCATGAGAGGCAAATTCATCCGCGGTCTGCGAAAGGCGGGCAAACCACTTGTTGCCCTGCTGCGTCAGGTTGGTAGCCTGGGCGAGGGGAGACAGCTGCGGGACCTCGGCGGGCCGCGTGACCTCGATCATCGCCTGCGTTTCCGCGCTGGTCGAACCTCCGATCATAGCCACGACATTGTCGGAAGCGATCATGCGCGCCGTCGCCTGCGCCGCCTTGCCGGGATTGCCGGCCGAATCGTCGCTGACGATGTCGATCACGATCGAGCCCATCGTCCCACGCTTCTTGAGCTGCTCGAGCGCGAAGCGGGCACCTTCCAGCGACTCGGTTCCGTACACGGCAGAAGGCCCGGATAGGGGCCCGACGACACCGACCTTCACCGTCTGGGCTGTTGCCGCCGTGGCGGAGGCGCCCAGCAGACCTATGGCAAGCCCCAGGGCTGCACGCCGCGTCATTTTCCTTTCCATCGGTACCTCCGTTCGCTTGCGTCCGGTCGCTCCGGCCGCCTCTGATGAAAATTCACTCGCGATGTCACTCGAGCCCGAGGTAGCTGCGCTGAACCTGGCGGTCTCGCGCGATCTCAGGCGACGGCCCACTCAGGGCAATCTCGCCGCGCTCCAGGATGTAGGCCCGCGAGGACGTCTGCAGTGCCACCTCGGCGTTCTGCTCTACCAGCAGGATCGTCATGCCTTCGCGCGCCAACCGCGCGATCGTGTCGAACACCTGCTCGATCAGGATCGGGGCGAGCCCCATCGACGGCTCGTCGAGCAGCAGTAGTTTCGGCCGAGCCATCAGGGCGCGCGCGATCGCGAGCATCTGCTGCTCGCCGCCTGAGAGCGTACCACCGAGCTGGTGCACCCGCTCCTTGAGGCGAGGAAACATGTCGAAGGCGAAATCGAGTTCGCCCTCCCCTGCGAAGTCGCGGCGCCGATGGTAGGCACCGGTGAGCAGGTTCTCGCGCACCGAAAGCTCGGGGAAGATGCGCCGTCCTTCGGGTACCGTGGCGATGCCGAGCCCGATAATGTCGGCGCCGGGAAGGGCGGAGATATCGCGCCCCTGCCAGGAGATGCTGCCGGCGATAACCGGAATCTGGCCGGCGATGGCACGGATGGCCGTCGTCTTCCCGGCACCGTTGGGGCCGATGAGGCACACCACCTCGCCGTCCGCCACGTCCAGGCTGATGCCGCGCAGGACACGGGTCTTGCCATACCCGGCGTGGACAAACGCAACACGCAGGAGCGGTTCTAGCGCGGTCGATCCCCCGACGCGATCAAGCCCGAACTCTTCAGACGCGATGTCGCCCAACGCTCGACGCTCCAACCCTCGCCGCTCCTGCTCGGAACCCATGATCCTATTTTGTTAATAAAAGATCAAGTGTTCCGAGGAGGTCGCCACATAGCAGAAGCAACGCCAGACGAAGCACCCATGATGGAGCCTGTTCGCGTGGATCGGGCAGGTCGCAAGGAAAACCAAATTGTATTCAGGGTGTCCAGAAGCTCGCAACACGGACCCCCAATCGGCGTCCAAGAATGACCCCTCGATCGCGTGAGGCTGTCAGCTGTTGAAGCCTGTATTTGTGGGGCTTTCAGGCGAGCTGGGGAGTTGGCGAGCGGGTCGGGAGTGATGGTGCTGCGCGCGGTGTAGCGGGGTCAGTCACCGGCGCCGATGCACATGCAAGGGGATGTCTCGCCTTGACGATTTGTTCTTGAGCGACTGGCCTTCGCCCTCGCGAAAGCGGACGCACGGCACGCCCTCCACCGTCGCGATGTCGGTGGAGCGTAGTTGGCAAACCTCGTTGCTGCGGGCGCCGGTCCAGATCAGCATCCGCAGGGCCAGCATGTAGTCGTCGTGACGCTTGCCGCCCCAGCGCGCCGCCTTCGCCCAGTAGAGGATATGGCGGAGTTGGAGCGGCGAGAACGGGTAGCCGTCGTCATCATCATCGTTTCCGCGCTGCGCTGCTGCCAGTACGTCGGCATCGACGTCGACGGTGGCGGCGGGGTTGGCATCGATCCATCCGGCTTTCACCGCCACGTTGAGCATGGCCCGGATGTGATTGCGCATCGCGACCTGTGCAGGGGCCTTGTCCGGCATCTCCAGCTTGTTCTGGGCGTAGAAGCTTTCGACGTGCGCGCGCGCGATCTCGCGCACAGCCTGTTTACCGTTCAGCGCGATCCAGCGCTCCGCGGTCCGCTCGTGATCGGCGGTGTTCTTGGCGCCCTTCTTGCGGACCCATAGGTCAAACACGTCGCGCATATCGTTGCCGATCTGGCGGACATCGACGTTACCGGCTTTGGCGACTAGCCCTTGAAGCCGAGGCAGCTCCCGCTCCATGGCGTTGCGTTGCTCGGCGACAGCCATGCGCACGAGGGTCCCGTTTGCCAAATCGGTGGCGCGTGGCAGGCCTGCGGCAGCTATCGCCGCGTCGATCACGGGGACCGGCTGTCTGCTGAACAGGATGTCGCTCACGGTGGGCATCGCGGCGAGGCTCTGCGTCAGCACGTCAACGCGCTGCCTGACAGCATCTAGGCCCCCGGCAGCAATGAAGGCGGCCCTGTCGCCCTCCGGTAGGCCTTCTAGGTGCCGGAACGTTGCCCCCCAGGCTGCTTCAAAGCGAGCGTGCTCGATTTTGGCCGTGCCGCGGTCCACCGAGGCCGGCAGATACGCGTTCTGATGGACCCGGTCCTTTCCGGCCTTGGTCTTGAACAGTCCGCGCAGGTGCTTCGGGATCAGCTTCTGAAGTTGCCAGCCGGCGCCTGAGGAGTGTCTACGCAGGGACACCGTTCACCACCTATTTCGAACTCCGTCCTTTGCATTTCAAAGGGCGATACGACAACGAAATACGACAATCGGGGTCCCGGTAGCCCAAGAACCCTTTGAAATCAGCTATCTTCTTGGCGTTGATAAAGAAACGGGCGGCGCCGGAATCAGACGACGCCCTTTGCCGCGCGAAGGAAGCGGCGGATCAGGTCGGGGTCCTTCTCGCCGGGGCGGCTCTCGACGCCCGAGGACACGTCCACCACGGCGGCGCCGGTGAGGCGGATGGCATCGACGACATTGTCGGGCGTAAGGCCCCCTGACAGCACGAACGGCAGACCGTCATCGAGGCCCAGCAGCGAGCGCCAGTCGAAGGGCGCGCCGTTGCCGCCGGGGCGGGTGCTCGTGGCGGGGGCGCGGGCGTCGAACAGGACGAGGTCGGCGACGGCCTGGTAGCGCCGGGCCGCCTCCACGTCGCCGGCCGTCTCGACCGGGACCGCTTTGATGATGCGCCGACCCCAGCGCGCGCGGATCTCCGCCACCCGCTCGGGCGTCTCCTCCCCGTGCAGCTGGATCAGGTCAGGCGCGGCGGCGGCGACGATCGTGTCGAGCAGATCATCGTCGGGATCGACCGTCAGGGCCACAATGCTGGCGCGCCCCCGTGCCTTGGCCGCCAACGCCGCCGCAGTCTCGGGCGTGACGCTGCGCGGGCTCGGGGGAAAGAATACGAGGCCGACGTAGTCCGCGCCGCCGGCCAGGGCGGCCTCGAGCGCGGCCGGCGTTTTCAACCCGCAGATTTTGACTTCGACCGACATCATTTCGACCCTACGGGCAGACCTTTACGGCGCGCGGCAGAACTTGTCCAACCGCTTGCGACGAGCTGCCTAGGACGGAGCCAGCATCATGTGTTGCGGCACGAACAGGCAGACGGGGCGCATGTCGTCCAGGTGCGAATAGCGCACCATGCAGATGTGCATCTGCTGGTCAGGGCTCGGTTGCCGTGGAAAGGACGCGGGCACGACCGTGGTTCCAACGCGCGACGTCATACGTACGGAGCCATCAGCCAGCGGCTCGGCCGTCTCCACCGGCGCGCAGTCGACGTCGCTACAGCATGCGCGCCGATACCAGCCGTGCGCTACCGCGGCTCCCCCCAATGGCGCGGCTGCAGCGAGCCACAGACCCATCGACACGCAGTTGCGACGGCGGACCATGCTGGCGAAAGCCGACACCGGAGACTGAGACGTCAAGCACGCGCGGCTCCCTGACTATGCATCATCCGCGCCGCCCTTGGCGCCTGCCGCAGCGCCGGGAGCAGGCTCGTAGACGGCAATGGCCGCGGCCAAGTCCTCGATGGCGGCGCCGACCGATTTGAAGAATGTGATCTCGTCGTCGCTGCCGCGTCCGGCCACGCTGCCCCGGCAGAGATCGAAGAGGTCGCCGATTACCGCCTCCCTGCCGATCACCCCGGCGCCCAGCGGCAGCAGGATGTCGCCCGCCTCGTTGAAGGCGCCGGTGCGGGTATCGACGTAGATGCGCGCCCGGCGCACCACGGCGTCGTCGGTCTCGCGCATGCTGGGACGGTAGGCACCGACGCTGTCGACATGGCTGCCGGGCCTCAGCCAGTCGCCGCGGATCAGCGGCTCGGCGGAGATGGTGGCCGTCGAGATGATGTCGGCCTCCCGTGCCGCCGCTTCCAGGTCGGTGACGACGCTGACGGCCAGTCCGGTCGGCTCCAACTCGGCCGCGAGCGCGCGGGCGCGGGCGGGCGAACGGTTCCAGATGACGACATCGCGGATCGGGCGCACGGAGGCATGTGCGCGGATCAGCTGCGGCGCGAGCGCGCCGGCGCCCACCATCAGCAGGCGCGAGGCGTCGGCGCGGGCCAGGAAGCGGGCCGCCAGCGCGGAAGCCGCCCCCGTGCGCCAGGTCGTCAGGCGCGTCGCATCCATCACCGCCAGGGTCTCGCCGGTTTCGGCGGACAGCAGCAGGTAAGTGCCGAACACGGCAGGCTTGCCACGCGTGGCGTTGTCGGGGAACACGCTGACGGTCTTGACGCCGAGATAGCGGCCGGCCGCTTCGGAGCCGGGCGCCTTGGCCTCCCAGGCAGGCATGAGCAGCAGCGTTGCCTCCGGCCGGCCATCGAGCGTGATGGCGTGATGATGGCGGAGCGGCGCAATGGCGCCCTGCCGGAATGCGGTCTTGAGGATGTCGACGAGAGCCGGATAGCCGAGCGCCGCATCGACTTCCGCGCTATCGAAGAAGCGCATGGGCTCCGTCCGGGGCTAGCGACTTGCCACCACGAGCTGCCTGCCGGGCGCGGCCTGGGCCTGGCGCTCGCGCGTGAGCCGGTCGGCCTCGGCTTGCCAGCGCATGGACTCGGCGGTGCGGCGCCGCGCGGTCCGGCGCCATCGCGCCTGCGCCATCCAGGAGGCAATGCCGCCGATGACGATGCCGATCAGCAAGGTGCCGAGCAGGTAGACGTACAGGGGCAGCACGAGGGAAAGGACGGGATCATCGGGGCGGAAGGGATCCAGCACCAGCCGCACGCCATGCCGATTGGTCACGGCGAGCGTGACGAGAAGGATGGCTATGGGAAGCGCCACCAGGAGGAAGAGGACGCGGCGCAACATCTAAGCTCCTCCGGAGCAGCGGAAGGCAGTGGTGGGTGGTGAGTGGTGATCAGGGATGATGGAACCGACCCCAATTCGCTACCCCCTACGCCCCAGTCTCAGTGCTTGGACTCGTTGAGGCGCTCGCGCAGGTCCTTGCCGGTCTTGAAGAAGGGCACGAACTTCTCCGCCACAGCCACGGCCGCCCCGGTGCGGGGGTTGCGGCCGATGCGCGGCGCCCGGTGCTTGACCGTGAACGCGCCGAAGCCCCTCAGCTCGACCCGGTCGCCCCGTGCCAGCGCCTCGACGATCTCGTTGAAGACCACATTGACGATGCGCTCAATATCCCGGTGGTAAAGATGCTGGTTCGCAGCCGCGATCCTCTGAATGAGCTCGGATTTGATCATTGCTTGGCCTCCCAGCGCCCCCTCATCAAGCAAAGTCTTGTATTGCCTCATCTTTCCGAACCCTGCCAAACTGACACCAAACCGTCAAGGCGCAATCTCCCGAGCGTTTGGTCGCCGTCAATCAGCTGGGCAATGTCTCCGGCCTGGTCGAGACCGAGGAAGCGTTCAAGGGCCGCCAGCGACAGCCTGGTGAAGCTCCAGTCGCTGTCCCGCTTCGGCTTGAAGTCGACGACCTTCAGGCCCTTGGCAATATTGCGCTTCTCCTCAAGGTACTTGACCGCCTCGGCCTCTCCGCCGATCTGGTCCACGAGCTTGGTGGCCAGAGCCTCGCGGCCCGAAAACACACGGCCCTGCTCGAGACCGGAGACGCGCTTGGTGTCGATGCCGCGGCGGTCCGCCACGAGACCGACGAACCAGCGTTGCGATTCGGCCACCATTTCCTCGGCCGCCGCCTTGCCCGCCTCGTCGACGGGCTGAAACGGCGACGGGTTCGCCTTCAAGGGCCCGCTCTTGACCTCGTTCATCCTCACGCCGATCTTGTCGAGCAGCTGCGACACCTCCGCCCACTGGAAGATGACGCCGACCGAGCCCGTGATGGTGTTGCCGCGGGCGACCACGTGATCGGTTGCGAGCGCGATGATGTAGGCTGCCGAAGTCGCGATGGTGCCCATCTGGGCAACCACGGGCTTGACTTTCGCGAGTTCACGGATGCCCTCGAACAAGGCCTCGCCGCCGCTGGTCGTGCCGCCGGGGCTGTTGATGTGGAGGATGACGGCCGCGACCTGCTTGTTCTCGCTGAGCTGCTTGAGAAGCTTCAGCTGATCGCGGTTGTCGGTGATGAAGCCCTCGAAGTTCACACGCGCAATCTGTTGACGCCCGACCAGCCCGGCGCGCTCGCTGGAGACAAGCGCGACGGCACCGATCGCAAGCAGCACGGCGATCACCGCCAGCGCGCGCCAAAGCGAAATTCGCCGGCGCAGGCGGCGCCGATCGAGGACGGTCTCGGTCTCGAAAGTCATGGGAGTGGGTGCCCTATGCTGCTGGCCGCTTCGCCCTCGGAGCGATCGCCGAGGCTGCAGGCGGCATTGGAACCCCTACAGCTGCCGCCCGCGGGTCCGGTGGCGGTCCCGCGGGCTGGAGTGCCTGTGTCGAGAGACGATCAGTTGCTCTCGCTGTCCTCCTTGTCGGCGCCTTCCTTCTTCTTGATGGCGGCCTTGAAGATGTCGCCGAGTGAGGCGCCCGAGTCCGATGAGCCGTATTGAGCCACGGCCTGCTTCTCCTCCGCAATCTCCAGTGCCTTGATCGACACGGTGATGCGGCGGCTGCTCTTGTCGAGGCTCGTGACGGCTGCGTCCACCTTGTCACCGACGTTGAAGCGCTCGGGCCGCTGCTCGGAGCGGTCGCGCGAGAGGTCGGAGCGCTTGATGAACGTGGTGAAGTCGGTGTCGGCGAGCTTGACCTCGATGCCGTGATCCTGCACCGCCAGCACCTCGCAGGTGACCTGCGCGCCCTTCTTCAGCTTGCCGATGCTGTCGAGCGGGTCGCCGCCGACCTGCTTCATACCGAGGCTGATGCGCTCCTTCGCCGGATCGACGTCCAGCACCACGGCTTTGACGACATCGCCCTTCTTGAAGTCCTTGATGATCTCGTCGCCCGACTTGTTCCAGTCGAGGTCGGAGAGGTGCACCATGCCGTCGACGCCGCCGTCGAGCCCGATAAACAGGCCGAACTCGGTGATGTTGCGGATCGGCCCCTCGACCACCGACCCTTTCGGATGGCTGGCGAGGAAGACATCCCAGGGGTTGTCCTGGGTCTGCTTGAGGCCCAGGGAGATGCGGCGCTTCTGGGAGTCGACCTCGAGGATCTGCACCTCCACCTGCTGGCTGGTCGAGACGATCTTGCCGGGGTGGATGTTCTTCTTGGTCCAGCTCATCTCGGAGACATGGATGAGCCCTTCCACGCCCGGCTCCAGCTCCACGAAGGCGCCATAGTCGGCGATGTTGGTGACCGTGCCCTTGAAGCGGGCGCCGACCGGGTACTTGGCCTCGATGCCGGCCCACGGATCGGCCTGCAGCTGCTTCATGCCGAGGCTGATGCGCTGGGTCTCCGGGTTGATGCGGACGATCTGCACCTTCACGGTGTCGCCGACGTTGACGATCTCGCTCGGGTGGTTGACGCGGCGCCAGGCCATGTCGGTGACGTGCAGCAGGCCGTCGATGCCGCCGAGGTCGATGAAGGCGCCGTAGTCGGTGATGTTCTTGACGACGCCGTCGATCACCTGGCCTTCGGCCAGGCGGGCGACGATCTCGGAGCGCTGCTCGGCGCGCGTGGCTTCCAGTATCTCGCGGCGGGAGACGACGATGTTGCCGCGCCGGCGGTCCATCTTCAGGATCTTGAACGGCTGCGGGGAGTGCATCAGGGGACCGATGTCGCGCACGGGGCGCACGTCCACCTGGCTGCCCGGCAGGAACGCCACGGCGCCGTCGAGGTCCACCGTGAAGCCGCCCTTGACCTTGTTGAAGATGACACCCTCGACCTGCTCCTTGTTGTTGAACTTCTCCTCGAGCCGGGTCCAGCTCTCCTCTCGGCGCGCCTTCTCGCGCGACAGCACCGCCTCGCCGAGCGCGTTCTCGATGCGCTCCAGGTACACTTCGACGGTGTCGCCGACCTTCAGCTCCGCCGGCTTGCCGGGAATGGAAAATTCCCGCACCGGCACGCGGCCTTCCATCTTGAGGCCGACGTCGATGACGGCCAGGTCCTTCTCGATGGCGGTGATCTTGCCCTTGACGACGCTGCCCTCGAAGGCGTCGTCCTGCGACAGGCTCTCGCTCAGCAGCGCGGCGAAGTCCTCGCGCGTGGGGTTCATGTCCTTGGTTGGTTCAACTGCGGTGTTCATTCTTGCTCCTGCTCACGTGTTCGGTGCCCGGGCATGCAAGCCGGACGCGCATTGCCGCGCTGTTCGCGGCGTGCGGGTCCCAGCCTGTGCCCATGATGTGTGGTTCGGCTGCCGGAGCATCCCTATGCCAGCTTGATTGGAGCGTCGCTCGTTAAGCGCGCCCGCGCTGGCCTGCCTTCCTGAGGATCACGCCGACAGCGGTATTGAATGCGGCTTCTATATCCAAATTGCTCGTGTCCAGCAAGACGGCGTCGTCGGCCGGACGCATCGGCGAGGCATGGCGGCCGGCGTCGCGGGCGTCACGACCCCGGATCTCCGTCAGCACGCCCTCGTAGGTTGCCGTCTCGCCCCGCCCCTGCATCTCGAGATAGCGCCGCCGGGCGCGGACTTCCGGTGTCGCCGTTACGTAGATCTTAACGTCTGCTTCCGGCAGGACGACAGTCCCGATGTCGCGCCCGTCCAGCACGGCGCCGCGGGGCCGACGGGCGAAATTGCGCTGGAAGTCCAGCAGGGCCGCCCGCACCTCGGGTATGCGGGCCACGATGGAGGCCGCTTCGCCGGCACCCGCCCCGCGCAGGGCGGGGTCGTCCAGGGTCGAGGGGTCGAGCGCACGGGCGGCCTGCGCCGCCGCCTTGGCGTCGTCGAGCGCACCGCCCCGCCGGTGCACGTCACGGGCAACGGCACGGTAGAGGAGCCCGCTGTCGAGATGATCCAGGCCGAACCGCTCCGCCACCTGCTTGGCGAGCGTGCCCTTGCCGGATGCTGCCGGGCCGTCGATGGCGATGATCATGGATCAGTCCCGCACGCGGATTCCCCTCCCCCTGGTGGGGAGGGGTTAGGGGTGGGGGGAGCCCCTACATCAAATGTTCTGCAATCCCCCCCTCCCTTACCCTCCCCCACAAGGGGGGAGGGAGAGGCGGCGGCGCATTTCATCACCGCGCGTCCTCCGGCACCGTGAAGCTCGCGCCCAGGCCCTGCATCAGCCCTCGGAACTCGGGGAAGCTGGTGGCGATGGTGTCGGCGTCGTCGACCGTGACCGGACGGTCGGCGCCGAGACCGAGCGTCAGGAACGCCATGGCGATGCGATGGTCGAGGTGGGTGGCGACAAGGCCGCCGCCGCGCACGGCCTTGCCGCCATCGACGATCAGCGCATCGCCGTCGACTTTCGCTGCCACACCATTGCCGGTGAGCCCTGTCGCCGTCGCAGCCAGGCGGTCGCTTTCCTTCACCTTGAGCTCGGCGAGACCTTCCATGCGCGTCTCGCCGTCGGCAAAGGCGGCCAGGCAGGCCAGCACCGGATATTCGTCGATCATGCTCGGGGCGCGCTCGGGCGGCACACGGACTCCCTTGAGCTTCGAGTGGCGCACGATGATGTCGGCTATGGGCTCCCCACCCTCCTCGCGCGCATGCGCAAGCTCGATCTCGGCGCCCATTTCCTTCAGCGTCGTGTAGAAACCCGTGCGCGTCGGATTGACGAGGACGCCCTCGATGGTGACCTCCGAGCCGGGCACGATGAGCGCGGCCGCAACAAGGAAGGCGGCCGAGCTCGGATCGCCGGGCACGACGACGTCGCGTCCCTCCAGCTCCGCATCGCCCGTGACCGTGATCGCTCGTGCGCCGCCGCGTGCCGCCACCGTCAGCTCGGCACCGAAATGGCGCAGCATGCGCTCGGTGTGGTCTCGGGTGGCCTCCGCCTCGACGACGGTCGTCTCGCCCGTGGCGTGCAGGCCCGCGATCAGGACGGCCGACTTGACCTGGGCCGAGGCGACCGGGGTCTTGTACTCGATCGGCAGAAGATCCGGCGTGCCGCGAACGGTAAGCGGCAGGGTGTCTCTCCCCTCCTCCTCGACCTCGAGGCCCATCCGCAGCAGGGGCTTCAGCACCCGGCCCATCGGCCGGCGCGACAGGGAGGCATCGCCCACGAAGCGGACGCGCATGTCGTGCCCCGCCACCACGCCCATCATCAGCCGCAGCCCGGTGCCCGAGTTGCCGTAGTCGATATCGCCTTCGGGGGCCACGAGGCCGCCGACGCCGCGGCCCAGCACCTCCCAGGCCGCGCCGGCCTTGCGGATCGGGCAGCCGAGCGCCTGCAGGGCCTTGGCGGTATTGAGGACGTCCTCGCCCTCGAGCAGGCCCGAGATGCGGGTGCGGCCCGTGGCGAGCGCCCCGAACATCAGGGACCGGTGGGAGATGGATTTGTCGCCCGGCACCCGGACACGGCCCCTGAGCGCCTGTGGTCTTGCTGCAGTCAGCGGCGAGGGGTGTGCGTGGGGCAAGGGGCGGCGCCTCGATCTGGCCGGATCCACCCGTTTCGGGCGTGCTGCGCCGCCATAGAGCAGCGAGGCCTGTGACTGTCAACCGCGCCTGCCGGCGTCGCGTGTGCCGGGCCGGCCCCGGCACACCCCGATTGGCTTTTGACAGCCGCATCGACCCGTGGCAAGGAGCGGCAAAACTCACCGCCTGTCGGCAACCCAGAGGCCACGACATGTCCACCAAAGCCGAGCGCGGGACCAAGCGCACCTGCCAGAACACAGACTGCGGCTCCCGTTTCTACGACCTCAATCGCGACCCGGCGACCTGCCCGATCTGCGGCACGGTCTATGAGCTCGTGGGAGCACCGATCACCGCGGCGCAAGTCGCCGACGAGAGGGCAGCGCGCAAGCCCGCGAAGAAGCCTGTCTATCCGGTCGATGCGGCAAAGCCCGAGGATGCTCCGGAAGCGGAAGCGGAGGACGTGCTGGCTCCGATCGAAGGCGAGGAGGAAACCGCTGCGGGCGACGACGACGAGACCTTCCTCGAGGAAGAGGAAGAGGACGGCTCCGACATGAGCGGCATCATCGGCGGGCCGGTGGCGGAGCCGGACGAGCAGCAGTAGGCTGCCGGTGCCGCACGATGGTGGCGGTCGCCGGGCGGCCGGGATGACTGGCCCCGCTTGCGAACGATGCCGGCAGATCAGAACTTACGCTAGGGCCGCCAGTAGCGCGCCCGCGGGTGCCGGTAGCCCACGACCTGATCGTAGCCAATGGTGCGCACGGCTCTGCGGAGGACCGGCTGGTAGTAGCTGACGGGGCCGTAATAGCGCGGGCAGCAGCCGCGGGCGTAGTAGTAGCCGGAAGGAACACAGCCACGATAGGCGGCGGCCGGGGTGGCGCCGACGGCGCCTGCGCCAATGACGGCTCCGACGGCCGCAGCAAGCGCCATCAGCTTTCTCATGGATTCCTCCCGGGGGCGATCGACAGACTGCGAACTGTCTATCATCGCCGCGCTGCGGGTGCGCGGATTGCCGCCGGCCGGGGTTAAGACGTACTGGAGGAGTGTCGGATTGAGGGACGTTCGGCGCAAGGAGGAACGTTGCGCTGAGCCTTCGGCCCGAGCGCGGGCAACAGGGCCTGTCCCGTCAGGTGCCGTTGGCGTAGGCGATCAGCGTGGCGAAGACCAAGCAGCCTGCGACCACAGGCCAGAGGGCGAGCAACTGTCGGGCGGTCGATTCCGTCATGTGCGGAGAATGGCTCAACTTCGAGTTTATTCCACAACTAGCATCAGAAAACAGACTGATGGCCGTTTCTGGGCGGACCCCGGACGATGTCCGGACGGAAGCTCGTCCCCTTCGCGATTGCCCTTCCTGCCGCAGTTGCCCTGGCGCATAGTGCGCCGCCACGGCCCCGCTATCGAAAGGAGGATCAGGTGCAGACCGTCCGCGTCGTATGTGCGCACGATTGTCCCGACATGTGCGCGATGCTCGCCCACGTCGAGAATGGGCGCATCGTCCGCATCCAGGGCGACCGCGCCAACCCGCTGACGGCCGGCTTTGCCTGCGCCAAGGTGAACCGCGATCATGAGCTCGTGCATTCGCCAAAGAGGCTTGCGACACCCTTGCGCCGCGTCGGCGCCAAGGGCGAAGGCAGGTTCGCGCCGATGACTTGGGAGGCGGCGCTCGACGAGATCGTCGGCCGCTGGAAGGCGATCATTGCCGAGTCCGGTCCGCTGGCGCTGCTCGGCTATGCCTACAGCGCCCACCAGGGTCAGATGAACCGCGGCCTTCTCAACGGGATGTTCCACGCCCTCGGAACCAGCCGCCTGCAGGCGGGTACGGTGTGCGACACGTGCTGCGAGACGGCCTGGGACCTCACCGTCGGCCCGGTCGGCGGCGCCGACCCTGAGTCCGTCGCCCAGTCCGATTTGATCATCTCCTGGGGCGCCGACCTGATGGCGACCAACGTGCACCTGTGGGCCAAGGTCGAGGAGGCGCGCCGGAAGGGCGTCCAGGTCGTGGTCATCGATCCCCGCCGCAACCGTACCGCTCAGGGCGCCGATTGGCACATTCCCATCGGCATCGGCGCCGACGCCGCGCTCGCACTTGGAGTGATGCACATCCTCGTCCGCGACGGGCTGTGCGACAGGGCCTATCTCGCCGCCCATACGCTCGGCTTCGACCGCCTGGAGACCGAGGTTCTGCCCCGCTTCACGCCCGCCCACGTTTCTGAGGTGACGGGGCTTCCAGTGGCCGACGTCGAGCGCTTCGCCGCCATGTACGGCAAGGCCAAGGCCTCCTTCATCCGCCTCGGCGAGGGCATGACGCGGCTTGCCCGCGGTGGCGAGGCGTTGCGCGCGGTGGCACTGCTGCCGGGGGTGACGGGGGCTTATGGCCGCGCCGGCGGCGGCGCCCTGCTGCTCACCGCGGCATCCTGCGAGCTCAATTACGGCGCCATCCGCAAGCCCTCCGGACCGGCGGCCACCCGCTTCGTCAATCATCTGCGGCTCGGAGAGGCGCTGCTGGAGATGCGCGAGCCGCCGATCCGCGGTCTGCTCATCGCCTGCAACAACCCGGCCGTCACAAATCCGGACGTGAACAAGGTCCGGCGCGGCCTTGCGCGCGAGGACCTGTTCACGGTGGTGCACGACCCCTTCATGACCCAGACTGCGCGCTACGCCGACATCGTGCTGCCGGCCACCACGTATCTGGAGACCGAGGACTTCTATCGCAGCTACGGCTCCTACTACATGCAGTATGGTCACCGCGCCGTGCCGCCGCTCGGCGAGGCACGCTCCAACATGGACGTCGCGCAAGCGCTGGCGCAGCGGCTGGGCCTGGAGGACCCCGTCTTCCGCATGTCGCCGGACGAGCTGCTGCAGGAGCTGTTCCGCGGCGCCAGCGGCACGGCCGCGCGGACCGATCCCCGCACCATCCGTGACGCCGGGCCGATCAGCATCGCCCCGCAGCCGGTCGGCCAGCAGTTCCGCACGCCGTCGGGCAAGCTGGAGTTCTACTCGGAGACTTTGGCCAGGCAGGGCCAGCCGCCCATGCCCGATTGGCGGCCCGACGCCCAGGAGGTGGCCGACGCCGCCCGCTGGCCGCTGCGGCTGCTGACGGCACCCGGCTATTTCCAGAGCCACACCACCTTTTCGGCCGTCCCGTTCCTGCGCGAGCGCGAGGGCGAGCCCTGCTGCGTCCTGCATCCCGAGGACGCAGCGGCGCGAGGTCTTGCCGACGGCCAGAAGGTGCGCCTCTTCAATGACCGCGGAACCATCGGCCTGGTGCTGCGCGTGAGCGACGAAGTGCGGCCCGGCGTGGCGCTCGTGCCAGGACAGCGGCCGGATGAGGAAGCCGTGTCCGGCACGGTCAATGTCCTCTGCTCGGACCGCTACACCGATATCGGCGAAGGGGCTACCTACCAGAGCACCTACCTGGAAGTGGCTGCCTGGGAGGCGTGACGCCTCGTAGGGCGCAATGGGCGAGGCCGTATTGCGCCGTTGCAATCGGCGTTTCGGCGCAATGCGGCTGCCGCCTTTTGCGCCCTACGCCAGCTCTGCCCGCACGATGGCCGCGCCTTCGCTGAGCGCCTTCAGCTTCGCGAAGGCGAGCGCGCGCGGCAGATACTTCATGCCGCAGTCGGGCGCCGGGATCAGCTTGTCGGCCGGCATGTGCTTCAGCGCAGCGCGGATGCGCCCGGCCACGACCTCGGGCGTCTCGGCCTTGGGGTCGTTGAGGTCGATGACTCCGAGGAGCACCGTCTTCGGCGCCAGGTCCTTGAGCACGCCGAGATCGAGCCTGGGTTGCGCCGCCTCGATGGAAATCTGGTCGGCCGTGGTGCCGGTGAGTTGCGGCAGGAAGGAGTAGCCGACAGGCTTGGTTTCACCCGGCACGAGGGCGGCGTAGCCGAAACACAGGTGCACGATGGTCGGCACCTTGAGGCCCTCCAAGGCCCGGTCGATCGCCTTCACCGCGATGCGCTTGGCGGCCTCGGGATCGTTGCGCAACCACGGCTCGTCGAGCTGGATGACGTCCGCGCCCGCCTTCTCGAGCTCGCGCGCCTCCGCGTTCACGGCGATGGCGTAGTCCATCACCATCTCTTCCTCGTCCTTGTAAAACTCGTTCACCGCCTGCTGGCTCATGGTGAATGGGCCCGGCAGCGTGATCTTGGCCACGCGGTCGGTGTTGGAGCGCAGGAATTGCATGTCGCGCACCTCCACGGCGCGCGTGCGTCTGATCTTGCCCACCACGCGCGGCACAGGCGTCTCATGTCCGGACCGGGCCTTTACCTTCCCGGGTTTCTCCGTGTCGATGCCTTCAAGCGCGGTGGCGAAGCGGTTGGAGTAGCTCTCGCGCCGCATCTCGCCGTCGGTGATGATGTCGATGCCGGCCCGCTCCATGTCGCGGATGGCGAGCACGGTCGCATCGTCCTGCGCCTGCTCGAGCCACGGCACCGGCACGCGCCAGATGTCCATGCGCACGCGCGGCACGGTCTTGGACAGCATCTCGCGGTTCACCAGCCAATCGGGCTGGGGGTAGCTGCCGACGACGGTGGTGGGTAGCAGTTTCTGGGTCATGGTTGCGCTCTCGACGGCTTGCTCCCCCACGCCCGAAGCAGCATGGGGGGAGGGAATTGCAACTCAGGCCGCGGCCGGTACGGGCACGGTCGCTTCGCGCTCGCGTCGCGTGGCGGCGGACGGGCGGCGGGCGACGGATTGCCATACCACCATGCGGCTCTCGATGGCGCGCGCGAGCATGTGATAGCCGACCGACAGCAGCAGGATCGCCAGGATGGCAGCGAACACGCGCGGGCTGTCGAGAATGGTGCGGTTGAGCGTCACGAGATAGCCAATACCGGCCGAGGCTGTCAGCATCTCCGACACCACCACGCCGATGATGGTGAGCGCGCCGCCGAGGCGGAGGCCCGCAAACACGGTCGGCACGGAGGCCGGAATGATCACGCGCGTGATTTGCTGCGGCAGCGTAGCGCCCATGCTGCGCGCCGCGAGCAGGAACTGCGGATCGATGGTGCGGATGCCGGCGGCCGTCGACAGCATGACGGGGAAGAACCCGTAAACGCCGGCAAAGATGATCTTGGAGCTCGAGCCGATGCCGAACCAGGCGGTGAACACGGGATAGAGGATGACGATGGGCACGGCATAGAGGCTCGAGAAGACGGGCAGCAGCAGGTTGCGCAACACGGCCAGTCCGCCCACCAGCGCGCCGGCGAGGATGCCGAGGCCGCAGGCGATCAACATGGCGGCGACCACCTCGTAGAGCGTGACCAGCAGGGCGACGCCGTAGATGGTGCGGTCGGTCCACAGCACCGCGAGCGTCTTGGAGAGCGGCGGGAGGAGCAGCTCCGGCAGCAGGCCGGTCAGCGGCACGACCTCCCACAATATCAGCAGGGTGGCGAGGATCAGCCAGCGTACGGTAGCGGGTTCGGGCCGGCGCATGGGTGCCTCATGCAGTCTTGCGGATTTGCTGCCAGATGCGGTCTCGCAGCCGGCCGAAGACGTCGGTTGCCATCATCTCGTAGGTGCGGGGCCGAGGCAGCGCCACCTCGATATGGTCGATGAGGCGCCCGGGCCTCGCCGACATCACGAACACCTCGTCCGCGAGATAGACGGCCTCGGTCAGGCTGTGGGTGATGAACACCACCGTCTTGCGCGTGGTGGACCAGATGCGCAGCAACTCGTGGCCCATGGTCATGCGCGTCTGCTCGTCGAGGGCGGCGAAGGGCTCGTCCATCAGCAGCACCGGCGGGTCCTGCACCAGGCCGCGCGCGATCGACACGCGCTGCTTCATGCCGCCCGACAGCTCGTGCGGATACCGGTGGCCGAAGCCTTCGAGCCCCACGAGGCTCAGCATCGCCTGCGACCGCGCCCGGCGCTCCTCGCGCGGCATGCCGCGCAGGCTCAGCGGAAACTCGATGTTGTCCAGGGTCGAGAGCCAGGGAAACAGGCTGGCTTCCTGGAAAATGACGCCGACTCGCCCAGGGTCGGGATCGAGGATCGGCCGGCCGTGGCAGAGGAGCGTTCCCTCGGTCTGCCGCCTCAGCCCCGCCATCATCATGAGGAGCGAGGTCTTGCCGCAGCCACTGGGACCGACGATCACCACGAACCTGCCCTTGCCGACCGACATGGAGATATCGACCAGCGCCGGGACGCCGCCGTCAGGGCCGGCATAGACGTGGCTCAGGCGGTCGACCTCGATGGCACTTTCGCCTGCCCGGCTGCGCACGTCGGTCAGGTTCGCCAGGTGCTGCATCGCTCCTCCAAGGCGCGAACGGCCTCATTGAACAGGATCGCCACGACCGAGAGCACGATCACGCCGGCGAACAGCTGCGGCATCTGGAAGTTCTCACCCCAGTTCGCGATGAGGTGGCCGATTCCGGTACGCGAGGCATACATCTCGGCGATCATCACGCCGGTGAAGTTGAAGATCATGGCGATGCGCAGGGTCTCCAGCAGGATCGGCAGCATGCTCGGGACATAGATGCGCCGGAGAATTTGCGCTCGCGTCGCACCAAAGGAGCGCGCGACCAGAATGTGGTCGGGCCGCACCGACTCCACCGCCGCCGTCGCGCTCATCAGCACGACGAAGGCCGTCGTGAAGGCGGCATAGGCGACCTTCTGCTCGAAACCGATGCCGAACACGAGGATGAACATCGGCAGGAAGATCGATTTGGGAATGCTGAAGACATAGAAGAGCATCGGCTTGAAGACTTGGCCGAGGTACTCGCTCTCCGCGATCAGGATGCCCGCCGCGGCACCGAGCGGCACTGCGATGATGAAGGCGACGACAACCTCCATCGCCGTGACGGCGACGGCCTCCTGCACGCTCGAGCGGCCCATCAGGTTGGCGAGCGTCGCCAGCACGTCGGAGAGCGGCGGAAGCAGCAAGGGGTTGATCGTCCCGGTGCGCGGCAAGACTTCCCATGCGCCCAAGACGAGCGCCAGGAGCGCCAGCCGGACGAGGATGATCTGCGCGCGGGTCATGGGGAGCGTTCTCGCGATTGTGGGCCTCCGCCTGCCACGCGGGCATGCGAAAGCCTCACGCCTGTCGCCGGCTATGCCGAAGTCGGAACCGGCTTGAACTGCTCGACGAAGATGTCCTTGGCCGGTGCCAGGTCCTTCATGCCGATAAGCCGCGCCATGTCGAGGGCGCGCTCCATCCATTCGAGCTTCATCTCACCGGTGGCGGACAGCTTCTTGATGTTGCCGTCCAGCTCACGCGCTGCGATGTTCTCGGGGATTTCGTCGATCTCGGCGATCAGCTTGACGGCGGCCGTGCGATTGGCATCCGCGCAGAGGAAAGCGACGCCGCCATAGATGCCGTTGAGCGCCTTCTGCAGGACCTGCGGCCGCTCCTTGATGATCTTGTCGCTGGCGATCCAACTGCCCGTCGAATGCGGCGGTACCTCCGCGCCGTAGTCGATGAGCGGGCGGGCCACTTTCTCGTCGATCACCTTGTAGGTCAGCGGGGAGTAGAGGACGGTGGCATCGATGTTGCCCGTGAGGAGGTTCGGCACCAGGCCGCCACCGCCCAGAGGCACGCGGGTGAAGTCGATCTTGTGCTCGGCAAGCGTCCAGCGGGCGAGGATGTCGGTCCCCGAGCCCGCAGACGTGATGCCCACCTTCTTGCCGGCCAGCTCGGATACCTTCGTGATCGGCGAGTCGGTTTTCACCACCAGATACCAGCCGTAGTAGCCGTTGGCGCCATTGGCCACGCATCTGACGTTGACGCCCTTCAGCAGCCCTCCCGCGACGCTGGAGGAGGAATTGAGGATCAGATCGGCTGCACCGGCCGCGATCGCCTCGAAGCCTTCTGCCCCGCTGCGGTAGATCGTCAGCTCCGCCTTGATGCCCTCCTTCTCGAACAGTTTCTGGCGGATCGCCGTCTCACAGATGATGGTGGGCCAATAGGTCTTGGTCGGCACGCCGATGCGAATGCTGTTGCTGCCCTGGGCACGTGCGACGTGCGGCATGAAAACGCTCGCCGCGCCGCCAGCCAGAAGTGACCGGCGCAGCAGGTCGGGCTTGTCAGTCAGGGGCCGTTTGCCCATTTTTGCTTCCTCCCAAATCTCGTCCGTGCGGCGAGGGCGCCTAGCGACCCGCGCAGCATGGAGAAGAGCACTGTAGAGAAGGCGCTGCACCGGGCAACCGCAATCGGAACTCGCCCTCGAACGTGAGGTATCGAAGCAAGCCCGTCGTGGGAGGTTGCCCATTGCTTCAGTGGCAGCCAAGAGATCGTCAGCAAGCTGCCGACCATGCAGTGGACTGAGTCCGTGCTGGCGTGGAGGGCGCCCCTCCTGCGAACCCAGGAAAGGCTTCCGCGGTGCGTGCTGGCGGTACCTGCGCCCCGGCGGCGCACTCGGGCTTCGCGCGGCCAAGGAAAAGACGCTAGCCTCCCGACCAGCAGCCGTGCTTGCCGCCGAGACAGGGGGATACCCGAATGAGCACTGACCCGACCTTTCTTTCCGCCACCGCGCTGGTCGAGCACTACCGTGCCGGAACCCTGTCGCCCGTCGAGGTGACGCGGGCGGTGCTCGCTCGCATCGCCCAGCTGCAACCCGCGCTCAACGCCTTCCTGCTGGTCGACGAGCCGGCGGCGCTGGCGGCTGCCCGCGCCGCCGAGGCACGCTGGATGAGGGGCGAGCCGCTGGGTCCTGTGGACGGCGTACCGACGAGCGTGAAGGACCTCATGCTCGCCCGCGGCTGGCCGACCCTGCGCGGCTCCAAGACCGTGCGCCGCGACCAGCCCTGGGAGGAGGACGCCCCCATGGTGGCGCGCCTGCGCGAGGCGGGCGCTGTGCTCGTCGGCAAGACCACCACGCCGGAGTTCGGGTGGAAGGCGATCGGTGACAGCCCGCTCACCGGCATCACCCGCAATCCCTGGAACAGGGAACGCACACCGGGCGGCAGCAGCGCCGGCGCGGCCGTGGCGGCGGCAACGGGCATGGGCCCGCTGCACCTCGGCAGCGACGGCGGCGGCTCGATCCGCATTCCCAGCTCCTTCACCGGCATTTTCGGCATCAAGCCGACCTACGGCCTGGTCGCGTCCGCGCCGCCGAGCCCGTTCGCCGTTGTTTCGCATACGGGCCCGATGACGCGCACCGTGGCCGATGCAGCCCTGATGCTGTCCGTCATCGCCGCCTGGGACCCGCGCGATCCTTATGCGCTGCCGCCCAGGAAACGCGATTTTTCGAGCGGGTTGGATGGCGGCCTCAAGGGTCTGCGCTTTGCCTACAGCCCGACGCTGGGCTACGCCAAGGTCGACCCCGAGGTCGCGCGCCTCGTCGAGACCGCCGTGCGCGCCCTGGAGGCCCTGGGTGCCCGCGTCGAGCAGGCCGATCCGGGCTTCGGCTCTCCGCGCGACACGTTCTGGACGCTGTGGTCGGGAAGCTGCGCCAAGGTCGTCGCCGGCATGGACACCTCCCAGCGCGCGCTGCTTGATCCCGGGTTGCGGGTCACCGCCGAGCGCGGAGCGCGTCTCAGCGCCGTGGACCTCATTGCTGCCGAGGGCGAGCGGGCCCAGCTCATGCAGAAGACCAACGCCTTCCTTGCCCGCTACGACGTGCTGCTCACGCCGACGGTAGCCGTGCCGGCGCCCCCCGTCGGACAAGACCTCAACGATCCGGCAACTGAGGAGATCTGGATCGACTGGTCGCCCTTCAGCTATCCCTTCAACATGTCGCGCCAGCCGGCCGCCAGCATTCCCTGCGGCCTGACCGCCGGCGGCCTGCCGGTCGGCCTGCAGGCTGTGGCAGCCTTGGACCGGGACGACGTCGTTCTCCGCGTGGCGCATGCCTACGAGGCAGCCTATCCGTTCAGGATGCCACCAACGGGGTAGCTTCAGCCGACGCCTTGGCTTCCACAGCCACTGGAAAAATGGCGGCGGGCCACGCGTTCTCGCGCGCAGCCCTCTTTTTTCGGGCAAGCGCGGAACCCCGCATCGACTGGCGCGTTTCCACCCGTTAGGCAGCAATAGGGGAGCTGCCCGACCAGCCAATCCGCAATGTTCGGGAGTGGTTGCGCCGGCCCGTCGCTTTCGGCCCCTCTTGAGGTGGTAAATGCGAGAGGACGAACCTGCGCACGCCGAGGAAGCCGTACGCGCCGAACAGCCTGCCAAACCACTGCCGAATGGGCACGCGAGCCGACACGATCTGAGGGAGCTGCTGCATGCGCTCCAGGCCCTGCGCGCGGGCGACTTCTCCGTCCGCATGGCCAGCGATTCGCCGGACCTGCTTGGCAAGATTGCCGATACGTTCAACGATATCGCCGCATCCAACCAGCATTTCGCCCAGCAGCTCGAGTACGTCGGGCACGTCGTCGGCAAGGAAGGCCGCTCCCGTCAACGCCTGCGCGTCGGCCTCGCAACGGGCTCCTGGGGCGGCATGGAGACCTCGGTAAACTCCCTCATAGACGATCTCCTGTGGCCGACGACCGAGGTGACCCGCAGCATCGAAGCCGTGGCCAAGGGCGACCTGTTGTTGACTATGCGACTCGACGTGGACGGCCGGCCCCTCAAGGGCGAGTTCCTGCGTTCGGCCACCATCGTCAACACCATGATCAAGCAGCTCGGCGTGTTCACCTCCGAGGTGACGCGCGTGGCGCGCGAGGTCGGCACCGACGGCAAGCTCGGCGGCCAGGCGCAGGTGAGCGAGGTCACCGGCGTGTGGAAGGACCTCACCGAGAGCGTCAACTCCATGGCGAGCAACCTGACCGATCAGGTGCGCAACATCGCCGACGTCACCATTGCCGTGGCCAATGGTGATCTGTCCAAGAAGATCACGGTCGACGTCCGCGGCGAAATCCTGCAGCTCAAGGAAGCCATCAACACCATGGTGGACCAGCTGCGCTCGTTCGCCGCCGAGGTGACGCGCGTGGCGCGCGAGGTCGGCACCGAGGGCCGGTTGGGCGGCCAGGCGGTGGTGCCGGGCGTTGCCGGCACCTGGAAGGACCTGACCGACAACGTCAACCTGCTGGCCGCCAACCTGACCACGCAGGTGCGCAACATCGCCGAGGTGACGACCGCGGTGGCGCGCGGCGACCTCTCGCGCAAGATCACGGTGGACGTGAAGGGCGAGATCCTCGAGCTCAAGAACACCATCAACACGATGGTGGATCAGCTCAACGCCTTCGCCAGCGAAGTGACGCGCGTTGCCCGCGAAGTGGGCACGGAAGGCCGCCTCGGCGGCCAGGCGCAGGTGCCGGGCGTTGCCGGCACCTGGAAGGACCTGACCGACAACGTCAACTCGATGGCGGGCAACCTGACGGCCCAGGTGCGCAACATCGCCGAGGTGGCGACGGCGATTGCCGGCGGCGACCTGTCGAAGAAGATCACCGTCAACGTCAGCGGCGAGATTCTGCAGCTGAAGGAAACCATCAACACGATGGTCGACCAGCTCAACGCCTTCGGCTCGGAGGTGACGCGCGTTGCCCGCGAGGTCGGCACCGAAGGTCGGCTCGGCGGCCAGGCCGACGTGCGCGGTGTTGCCGGCACCTGGAAGGATTTGACCGACAGCGTTAACTCGATGGCCAGCAACCTGACCACGCAGGTGCGCAACATCGCCGAGGTCTCGACCGCGATCGCCAGCGGCGATTTGTCCAAGAAGATCGACGTCGACGTGCGCGGCGAGGTGCTGGAGCTGAAGGAGACCATCAACACGATGGTGGATCAGCTCAATGCCTTCGCCGGCGAGGTGACGCGCGTTGCCCGCGAGGTCGGCAGCGAAGGCAAGCTCGGCGGCCAGGCCAACGTGCCGGGCGTTGCCGGCACGTGGAAGGACCTGACCGACAGCGTCAACTCGATGGCCGGCAACCTGACAGGTCAGGTGCGCAATATCGCCGAGGTGACGACCGCGGTGGCCCGCGGCGATCTCTCGCGCAAGATCACGGTGGACGTGAAGGGGGAGATCCTCGAGCTCAAGAATACCATCAACACGATGGTGGACCAGCTCAACGGCTTTGCGTCCGAGGTGACGCGCGTGGCCCGCGAGGTCGGCACCGAAGGGCGGCTTGGCGGCCAGGCGGCCGTGCCGGGCGTTGCCGGCACCTGGAAGGACCTCACCGACAGCGTCAACTTCATGGCCAGCAACCTGACGGCCCAGGTGCGCAACATCGCCGAGGTGGCGACGGCAATTGCCAGCGGCGACCTGTCCAAGAAGATCACCGTCGACGTGCGCGGCGAAATCCTGCAGCTCAAGGAAACGCTCAACACGATGGTCGAGCAGCTGCGCTCGTTCGCCGCCGAGGTGACGCGCGTGGCGCGCGAGGTCGGCACCGAGGGCCGGTTGGGCGGCCAGGCGGTGGTGCCGGGCGTCGCCGGCACCTGGAAGGACCTGACCGACAACGTCAACCTGCTGGCCGCCAACCTGACCACGCAGGTGCGCAACATCGCCGAGGTGACGACCGCGGTGGCGCGCGGCGACCTCTCGCGCAAGATCACGGTGGACGTGAAGGGCGAGATCCTCGAGCTCAAGAACACCATCAACACGATGGTGGATCAGCTCAACGCCTTCGCCAGCGAGGTGACGCGCGTTGCCCGCGAGGTCGGGACGGAAGGCCTACTCGGCGGCCAGGCGCAGGTGCCGGGTGTCGCCGGCACCTGGAAGGACCTGACCGATACCGTGAACGTCATGGCGGCGAACCTGACCGAACAGGTGCGGGGCATCGTCAAGGTCGTGACCGCCGTCGCCAATGGCGATCTCAAGCAGAACCTCGCCGTCAAGTCCAAGGGCGAGGTGGCGGCGCTCGCCGAGACCATCAACAACATGACGGACACGCTGGCAATCTTCGCCGAGCAGGTCACGAGCGTGGCGCGCGAGGTCGGCGTCGAAGGCCGCCTCGGCGGCCAGGCGCATGTGCCCGGGGCCGCCGGAACCTGGAAGGACCTGACCGGCAACGTGAACCTGCTGGCCGAGAACCTGACAAGCCAGGTGCGCGCCATCGCGGAGGTGACGACCGCCGTGACCAAGGGCGACCTGACGCGCTCCATCCAGGTCGATGCGCGGGGCGAGGTGGCCGAGCTCAAAGACTACATCAACACGATGATCGGCAACCTGCGGCTCACGACCGAGCGCAACACCGAGCAGGACTGGCTCAAGACCAACATTGCCCGCTTCACGAGCATGCTGCAGGGCCAGCGCGACCTGGCGACTGTCGGCACCATGCTGCTGTCGGAGCTGGTGCCGCTGGTGAATGCGCATCAGGGCCTGATCTATCGGATGGTCCTGGACGCGGACGGCCATGATGCGTATCTAAGGCTCATTGCCAAATACGCCGACGACCACCGCAGCGGCTATCCCAGCAGGCTCGCGCTGGGCGATGGCCTGATCGGCCAGAGCGCAATCGAGAAGCGGCGCATCCACGTCACCGACGTCCCCGCCGACGCGGTCCGCATCGGCTCGGCGCTCATCGAGGCGACGCCGCGCAGCCTTCTGGTCTTCCCGATCGTGTTCGAGGACAAGATCAAGGCGGTCATCGCGCTAGCCTCGCTCAACAACTTCGATCCCGTGCACCTGACCTTCCTGGAGCAGCTGACCAGCAGCATCGGCATCGTGCTCAACAGCATCGAGGCCACCATGCAGACGGAAGGGCTGCTTACCCAATCGCAGCAGCTGGCGGGGGAGCTGCAGACGCAGCAGAAGGAGCTGCAGCAGAGCAACGAGCAGCTCGAGCTCAAGGCGCAGCAGCTTGCCGAGCGCAACCGCGAGGTGGAGGCCAAGAACCAGGAGATCGAGCAGGCGCGGCGCGCCCTGGAGGAAAAAGCGACCGAGCTGGCGCTGACCTCCAAGTACAAGTCGGAGTTCCTGGCCAACATGTCGCATGAGCTGCGCACGCCGCTCAACAGCATCCTGATCCTGGGGCAGCAGCTCGGCGACAATCCCGACGGCAACCTCACCGACAAGCAGGTCGAGTTCGCGCGCACCATTCACGGCGCCGGCACCGACCTGATGAACCTCATCAGCGATATCCTGGACCTGTCCAAGATCGAGTCGGGGACCGTCTCCGTCGAGGCAGAGGAGATCTTCTTCACCAACCTGATCGAGACCGTCTCGCGGCCATTCCGCCACGAGGCGGAACGGCGGCATCTGTCCTTCAATGCCGAGCTCGACGAGCATCTGGGCCGCACCATCGTCACGGACTCCAAGCGCGTGCAGCAGGTGCTCAAGAACCTGCTCTCCAACGCCTTCAAATTCACGAGCAGCGGTGGCGTGCGCCTGCGCGTGCTGCCGGCCATCGGCGGGTGGAGCTCCGATCACCCCACGCTTTCGAAGTCGCCGTCGGCGGTCGCCTTCGAGGTCGCCGATACCGGGATCGGCATCTCGCCCGAGAAGCAGCGCATCATCTTCGAGGCGTTCCAGCAGGCGGATGCCAGCACCAGCCGCAAATACGGCGGCACCGGGTTGGGTCTCGCCATCAGCCGGGAGCTTGCGACCCTGCTCGGGGGCGAGATCCAGCTTCGCAGCACGCCCGGCAAGGGCAGCACGTTCACCCTGTATCTGCCTCTTCGCTACGGCGGAGCGTCCGTGCTGGCCGTGCCGCATGCCCCCGCGCCCTCGAGCATCGCCGAGCCGGTGCTCTACCACCGCATGCACGAGCGTCCCGTTGAGCAGGTTCTCGACGATCGCGACGACCTCAAGCCCGGGGACATGGTGCTGCTCGTCGTCGAGGACGATCCCCACTATGCGAGGGTCCTCAAGGACCTCGCGCACGACTCGGGCTTCAAGGTGCTCGTCGCCAGTACGGGCGCCGATGCCCTGGCGCTTGCCAACGACTTCCACCCCACGGCAGTGTCGCTCGACGTATTTCTGCCGGACATGCTGGGCTGGACCGTGCTGAGCCAGCTCAAGCAGAATCCCGCCACCCGCCACATCCCCGTGCAGATCGTGACCCTGGAGGAGGATCGCCAGCACGGCCTCTCCCGCGGCGCGTTCTCGTTCCTGACCAAACCCGCGAGCCCGCAGAACCTGCAGGAATCGATTGCCCGCATCCGCGAGTTCAGCAAGCGGCGGCGCAAGCGACTGCTGGTGGTCGAAGACAATCCGGCAGAGCGCTTCAGCATCACCGAGCTGTTGGCCCACAGCGACATCGACATCCTGACCGCGGACAACGGCGCCGAGGCCTTGGCCATCCTGGAGGGCGAAGGCAGCGATTGCGTCGTCCTGGACCTGCGACTGCCCGACATGAACGGCTTCGACGTGCTCGAAAGAATGCGCACACAGGAGCGGCTTGCGGACATCCCCGTGATCGTCTTTACCGGTCGCGAGCTGTCGGCCGAGGAGGATGCGCGCCTGCACGCATTGGCGCGCAGCGTGGTCGTCAAGGGCGTCGAATCGCCCGAGCGCCTGCTCGACGAGACGGCGCTGTTCCTGCACCGGGTCGTTGCCGACCTGCCGGCCGACAAGCGGCGCCTGCTGGAACGGTTGCACACCTCCGACGAGGACCTGGTGGGCCGCACCGTGCTGCTGGTCGACGACGATGCGCGCAACATCTTTGCGCTCAGCAGCGTGCTCGAGCGGCGCGGCATGCGGGTTCTCACCGCCACGACCGGCAAGGAGGCGATCGGCATCCTGCAGGCGGGCGCAGATGTCACGATCGTGCTGATGGACATCATGATGCCGGAAATGGACGGCTATCAGACCATGCAGGAGATCCGCAAGAATGCCACTCTGCGTCGCCTGCCGATCATTGCGCTGACGGCCAAGGCCATGAAGGGGGATCGCGAGAAGTGTATCGCTGCTGGCGCCTCGGACTATCTCGCCAAACCGGTCAACACCGAACAGCTGCTCGCGGCGCTGCGCATGTGGCTGCATCGGTGAAACACGGGCCCTTGCCATGAGCACGCAGGAGCACAGGGTCAACATTCTTCTGGTCGACGACCAGCCTTCCAAGCTGTTGAGCTATGAAGTGATCCTGGCCGAGCTCAACGAGAACCTCGTCCGGGCCAATTCGGCGCGCGAGGCGTTGGAATTCCTGCTCAAGAACGAGGTTGCCGTCGTCCTGGTCGACGTTTGCATGCCCGAGCTCGACGGTTTCGAGCTGGCCAAGATGCTGCGCAATCATCCGCGCTACGAGAAGACGGCGATCATCTTCATCTCGGCCATCCATCTCTCGGACCTCGACCAGGTGCGCGGCTACGAGACTGGCGCGGTCGACTATGTGCCGGTGCCGGTAGTGCCCGAGGTTCTGCGCGCGAAGGTGCGCATCTTTGCCGAGCTGTGGCGCAAGACGCGCGATCTCGAGCGGCTGAACCGGGAGCTCGAGCATCGCGTGCAGGAGCGCACCGCCGAGCTCGAGGCGTCCGCGGCGCAACTGCGCGAGGCAGCCGAGCGGCTGAGTCTCGCGAGCGAGGCCGCCGGCTTCGGCACCTATGACTACAACGTCGCAACCGGCGAGGTTTACTGGTCGCCTTCGCTGCGGCGAATGGCCGGAACCCCCGGCGACGAGCCGCTGACTTTGCAAGGCGTGCTGGAGCTCGTCCATCCCGACCATGCCGAGATGGTGCGCCGGCATATCGACGGCTATCGGCCGAACCAGGAGCGCAGGGAGCTCGAATTCAAGATCGTGCGCCCCGACGGCGAGATCCGTTGGCTCATGGATCGCGGCCAGGCAGTCTCGGGACCCGAGGAGGCGGGGCTTCGCGTGATGGGAACAGTGCTCGACGTCACGGAAAGGAAGCGCAACGACGAGCGCCAGGTCCTGCTGATGGCGGAGCTGGATCACCGCGTGAAGAACATCCTGAGCAACGTGTCGGCAGTGGCCCGGCTTTCCAGCCACCGTGCTTCGTCCGTGCAGGATTTCGTCGAGTCGCTGGATGGGCGCATCCAGGCAATCTCCCGCGCTCACGCCCTCTTGCGCCGGGCGGCGTGGACCAATGCCGGCCTCGCCGATCTCGCCGCCGAAGCCCTCTCACCGTTCCGCTCGAGCCGCAACATCCGGATCGAAGGCGAGCCCGTCAGCATCGTTCCGGAGGTCGCCCAGTCCATCGCACTCATCCTGCACGAGCTGGCGACGAACGCCGTCAAGCACGGCGCCTTGTCCAGCCCATCGGGCAAGGTCAATGTGTCGTGGTCGCGGCCGGCGGCGGAACAGATTCAATTCGTGTGGCAGGAGTCCGGCGGCCCGGCCGTCACGGCGCCCGCCAGCAAGGGCTTCGGCCTTACCGTGATGGAGACGGCGGCGGCCGACCTCGGCGCCGCTGCCCATTGCCGCTTCGAGGGCGAAGGCTTCGTCTATGTGCTGCGAGGGTTCTTCGAGCGCTCCCCGCCCACGGCCGCCGCGCGCGACTTCGACAAGCAGCCGGCCGCTTCAGCGCCGCCCGGCATGGAGCAGGACCGCTCGCGCAGCCGCATTCTGATCGTGGAGGACGAGGCGTTGGTCGCGCTCCAGCTTCAAAGCGACCTCGAGATGGCGGGACATCAGGTGGTGGGACCGGCGCGGTCGCTCAATCACGGCCTCATGCTCGCCAGCCAGGAAGAGATTCATGCCGCCCTGCTGGACGTCCGGCTCGGCAGCGAAACGAGCGAGGCCATCGCCGAGCAGCTGATCAGCCGCAACATTCCGTTTGCATTCGCTACGGGCTACGCCGACAGCAGCATGCTGCCGGAGCACCTGCGCGCCGCTCCCAAGCTCAGCAAGCCCTATGTCACGACCGAGATCCACAAGGTGGTCGACAGCCTGATGGGGCGCGTCGGAGCAGGCCACGCCGGCTGAGCGCGAGCTGCTCCGCAGGCACCCGCGGCAAGGCTACGAGAAACTCGAGCGAAGTTCCTGCTGCCATCCCGGAAATTCGCGGCAGCGAAATATCCGGGACTCAGGGCTGCGGCGAGCTACGGTGCTCATGGTCCCGGGTCCAGGCTCTGCGCGCCATGCCGAAGGCATGCTTCCAGCATGCCGCGCTCCGGCCGGGATGAGAGGAAATTGGCCCCAGCCGATGCTTCAATGTCCGATCAGCCGGCGGTGATCGCCAGCGGCGTGCTCCAGGCGTCGTAGCCGTACACCCACGCGGGGTCGCCGCCCTGCTTGCCCCAGGTGTTCAGCCGCGAGGTGAGCTGGATGCGCGCGGTACGCTCGAGCCGGGTCGCCTCGTAGCAACGCAACGCCTGCGTGACATCATCCAACTCGCCGAGGCAGCGCGACAGCACGGCCGCGTCCTCCAGCGCGTTGGCTGCACCCTGTGCCATGTAGGGGGTCATGGGGTGGCAGGCATCGCCGAGAAGCGCGATCGGGCCGTCCGTCCAGCGCGGCAGCGGATCGCGCTCGAAGAGGGCCCACTTGTGCACGCCGGGGCAGGCGTCGAGCACCGTCTGCACCTCGGCATGGAAGCCGGCAAGGGCGTGCTTGACATCGTCCACCTCGCCGCGCGTCGACCAGGATTCCACGTCCCAGTCCGGATCGGGCACGCTGGTGACGAAGTAGATCTCCTCGCCCCGGCCATCGACGGGATAGACGACGATGTGGCGGTCCGGTCCCCACCATTTGGTGCAGGTGTCGACAGTGAATCCGTTCATGCGCGCCATCGGAAACACGGTGCGGTGCGCCACGCGTCCCGTGAACTTGGGCTTCTCGGGGCCCAGCAGGGTTTCGCGCACCAGGGAATGCACGCCGTCCGCCCCGACCACGGCATCCGCCGCGGCCCGGCTGCCGTCGGCAAAGCGCAGGCTCACGCCGGCCCCGTTGCGGTCGAGCCCGACGAGCTTCTTGTCGAAGGCAATGATTCCCGCAGGGACTGCGCCGTGCAGGGCCGCATGCAAATCGCCGCGGTGCATGAGGAAGTAGGGCGCTCCGTAGCGTTCTTCCGCGTCGGTGAACGTCAGGTCGGCCAGATGCTCGCCCGTGTCCCACACGCGATGCGTCCAGGCTCTCGGCGTGAACGCCGTCTTGCGAAGGTAGGCATCGAGGCCCAGCGCCTGCAGCACGCGCACCGCGTTCGGGCTCATCTGGATGCCGGCGCCGAGGCGATGGAACTCCTTGGCCTGCTCGTAGATTGTCGCCTTGGCCACGCCACGCCGGGCCAACAGGCCTGCCAGCGCGAGGCCGCCGATGCCGGCGCCGATGATGGCGATGTCGGGTTTCGTGCCCATGCGCGCAGCCCCCTCCGGCGCCCTCTTTTGCTACGCCAGCCGCCCGCGCGCCGCCACCGGCAGCACATCGACGATGCTGTCCCCGCGCACCGCGATCAGCCGGTCCACCATGTTGACGACGACGCACACGTGGTTCGGCACGATGCGCACGACTTCACCGACCTTGGGCCGGGCGTTGCTGCGCGCGAGATCGAGGAAGCCGTGCTCCTCTGCGAAGGCGTGGATTTTGGCCTGGGGGTATTCGAGGATCAGCCCGAAGCCGTCGTTGAGCGCGCCGGTGTCGGCCGTCAGCGTCTTGGAGCCGGAATCGAGGATGCCGCGCTCGGATGCCGCGCGGCTCACCACCGTGGCGTAGACGGAGAGCGCGCAGTCCTCCGGCTGCGCGGCACCGCAGGCCAGCATCATGCGGTCGTTGAAGATGTAGGTGCCGGCGCGGTGTTCGGTGGCGCCCTCGAGCTTGCCGACGTTGACGAGGTTCGGCGTGCCGCCGGTGGAGACGATGCGCGGCTCGAGCCCAAGGGCCCGCACGCCCTGCATCGCCTGGTCATGGAAGCGCTGCGTCTCGGGCCACGAGGTCTCGGTGGGGTAGAACAGGAAGCCCTCGAAGCTCAAGCCGGGCCTTTCCTTGATCAGGCGCGCCAGCTCGATCGCCTCCCTGGCCGTCTCGACGCCGGCCCGCTTGCGCCCGGTATCGCATTCGATGACGACGCCGAGCGGACGGCCCGCGATCTCCGCCGCGCGCGGCAAGCCCTCGATCACGGTCGGGTTGTCGGCGGCGACGGTGATATTGGCACGCTGCAGAAGCTTCCCCAGCCGCGCCGTCTTCTCGGGGCCCAGGATGTTGTAGCTGATCAGGATATTGTCGAGCCCGCCATCGACCATCACCTCCGCCTCGCCGAGCTTCTGGCAGGTGATGCCCTTGGCGCCTGCGGCCACCTGCATCCTGGCGAGCGCGGGGCTCTTGTGCGTCTTGATGTGCGGACGGTTGGCCACGCCGGCCCGGTTGCACACGTCTTGCACGCGGGCGATGTTGCGCTCGACCCGGTCGAGATCGACGACGACGGCCGGCGTGCCGAACTCCTCCGCGATCTGCCGCTTGAGTGCTTCCGTGCTCATGTCGATGACCCCGTTGGTCCAGCTCGGCACACGATAGCGCCTCCGGGAGGCGGAGAATAGCAAGGCTGCGCGGGCGCCAGGTTCGCGCCGATTTTGCCGGGTGCGCCGCCCAAGGTATGCTCCTGCGCTGAATGGTGGGGGGACACCATGCAATTGTCGCAAGAATTGATTGGTGCGGTCGTCGGCGCGGTCCTCGGCAGCGGCTTCACGGCCGTCATCAGCCTGGTGCTTCACAACCGCAGCATCGCCAACGAGCGCAGGCTCAGGGACGAGCAGATCGCGCACGAGCGCAAGCTGCAGGACGAGCAGCGCACCTGGGATTTCCTCGGCCGCCTCATCCCCGTTCTCTCCGCCCTCTTCGCCAAGGCCACTCCGGATAGCGTCCGCGATGCTGCCGAGATCGACGACCTCGTGCAGCGCGCCTTCATGTCCGGGCGCGAGGCGGGCTTCTGGGACATCCTGCCGGGCTCCGCCGATCTCGCTCCCATCACGGACACCGCGCGCGACTACGGCGAGAAGCTCAAGCAGTACCGCGATCGCCAGATCACGCGCGAGGAACTCGAGCAGGACCGCCGGACGGCCATCGAGCGGATCTCGAGGTTCGTCAACGCCTTGAAGCCGGCCGCCAAGAACGTGGAGGTCATTTAGTCCAGCCGCGCCCTCGTCCTGAGCTTGTCGAAGGACGGGTCGCAGCCGCCAAGCCGTGCTTCGACAGGCTCAGCACGGGGTTGAGGTGCGTAGGGTGCAAAGCGGAGCGCATTGCGGCGGTCTACCGGCGTTTCGGCGCAATGCGGCTTCGCCTCTTGCGCCCTGCGCCTACCAGGCGAGCTCGAGTATCTCCTTCACGTCCTCCACCGTCCTGATGGGGCGCGGGTTCACCTGCACCGGGTGGTAGCTCAGCGCCCGGCGGGCGATCTCGTCGAGGTTCTCGCGCTTGATGCCGACGCCGCGCAGCGTGGTCGGCTGGTCGAGGCCCGCCACCAGGTCGCGGATCAGGTCGCTTGCCGGACGCTCCGGCGCGCCCATGGCCTCCGACAGCGCCTTCTGTCGCTCCCCGTTGACGGCAGCGTTCCACCTGAGCACCGCGTGCAGCATCACGCAGGAGGTATGTCCGTGCGGCACGCCGAACGTGGCGCCGAGCGCATAGCCGATGCCGTGGCTGGCGCCCGTCGGCACGCCGGAGGCGGAGGCCGCGATCGCCTGCCACATGCCGATCTGGGCTTCGAGGCGGGCCTTGAGGTCCTTTGGGTTGCGCTTGATGGCGGGCAGTGACCGGTAGAGCAGCCGCAAGCCCTGCAGCGATGTCGCCTCCGTGGCCAGGCTCGCCTTGGCGTTGCAGAAATTCTCCACCGCGTGGTCGACCGAGCGGATGCCGGTGCAGTAGAGCAGCCAGTCCGGCGTATCGAGCGTGGCGGCCGGATCGAGGACCACCACGCGCGGCGCGAACAGGCGGTGGCGGAACGACTGCTTGGTGTTGGTGGCCGACTGGGTGATGCCGGCGTTCTCGGTGAACTCGGAGGCCGACAGCGTGGTGGAGACCGCGATCATGCGGACGGGATCGGCCGGCAGCGTCATGTCCTTGTACTTGGTGCGCTCGAAGCCCAGGCAATAGGGCTCCATGGCCTCCGGGCTGTCGAGCCCCATCCACAGGCAGAGCAGCATGGCCTTGGTGGCGTCGATCACGGAGCCGCCGCCGACCGCCACCAGCAGGTCGGCCTTGGCCGTGCGCGCCGCGTTCGCGCCACCGATCACGTCCTCGCGCGGGCTGTGCGCGCTGATGGTCGAATACGTGCCGACGTGACGGTTGCCCAGCGCCTTCTCGAGCCGCTGCAGCGGGCCGTCCTGCTTCTGCGCCAGCGAGCGCGTGGAGGTCAGGAACACGCGCGTGGCCCCATAACGCTCGGCCTCCGCCAACACCGCCTCGGCGGCGGGAAGCCCGAAGACGATCCGATCGTGCAGGGTGACGCTATAGCTGCCCGCAGCAAGCCCGGCGTGGGTGGCGCTCATGGTGACGGCTCCGGTTGGACGGCGGTGGTCTATCTGACGGGGCTTTCAGCGTCCTGGCAAGGGAGGATGGCCGCAAGCGGGCGTCAGCTCAATGCCACGACCAGAGCGTATGTGGTCGCGGCGATCAGCCCGGAGGCGGGCAAGGTTACGATCCAGGCGACCACGATGCTGCGCGCCACGTTCCACCGCACGGCGGAGACCCGTCGCGCGGCGCCAACCCCGACGATGGCGCCCGTGATGGTGTGGGTCGTGGATACGGGAATGCCGAGGCCGGTGGCGGCAAAGAGCGTTATCGCTCCGCCCGTCTCGGCGCAAAAGCCCTGCACCGGCGTGAGCCGGGTGATGCGGGAGCCCATGGTCTTGACGATGCGCCAGCCGCCGAACAGCGTGCCGAGCGCCATCGCTGCCTGACAGGTGATGACGACCCAGAACGGCACGTAGAACTGCGGGCCCAGATGCCCGTTGGCGAACAGCAGGCCGGCGATGATGCCCATGGTCTTCTGGGCGTCGTTGCCGCCGTGGCCCAGCGAGTAGAGCGAGGCCGATACGAACTGCAGCATGCGAAACGTACGGTCCACGGCATAGGGCGAGCTCCTCACGAAGATCCAGGAGATCGCGAGCACCAGGGTGAGAGCGAGGACGAAGCCGACGGTGGGCGACAGGAAGATCGCCGCCGTCGTCTTGAGCACGCCCTGCCAGACGATGGAGGAGACCCCGGCCTTGGCGAGGCCTGCACCAATGAGCCCGCCGATCAGGGCATGCGAGCTGCTGGAGGGAATGCCGGCCCACCAGGTGATCAGGTTCCACGCGATCGCACCAGTGAGGGCCGCCAGGATCACCGCGTTGCTCACCACCAAGGGGCTGATGATCCCGGTGCCGACCGTCTGAGCGACATGGAGACCGAAGAACAGGAAGGCGATGAAGTTGAAGAACGCGGCCCAGAACACGGCGGCGCGCGGCGGCAGCACGCGCGTCGAGACGATGGTGGCGATGGAGTTGGCCGCATCGTGCAGGCCGTTCAGGAAGTCGAAGATGAGGGCGACGGCGATCAAGCCGACGAGCACGCCAACGGCCGTGGCATCCATGCAAAGCTCCGCGGCGGGTCAGACGTGCTCGATGACGACGGCCTGGATCTGGTTGGCGACGTCGTCGAACCGGTCGATGCTCTTTTCCAGGTGATCGTAGATCTCGTCGCCGCGCACGAACTCCATGGCATTTCCGGACTTGGAGCGTTGATAAAGCGACTTGAGCCCATGCTCGTGCAGCTCGTCGCCGCGCCCTTCGATGCGGCTGATCTGCAGGCAGATCTCGCTGAGCTGCCCCGCGTTCTGCCCGATGTTGGCGAGCAGCGGCATGGCACGGGAGACCAGGTGCGCGCACTCGACGATGCTGTCGGCCATCTCGCGCATTTCCGGCTCGAAGCTCGTCATCTCGAAGAGCAGGATGGATTTGGCCGTCTTCTGCATCTGGTCGATCGCGTCGTCGAGCGAGGTGATCAGATCCTTGATGTCGCCCCGGTCGAACGGGGTGATGAAGGTGCTGCGCACGGCAATGAGCACCTCGCGCGTGATGGCGTCCGCCTCGGATTCGAGCTGCATCACCCTGTGGCAATGCTGCGTGATCGCGGGGCCGCCATCGAGCATTTTGCGCAGGGCCTCGGCCCCCTTGCCCACCGTGGCGGCCTGACGCTCGAACAGCGCAAAGAACAAGGGCTGCTGCGGCATCAGTCGCTGGAACCAGTCGAGCATGGTGCTACCGTCCTGCCTCTGGGGAGGCCAAGCGGGGCGTGCGTCCCGCCAGCACCTCGGCGAGCACCTCGCGGTCGACGTTGCCGCCGCTCAGGATGAGGCCGACGCTCTTGCCGGCCATCCGCCCCCGCTCCTGCATCAGGGCCGCCAGGGCGGCGGCGCCGGCACCCTCGGCGATGTTGTGGGTGTCCTCGTAGCCGGCACGCATGGCCTCGGCGATCTCGTCCTCCGAGACGCGCACGATGCGGGCGGCGCCGCGGCAGATGACCGCCATGGCATCGGGGTGCGGGTCCCGGCAAGCCATGCCGTCGGCAAAGGTGGCAGCCGAGTTGGTCGGAACGGGCCTGCCCAGCTCGAACGACAAGGCGACGGCCGGAGCGCTGCTCGCCACTACGCCGACGATCTCGGTCTTTAGCCCCAGGAGATCGCGGGCGGCGATGAGACCGCAGATGCCCGAGCCCATGCCGATCGGCACGTAGACGGTGTCGAGGTCCGGCCGGTCTCGGAACAGCTCCAGCGCATAGGTCGCCACGCCCTTCACGAGGTCCGGGTGGAACGACGGCACGAAGTGATAGCCGCGCTCCTCGGCGAGGCGGGCCGCATGAACCCGGCTCTCGTCGAAGTCGGCTCCGGCCACGACGAGCTCCGCCCCGAACGCCTGCATGGCCGCGTTCTTCTCGCGCGAGTTGCCGCGCGGCACGAAGACGGCGCACGGCAAGCCAGCGCGCGTGGCGGCGAGCGCAATCGATTGCCCGTGATTGCCGCGCGTGGCGGTGACGACGCCGTTCAGGCGCCTGCCGCTGCGCTTCAGGCCGTCGAGGTAGACAACGCCGCCACGAACCTTGAAGGCGCCGACTGGCGTGTGGTTCTCGTGCTTGACCCAGGTCTGCGCCCCGGTCCGCTTCGCCAGCAGCGGCCAGGCATAGAGCGGTGTCGGTGGGACCACCGTGCGCACCAGCGGCACGGCTGCTTCCAGCTCCGGCAGAGAGAACAGGGTCATCGCAGATGGCTCCGCCAGTCGCGAGGCTGGATCAGTTGCCCGGCGCCTCGCGAAGCGGGGCCACTTCGGGCCTTCGCAAGATGAGAGCACTACCCGCCCCGGTTGATACCTGCGACAACACGCAGTGGCAACCCGAGCGACCAGCCCTAAACTTGTCCCCGCTTCTTGGGCGCATGCGATACTGCGTGTGCCTCGGCTCACGAGGGGGTGCTGTTCCGGATGCGCCCGACCAGTGCGAGCCGCAGGCCTGCACTTGGGTGGCACACAGTACATGTGCCCCGGGAAAGAACGTCAGGGACGATCAAGCCTCGCCG
>JBFWRV010000045.1:0-54997 GCA_050248715.1 Hyphomicrobiaceae bacterium | reverse complement strand
GCTGCTGGCCGAGGCAGCCTGAGCCGAGCCAACCGGACAGCCCCGGACCCCTACGACCCCACCGCCAACCGCCCCGATCCGGAAATCCCGATCCGCCACAGACCCAAGTTCAACAGCCTGCTAGAGCGGATTCCAATCAGGTGCCGGCTCTCGCTACCGACCTCCGCCGGCATGACAGATACATCCTGCCGAACGATGCCGGCAGATCGGGAATTGCATCAGCTGAGGGCGGCGATCCGCTTGCGCTTGATCAGCTCGAGATCGAAATCGGCGCCGATGCCTGGCGTCTCCGGGCAGCGGGCCATGCCATCCTTGCCGATCTGGATATCGTTGGTGAGCCCGTACTTGTGTGCCCCGTGCGGGAGCAGCACCTCGAAGTAGGTGGTGTTGCGAATGGCGCAGGCGAAATGCAGCTGCGCCATGTTGTTGGCGGAGTTGCCGCCGTGGTGCACCTCGTAGGTCATGTGAAAGGCTTCCGCGAGGTGGGCGGTCTTGAGCATGGTGGTAATGCCGCCTTTGACCGGAATGTCTCCTCGCAGATAGTCGGTGGCACGCTCGGTCAGCCACACGGCGTAGGTGCCGATGTCGCCCGCAGCGTACTCGGTGGCCATGAGTGGGATGGTGAGCTGCTGCTTCAACTTGACGTAGGAGTAGATGTCCTCCTCGTTGAGCGGGTCCTCGTACCACAGGAAACACAGGTCCTCGATGGCACGGCCCACGCGCAGCGCATCCGGATAGCGGTAGCTCCACGTCGAATCGAGCATGACGGTATACTCGTCGCCGACGCTCGCGCGCACCGCCTCGCATACCTTGATGTCCTCCGCGGCCGGATGCGGCGGGTGGATCTTGTAGGCCTTCCAGCCGTCGGCCTTGAATTGCGCGGCCTCCTCGGCGTAGGCGGCGCGGCTGTCGAGCACCTGGCTCGAGGCGTAGGCGCCGATGGCCGAGCGCCCGCCCCCCAGGAGCTTATAAAGCGGCATGCCGGCTGCCTTGGCGGCGATGTCCCACAGCGCCGTGTCGCACGCGCCAATGCTGCGCAGGCCCATATTGCGCTGGCGCATGCGCATGGCGGCGTGCAGGTCCTCCCGCGCCAGCGGGTCCTGGCCCATGAGCACAGGCTTGAGGAAGCGGATCAGCGCACCGGCATCGGTCTCGGCCGGGTTTGTCGCGGAGCCCAGGAACGCGTTGCCCTCGATGCCCGCATCGGTCTTGATGGTGAGCAGGCCCAAATTGCTCTTGCCCGACTGGTTCTGCGAGCCGGAGGTATACTTCGTCGGCGGGATGTCGTCCCAGGCAAATAGGGTCAGCTCCACGGCGTCGATCTTCATGGCGTGCTCCTCCCCGGCTGCAGCTCGTGGCCGCTCTGCTATTTGTTTTTCGGATAGACGGCGATCATGTCCAGCTCGACCCGCGCTCCGGGCGTCGAGAGCTGGTTGACGCACACGGTGGTGCTGGCCGGCGTCCAGCCGCCGAAATATTCTGCCAGCACGCCCACCATGCCATCCATGTCGCGCATGTCCGTGAGGTACTTGGTCACCTTGACCACATCGGTCCAGGCGAGGCCCTGGTGATCGAGGATGGTCTTGATGTTTTCCATGGCGAGGCGCGTCTGGTCGGCGATGCCGACGGGGTGGTTGTGCTCGCTCAGATCGTGGGGATGTTTGTGATAGAGCGGCGAGGGCGTCGCGCCGGAGATGAAGAGAAGGTCGCCCGGCGCCTCGACGCGGATGGCCGGCGCGTAGGGCATGTCCTTGACGCGCTCGGGGACCGTCTGGATTTCGCCAAGCGACGGATTGGTCGGCGACGACTTGAAGGCAGGGCCTCGCACAGCCATCGGCAAGCTCCTATCGACAACGACAAGCCATCTTGGACTCCGCCTCGCGGTCTCACAATAGGTGGAAGCTTAAGACCGAGCATCGGGGACGCCAGGCGCCGGTCATTTGACGATCGGAGCGTCCAATGAAACCTTCCTGGACCGCTCCGGAGGCGCCGGCGAAAAGAAACGCAACTGCGCGGAGATTCCATGTTTAGACGGTTGCGTGAAGCGAGAAGCAGAAACATTGTGGTGACCATCGATGGCCGACGGGTGGAAGCCCGCGCTGGCGACAGCGTGGCTGAAACCATGCTGGCCGCAGGTTACCCGCAGCGCGCTGTTCCCGGCAGCAAGGAGCGCGCGCCGCACTGCACGATGCCCGAGTGTTTCGATTGCCTGGTCACTATCGACGGGATCGGCAACCGCCGGGGTTGCCTCGTCGAGGTGCGCGACGGCATGCGGATCGAGACACAACTCGGCCCGCAGGGCAGGAGCTAGGCGACCAAGTGATGCGGGTGTCGCCCTGCGACGCTCAGATCGAGGCGGGCTTCCACTCTCCGCCGGTGTTGCAGAGGACCGAAACGTTGGTGGTCTTGCCGTCGTCGGACTGCTGCTCCGCCTTCTTCCTGCCCTTGGCGGCGCTCTTGACCTCCATCTGCATGGTCACCCTGCGGCAGTCGGCGTCACCAGGCAACTGGTCAACCTTCACGACCTCGCTTGCGGACAAGGTGTCACTCTTGCCCTTCGACTTGCCGCTCTCGCTGCTGTTGCCCTGCTGGATGGACTCAGCGGTTGCCTGAAGCGCCGGGTCGTCCCTGAAGTTGGAGACTTTCTGCGTGGGGCCGGCGGTGATCGTCACCTGCTTGCTGCCATCGGGTGTCCGGTAGACGTCGGTGACTTCCTGGTTGGGGTCCTTGTCGAGCACCACGCGCGTGCGGCGCGTGACCTCGACGCCCTCTCGCCGGTTGAGGCGGTGGAGAATGACCGAGCCGACGGCGACGGCGCCGATGATACCGAAGGTGCGGCGGAACTTGCCGAAATGCATGCCGGGCAGCACCCGGAATACCCGCCCCGGCCCCGGAACCGGCAGAGGGAGGCGGCCAACCCGCGGCATGCCCGGGAGCCCGAACTGCGCACTGGCGGGAAGGGGACAACTCGCAGCGAGCATGGTGGCAGCAACGACAACTCTGAGCACGGAAGCAGGCATCGCAATTCCCTCCAGACATTACGCACACGCCGACTCGCCAAGTCTAGCGATTTGCCCGTCTGCGCGGTAGTCGGCATGGCGCGTCGCTGTCGGAGCTACTGCTGTGGATGGTTACCCTCGCTGTGCGGTCCGCTGTCTCGGTGGTGGCAAATGCGCCGTCAGCTGGTATGATTCTGCTGCGAAACCGTCTCGAGCCAGGCAACCCGTCGAGCTGCACGCACAGGCCTTTGGGGGATCGAATGCTGTACATGCCACGATCCGGGCTGGCCTGCCACGTTTGCCGAACGGCGCTGAGCGCGGCGATGCTGATCGCGATGGCGGCAGCGTGGTGCGGGGGCGCGCTCGCAACCTTCGACGTCAAGAAGATCGAGGCCAGCGTCTTCAAGATCTACACGGAGCGGAAAACCGGCATGGGGACCGGGACGGGCTTCCTGGTCAACGGGCGCCGCATTCTGATCACCAACTTCCATGTCGTGGTCGATGGCGAGAAGTTCTATGTGGGATACCGCGAGGGACGCGACGGCAAGCTGGTCGAGGCGCGGCTTATCGACCGCCGTTCCCATACCGACCTTGCGGTTCTGGAGGCCTACGACGACCTCCCGGGCCGCGCGCTGACCCTTGGCGACTATGAGCCCGAAAAGCTCACCAACGTCGTGGCCGTGGGTTTCCCCGGCGTGGCCGATGTCATGAAGGCGCAGTCGATCCGGACGCGTCCGGAGCTGTTTGCGGCCATGAAGGAGCCGAGCGGCTTCGATTCGACGATTACGCCGGGGATGGTGTCACGCATCTATTCAGCCACCAACACGCCGCTGACGCAGACGCAGGTCATCAACGCCCGCACGGTGCAGCACAACGCTCCAATCAACCCCGGCAATAGCGGCGGTCCCCTGATCGACAGCTGCGGCACCGTCGTCGGCGTAAACTCCTTTTCCCCCAAGGGGGCGCAGGGCGTCTTCTTCTCAATCCATTCGGGGGAGGTCACGCGCTTCTTGCGCGAGCTCAATATCACCTACACCGCCGTCGGGCATGCCTGCCTCCTGTCCACCTTGAGCAGCGGCAACAGTCTGTTGTTGCCCGTGCTGATCGGCATGGCCGTGACACTCGCCGTGGTAGCCGTCGTGTTTGCCTGGCGCGGCGGCGCCGCCGTCAGCGCGGTCGGTCAATACGTCAGCCGCCGCTTCACCGGCGTCCAGAAGGGGGCGCAGCGAGGGCGGGATGAGTACCAGGAAGCACGCGAGCGGGAACGCCAGGCCGGGCCCGTGAATCTTGCCACCACGGCTGCCGCTGTCTCCCTGCAGCCGGCCCGCGGCGGACGAAGCTTTGCGCTGGTCGGCGGCAAGACGGTCACGGTTGGGCGCGGCCGGAGCAACGAAATCGTGATCGAGGACGACACGGTGTCCTCCTCCCACGCGCGTCTGGACTTCGATGCGCAAAGCCAGCGTCTCACGATCACCGATCTGAACTCGTCGAACGGGACTTTCCTGAACGGCAAGCGCGTGAGCAGCGCAAAGGCTCAGATGGGCGATACCGTCCGGTTCGGCAGCGCCGAGTTCAAATTCGGTGCGGGCGCCGCGTCGCCTGCGAACGGTGCCTATTCGGGTGTGCCGGGCTGGATGCTGTCGGGTTTCGACACCGCGGGGCGCGCGCTGCAGTTCGAGCTCCGGCCGCAGACGGAGGCGAAGACCTGGACGGTGGGCCGTGACCGAAACCGGGCGCAACTCGTCATCGACGACGACAGCGTCTCGGGGGCCCATGCGCAGATCACCTACGAGTCGCGTCAGGGTTTGACGCTGCGCGACCTCGGATCCACCAACGGCACGAAGGTGGACGGCTCGCCACTCGGCAACCGCATTGTCGCCCTGAGCGACACCGGCCAGGAGATCACTTTCGGGGCCGCCAAGCTGAGGCTGTCCCGCCTCGTCCGCTGACCTTGGCGAGCGCGGCGAGCGGCGAGAAGATCAATCCGATTCGCCAGCCCGGTTGCTCCCGTCGGCGCAGAACGTCATCGCGATCCGGCAGTAGCCGAAATTGCTCTCGCAGGAAGCCTTGGCGTTGGCCTTGGCTTCCTCGACTGTGGGGCCGGCGGCACTGCGCCAGTCCGCGGTGTTGCTCGGCACCTCGAACAACGCCCAGCACTCCTTCTTGGAGAGAACCGCACTTACGCGGCAGCCGCCCGGTCCGACCTTCTCTGCGCAAAGGCTCATGGCACCGTTCTCAGCCGCCTCCCTGCTCGGCTCCTTGATGCGCGCGAATATCCCCCCGTTCTTCTCCACGACCGCTCCCCAGCAGGAGTCCGAGGCGCCGCTGCATCCAGGAGCGCTCAAGGGTGCGGATCCAACCATCGCTTTGCGGACCAAGGTGACCGGATTGTATTGCAGGTCCGGGGCATAGCGATCCGCGCTGATGCCCGCGCCCAGCAGCAGAACGCCCAAGGCGACGACGCCGGCGCGGCGGTCGAACGCGGGTTTCCGGCTGGGCCTGACAAAGGGAGCCGGCTCCAGCACCGGCTTGGGTGCGGGCAATTCTGCGGACTCGACAATCCGCGTTCGCCCCTCGAGCACCCGCGTCTTTGCCAGCGGCACTGGGCCGCCGCCTGCGAGCAGCTCCTTGCGCCACTCGGCAATGTTTTGCGGCCGGTCGCGCGGGCGAAGCTCGAGCGCCCAGTCCACCGCCTTCAGGAAGGTGGGCCGATACCGCCCCTTGCCGGCCTCCTCTGCCGGCTGCAGCTCGTCCTGGATCTGGCGCGATGTCGCCTCGATCGGCCGGCTGCCGGCGATGGCCCGATAGATGGTTGCGCCGCACGCATAGATGTCGGTCCACGCGCCATAGCGGTCGGCATTGGAGGTGTATTGCTCGGGCGCCGAGTAGCCGCTCTTGAAGACGAGCGCCGACACCAGCTGGGAGTGCTGCTTGATCTCGAAACGCGACGCGCCGAAGTCGAGCAGGATGGGCGCGCCGTCGCTGGCGCGGATCATGATGTTGTCGGGCGAGATGTCGAGATGCCAGGTCTTGTTGGCGTGCACGAGTTCGAGCGCGTTCAGCAGGGGCGCCGTGATGAGATCGAGCTCCTCCTGCGTCGGTGGGCTGTCGAGACCCTGCAACCACTTCTCGAGGGTGCTGCCCTTGATGAAGTCGAGCAGCATGTAAGCGGAGTTATTGGCCTCGAATACGCGCCTGACGCTGACGATGTTGCCGTGGTTGAATTGCGCCAGCAGGCGCGCCTCGTCGTAGAATTTCTTGAGCCCCCAGAGGTAGTCGGCCTCGCTGTGCGGCTTGGCCGTGAAGCGGATCGCCGACCCTTCACGGATGACGAGATCCTCGGGAAAGAACTCCTTAAGCGCGAAGTCCTTCTGCAGTGATTCGTCGTGCACCAGATAGGTGATGCCGAACCCGCCGCGCCCGAGCACGCTGGTGACGACGTACTGATCGATCTTCGTACCCTTCGAGAGGGTCGCGGGATCCAGCGGGCTCATCAGGTCGATCCCAAGACGTTGGCGGTCGTCATCGACTGGAAAGGCAGCAATTTCTCACCGTAATCAAGCTCCAGCGCCACTGCGCGGCGGACCCCGCGGAGACTTGAGAACGGCCACCTCCGTCCATAGTCGATCATTGAGCCAAATGCTTGACGATAATGCCGGGCTCGGGTTGAACGCTCCCGGTGCCCAGCATAGAATGTGCGGAATTTCCTGTGAATCGGGGACGTGCGGATGATGCGACTCCGTCGCCATGGGGTAGTGTTGGGCACGATCGCTCTTTGGCTGTCGGGTCTGCCACCTGGCGTCGGCCACGCTCAGGACCTCCGGTTGCTGGCACAATGCACCCCGCCCGAGCTCGCGCCGTCCGCCCCATCCACGTCCGCCGGCTCGGATGACCCTGCCGCGGCCACGCCCGCTCCGCCGGTGACGAATCTGACCTGCAATCTCTGGGCCACCGATGCCGTACAGTTCAAGGAAGTAAGGGCGAACGTCAAGGGGCGCACGGACCGGTTGCAGGTGCGCTTCGAGCCGCGCAACCAGTCGCTGGCCGCGATGTTCATCATCCAGATGATGGAGCCCAGTCGCCGCGCGCTGACCTCCAGCATGGTGGATACCGTGCTGAAGATCACCGAGATGCGCACCGACAAGCAGCGGTTTGCCGCCTACACGATTGCCAACGACCTCAACCTCGTCGCCGACTTCGACGCCTCCAAGGCGGAGTTCGAGAAGAAGGTGAAAGGCATCAGGGGCGCGCTGCTTCCGACGCAGCTTTACAAGGACTCGTTGGAGGCGATCGGCAAGCTTGCCAAGGCACGCGCCGACCGCAAGGCGCTGATCATCCTGGGCGACGGCAACTCCGACGACACGAGTTACGACCACGATCAGGTGGTCAAGGCGGCCAAAGAAGCAGGGGTCATCATCCATGCCCTGGGCTTTGCGGCGGAGGCCGCCAACCTGCCGACGTTCCAGAATATCCGCCGCCTCGCCGAGGAAACCGGCGGCTTCCGCAGGGAAGTGCGCGTGGGCGGCACGCAAAAGTACACCGTGGGCAATCAATTCGCTGCCGAGGCCCTGGAGAACGGCGGGACGGCACGGATCACCCTCAAGGAGCCTCCCGGGCCCACCACGCTCAGGATCACAGCGGACTTCGCGGGCGGCAAGTCTGAGGCCTTGGAGCATGCGCTGACCGTGCCGACGCCTCCCCCCCCGCCCGAACCCGCCCATGTCGCCGACCCACCCCCACCGAGCGAGGAGCCGCAGCCGGCGGCGTGGCACGAGAAGCTGGTGGCCTGGGCAGGGGAGAACCCGGCCGTGGCCGCCATCAGCGGCGTGGCCGTAGGCCTCGGGACGATCGGGCTTGCCCTGTTCGCCTTCAGCAGCCATGCCGCCCGCAAGGCGAGGCTGGCCGAGGAGGGGGGGGCGGAAGCCGAGGGCGGCATGATCTACGGCTGGCTCGACATGCTGGATGGCAACGCTTCCCAGTACCCCCTCCAGACGACCAACGTGCGCATCGGTCGGCATCGCGATAACGATATCTGCCTCCTTAACGATTCCATTTCACGGCGGCACGCGCTTCTGCACTACAATGCCGATACACGTCGCTTCGTGATCACGGATCTGGGTGGGGGCAACGGCGTCATCGTCAACAAGGTCAGGCAGCAGTCGCACGACCTCAATGACGGAGACCTGGTCGAATTGGGCGAGGTTCGATTGCGGTTTCGAGCCAATACGGAGGTCCTCACCTAGACCCGAGGCAACAGGCCGATAAGTGAGGATTTGTTCCGTCGGGTACATACCCCCGGGGCCGCCAAGTGTGATGATTCGTGCAACCGATCCGGTCGCGGTTGTAGCAGAAAGGTACCGAAAGGGGTTCTTGCCATGAGCAGCAATCCAGGCAATGGTGACGAGGATGCTGGCGAGGACGGTCTTGAGGAACGCAAGACGCGCGTTGTCCCGCGGTCCGACGTTGTGGATCGATCAATTTCAGGAGGCGCAGCGCGCCTTCGCGGTCTGGGAGAGACGAAACAACCGGACCCGGTTCAGTCCGAAGTCACGCAAGAACGTGAAGCACCCAAGCCGGAGCCTACACCAGCGGGAACAGTCATTGGTCGGACGCGCCTGATCGGCGGTCATGGACAGTCGCAAGAAGGAGACGGCGGGCAAGGCGCCATGCCGACAATGCGGATGGGACAGGCCAAAACGGAGTATGTGCGCGGCATTGGGGTCGAGACCGAGCCTGTAGCCGCGTGGGTGGTGGTGGTGAAGGGTCCCGGCCGCGGCAACTTCTGTCCCGTGTTCGTCGGCATGAACTCGGTCGGGCGGGATATCAACCAGCGGGTCAGTCTGAGCTTTGGCGACGATTCCATCTCGCGCGAGGAGCACGCCTTCATCACCTTCGACGAGGAGCAGCGCGTCTTCTATCTTCAGCACGGCGGCAAGTCGAACCTCGTCAGGCTCGGTGGGCAACCCGTGCTCAGTCCAACCGAGCTTAGGCCGAACGACCTCATCCGCATTGGCCGCACGACACTGCTTTTCGTTCCCTTCTGTGGTCCCGAGTTCTCGTGGAATGACGAGGTTCAGGACGCATGACGTTCGTCTTGTCGAGTGCGGCCCGCGAGACCACGGGCGCGCGCTCGGGGCAAGAAGATGCCTTCCGCCTCTGGCCGGCCGAGAGCACCCTCTCCACGAAGGGAGAGGGGACGGGGCTGCTCGCGGTCCTTGCCGACGGCATGGGCGGCCACACCGGCGGTGCCGTTGCCGGACAGACCGCCTGCCAGACGTTTGCAGAGGTTTTCGCTGCCACGTCGGCGCCGTTCGACACGCGTTTGAAGGCGGCGTTGCAGGCCAGCAACGAAGCGCTGGCAAAAAGCGTCGAGCAAAATGCGGCCCTGCGCGGCATGGGTTGCACCCTCGTTGCTGCCTGGATCGACGATGTGGGTTTGCGGTGGACCAGCGTCGGTGACTCTCTCCTCCTGCTCTACCGGCTGCCCGACGTCATTCGGCTCAATGCAGATCATTCGCTGGGCTCGTTCCTCGACGAACAGGCGCGTCAAAATCGCATCTCACGTTCGGAGGCCCGCAGGAACCGCAATCGCAACGCACTGCGGTCCGCGCTGACCGGCTCCAAGATCGACCTGATAGATTTGCGCAGCGAGCCGCTCGAGTTGCGCCCCGGGGATTGGGTCGTGCTTGCCAGCGACGGCATCTGCACGCTGGCAGGCGACGAGATCGCCGATGTTGTCTATCGCCTGCGCCAGGCTACTCCAGAGGAGATGGCGGACGCCCTGATTGCTGCCGTCAAGGAGAAGGGGGCCGTCGATCAGGACAACACCACGGTGGTGGCTGTGCGCGTCGAGGAGGCCAAGTCTGCCAGCGACGATGTAACGACGCGGATCGTGATGCGCCCACCCAAGGCTGACGATGCGGACTTGCGCACCCGGCGTATCGGTGTCAGTCGGCCGTTGCGCCATACCAGCAAGAGCCGCAAGGCTGCGGTATGGCTGGCGACCGCCGCGGTCCTGCTCATTTCCGCGGCGGCGGTGATGATCGCCCTTCCGCGGCAGACCAACTCGCCATCTCCCGAGGGGGCAAGCGCGCCGCATTCGCTCACGACAAGCCCGGCGAGGACCATCGAAACAGCGCCGGCGCCCGGATCGCCCACACCCATCAAGGCCCCCGTCGACGCGGCGCCAGGGGCGCCGACCCCAGGCCCCCTCCCACCTGCCACGCAAGAACGGCCGGGGAGCGAAGGCGAGGAAGCGGCGCCCCCGCGCGAGGTTCCCCCGAGGGCGGCGGCACCCAGGCCGGCAACTCCAGCCGGTCCCGCGAGATCCGGCCCCGACGGCGAAGAGGGCGGTACGTCCCGGTCGATCAGAGCTCCGACCATGCCAGCCATGCCGCCCAAGGGAGCGGGAGAGGGCGAGGAGGGCACCGTGCCCCGGCCGAGACCGCCGAAAGCCTCGGCCGTGTCCCGGCCACCTTCACCGGAGGATCAGCCAGCCCCGCCTGCCAGGGACGGCGATGAGATTGCCCCGCGCCCCAGCCCCTCCAAGCCGCCCGCTGCAGCAAGGCTAGTGCCTGCCCCAGCTGCCAGGCCGACGACCGAAGGCGAGACGGGCGGGCCTGCTGCTCCGCGCGCAACCAACCCCAAGGCCGACCCGAATACGCCGCCCAAGCCGCGGTCCGGGGCCGTGAACAAGCCTTCGGGCGGACAGCCTGCGCCACCGGCAAAGGCCCCCACCGCCGCGGCCCCCGCCAAGCCTGCTACGGGGGGTGAAAACCCGACACTGGCTCCGAGCCTGCCGCCCGATAACACGCTCTGGCGGGCGAACGCGCTCTCCGGCGCGAACTAGCGTCCCTGATCGCGCCTCAGTGTGTGGCACGCGGGGTACGAGCTTCGCGCTCTCAATCCCATTGGCGCAGGCTCACAAGCTGGCCGCGGTCGGCGTCTGTGGCGGCAAGGCACGTCGGCCAGCATCGGTCGCCAACCGTCTCGCCATTTGTATCGCCGGGGCGGGGTCGCTATATGTCGTCGCGGATTCGCGCTCCACGGGAGCTGGTGCATGAACTGGCGTACCGGCGGCGGCTGCCGCGTTTCTATCCTTGCGCTCGCCGCGGGCCTTGCCCTTCCCGATGCGGCGCACGCCGGCACAAGCATTGCGCCGCCCCCACCTGTGGCGATGACAGGGCGGCCTCTGCTGAACCGCATCGCCGACACCGGGATCAGCATCGTGCGCATGCCGCGTCCGCCGGCACTGGTGCAACCCGTTCCGACCCCTGTCGTGCAGCAGCCGCCTGCTGCATCGCCAACGCCGCCAGTTCCTCGGCCGGCGACACCCCCGCCTCCCGCACCCTCCCTCCCCGCGCCACCAACCGCTACGCCGGCGCCACCTTCGCCTCCATCTCAGCCGGCGCCGTCTGCTCCTGCGCCCAGCCGACCCGAGCCAGGCCAGCCGGGGCCGCCTGCGGGCCGCATGCTGAAGCTCACGGCGAATCTCAGTAGCCAACCCACCGACCCGCAGAAGGGATCGATCGGCGCCAAGATGGACACCTTGGACCAGCCGCTCGCGGCCGCGCTCGGTCTCGCCAACGCCAACGGTGCCCTCATCCTCGAGGCGACGGCCGGCGGCGCAGCCGCGCGGGCCGGCATGCGCTTCGGCGATATCGTGGTGAGCCTCGACGGCAAGGCCGTCGGTGGCATGAACGATTTGCGCCAGCGGATCGCCTCACAGTCGGCGGGCAGCAACGCCGAGCTCGAGATCTGGCGCGTTACGGCCGACGGCGGCGACTTCTTGCAGACGCTGCGCCGGTTGGGCGAGGCGGGCAACGCCGAAGTGATGGTGCGACTGGGCAGGCTCTATGCCCTGGGTGTCGGCGCGCCGCGCGATGAGGCGGAGGCGCTCAGATGGTTCCAGAAAGGAGCGGGGGCCGGGAACCTGAGCGCCATGACCGCTTACGCGGCGGGCCTGCTCAAGGGGCGCGGCGTGGCGCGCGACCAGCAGGAGGGATTGCGCCTGTTGCGGCAGGCTGCCGACAAGGGCCACCTCGAGGCCATCTACCGCAACGCCGTTGTCCTGCTTGAAGGCAAGATCGTCGGCAAGGACACGGCCGAGGCGCTGCGGCTGTTCGGAAAGGCCGCCGACGGAGGCTTCACGCCGGCGATGCTGGATCTTGCCGTGATGTACAATACCGGGGAGGGCGTGCGCGCCGATCCCGTGACGGCGGCTGCCTGGTACAAGAAGGCGGCCGATCTCGGCAACTCCATCGGCATGGTGAACCTCGGCTTCATGCATCAGCAGGGTCGAGGCGTCGCGCGTGACGACATCGCCGCCGTGGCGCTCTATCGGAGTGCGGCAGCGGAGGGCAACTCCTCCGGAATTCACAACCTCGCGGCCATGCTCGACAGCGGCCGAGGCCTGCCGCGCAAGGACCCAGAGCAGGCCGCAAACCTGATCATGCTGGCACTCGACATGCGCAACGAATTCACGCTGCAGCAGATGACCCGGAACTCGCGCGCGTGGAGCCTTGAGTTCCGGCGCGCCTTGCAGCGCAAGCTGCGCGATGCCGGCGTCTACACCGACAAGATCGACGGGGAGCTGCGCGCAAGGGCGGTCGACGCAATCAATGCCTACGTGGCGCGCAAACGGTGACCGAGCGTCCCGGTGGAATAGAGATCGAGAAATCCGCCTTGCCACCCGGCGAACCACATTGATGCGAGCTTGACGATCATCACGCGAGCCCCGCATTGCTCGCCCTTGCCAGCCCGGATCGGCCATCGCACTCTGAGATCTGCCCGATGGGGCAGGCCGCTGCGCGAGCCGAGGGTTGCGAGCTGGGAGTATGCTGCATGCGCTTCGACGAGTATCGCCGCCACGATGCCACTGCGCTTGCCGGATTGATCGCCAAGGGTGAGGTCAGCGCCAAGGACGTGCTCGAGACTGCGATAGCGCGCGCCGAGCACGTAAATCCGGCCATCAATGCGATCGTGCACAAGCAGTACGATCAGGCCCGCAAGGCGATCGACAAAGGGGTGTCCAGCGGGCCGCTCCGCGGCGTCCCCTACCTCATCAAGGACCTCGGGATCCAGGAGATGGGCGAGCCGGCGCGCTTCGGCAGCAGCCTCTTCAAGGAGTTCGTCGCCGATCACGACAGTGCCTATGTGCGGCGCTGCAAGAGCGCAGGCCTCCTCATCATGGGCCGTAGCGCGACGCCCGAGTTCGGGCTCAATCCCACCACCGAGCCGCGCTTGCAGGGCCCCTGCCGCAACCCCTGGAACCTGGAGCATTCCCCCGGCGGATCCTCGGGCGGTGCGGCAGCCGCGGTCATTGCGGGCGTGCTGCCGGTGGCACATGCCACGGACGGAGGCGGCTCGATCCGCATTCCCGCCGCCCAGTGCGGGCTTTTCGGGCTCAAGCCGTCGCGCGGCCGGATCTCCATGGCGCCAGACGCCGGCGAGGGCTGGGGCGGCCTGTCGACCGGCCACGTCGTGAGCCGCACCGTCCGCGACTCGGCCCTGCTGCTCGACTGCACCGCTGGTAGCGAGCCCGGCGATCCTTACGCTGCGCCAACACCCGAGCTCTCCTTTGTAGCAGCGCTCTCCCGCCCCCCGAAAAAGCTCAAGATCGCCATGATGCTCAAGGACCACCGGGGGGCCAAGCTGCATCCTGAGTGCGCCAAGGCGGTCACGACGGCCGCCAAGCTCTGCGCCGACCTGGGCCACATTGTCGAGGAGGCGGACGCGCCGCTGGACCTCGTCGCGCTGCGGCCGAAGAATGCGATGCTGGCAGCAGCCAACACGGCGCGAGCGCTCGGCCTGCGCTGGAAGGCGCTGGGCCGCGCCCCGGACGCCAAGGACGTCGAGGCTGTGACATGGGCCGTCTACAACCGCGGCCTGCAGGTCAGTGGTGTCGCGTATGCCGAAGCGATTGCCGCCATCCACGCGGCCGGCCGCAAGCTCGCGGCTTTCCTCGCCGACTGGGATGTGCTGCTCACGACGGTCGTTGCGGGGCCGCCGCCGCGACTCGGCTACTTCGATCAGAACGGCGACGTCGACGCGTTTACCACGCGAGTCAATGAGTACCTGTCGATTACACCGCTGCACAACGCAACGGGCACGCCGGCAATGAGCGTGCCTCTGCACTGGTCGGCGGACGGCCTTCCAATCGGGGTGCACTTTGCCGGCCGCTACGGCGAGGAGGCGACGCTGCTTCGCCTTGCCGCCGAGCTCGAGGCGGCGCAACCCTGGTTCGACCGCGTGCCGACGCTGTAGGTCTGCCGGGGGATCCGCACCGGTGCCTGAGGGGTATCATGCAAATGTTACGGCTTGGCCCTAGGCTCGGCCTGTAGTCTGTGCTGCGCTTGGCGTCGGCATGAGCACAACTTGTTGATCCAAAAGCCCAATTGCGCTGACCCAATTGTGTGACTACGCTGGTCCTCAGGTAAGTAGCGAGGAGCGTAACAAATGGCACTCCAGATCGTGATGGATCGCACAGGCGATACGCGACATGAGTTCGATGCAAGCGACGCGAAGGGCGTCGCGCTCGCCGAGGAGCGCTTCCGGCAGCTGACCGGCAAGGGCTTCCGCGCCGTCGCACTCGGACGCGGTGGAACGCCTGGCAGGCTGCTCGGCAAGTTCGACCCGAACATCGAGGAGACGTTGTTCATCCCTCAGCTGCAAGGCGGTTGATGGAGCATGCGCGCAATATACTGAGGGACCTGCTGCACAGGGCCCTCAGCGAGCATGGGGCCGATGCGCCCGCACTCGTGGACGTCAGCATCCAGCCGGCGTCCGGTCGCATCGCGCCCAGACTCTGGGTGCTGTTCGCCAACGGCTACAGCACATGGGCGCCGGTCCGCCCCGCCGACTTCTATACCATCTGCGAGCGCTATGGAGCGTGGGATCTGCCGGGTTTGCGGCGCGCGCTGCTGCATGAAGGTCACGATCTCTATGCCCGCATGCGAGCCGAGCACTTGGCCGAGATCGAACGGGCCCGGGCGCGCCGGAGCGTCGCTGCGAGCCTTCTTGAGCGCCTGAGATGGGCCGGCCGCCGCAGGAACTTCGCCGCCGCCGGGCGTGAGGATCAGCTGCCGCGCCGCAGCGAGGTGCAGCGGCGGTTGCTCGAGTGGTGGGCTCATCAGCGCCACGAGTACGCGCGCACGGCGTTCTTCGCGCACGATTTCTCCGGCGAGGTCGGCAGCAAGCGTGCCCAGGAGCGCGGGCTTGTCCTGCTCAAGGAAAATCTGGGTCCGGACCAGCGCCAGCAATATGACAAGTACGGCTACTTCGATGTCGTCGGCGGCAAATCGGGCAAGCGCTATCGCATCCGCCACGGTCGGCAAATGAATATCGAGCAGCTCGACAAGAATGGCCGACGGGTCTGCGGCTGGTGCTTCTACCCACAGGGCGGCCTGGTGGCAGGCGACATCATGCTGGCGCAGAAGGTGGCGCTCGAGCTGTTCGAGGCCGACGCGCTCAAGATCGCCAACAGATTCTGACTAGCAGGGTTCCAGGTCCCGGCTTTGCGGCGGTTTTCTGCTTGCCCGGGCGAGGCGCGAATCCGTCCCCCCTCCACCACATGCCGGCTCGGCGGCATTGTCATATCGCGGCGTCCGGAGCTTGTGATACCTGACGCGCGAGGAAACTGCGCCGAGAAGGCTTCGATGCCGGTCGATACGACTGAGGGGATGGAGCGCGCTGTCGGAACGGCCAGCGAAACGCAGACGCTCGTGGCGGTATCCGCAGCCCACCTCGTCAGCCACTTCTACATCATGGTTCTGCCGGTGTTGCTGCCGCTGCTCAAGGAGCGGCTGGGGGTCGGATTCCTGGACCTCGGACTGGCGCTCACTGTCTTCAACGTCGTCACCGGGTTGACGCAGGCGCCGATGGGGTTCCTGGTGGACAAGGTGGGTGCACGCCCGGTTCTGATCGTTGGACTTGTGGGCGGCGGGCTGGCTTTCCTGTCGCTCGGAATCCTCACGACCTATCCGTGGCTCATCGCCGTTGCGCTTCTCGCAGGGCTCGCCAATTGCGTTTACCACCCTGCCGACTACGCGATCCTGTCGACGCTGTCCGAAAACAGGATGGCGCGCGCATTCTCGGTGCACACCTTCGCAGGTTTCGTCGGGGGTGCCGTGGCGCCTCCCATTCTTCTCGGCCTTGCTGCGTTCGGCGGACTGGAAGCCGCGCTCCTGTTCACGGGATTGCTGGGATTGGCGACAGCCCTGGCCCTCCTGCTCGTGCCCATCCACAGACCTGCCCTTCCTCCGCCGCGCAGCGGACAGTCCCGCACCGGCGCAGCGGGCGGTTCGCTCGCCGGCGTTCTCACTCCGACGGTCATGGGGCTCACCGGCTTCTTCGTTCTCATCGCCTTGTCGAACAGCGCGATCAACACTTTCTCCGTCGCCGCCTTCATGGTCACGCAGGGCGTCTCGTTCGCCGCTGCAAACGCGGTGCTGACGGCCTATCTCACCGGCTCAGCCGTCGGCGTGCTTCTCGGCGGCTCTATCGCCGACAAGGTCAAGCGGCATGGCGACATGGCCGCAATCGGCTTCGGTCTGTCCGCGCTGATCATGCTGCTGGTGGCCACGCTCGACCTGTCGGTGCTCTCCCTCGTGCTCGCCATGGGGCTCTCGGGCGTCATCTTTGGAATGGTTCAGCCCGCCCGGGACATGCTGGTGCGCCGGGCTGCCCCACCCGGCGCGGCCGGGCGCGTGTTCGGAATCGTCTCGACGGGCTTCAACATCGGCGGCATCATCGGTCCGCTCATGTTCGGCTGGGTGATGGACCACGGCGACCCGCGGTGGATCTTCTACGGCGCGGTGCTGTTCATTGCGCTGACGGCCCTGTTCGGATTCGTCGAGGAACGGCGCGGTTCACGGCGGGCTGCCGCCTTGCACTCCTCCGCGCGGTGAGGAACATCTCCGGCTGACGCACTCTTGATCATCTGTGAGCCTGTTCGGGCTCGCCCAGGGCACTTTCGTGTCCTATACCGGAGCGCACTGTGCCGATCCGCCCTTTAGGCGCGGTGCGCAAGACATGGGAGGCAGGCTCGATGCTCAGCCGTCGCATCCTGGCATTCGCAGGCGTTTCCGCAATAGCGCTTGCGGCCATTTCGCGGTTTGTTTCATCCGGCCAAGCCGAATCGACCCCGGGCAAGCCGTTCGAGGTCACCAAGCCCGACGAGGAATGGCGCAAGCTCCTGACGCCTGCGCAGTACAACGTCCTGCGCAAGCATGGCACCGAGCGTGCGTTCACCAGCCCGCTCGACAAGGAGTATGGGCCGGGTACCTATACCTGCGCCGGGTGCGACCTGCCGCTGTTCTCCTCCGCGACCAAATACAATAGCGGCACCGGTTGGCCGAGCTTCTATGCGCCGCTCGAGAACGCGGTCGGCACCAGCGTGGATCGCAGCTTCCTGATGACGCGCACGGAAGTGCACTGCCGCCGCTGCGGCGGGCATCTCGGCCACGTGTTCGACGACGGGCCGAAGCCGACCGGACTGCGATACTGCATGAACGGCGTGGCCCTGAACTTCGTCCCGGAAAAGAAGCCGTCTTGAAGCCCGCCAACCGAGCGCAGAAGGATAGCGGCATGATGTTCAATGGTTGCCGTGCCCATCGCTGGCTGGCTTCTCTGGTTCTCGTCGCCTCGATCACTGTCGCCTGGGCACAGGCGCCGACCTCCAAGGCCGCCGACTCCGCCGTTGCCACCTTTGCCGGCGGCTGCTTCTGGTGCGTGGAGGAGGCTTTCGAGAAGGTGCCCGGCGTGCTCAGCGCCGTCTCCGGCTACATCGGCGGCACCGTCGACCGCCCGACCTACGAGCAGGTTGCGGCCAAGGCCACCGGTCATGCGGAAGCCGTGCAGGTGACCTATGACCCAGCCAAGGTCAGCTATCCTCAGCTCGTCGACTGGTTCTGGCGCAACATCGATCCGGTCGACCCCAACGGCCAGTTCTGCGACAAGGGCAGCCCTTATCGCAGCGGCATCTTCTATCACAGCGAGGAGCAGCGGAAAGTCGCGGAGGCCACCAAGCAAGAGCTGGAGGCATCCGGGCGATTCAAGGACAAGATCGCCACCGAGATCACGCCTGCCGCCACCTTCTGGCCGGCCGAGGAGTATCACCAGAAGTACTACAAGAAGAATCCGAATCGGTATCTCTACTACAAGACGGCGTGCGGCCGCGCCCAGAGGCTGGAGCAGATCTGGGGCCCGCCGAAACCGCCGCAGACGCTGACGCAGTAGGCACGTACCCCCGTGCGAGATTCCAAGGGTCGGTCGCGGGAGGGCAGGGGCGGCCTGCTCCGCTTCCGGATCGAAAGGGCCAAACTTTATTCGGGGAAGCGTGCCGCGTAGTGCTCGGGCGGCAGTCTCAGCGCGTTCGTGAGGTAGGACACGGTACGGTAGAAGCCGGCCAGCAGCAGAAGCTCCAGGATCGCCGCGTCGCTGAAGCGGCCTCGCACGTCCGCCCACAGCGTATCATCGATGTCGCAGGTCGCGTGCAAGGCATCGCAGAAGCGGATCAGCAGCGCATCCTCGCCGCTCCAGCAGGCGTCGCCCGCCCCGCCCCGCACCAAGGAACGTTGCTGCGCCGAATCGAGGCCGGCGCGCTTGGCGAAGAACGCCACGTGCACACCCCACTCGTACTCCGAGCCGCAGCGCGCCGTGACGCGGTCGATGACGATCTCGCGCTGTCGGAGCGTGAGATGGCCCTTGTCGAGCAGTCCACCACCCATAAGTCGCCGGAAGAGCCGCGGGTCACGTGCCAGCACGCGGAATAGCACGAGCGGAGACGTGCCCGGCGGCATCAGGGCGTCCAAGCGGGCCTGAATGTCCTCCGGGTAGGGGGCAGTCGCCGGTGCGATGCGAGGTGGTGCGGACATTGGCTTGCTCTCATGCTATTCCTTTCATAGCATAGATCGAGCGATGACGCTACGGAAAAAATAGCATGCCCGCACCCAGACCCGCACGCCGCGTGCGCGGGTCGGCGACCGGCCGACCGATCATGGCGCTCCTCGACCTGCTGGGACGGCGCATGGCGCTCCGCATCATCTGGGAGCTGCGCGAGAAGCAACTCACCTTCCGCGCCCTGCAGGCGGCCGCGGGCACCAACCCCAGCGTGCTGAACGTAAGGCTCGCCGAGTTACGCGACGCTCAAATCGTGGAGCATGGGCCCCAAGGCTACAGCCTCTCGGCGCGCGGCAGAAAGCTGCTCGAGGCATTCTTGCCGCTGCACACGTGGGCCGAGGAGTGGGCGCGATTGCGCGACGGCAAGAAGGATTGAGCGCGAGCAGGCCCTGCAAACCTTGGCTGGCGATTGCCTTCATGACTACGACACCGGGGCGCGTGGGTCGATACCCACGCTGTGCTCCTGGACTTGGTAGACCTGATTGGCCGCCTGCGGAGTTGCGCCGATCGTGTGCGCGTGGCGTAGTGCAGCATCGATGGCACCGCCTCGGAGGCAGCGATGGAGTACACGACACTCGGCAAGACCGGGCTGAAGGTGGGCGTGGCGGGTCTCGGCTGCGGCGGAAACAGCCGGATCGGCCTCGGCACCGGCCTCAGCGAGGCCCAGTCGATAGCCCTGGTGCGCGAGGCGCTCGACCTCGGCGTCAATCTTCTCGATACCGCTGCGGCCTACGAAACGGAGGGCATCGTCGGCAAGGCCATCAAGGGTCGCGCCCGCGGCAGCGTGGTCATCTCCACCAAGAGCCACGCCAACTCGGGTCGCGAGGTGCTGGCGAGCCTGGATGCATCGCTCAAGCGCCTCGACACGGACTATGTCGACATCTTCCACCTGCACGGCCTGCGACCCGCGGACTATGGCCGCGCCATGACCGAGATCGTGCCGGGGCTGCTGCGCGCAAAGGAGAAAGGCAAACTCCGCCACCTCGCCGTATCGGAGACCGGTCCGCGCGACCCTGAGCATACGATGCTGATGCGCGCGCTCGACGAGGGCGTGTGGGAAGTGTTCATGCTGGGCTTCAGCATGATGCACCAGAACGCGAGCAATGACGTCTTGCCGCGTACGCTGAAGCAGGGCATCGGGACGCTGTGCATGTTTGCCGTGCGCAATATCTTCTCCAAGCCCGAGGTGCTCAAAAAGACGTTCGAGGAGCTTGCCGCCGAGGGAAAGGTGCCATCGGATATGGCGGCGCAGGAAAACCCGCTCGGCTTCCTCGTGCATGCCGGCGGCGCAGAAAGCGTCACCGACGCGGCCTACCGCTTCGCCCGGCATCAGTCGGGTATCGATGTGGTGCTGTTCGGGACGGGCAGCGCGGCGCACCTGCGCTCCAACATCGCCTCGATCCTGCGTCCGCCGCTGCCCGCCGAAGATCTCGACAAGCTGCGTGCGCTGTTCGGCGGCCTCGTTGGCGTCGGCCTCGATTTGCCGGACCGCATCCAGGCCGCAGAGAAGAGGAGCTGAACGCTGCGAGGCCGGTGAAGCTGTCACTGCGCAAGGCGCATGCTTGCGCCGCGCTCGTCGGCAGTAAACTGTTGACACAAGGCGGTTGTGGCGGCACTGTTGCGGTGTCTCGGCATCTAGGGGATCGCCTTGAAGATCACAGATGGAAGATTCCTCATCACCGGCGGGGCCAGTCTCATAGGCTCTCATGTCGCCGAGCGCCTCCTGGGACAAGGGGCCCGCGAGGTGGTCCTTCTCGACAACTTCGCGCTCGGAACACCGGAGACGGTTCGCGGCCTCGTTGGAAACCCTCGCATCCGGCTCGTGCGCGGCGACGTACTCCGTGTCAATGAGCTCTACGATGCGCTCGCCGGAGTGGACGGCGTCTTCGCCATCGCAGGCTTCCTGACATTGCCGCTCAGCCAGAACCCCTCGCTCGGGCTCGCCGTCAACGTCGACGGCCAGGTCAACGTCTTCGAGGCCTGCCGCTACCGGGGCGTCAAGAAGGTCGTTTTCTCCTCGTCAGTCGCCGTTTACGGCGAGCCGGCGCCGGGCCTGATCGACGAGCAGGCGGCGGCCAACCTCGGCGCTTTCCAGCCGGCAGCCGCTCTCTACGCCTGCTCCAAGTTGATCGGCGAGAGCCTGTGCCGCCACTATCACGCCAAGCACGGCGTGCAGGCGATTGCGCTGCGCTATTCCACCGTCTACGGCGAGCGCCAGCACTATCGCGGGGTCAACGCGCTCTACATCATGGAAAGCTATGACCGCATCATGCGCGGCGAGCGTCCGGTCATTCCGGATGACGGCAGCGAGGTGCATGACTACATCCACGTTGCCGATGTCGCCCGCGCCAACGTGATGGCGATGGAATCCGACGTCTCCGGCGAAGCCTTCAACGTGGTGACCGGGGTTGCAACCTCCCTCAATCGCGTCGTCGAGATCCTGTTGCAGATTGCCGGCAGCAAGCTCAGGCCCGAATACAAGAGCGGTTCCTCGCAAGTCCGATCCAGCACCGGCTCCCAGCTCGACTTCAGCCGGGAGAAGATCGAGAAGATGCTGGGCTGGAAGCCCGAAATCCCGATCGAGGACGGCATTCGCAGGCTGATCGATTGGCGCAGGCGTGAGGCGGCGGGGCAAACATGATGGCAAGATTGCAATGTGGTGCGCCCGGACGTCGCGCCGGCAACGGGCGCCAGTGAGGAGGGCTGCATGCCGAACCTGCGCTTGCGTGCCGCTTTCATGCGGGGAGGCACCTCCAAGGCCGTGATGTTCCGGGCCCAGGACCTGCCGGCCGATCGCAAGGCCTGGGATGGGATCTTCCTGCAGGTGATGGGCTCGCCCGATCCCAACGGCCGCCAGCTCGACGGAATGGGCGGCGGCATCTCCTCGCTGTCGAAAGTCTGCGTCATAGGGCCACCAAGCCGTCGGGATGCCGACGTCGACTACACGTTCGCGCAGATTTCCGTGCGCGACGCCGCGGTCGACTACAGCGGCAACTGCGGGAACATGTCCTCGGCTGTCGGTCCCTTTGCGGTCGAGGAGGGGATCGTGGCGCGGCCTCGTGACGGCGAGGCCGTCGTGCGCATTCACAATACCAACACCGCCAAGATCATCGTCTCCCGCTTCCCTGTTGCGGACGGCGCCCTGGCGGCAGACGGCAATCTCGAGATCGACGGCATCGCCGGCAGAGCGGCGCCCATCAGGCTTGAATTCCTGGAGCCGGGCGGCGCCAAGACGGGTAAGCTTCTGCCGACCGGAAAGGTCTGCGACAGGCTCGAAGTGCCGGGCCTGGGCGCGCTCGAAGCCTCGTGCGTCGATGCTGCCAATCCCTGCGTGTTCATCGCCGCGGCGGCCGTGGGAAAGTCGGGCGCCGAGCTGCCTGACGAGTTGGAGAGCGACGTGGGCTTCCTGCAAAGGATGGAAGGCATCAGGCGGGCGGCATCCGTGCGGATGGGCATCGCCCGCGATCTCGAGCGTGCGGCCCGCATCGCAAGCGTTCCCAAGGTCGCCATGGTCTGCGGTCCGCAGGCAGCACGCACGCTGTCGGGGCGCCACCTCTCCGCGGAAGACTCCGACATTGCCGTGCGCATGATCTCGATCGGCCAGCCGCATCGTGCGGTTCCGATCACCGGCGCCATTTGTCTTGCCGTCGCGGCGCGGGTGCCGGACAGCCTGCCACAGCGCGTCAGCCGCGCCTCGGCGGAGCCCATCCGCATCGCCCACCCATCGGGTGTCACGCTTGTCGACGCAAACGTCACCGCCGGCGACGCGGTGGAAGCAATCCGGGCCGAGTACGGCGCCGTCTATCGCAGCGCCCGTCGCCTCTTTGAGGGCAATGTTGTCTATCGCGCCCCCTGACACGAACAAACGCCGGAGAGGAAAACGGCCAGCATGACGCTTTTCCCGAAGCTCTTCAGCGCGGGCAGGATTGGCTCGCTCGACGTGCCCAACCGCGTCGTGTTCGCCGCGACCAGCTCAGAGCTGGCCGACAAGGACGGATTCGTCGGTGACGATGTGGTCGAATACTATGCGGAGCGCGCTCGCGGCGGCACCGGGCTGATCATCGTTGAGGCGACGTATGTGGAGCAGGAGGGCAAGCGCCTCAACCACAACGCCATGTTGCACGAGGACCGCTTCATCCCCGGCATGCGCAAGATCGTCGAGGCCATTCATGCCGAGGGCGCGAAGGCGGCGCTGCAGCTCAATCATGGCGGCCGGGAATCGACGCCCGGCGTCTCAGGCTCCGTGCCGCTCGCGCCCTCGCCGCTGCCGTCGGGCTTTACCGCCGTTGCCGACGCGGTCGTCCCCAGGGAGCTGACCATTGCCGAGATCGAGCGCATCATCACGCGTTTCGCCGATGCTGCCGCCCGGGCACGCGAGGCAGGCTATGACGCCGTGGAGCTGCACGGGGCTCACGGCTACCTGATCGGGGAGTTCCTATCTCCCGACGCCAACAGGCGCACGGACGAATACGGCAGCGATACGAAGGGCCGCGCCCGCTTCTATGTGCGGCTCGTGCAGGCCATTAAGGCCAGGCTCGGGGAGGACTATCCCGTTATCGCGCGCATGAACGGCCGCGATCACGTCCCCGGCGGCCTGGAACTCGACGAGGCAATCGAAATTGCGGCGATGCTCGAAGCCGCGGGCGCGGATTCCATCAGCGTATCCGGCGGCGTGCACGCGTCCCGGCCCTACATGGTCGTTCCCGGCATGTCGGTCGAGCGCGGCTGCTATGTGCACTCCAGCGAGGCGATGCGCCAGCGCCTCAAGGTGCCGGTGATGACGGTCGGGCGCATCACCACGCCGGAGCTTGCCGAGGAAATTCTCGAGCGCAATCAGGCCGATTACATCTGCTTGAGCCGCGCGCTCATCGCCGATCCGTATTTCCCGGCCAAGGCAAAGGCGGGGCGCACGGAGACCATCGCCCCCTGCATTGCGTGCAACGAGTGCATCACCGCGGTACAGCGCCACAAGGGATTGGCGTGCACCGTCAACCCCATGGTGAGCCGCGAGCTCGAGCTCAAGCCGCTCGTGGCCGCCAAGCCGATCCCGAAACGGGTCGCAGTCGTCGGCAGCGGCGCGGCCGGAATGTCGGCGGCGGTGACGGCGGCACGTCGCGGCCACGATGTGCACCTCTTCGAGAAGGAAGGACGGGTCGGCGGCCAGCTGCTGCTTGCCCATCAGCCGCCGCATCGCGAGGAGATCGAAGGCGCGCTGCGCTACTTCAGCGCTGAGATCAGGCGCCTCGGCGTGTCGGTAACGCTCAACAAGTCCTTCTCGCCGGAGGATGCCCGCGCGCTCGACCCTCAGGCCATCATCGTTGCCACCGGCGCAGCGCCGCTGCGGCCGAGCCTGCCAGGCAGCGATCTGCCTCACGTGCTGACGGGCTGGCGGGTGCTGGCCGGCCTGGAGGAGACAGGCAAGACATGCGTCGTCGTCGGCGGCGGGCTGGTCGGCATGGAGGTGGCAGACCACCTGGTGGAGCAGGGCAAGACCGTCATCCTGATCGCACGCTCGGGGCTCCTGAAGAAGGCGGTGCACGCGGACCGAGTCTACTTCCTCGATCGCATCGCCGAGCTGAACATCGAGGTGCTGACGCACACCCGCGTCGTGGCTATCGGTCGCGATTGGGTCGAGATCGAGCCCCAACGCCGCGTCCGACGCGCCCTCCAAGGCATCGACAACGTCATCTTCTGCACGGGCTATGCACCCCGCAAGGCCGAAACCGAGGCGCTGGAGAAGCTCGGCGTGCCGGTCTACTACGCCGGCGACGTGCTCGGCTCGCGCAAGTTCTTTGAGGCGATTGAGGAAGGCACCCTGACGGCGCTCAAGCTATGATCGTCAACTGTTGACAGTGCAAGACTCCGTCGGTAGTTTCAGGCCTACAACCCCAGCGCAGAAGGATGGATGAGATGGCCGCAGCCACCGTATACGACGTCATCGTGGTGGGGGCCGGAAACGCGGCGATCTGCGCGGCTCTATCGGCCACCGAGCAGGGCGCCAAGGTCCTCATGCTCGAGAAGGCGCCCGAGGCGGAGCGCGGGGGCAACTCACTCTTCACGGCAGGCGGGTTCAGGTTCGTGCACGAGGGTCTGGCGGACCTTCGCCGCGACATCCTGGAGGACCTCTCCGAGGCCGAGGCCTCGCAGATCGTGCTTCCGCCCCTGTCGAAGGAAACCTATCTCGATGACCTCATGCGCGTCACCGAGAACAACTCCGACGAGGAGCTGGCGGACATCCTGGCCGGCCGCTCGCGCGACACTCTGCGCTGGATGCGCCAGCACAAGGTGCGCTTCATCCCGATGTTCGGGCGCCAGTCCTACAAGGTCGACGGCAAGCACCACTTCTACGGCGGCGTCAACATCGAGGCCGTGGGCGGCGGCTGGGGGCTGGTCGACCAGCTCATGAAGGCCGCCGAGCGGTGCGGTATCCAGATCCGCTACGACACGGGGCTCGTTCGCCTGATACAGGATCGCAGGGGCGTTATCGTCGGCGTCACGGCCAAGGGCCCGAACGGCTTTGAGGACCTGCATGCGCGCGCCGTCGTGCTCGCATGCGGCGGCTTCGAGGCCAACCCGGAGATGCGCACGCGCTACCTCGGCCCCGGCTGGGAGCTGTGCCGTGTGCGCGGCACGCGGCACAACACCGGAGACGGCATCAAAGCCGCGCTCGATATCGGCGCGCAGCCGTTCGGCGGCTGGTCCACCTGTCACGCCGTGGCTTGGGACATCAGTGCGCCTCCCTACGGCGATCGGGTTGTTCTCGATAACTTCCAGAAGCACTCCTATCCGATCGGCATCGTCGTCAACATGCTGGGCGAGCGCTTCGTCGACGAAGGCGCCGACTACCGTAATCACACCTACGCCAAGTACGGTCGCGAGATCATGAAGCAGCCGCAGCGCGCTGCCGTGCAGATCTTCGATTCCAAGACGATCGGCATGGTGCGCGACGAGTATCGCATCCGGCAGGTCACGAAAGCTGAGGCGAACAGCATCGAGGAGCTGGCGCAGAAGCTGGAGATCGATGTGGAAGGTCTGACGCGCACCGTGAAGGCCTTCAATGCCGCCTGCCAGCCCGGAGACTTCAATCCGTCCGTTCTCGATGGCAAGCGCACGAAGGGGATCACACCTCCCAAGTCCAATTGGGCCCTTCCCATCGACACGCCGCCCTACACGGGCTTCGTGGTCACGTGCGGGATCACCTTCACGTTCGGCGGCCTCAGGATCAACACTGGCGGCGAGGTTTTGGATCTGGTGGACCGCCCGATCCCCGGCCTCTACGCCGCCGGCGAGCTCGTGGGCGGCATCTTCTATGGCAACTACCTTGGTGGGGCCGGCCTCATGTCGGGAGCCGTGTTCGGGCGCCTCGCTGGACAAAGCGCCGGCCGTCATCCTAAGAATTCGTGAGTATGAGCTGATTCATGGCAAAGCCGGCGCTACGACCAGCCGCATAGGGCCTCCCCTAGATGAGTGGCTTCCTGGACAACAAGGTGCGAGCGCAATCGCTTGTCGACGTTGTCGCCGAGAGGATCGAAGCCGCCATCATCAGCGGAGATCTCGAGCCCGGCAGCAAGCTGAGCGAGCAGGCATTGGCGGTGTCGCTGGGCGTCAGTCGGGGGCCGTTACGCGAGGCCATCCGGCGGCTCGAAGGCCGCAAGCTGTTGCAACGCACACCGAACATCGGTGTGCGTGTCGCCGAGCTGTCCTTGAAGGACCTGAACGAGATTTTGCAGGTACGCGAAGCGCTGGAGGGCATGGCCTGCGCACTGGCGGCCAAGAATATGACCGATGCCGAGCTCGAGGCGCTCTCTGAGCTCCTTGAGCAGCACCAGCGCCAGAAGAGCGTCCAGGAAGGAACGGGGTACTATCAGGAATCCAAGGATTTCGATTTTCATTTCCGCATCGTCAAGGGTAGCCGCAACGAGCGGCTGAACCAGATGCTGTGCGGGGACCTCTATTACCTCCTCAGGGTCTACCGCTACAAATCCAGCACCAAACCGGGCCGCGCCATGAAAGCTCTGCAGGAGCACAAGGAGATCGTCGCGGCACTCACCCGACGTGATCCCGAGGCTGCCGAGCACAAGATGCGCCAGCATATCCGCAATGCGCGCGTCTATGTGGAGGAGCAGCTCCAAGGGGCTGGAGCAGACGTCGTCGCGAAGGGAGCCAACGGCAGCGGCGCCCGCAAAACCAAGGCCTCCAAGCCGCGCGTCCGCAGCCTCAAGGCAGCCGACGCCTGAACCGCCGCCTTTGCTCGAAACGATGCCGTCCGGCTCTAACCCTGGGCGCGCTTCTGCGGCATGCCTTCGGGCACGAGCGAGGTGATGATCGAGGTGTCGAGCGCCTCGTACTTGTGATAGCCGATCGTCGCATACAGGTCTGCACGGGTCTGCATGCGGTCGATGATGCGATGCGTTCCGCCGTTCTGGCGGATGCTGGCATAGAGGTCGGCGTGCGCCTTGGCCGCCATCCGCAACGCGCTCACCGGCCAGATGACCATCTTGTAGCCGAGTGCCTCGAATTCCGATGCGGTCATGAACGGTGTGCGGCCGAACTCGGTCATGTTGGCCATCAACGGCACCTTGATCGCTTCGGCGAATTTCCGGAAACCCTGTGCATCGCCCAGCGCCTCCGGAAAGATGGCGTCTGCGCCGGCCTCGACGTAGAGCTGCGCCCGCTTGATCGCGCCCTCCAGACCCTCGCGGTCGGCCGCATCGGTGCGCGCGACGACGTAGAGATGCCGGCGCGCCTTCACGGCCGCCGCAATCTTTGCCGCCATGTCCTTGGGATCGGCGAGCTTCTTGTCGTTGAGATGGCCGCACTTCTTGGGAAGGAGCTGATCCTCGATCTGAACGGCGGCCGCGCCGGCGTCTTCGAAGGCCCGCACCATGTGCATGACGTTGAGAGCCTCCCCGAACCCTGTGTCTCCGTCGACCAGGATGGGAAGCTGCGCGGCGCGGGCGATCTGGCGGACGAAGAAGCACACATCGTCGACGGTCAGAATCCCGAGATCGGGCAGGCCCATGGAGGCGGACATCGCGGCGCCCGACAGATAGAGGGCCTCGAATTGCGCCGCCTTCGCTTGCAGGGCCGCAAGACCGCTGTAGGCGCCGGGGATCTGCAGGATGTGGGGTCGATCCAGCAGCTTGCGGAAACGAATTCCGGCAGGTTCCGTCGGCAGATCGTCGGCGACCAGGTAGGTCATCGAGCCTCCATGGCGAGCGGTTTGACGCTGGCAGGCCTTGAGAGAAGGCCGCTCATGCCTTCACCGCAAACGGATCGCGCTTCTCATCGGAGAAATCAATCATCACGTTCTTGCTGGTTGTGAATTCCAGCAGGCCCTGTTCGCCCCGCTCGCGTCCGAACCCGCTGTCCTTGACGCCGCCGAACGGCGCCTGCGCCGCGACCATGCGGTAGGTATTGACCCATACGACGCCGGTGCGCATGGCGCGGATCATGCGCATGGCCCGCGACACATCCCGGGTCCACACGCCGCTGGCGAGCCCATAGGGCGAGGCATTGCCGATCTGTACCGCCTGGGCTTCTTCTTCGAATGGAATGACCGACAGGACCGGACCGAAGATCTCCTCCTGGGCCACGCGCATCGTGTTGTCGACATCGGCAAAGATCGTGGGCTTTATGAACAAGCCCTTGGCAAGCTCGCCGGAGCGTGCGGGCTCGCCGCCGGTCACGAGGCGTGCGCCTTCTTCCTTAGCGATCTCGATGTATTCGAGGATGCGCCGGAACTGGGGCTCGTTGGCCGCAGTGCCCATTTCGGTGGCAGGCTTTCTCGGATCGCCGAGCACGATCTTCTGGGCCCGCTCGGCGAGCTTCTCGATGATCTGACGGTAAACGGGCCGCTGAACGAGAAGGCGCGATCCGGCGATGCACGTCTGCCCTGTCGCCGCAAAGATGCCGGCCAGCGCACCGACCACGGCCTTGTCCAGATCGGCGTCGGCAAAGACGATGTTCGGGGACTTTCCACCCAGCTCCAGCGTGACGGGGGTCAGGTTGCGACCCGCGTTGGCGGCGATCTCGCGCCCCGCGCGAGGGCTGCCCGTGAAGCTCACCTTGTCGAGGCCGCCCACGCTCACGAGCGCCCTGCCGACCCGCGCATCACCAGTGACCACGTTGACGACGCCGGCCGGGAATCCCGCCTTCTCCACAAGCTTGCAGAACTCGAGCGTGGTCGCGGAGGCGTGCTCGGAGGGCTTGATGACCACGCAGTTTCCCGCGGCCAGCGCCGCCGGAAGCTTGTTGGCGAGTAACGAGATCGGCGAATTCCAGGCCGTGATGATGCCCACCACCCCGTGAGGCTCGCGCATTGCGAAATCGAAGATGTCGCGCTGGTCGAGCGGGATCACGCTGCCCCATATCTTGTCCGCATAGCCGGCGAAGAAGCGGAATACGCGGGCCGCGAAGAACATCTGCGAGCGCGTCTCGCGGATCACCTTGCCGTTGTCTGTGGTCTCCAGCAACGCGAAGCGATCGGCGTTCTCCTCCAAAAGCGCGGCAAGCCGATTGATGAGCCCGGCGCGCTCGAGCCCGTTCGTGTGGCGCCAGGTTTTCTCGAACGCCCCGCGCGCCGCCGCGATTGCTGCCTTGACGTCGTCCTCGGTCGCCGAGGGAATGGTCGCCCACACCTCCTGGTTGAAGGGGTTGAACGTCTCGAAGGCTTCGCCGCTGGCGCTGTCCTTCCACCGGCCATCGATGAACAGCTGATACTTCTCGACCATGGGTTTCTCCACCAGCCGCGGCGTCCTCTTGTGCGTTCGGGAGGGCCCATTGTCACAGAACCTGCTTCACTGTCAACAGTTGACTATCGCCAGGCCAGCCCCTAGGGTGAGGCGATGTCGCCTGTCGTCATGTGGCGGCAACATCGACAATGCGCCGAGAGCGCGCGTCGGTGGCGCGATTTACCGCGTCCCGGGAGCCCGAGGAGAAAGCCGTGAGAAAGAATGTGACTGCCATTGTCCTGCCCTTGGCGCTCGCTTTGTCAGCGCCTGCTGCCGGCGCCGAAACCCTGAAGATCGGTGCGATCGCCACGTTGTCCGGAGCAGGGACGGCGTGGGGGATGTCGATACAGGGCGCCGCCGAACTCGCCGCCGAGGACGTCAACAGCAAGGGCGGCCTGGAGGTCGCCGGCAAGAAGTACACGGTCGAGATCGTCGCCTACGACGACAAGTACAAGGCGGCCGATGCGCTCACCGCGATCAACCGGTTGGTGTTCGACGACCGCATCAAGTTCGTCGCGGGAACCGTCGGCTCGGCGCCCATTCTCGCCATCCTGCCGATCAGCACGGAGAACAAGGTCATCACGATGACCATGGGCTTCACGCCCAAGGCACTATCGGCCGAGTACAAGTACAGCTTCCGGCCTGTTCTGCCCTCCGACGTCTTCTCCGATCCGCAGATCAAATGGGTCGTCGACAAACTTGGCGGCAAGCGCGTCGGCGGGCTGTTCCCCAACGACGAGAGCGGGCAGCAGGTCGGCGCCGCCAACGAGAAGGCCTACGAGGCGGTCGGCGCCAAATTCGTGGCCAAGGAATTCTTCGAGCGCGAGCGTGTCGACTTCGTGCCGCTGCTGACGCGCGTCCTGGCCCAGAACATCGACATCTTCGAGCTCAACGGCAACGCGCCGCAGACCGCGGGCCTGCTCGTCAAGCAGCTGCGCGAACTCGGCTTCAAGGGGCCCATCATCCGCACCGGCGGCGATGCCACAGCCGATATCGTCAAGGTGGCCGGCAAGGCGGCGACCGAGAACGTCTACGTCCACCAGCCGATCGACTTGGCCTCACCTGCCATCCAGCAGTACCAGAAGCGCTTCGAGGACAAGTACAAGACCCCCCTGAACGCCTTCAGTCCCTTCTTCTACGCCAACATGCACATGCTGTTCGAGGCCATGCGCAAAGCCGGCACGGTCACCGACTCCGACAAGGTCCGCGAGGCGATGCTTTCGCTCAAGGACTTCGACACCGTCCTCGGCAAGGTGAACTGGACCGGTAAGGAGCAATGGAAGTCGAACCAGCAGCTCGATGCGCCCTTCTACGTCGCGGTCATCAAGAATGGCCAGCCCGTGGTGGTCGCCAAGTGCACGCCCGCGAAGTGCCAGTAGCTGACGGCGCAACAAGGTAGCCCGGCCGCAACCTGCGGCCGGCGCAGGATGGCGCGCACATGGATTACCCGACGCTGCTCGTGCAAGCCGCCGTGAACGGCCTCGTCATCGGTACGATGTACATGATGATGGCGGTCGGATTCACGCTGGTGTTCGGGATCATGCGCGTCGTCAACTTCGCGCACGGCGAGTTCTACATGCTGGGTGCGTTCGCGGCGTTCTTCACCTATGCCCAGTGGGAGCTGCCGTTCGTCGTTTGCCTGCTGATTGCAGCGGTCACCGTCGGCATTCTGGGGGCGCTGCTCGAGCGCGCGATCATCCAGCCGTTCCGCTCCGATGAGCTGTCCGGCATGATCGCAACGCTCGGCCTCTCGGTCATCATTCAGAATGCGGCGATCGTCGTCTGGGGGCCGACCCCGCGCTCGATGCCAAACGTGATCGATGGCGTTTTGACCATCGGGCCCTTCACGTTTCCGTTGTCGCGACTCCTGGTCATCGTGGCGGCCGCGCTGATCTTCGCGGCATTCTGGGTGTTCATGCAGCGCACGCGCACCGGGCGTGCCATGCGCGCGGTGGCGCAGGACGCCGAGACGGCGCTGATCCAGGGCATCCGCGTCAACACGATCTATCCGATCGCCTTCGGCATCAGCGTCGCGTTGGCGGCGCTGGCGGGGGTGCTCATGGCGCCGATCTTCTCGGTGTCGCCGTTCGTGGGCCTGACGCCGATGCTGAAGGCCTTCGTGGTCGTGATCCTGGGCGGGCTGGGGTCCGTCCCCGGAGCCGTGGTTGGCGGCCTGTTGCTCGGTCTGATTGAAAGCTTCACGGCGACAGCCCTTGGCTCCCTGGTTGCCGACATCCTGCAGCTCTTGCTGGTCATTCTCATCCTGCTGGTGCGGCCGTGGGGGCTGCTCGGACAGAAGGAAGCCTAGCCGTGGAAGCCTCCAGCGCGTCGGTGGTCGCGAAGGCCTCTGAGAGCCGCAGCGCCTTCGGGCGCAAGCTGCTGACGCGCGTCGCGATCCTGGCCGCCCTTGTCGCGGCTTTGGTGGCGCCGCAGCTGACGACGAACCAATTCTACCTGCACATCGCCAACCTTGCGCTCCTCAACGCGATCTTCGCGATGAGCCTCGGGTTGATCGCGGCCGTGGGCCAGCTCTCGCTCGGGCATGCGGCCTTTGCGGCGGCGGGCGCCTATATTTCCGCGCTGGGGGCCTTGCAGCTCAAGATTCCGCCGATCTTCGGCATCGCCATTGCCGGACTTGCCATGGGAGTTGTTGCCGCCGTTCTCGGCACGATCCTACTGCGCCTGCGCGGCGTCTACTTCGTGCTGGTGACGTTCCTGGCGGGCCAGGTCTGCACCCTCATCGCCCTCAACTGGGAGAGCGTAACGCGCGGCGCCAACGGGCTCGTCGGCATTCCGCCGATCTCCATCTTCGGCTACGCGCTCTCCTCGCGCCTGCAGTTCTACTACTTTGCCCTTGCGGCCTTCGTCGCCGTCTTCGCCTTCATCTGGGCGCTCATGCGCTCCCAGTACGGTCGTGCATTCCGCTCGATTGCGGAGAACATGCAGCTGGCGGAATCGAGCGGCATCGATACCAGCCGCTACCAGGTCGTCGCCTTTGCGCTGGGCAGCGGCATCGCTGGAGCCGGCGGCGCGGCGATGGCCCATTACATCCGCTACATATCCCCCGACACGTTCACGTTCCACGAGTCGATTGCCTACATCACTATGCTGGTCGTCGGCGGGCGCCAGGCGCTACTGGGCGCCGTCCTCGGAGCCGCATTCCTGACCCCGTTGCCGGAGGCCCTGCGCGGCTTCGTTAGCGTACAGCACATCATCTATGGTGCCATTCTGCTCGGTGTTCTCCTGTTTCTTCCCGGCGGCCTGTACTCGATCGGTAGGCTGTTCACAGCCGTCATGACGCGGTCGGAGAAGCGCAAATGAGCGTGCTGCTCGAGGTCGACCACGTCAGCCGGCGCTTCGGCGGCCTGAACGCCTTGCGGGACGTGACGTTCTCCGTCGCGCAAGGCGAGATCGTCGGGCTGATCGGGCCGAACGGCGCCGGCAAGACGACGTGCTTCAACGTGGTGAGCGGCGTCCTCCCTCCCTCCGCGGGCACGATCCGGTTCAAGGGGCGAGACATCTCCGGCAAGAAGCCGAGCGCGATCGTATCGCAAGGGCTCGTGCGCACCTTCCAGGCCACGACCGTGTTTCCCGCAGCCACCGTGCTCGAAAACGTCATGCGCGGTGCGTTCGCGCGCACACCCGTTTCCCTGTTCGGCTCTGTGTTCAACACGCCGTCGGCGCGGGCGGTGCTCGGTGCATCGCAGGACAAGTGCGACCGGCTGCTCGATCGCCTGGGCCTCACGCGCTTCCGGCAGCAGGCTGCGGGAGAGCTGCCTTACGGATACCAGCGCCGCCTCGGCGTGGCGATCGCGCTGGCCGCGCAACCACAGCTCCTCATGCTGGACGAGCCGGTCGCAGGCCTGAATCCAGAAGAATCCGCAGACATGGGCCGCCTGATCAAGGAGATCCGCGACGCCGAGGACGTCACAGTCCTGCTGGTCGAGCATCACATGCGGCTGGTGATGGGCATCTGCGATCGCATCGTCGTGCTCGATCACGGCGAGAAGATCGCCGAGGGATTGCCGGCCGAGATTCGTGCCGACCGCAAGGTGATCGAGGCATACCTCGGCACAGAGGACGTGACATGAGCGGCCTGCACATCCGCGATATTCACCTCGAGTACGGCCCCCGGACCGCTCTGCGCGGCGTCAGTCTCGACGTCGGGGAAGGCCAGATCGTCGCGCTTGTCGGCAGCAACGGCGCGGGCAAGACCAGCACGCTGCGCGCGGTCATCGGATTGCGGCAACCGAGCAAGGGCGAGATCGTCTTTAACGACGCGCGGATCGACCAGCTTACGCCGCCCGACATCGTCGCACGCGGCATCGCGCTCGCGCCCGAGGGCCGGCGTGTCTTCCCGCGTATCACGGTGCACGACAATCTCCTCCTCGGCGGTTATCTGCAGCGCGACGGCAGCGTCCTGCGTGCCAACGTCGAGCGGATGTTCACCTACTTTCCGAAGCTCAGGGAGCGGCGCAACCAGCTTGCAGGCTCTCTCTCGGGCGGCGAGCAGCAGATGCTGGCCATTGCCCGCGCCCTCATGGCGGAGCCGAAGATGCTGCTGCTCGATGAGCCCTCGCTGGGATTGGCGCCCATCATGGTGCAGGAGATCAGCCGGATGATCGTGGCGATCAACAAGGAGCAGAAGCTGTCGATCATGCTGGTGGAGCAGAACGCCAATCTGGCCCTGCGCCTGTGCCACCATGCCTACGTGCTGGAGAACGGGCGCGTCGCTTTGAGCGGCGCAGGGCAGGAACTCGCGAAGAGCGAATACGTCCAGCGCGCCTACCTGGGCGTTTAGTCACGCCATCACGCCCGCGCGGGCATACGTGGGGGCGGCCAGGCGGTCCGCTACTTCTGCGAGCCGGTGCCTTTCGCCCAGTTCTGGTACATGGAAAGCAACGCGACGATGTCCTGGCCGCGGAAGCCCTCGGCCAGGGCGACGGCAAACAGTTCCCGCACGGCTGACGCGGTCGGGGTCGGCATGCGCACGCTGCGGCCGAGTTCGATGCCGAGTGCCAAGTCCTTCTCGCCGAGCTCCATCTTGAAGCCAGGGCTGAAATCGTTCTTCAGGGCATTCGGAAAGCGCTTCGTGAAATGATGCGAGCGGCCGCCGCTCACCGACAGGACCTCGTAGAGCTTGTCGGGCTCGACGCCGGCGGCGACGCCGAGCGCGAAGGCCTCCGACGCCACGAGCACGTTGCCCATCGACATCATGTTGTTGACGATCTTGACGACCTTGGCCGTCCCCACGCCGCCCGTGTACTTCCAATCCGTGCCGAGCAGCTTCAGCAGCGGCTCGGCACGCTCCACGTGCCTGCGGTCTCCGCCCGCGATCAGGATCAGCTTGCCGATGCGCGCCTCCTTGGGGCTTCCGCTCACCGGACAGTCGACGACGGCGAGATCGCGGCGGGCGGCAGCCTCGGCGACTTCGCGCATCGCCTGCGGATCGATCGTGCTGAGTTCGATGCACAGCGTGCCCGGCTCGGCACTGGCGACGATGCCGCCCGCGCCCAGCCACGCCTCGCGGACGGCCTTGGGGTCAGGCAGGCTCGACAGCAGAACCTTCCGCCCGGCGACGGCAGCCTTGATGCTGTCCGCCATCCGGAAGCCATCGCGTGTCAAGCGCGAGCGCTGCTCCGCGCTGATGTCGTAGCCGATGACATCATAGCCGGCTTCCTGCAGGCGACCCGCCATGCCGGAGCCCATTTGACCCATGCCGATCACGGCCGTTAGTTCGGGCATTGATCACCTCCCGCGCTTGCTGTTCGCCGGCACATGCGTGCCGCTATGGTACCCATGTCGTCTCAGGCACGTCCTGGCTGCCGCTCGGCGCGAAGCTCGCGCGCCCGGCGTGCCGCCGGTCGTGAAGATGGCTCACTTCGGCGAGACGCGTCACCTGGTTGACGTCGGCGACTGTGTCCAGCGTCTCCAGCCGCTCGAACAGCGGAGCGATCTGCTCGCGCGGCAGGCTGCGCGCGGCGCAGTCGGAAAACTTCTCCCACAACTCCTCGTTCGACATCGGGTTGTCGCCGCCGCGCCCCACCAGGTTGTCGACACGACGGGAGAGACGGCGACCGTCGCGCAGAGTGACCGCGACCTCCGCGCCCCACTGCTCCGCCGCGTCGTCGGGCATATCGGGATGCGGCCGCGCCTCGGTCACACCAAGCAGCCGCGTAACCTCGGGCTCCACATGCGCCTCGCCCTCGAAGTCCTTGAGCCGCACCGCGCCGTCGATGAGCGCGCGGACCACGGCATACTGCACACTGAACTTGGCCTGCAGGGGCGTCTCGGGCCGCGGCGTGTTGGTGTGACGCAGACGCCGCCCGTGCGGCATGATCTCGAGGCGTGCCACGTCCGCGGCACGTACGCCCTCCTCGCGAACGAGCGCCAGCATCATCATGATGGCGGGATGCGTGCTGCCGCAGCAGGGGAATTGCTTGAGGCCGATCGACTTCGCCTCGACCTCGAGCGGCGCGCCCCAGCCGGCAAACACCTTGTCGGCGTCGAAGAGGCCGGGGCCATTGAAGACGTTGAAGAACCCCTGGTGGTGCTCGAACACGGACGGGTTGGCGTCGAATCCGTTCTCCGCCAGCAGCGCCGCCATCAGGCCGTTGCGGCCGCACTGGCCGATGTGCAGCGGTTTGGTCATCGTGCCGAAGTTGGCCTTCAGCCCGCTCGAAAGCGAAGGGGCGATTGCGAGTGCCATGGCGGTGCGCTGCTCGTCGAGGCCGAGCAGGTGAGAGGCCGCGGCGGCTGCGCCGATCGTTCCGAGCGTCGACGTCGGGTGCCAGCCCTTGTCGTAGTGATGATAGTTGACCGCCCGTGCCAGCCGTATCTCCACCTCGACGCCGACGAGATAGGCGAGCAGCACCTGCTTGCCCGTGGCCTTGCGCTCCTCACCGGCCGCCAGCAGCGCCGCCACCAGCGGGACCGACTGGTGTCCGCCGAGCACTCCACTGAAGTCGTCGTAGTCCAGAGCATGGGAGGCGGTGCCGTTGACGAAAGTGGCATCGAGCGCACTCGTCCGCCGGTCGGTGCCGAAGACGAGAGCCTCTCCGGGGGCGCTGCAGACCCCCGGCGTGCGCAGCAGTGCTTGTGTGCAGGGTTCCGGCACACCGGCAAGTGTCACGGCGACGGTGTCTATGATCGATGCGCGCGCCTGGGACAGAGCGAACTCGGTGGCGCTCTTCTCGCCGAAGTCGCAAATCCTGCGCGCTAGGCGCGACGCAAGCGGCAGGCCGGATGATTTGCGACTGTCGGTCATGAGCGTCCCCTATTGTGCATTCAGGGCTGCGTTGCGTCCCGCGATCCGCCCGAATGCAGCACCCGATACGAGACCGGTGCCGGCCGGGTAGTTGTCATAGAACAGGCCGCCGACCATCTCGCCGCAGGCAAAGAGGCCCGGTAGCGGGCGCCAGTCCGTCCCAACGACCTGCGCGTCCTCAGTGACCTTGAGGCCGCCGAACGTGAAGGTGATACCGCCCGTGGCGCTGTAAGCATAGTAGGGAGGCTTGTCGATCTTGAGGGCCCAGTTGGTCTTCTCGGGGCTCAGGCCCTGACTGCGCAGTCCATCCCTGCGGGTAGGATCGAAGCCCTCGCTCGCATCGCGCGCGGCCTTGTTGTACTGCGCCAGCGTCCGCACTGCCTCCGCCTTGTCGTCGATATCGAGCTGGGCGATCAGGCCCTCGAGCGTATCGGAGGTTATGGGCTTGCTCGTCTGGTAGCGCGGCTCCAGAAGGTGGACCACCTTGGAGTCGAAGATCTGGTAGGCCTTGGCACCTGGCTCGGCCAAGATCGTCCGGCCGAACTTGGCATAGGTGAACAGGGCCGTGTCCTCGCCCTCGTCCAGAAAGCGCTTGCCGCGCCTGTTCAGCATCACCCCGTAGAGATAGCTCAGCCGATTGCTGCGGTCGGTCATCTCGCGGGGCGCAAAATCGCCCCAGTCGGCGCTGATCGGGGTCGCATGGCATCCGGCCCACTGCCCCCACGGCATGGCGCCGATCGCCATCGCCATGCGCAGCCCGTCGCCCTGGTTGTGGGGGGTGCCGCGGACCTTGGCCTGCCCTACGAGCGGTCCGATGTGCTGCGTGCGCATCTGGACGTTGGCCTCGAAGCCGCCGCAGCCCAGCACGACGCTGCGTGCCGTGTAAGTGTGCAGCCCCTCGCTGTCCCGCACCTTGACGCCGCAGATGCCGCCGCGGCCGTCGAGCAGAAGCTCGGTGGCCGCGCTCGCGTAGCGCACGGTGATCCCCATGCGCTCGGCCGTGGCGAACCAGCTGCGCGACAGGCCCACGCCTTCATGCTCCGCGCGTACGATCAGCCCGCGCGCCCAGATCATCACGTTGTCTTTGCGGACGGCCGAGAGCGTGATGGCCGGCTCCATCTTTATGCGGCCCACCTCGTGCATCCAGAAAACGGTCGCCTTGGAGTCGTCGACGAGGATGCGGGAGAGGACAGGGTCCGTGCGTCCGTTCGTCACGCGCAGCAGGTCGCCGTGGTAGTCGGCCTTGGTGTAGGGGGAAATGCCTTCGTAGAAGTTCTCGTACTTCTGCTCCGCTCCCGGCACGAGCGGCGCGATCTCGCGCGGGTCGTCGAAGGCGAAGCGCAGGACGCCGCCGCTCCAGTGGGTGTTACCCCCGCGCATGTCGCGCGGCGCCTTCTCGAGGACGGCGACCCGCTTGGCCCCGTTTTCTCGCGCGGAAACGGCGGCAGCGAGAGCTGCGTTGCCGGCGCCCACGACTATCACGTCGAACTCGTTCAAGTGGCATCCTCCCGGTTTGCAGGGTCTGGACGTTCGCCCATAAACTATCAACTGTCAACAGTCGTCACATTACGGCATGCTCGGCCGCCCCCTGGAAACGGTCGACGGCGCGGACACGCTGCAAGCCACAGGCGCCCGCACATCGCCTGCATGAAAATTGAGGTCCTGATCGGAAGCGGCTGGGACGATGCCCTGTGATCTGGGATGTGAATCCGCTTGCCGACAATTATGCACGTTTGCCGCAGGAGAGCCTGAACCAGATGGAAGGGCGAGTGCACGATGCAGTTCACGTTCTGCACGGCAGGTCGGCGCACTCGAGACATCCGCTCGTGGCGCCCCTGCTGGAGTTCATCCGGCACAGCGGCTTAGGCGATCGGCTTCCGGCAGGCTCTCGCACCTTCGGCGAGGACTATCCCGCTGGCGGCAAGCTCGGATGCCGACGACGTAGCCGACCAGCGGAGCCGCGCGCAAACAAGGCGGAGGCAACCGGCGAGGTTGCTCACCCCAGTGTTACGCCGCAGGCTTTGGTCCAGCCGAGCCCTTCGACCGTACCGCGGCGCGGCTTGTACTCGCAGCCGACCCAGCCCGTGTAACCGCTGGCGTCGATCTCCTTGAGCAGCCAGGCGTAGTTGAGGTCGCCCGCGTCCGGCTCGCCGCGGTCGGGCGGGTTGGCAATCTGGTAGTGGCGCGTGAGGCCGGCATACTCCTTGAGCGCGACGGCCACGTCGCCGTCCTCGACCTGACGGTGATAGATATCAAACTGCAGACCTAGGTTGGGCTCGCCGACCTCGTAGATGATGGCACGGGCCTCGGCGAGCTTGTTGAGGAAATAGCCGGGAATGTCGCGGCGGTTGATCGGCTCGATCACGAGATTGGCGCCGACGCCGGCGGCTTTGCGCGCCGCCTCCTTGAGGTTAAGGACGAACACGTCGCGCCGCGCGCCCTGATGCACCAAGCCCGCCATCACGTGGATCAGCTTGCAGCCGGTGGCTTCCGAATAGCTCAGCGCGTTGGCGATGTCGGCGTCGAAATCCTTCTCGCGGCCGGCGAGAGCTCCGCGTCCGCGCTCGCCCGCGGCTCCGTCGCCTGCGGTCGTGTTGAACAGGGCCAGCGTGAGGCCGTTGGATTTCAAACGGGCCGCGATCTCAGCCGCAGAGGCCTCGTAGGGATTGCCGATCTCGACGGCCTTGAAACCGGCCTTGGCCGCCGCCGCAAACCGGTCGAGCAGAGGCACCTCGGTGAACAGGAAGTTCAGGTTGGCGCAAAAGCGGGGCATCGGAATCTCCACGGATCAGGGGGCTAGGGGCTTGATCATGTGCGTGATCGAGCGGTCGCTCAAGGTCTCGATGCGTTCCACGGCGTAGCCGTGCCGGCCGTACCAGGCGACGAGATGGACGAGCAAGGTGCCGGTGTAGAGCCGGATGACGGTGCGGCCAAGCTCGCGGGCTCGCACCTCGGTCGCGCCGAGCAGCCCGCGCCCTAGCCCGCTGCCCTGCTCAGCCGGGTCCGTGGCGATGCTCCAGATCAACAGGTCGCCGGGGCGCGGCTCGAGGATCAGGGCTCCGGTCAGTTTCCCGCCCCGTCGCGCCAGCCAAGCCTCCATATCCAGCAGAATGGTCGCGTAGTCGGCAAGCAGCGGGATTGGCTCAACGCCCAGCAATGCGCGGTTCCTCGCATAGGCAGCCCTCTGCAGCGCGACGATGTCGCTGAAGTCCGTATCGGCCGCCCTTTGCAGGTCGAGTTCGCCGGAGCGCAGCCGGACGGACGGCCTCAAAGCGTGAAGCCGCCATCGGAGAAGATGGCTGAGCCGGTCGTGTAGAGCGACTCGTCGGAGGCCAAGTAGATCGCGATGTGCGCCATCTCCTCGGCCGTTCCGAGCCGGCCCATGGGTTGGCGATCGATGAACATCTTTCGCGCCTTTTCCTCGCCGCCGACTTCCTCTCCCAGCGCCCGGATGCGGTCGTCGAGCGAGGGCGTCTGAATGGTGCCGGGGCAGATGCAGTTGCAGCGGATGCCCTTGCCGATGAAGTCCATGGCGACGGACTTGGTGAGGCCGGCGACGGCGGCCTTGGTCGCAGTGTACACGTACCGGTTGGGCGCGGTCTTGCTGGCTCCGACGGTGGAGGCGATGTTGACGATAGAGCCACGACCCCTCGACAGCATGCCCGGCAGGAACGCCTTGATCGTGCGGTGCATCGACTTGACGTTGAGATCGAAAGAGAAGTCCCAGTCCCGATCGCTCGTGTCGAGCACGGTGCCGTGATGCACAAAGCCGGCCGCATTGAACAGCACGTCGACGGGCCCCAGCCGCTTGGCCTGTGCCTCGATGGCTGCCGTATCGCGCGCATCGAGCCCCACGCACTCGGCGACGCCGGCCTCCTTCAGTCCTGCCATGCTCGCCTCGTTTAGGTCGCTGGCGATGACCTTGGCCCCCTCGCGCGCGAAGGCGATCGCGGTCGCCCGACCGATGCCGGCGCCCGAGGCGGTACAGAAGGCGAGCTTGCCCTTGAGACGATCGGTCATCGTTGGTGTCCTCCGGAGGCGAATGCGTTCATCGAGGTGGTTTAGCGGAGGAACAATATTGCGCTCGCGCGGCGCTGGCCACATGCCAAGCGGGGCTTGGCGGCTGGGAGGACCGAAATTCCTCAGCCGGCAGCCGGCCGCGCTTGCAGATGCGGGTTGGAATCCCTGACGGTGAGGTAGACGGCAAGTCCCACAGCCAGGCAGAGCGCCGGCACGGCAAAGATGCACTGGTAGGCGTAGGGGGAGTAGCCCGGGCCCTCGCCCGGGAAGAACGGCGGAATGAAGCCGGTGAGCGCAGGGATCAGGGATGCGCCGACCAACGGCGCCATGTTGCTGACGGTGGAGCTGCGTCCGGCGAGATGTTCGGGAAACAGGCTGCGGACCTGCGCGTACAGTATCCCGCCGTACGCCGCTGAGCCGCTGAGCAGAAAAAGCAAGAAGATTGTAGCGGTGAGCGATGTCGGACCGAAGGCCAGCCCCGTCAAAGCCGCAAGAGCCAGCACGGCGGACGCCACCACCACCCACTTTCGAGTATTGAACAGCCGATCCAGCGGACCGACGATCAGCACCCCCAAAGTCTGAACCAGCGCCATGCCCATCAGCACGTTGCCGCGCTGGACGGCGTCGAGATCGTGGACATCGTGGAGGTAGGGTCCGGCCCAAAGCACCTGCACCGTCACGATCGCAGCGAATGTAACCATCAACAGGCAGAACACCTGCGGCAGATCCGGCATCGAAAGCACCTGGCGCAGGCCCTGGAAGGCACCGATGTCGTGCGCGGCCCTAGTCATCGCAGGTGCACCGGGAGGCGCGTCGCGCACCAGCACGAGCACGAGGTAGCCGATCAGCAGTGCCACGAACGCCATGGCGACGAAGGTCAGGCGCCAGCCGACCGATCCGACGGCCATCGCCAACGGAGTTCCCGCGAGGACCAGGCCGATCTGGCTCAAGGCGAAGTGCCAGCTCAGCATCATGCTCCACGACGGCTGTGCGAACCAGCGGGTGATCAACACTACGGCCGCGGCGAAGCTGCCGGCACAGCCCAGCCCCACCAGGAAGCGAGCTGCCGCCAGCCCGGCCCCCGACTCGATAACGGCATGCAACAACGCACCTGCCGCCATCGGCACGGACAGGGCTGCGACCGTGACACGCGCCCCGAAGCGATCGAACGCCATCCCGACCGGCAGCTGGGCAACCAGCAAGGCCATGAAAAAGCTGGCATTGGCCATTGCGAGTGCTTCGGAGGAGAGCGTGAGATCGCGGATCAACTCGGGGCCGATGACAGAGGTGGAGGCCCGGAAGAACTGGGAAAGCGCCGTGCTCGACGCCACGATGGTCACCAGGATCGCTGCCGCTGACCACGGCGGCGCGGGCGTCCGCGTGGCAATCAGCGAGCTGTCTGCCGGCTCTCTACCCAAGCAATGCCCCCGGACAACTCTTTGAAGAATGCTGCGGCGCCAACGTGCTGCAGGATGTGCACTATCGTGCTCTCGACCAGGGCGCACGCAAAGAAGATTCCGCCGGGATGGAGCGTCGGCTCAGACTCGCCGCTGCACCACGAAACGGACCGCCTCGCGCAACACATCGGCATCGTCTCCGAACGGTCTGAGGGCTTCGATGGCTTCCGTCTCCAGACGCCCGAGCCGGAGCTTCGCTTCCTCGACGCCGAGCACGGAGACCAGCGTGGCCTTGCCCAGATCTTTCTGGGCCGCCTTGCCCATGACGGCTGACTCGCCTTCCACATCGAGCAGATCGTCGGCGATCTGGAAGGCCGATCCCAGCAGCGTGCCGTACCGCTCCATCGCCTGCCGCCCGGCGGCATCAGCACGACCCAGGATCGCGCCCGCCTCACAGGCAAACCGGATCAGGGCACCTGTCTTCATGGCCTGCAGGCGTTCCACGTGCGCCGATGTCGGCTGGGCCGGGAGCCCAAGCTTGTCGGCTTCCAGATCGAGATACTGCCCGCCGACAAGGCCGCCGAGCCCTGCAGCCAAAGCCAACCCGTGCACCAGCTCGCCCCGAACCACCGCGTCGCCAAGTGCCTGCGGGCCGGCAAGGTGGGAGAATGCGACGGCCTGCAACGCGTCGCCGACCAGAATGGCCGTCCATTCGTCGAAGGCCTTGTGAACGGTCGGCTGCCCGCGCCGCAGATCGTCGTTGTCCATCGCCGGCAGGTCGTCATGCACAAGGGAGTAGCAGTGCATGCATTCCACCGCCGCGGCCGTAGGCAAGGCGGCTTCCGGCGACATCTGAAAGAGGGCGGCACTCTCCAAAACCAGGAACGGTCTCAACCGTTTGCCGCCGCCGAGCGTTGCATGACGCAAGGCCCTGACGAGCCGCGAAGGGACCCCCTCGGTGGCCGCAATGTCTAAGATGCGCGCAAGCTGTGCCTCCACGAGGCGTGCCGCCTGCTCTAGCCGTTGGCTGAAGCTCATGCCTCGCTCATACTTGTTGAACAGAACCGCTGGAGTGGCTGGCGCCGTCCGCTGGCCTTTTTTTAGCGTTCCGGTGCCGGTCGTGAAAGCATGTCGCGGTTGAAGGGGAGTTCCTTGGACGAACGCGCTCGGGATATCGAGCAGGACCTGTCTGGTGGCGATCGTTGCGACGAGCTCGCCTCGAACCCGCGCGAGTCTGTTTCCGCTGTGCGTCCCATGGAATCCACGCGCACCCCGGCTGCCAATGCCGCCACTGGCCCAAAGGAACCTTTGCCCCGTGCGGCGGGCGGTGGAGCGGGGGGCGTCGCCGTCGCGGTCATCGTGGCAGCCGAATCAGGACCGCCGGTCGCACCTCTCGCGCCAACTGGGCCCACCTCGGATGAGCCCACCGCCGAGCCCGCCAAGCCAGAGGACCCGGCAGGCCCTGGGGAAGTGGCATCGCCCGAGTCCGCCGCCAGCGCGGACACAGAGGGCGACTCTGATCAGCTCTCGACGCCCCCTGTCGATGCTGCCGCGGTCGAACCTTCCGAGGCAGAAGGGGTTGAGCCGCAGCCGGCCTCCCAGCCGCCCCCTGTCATCTACCTTCCGGCACCTCCGGAGGCTGCGGCGCTGCCAGGTGCAGAACCCGCGGCTGCGGCCCCTGCCTGGGAAGGAGGGCCTTCTGCGGACGGCGCGGACTCGATTGCCGCCGGGCCGGAAGCGGATCGGGACGACACGGCCGGCGCCCCGCCGCAGATTGTTCATGATCCCGCGCCGGCCGAAGTCAGGCCGTCTTCGAGTTCCGCCGGCGGCACGCGCGCTGGAGTGGCTCAGGACGCAGAGAATTGGAGCCAGCTATCGACAACTCCCCTGCTCCCAGACACGCCAGTGTCTGCGCCGGAAGCCGACGCCAGCCATGAAATACCGGCCAAGGCTGACGCGGGCGAGGCCGGACCGTCACCGACCGGGCCGGACCACCCCGCCGCAGAGGGTGCGAAGGATGACGCGCCACGTGGCCCGCCGCCCATACATCACCCCACGGCGGCACAAGAGCCTGGGCCCAAAGGCGAGCAGCCACTGCTTGCTCAGAGCCCGGCGGTGACGTTCAGCCGCCGGAATCCGCTTCCCGTGCCACCCCCTCCCGACCCGCAGGGACCCGACGCGCCGGAGCTGCGGCGCCCGCGCCCACGGCTGACCGTGGTGCCCCCCTCGCTGCCCGACCCCGCCGCCCCGGGACGCCCTCCCCCGCCGCCCTGGCTCGACCGCCCCTCCGACTGGCGGCAAGAGTCTCGGAGCCCTGCGCCGAGGGACGATAAGCCCTCACCTGTTCCCGCAGACGTCTCGCCTCCCCTCCCGCATGAAGAAGCGCCGACCTACGGCCGCTGGATTCGCCGCGTGCTGGCGGTCGCGGCCGCTACGGTCGCCGCATTTGCAGGTGTCGTGCTGACGCTCGTCGTGCTCTACCGTTGGATCGATCCACCGGCGTCGACGCTGATGCTTGGCCAATGGATCACCGGCACGCCCATCACCCGCCAGTGGATCCCGCTGCAGCGCATGTCACCCAACCTCGTCGCCGCGGTAATCCTGTCCGAGGACGGCCAGTTCTGCCGGCATCGGGGGGTCGACTGGCAAGAGCTGAGGGAATTGATCGATGACGGCGCGGCGCGCGGCGGCAGCACGATCACGATGCAGGTGGCCAAGAACCTGTTCCTGTGGCCGTCGCGAAGCTACCTGCGCAAGGCGGTAGAGATTCCACTGGCGTTGACCGTTGACGCGCTGTGGCCGAAGCGCCGGATTCTCGAAATCTACCTGAACATCGCCGAATGGGGCCCGGGCATCTTTGGCGCGGAGGCGGCAGCCCGCTACCATTTCAGAAAGTCCGCACAGGCCTTGTCGCCGCGCGAGGCCGCCCTGCTCGCGGTCGCCCTTCCCAATCCCTTCGAGCGGAGGGCAGGTAGACCCGGGCCCGGCACCCAACGGCTCGCCGACAACCTTCTGCTGCGCGTGCGCGTTGCATCGTCGCACATGACGTGCCTACGCCCGCGGCTCCCGGGATCATCGCCTTGACCCTGCATTCGAGTGATCCCGTACGCTGCGCCGAGGCGATCGTCGACCGCGCGGGCCGCGACATATCGCTGGCCATGCCGATCGGAATAGGCAAGCCGGTCGCCCTCGCAAATGCGCTCTTTCAACTGGCCGCGGCAGACAAGAGCCTGTGCCTGCGCATCTTCACGGGATTGAGCCTGGTGAGGCCCAGCTATCGCACACGCCTAGAGCGCCGCTTCGTTGCGCCGCTGCTCGATCGCCTGTTCGGCAGCTATCCCGATCTCGACTATACGAAGGCGCTGCGCGCCGGCACGCTGCCCTCCAACATCGAGATCACCGAGTTCTTCCTGCAGGCCGGCATGTGGCTTTCCAACGCGCGGCTGCAACAAAGCTACACGAGCCTCAACTATTCCAATGTGGCGCAGCATCTGGCCCGCATCGGCGCCAACACCTTTGCCCAGCTCGTGGCGCCCGATCCGCGTGGTGGCGGCCGCGTGAGCTTCAGCTCCAACACGGACGTCACCCTGGACATGATGCCGTACATGCAGGCGAGGAGGAGCGCAGGCCAGCCGTTGGCGCTCGCCGCCGAGATCAACGCCAATCTGCCCTACATGCCGGGCGAGGCCGAGATCGACATTGGCCAATGCGACGTCGTGCTGGAGACCGAGCGCCCGCACTATGACTTGTTTGCCCCGCCCAAGGAGCCGGTATCGCTCAACGACTATGCCATGGCGCTCTACGCGGCCGCCCTCATCAAGGATGGGGGCACACTGCAGATCGGCATCGGCTCGTTCTCCGACGCCCTCGCGCACGCCCTCGTCCTGCGTCACACCCGCAATGCACAATTCAGGGGCCTGCTCGCGAGGCTCGGCGCAGCCCTCCCGGCCGACGCCGAGCTAAGTCCGTTTGCGACCGGCCTTTACGGCTGCACCGAAATGCTGGTCGACGGCTTCCTCGCCTTGATGCGGGCCGGCATTCTGCGGCGGCGGGTGACGGATGCGGACGGCCGCAAGGCCGTGCTGCACGCCGGGTTCTTCGTCGGCAACCAGGCCTTCTATCGCGAGCTGCGCGAGATGCCGCGCGAGACGCTCGAACTCATTGCCATGACCGGCATCTCCTTCACCAATACGCTCTACGGCGACCAGGAGCTCAAACGCGCCCAGCGCCGCGATGCGCGCTTCGTCAACACGGCGATGCTGGTGACTCTGCTCGGGGCGGCTTCCTCCGATCAACTCGAGGACGGCCGAGTCGTCAGCGGGGCCGGAGGCCAGCACGACCTTGTCGCCATGGCGCACGCGCTCGAGGGCGCCCGTTCCATCATCGGCGTGCGCAGCACCCGCAGCAGCAACCGCCGCACCGCCTCCAACATCGTGTGGCGCTACGCCAACGCCACCGTGCCGCGCCAGCTGCGCGACATCGTCGTCACCGAGCACGGCATTGCCGATCTGCGCGGCAAGTCCGACCGCGACGTGATCGACGGCATGCTGCAAGTGGCCGACAGCACCTTTCAGCCGCAACTGATGCAGGATGCCCAGCGCGCCGGCAAGCTCGAGCGCACCTACAGGCTTCCCGAGCGGGCTGCCGCCAACAGCGCGACGAGGATTGCGGACGCGCTCGCGCCGGCGCGACGTGACGGCCTGTTGCCGTTGTTTCCGCTAGGTACCGAGATGACGGCGACCGAGCAGGCGCTCGCCGGCGCGCTCACGTTCCTGAAATCAGCAGGTTATGCGGATCTCATGCGGACGCTCGTTGCCGGAGTCGGCGCCAGCTCCTTGCAGCGGGAGCAGGATGCGCTCGAACGGCTCTCCCTCGCGTCAGACGGCTCGCTGCTGGATCGCGCGCTGCGGACGCTGGTGTTGGGGGGCCTGCGCCGCGGCTAGTTCACGCCTTCGCCGATCCACCAGGCGACCACATTTCTAAGTCTCGAATCTGCACCTTGAGCCCACGCGGATGCGCGGGCCGATCCTCCCACCCGATCGGCCGGCGCCCGCTCGGTGATCGCCGGGTGCGGCGTTGCCGACCTCGATTGGACCTTCAGCACGGCCCTTTGGACATCGCCTTCTTGATTTCCTCCGGCGTCAGATCATGCATGTGCGTGGCGACCGACCATTGATGCCCGAACGGGTCCTGCAGCACACCGTAGCGGTCGCCCCAGAACATGTCCGCGATCGGCATCGTCACTTTGGCGCCTGCGGCCACGGCACGTGCGGCGAAAGCGTCGACGTCCTCGACGAAGATGTGCAGGGTGACCGGCGATCCCTTGAGGGTCTTGGGTCCGAGCACGCCCCACTGGGGCATCTCGTCGACCAGCATGACGGGCGAATCGCCGATCTTGACGCAGGCGTGCATCAGCTTGCCGTCCGGGCCCGGCATCCGCATCAACTCAACGGCACCCAAGGCCTTCTTGTAGAACTCGATGGCGCCGGCGGCGTCCGCACAAACAATGTGCGGCGTGACGGTGTGCATCCCCTCGGGAATGGGCCTTACCTTGGACTTGGGGGCGGGCTTCGGCTTCGCTTTTGCTTTCGCCATGAGGACGTCTCCTTCCGATTGCCGTCTCGAGCCACCCCGAGACCTGCAATCTCAAGACGAACAAACTGGCGAAAAGCCGACAGGCGAAGAGCCCTTATTTGCGTTCGACCGCGCATGCGACCTCGGATTTGACAAGTGCCCCGACGTGCGGGCCATGCTGGGCCATGAACTATCGACACGCCTACCACGCCGGAAATTTCGCGGATGTGCTGAAGCATGCCGTGCTGGCGCTCGTCATCTCCTACCTGAAGCGCAAGGAAGCGCCATTCCGCGTGATCGATACCCATGCAGGCGCGGGCCGCTATCGGCTGACCTCGGCGGAGGCGGAAAAAACGGGCGAATGGAGGAGCGGGATCGGACGCCTGCTCGGACCGGACGCGCAACCACTGCCTGCGGACGTTGCGCAACAGCTTCGGCCCTACCTGGACGCCATACGCGCTGCCAACCCCGTCGGCGGCCTAAATTTCTACCCGGGCAGCCCGTTGATTGCGCTGGGCCTGATGCGGCCGCAGGACACATTGGTCGCCAACGAGCTCCACCCCCAAGATCTGTCACGTCTCAGGTCCTGCGTCGGCGGCGACCGCCGCGCCAAGGTCACGGGGCTCGATGCCTGGGTAGCCCTGAAGTCGCTCCTGCCGCCCCGAGAGCGTCGCGGTGTCGTCCTGGTCGACCCGCCGTTCGAGGAAGCGGGCGAGCTCGAACGTGCCAGCACCGGGCTGGCGCATGCGCTGAAGCGCTTCTCCACCGGCATCTACCTGCTGTGGTATCCGATCAAGGATGTAAAACCGATAGGCAGATTTCACGCGCGTCTCGCAACGCTCGGCGCGCCGAAAATGCTGCGGGTCGAGCTGATGATCGAGGAAGCGACAAACCCCGATCGGCTCAATGGCTGCGGGCTCGTTATTGTGAATCCGCCGTACACGCTGGAGGGCGAGATTGCGGCGGTTCTTCCTGAGCTGGAGCGCCGAATGGCAGCCCGGGGCGCCGGCTCGGGCAGCCGCCTCGATTGGATCGAACCCCCTCCGGCGCAGGCCCCCGGAGGAGCACCGCAGATAAAACGGCGTATGCGCACCAGCCGATAAAATACAAGCACGAATTTGCCTTGCGCAGGCCCCGGCAATCACCGATACTCCGCCGCAGTTCGGGCGGCCTACCGACCCGGCGGAGACTGCTGAGACTGACCTGAGATGAATCGCGCAGACGCGTTGTTGTTATCTCGCGCCTCACGTTCCCCGACATCGGACGAGACTGCCTAACCGTCACCCGTGCCAGCTCGCGTTGGCGCGATCCGCAATCATTACCGGGGACATGGAGACCTCGCATGCGGCAGACCGGAACTGTAAAGTTCTTCAATCAGACAAAGGGTTTCGGCTTCATCACGCCCGACCAGGGAGGGAAGGACGTGTTCGTTCATATCACTGCAGTCGAACGCTCGAACATCGGCACGCTCGACGAGGGCATGCGCGTGTCGTTCGAGACGGAGCCTGACAAGCGCGGCAAGGGCCCCAAAGCTGTCAATCTGCAGCTGGCCAGCTGACGAAGGGAGACCGACGCGGAGCAGCGGGGGCGCGTCACCGGGCGGCCACGGCGGCGGGAAAATCAACTGATTTCCGCACGAAAGTGCGAAGCTGACAGTGTGCAAGACAGCGATCTCGGGCAATGTCCCTCGGCTCGCTGTCTTTCTTGTTGTCGAGGGGAGCAAAGAAACTATGCGAAGCAAATCCAAGCGTGTGATCGTACCGGCGCTGGCATTCGCTGGCCTCCTGATTGCTGCCGGCGGCGCCGAGGCAGCATGCATCAACAAAGGCGGGCGGGGGACCGGGGGCTCGCGCGATTCGGCTATGTTCCAGGCCTGGGAAGCCGTGCTCCAAGCCACTTCGTGGGGCTCGTGGGCCCAGTTCATGGCCTCGGGCGGCAAGATCGGCTCGGCACCGGGCTACAAGGTCAGCAATCTCAGGTCCAAGTGCGGGCCGGGCGGCATGGGAACGGAGTGCGTCATCTCGGCCAGGCTGTGCAACTGATGGCGACGCCAACCCGTCGGCGTTGGATCGCCTCTTAGGGATTTGGTTGCTTTCGCCGCCTAGACTGCGTCGAAGGTACAGCGCGAATCGACGGTCGGACACAATGAGCACGAGAAACGGCTTGGTGGCACTTGCTTTCTGCGCGCTTGCTCTTGTGGCATGGGTGCCTGCGGGTACTGCGGCCGAAGGCAAGGCCAGGCGCGTCGCTGCCTCGGGGAGCTTGCAGCCGACCGGCGCCTACGGCTACCAGCGCAAGCGTGCCCCGATCGCGCGGCGCTACGCCGGCCGCCGCATCGGTTTTTATTCCTACACCTACCGCGATGTGATCAACACCTACGGCATGTCGCGCAGCCTGTACGGCGGCATCAATTCCTTCCGCGATCCCTATGTCGACCGGCAGACGCCCAATGGTCCCTTCGACCACGGCTTCTTCTTCGACTCCGCCATCGAGCCACGCGGCGGCAATGCGCCCTATCTGCGCTGAGCGGGGAAAGCGACGGCAAGCCCGGCAACGCCCGCAGGTTCAGGCGACGGTTCGAGAACTGAGCCTGCCTCTTGGGCTGTCTCCGATGATTTACCTTGTTTCCGGCAATCCCCGGGCTCTTGCGGCGTGCCACCATGGGCCGTGTTCAACAGCCCGTGAACCCGGCCGACTATGGACAGCACCCCGAACCTGCAGCTGCCCTACCTCATGGCCGCGCAGGCGCAAAAACACGTAACGCACAACGAGGCGCTGCGCGCGCTCGATGCGGTCGTGCAGCTGACAGTTTTGGACAAGGACTTGGCAAGCCCGCCCGGCTCCCCGACCGACGGCGCCCGCTACATCGTCGCGGCAGGCCCCACAGGGGTCTGGTCGGATCAGGCCGGCAACGTCGCAGCCTGGCAGGACGGTGCCTGGTCGTTCCATACCCCGGCCGAGGGCTGGCTTGCCTGGGTGGCCGACGAGGACAAGCTCTACGCCCATGGCGGCAGCACATGGTCTGAGTTCATCAGCCCGGGCATCGGCGTTCCCCTGTGGGGCATCAACACCGCCGCCGACACGACCAATCGCCTTGCCGTCAGAAGCCCCGCGAGCCTTTTCGACAACGTCGGCAACGGGCACCAGCAGAAGATCAACAAGGCGGCGGCCGGCGATACGGCAAGCCAGCTGTTTCAGACCAACTACTCAGGTCGCGCCGAGTATGGCCTCACCGGCGACGACGACTTCCACCTCAGGGTGAGCCCGGACGGCTCCGCATGGATCGAGGCGCTCGTCCTCGACAAGGACGACGGCACGGCGGACTTCAAGACGGCGCTCAGGGCACAGGATCACCTGATCGGCGCACAGGCGACGGGCCCACGCGTGGTGGCGGTAGGCGACTCCAACACGATGGGCTTCGGCGCGAGCCAGCCCTACACCTCGCTCATCAGCTATCCGACGTGGAACGGGCAGTCCTTCACCGTATCGAACATCGGCGTCAACGGCCGCGAGCTGCGCGACATGGGCCGGCTCGCCTACAGCAATCTCAACCCGCTGTTTGCCAGTGAGGGCGGCCTCAACATCGCGGTGGTCTGGGGCGGCGCCAACGACATCGCCGTCGCCGGGGCGACGCCCGCCACGACCTATTCCTATCTGCGCGCCTTCTGCAGCCGGCTCAGATCGCTCGGCTGGCGCGTGATCGTCTGCACGCTGACGTCGCGCCACACCACGGATGCCGACAACGCCACCTTCAACGGCTACCTCCGCGCCAACTGGCCCTTGTTCGCCGATGCGCTGGCCGATCTCGGCGCTCATGCCAACATCGGCGCCGGCACCGGCAACTACGCCAATGCGACTTATTTCCAAGGCGACCAGTCGCACCTCGCCGACGCCGGCCACGCCATCGTGGCGAGCCTGGTGCAAGCCGAGCTCACGACGCTGGCGCAGGCGCAGCCGAATTTCTTGCCGCCCTTCGGCAATGCCGGCATCGGCGCCCGCGCCGGGGCAAGCGCCAAGCTCACTGTGAGCCACAACGCGTTGTCGCCGCCGGCGCCCGGTGCGGCAGCGACGACGCTACACCTGGTGGCAGCCGACGGCGGCGGCGGCGGCCAGCTCTTCATGGATGCCTTCGGCGGCGTCCCGGGCTTCTCGATGCGGCGCGCCAACGGCACGCTCGCGAGCCCGTCGGCCGTGCAGACCGGCAACCCGCTCGCCGTATTCGGCGCCTGGGGCTATGGCGCCACCGCCTACTCGAGCGCCGCCCGCGGCTTTGCCGTCTTCTGGGCGGCGGAGAACTGGACCGATAGCGCGCACGGCACCTACTTCACCGTCAGCACGACGACTCCCGGCACTGCCGGCGGCCCAGCCGAGCGCATCCGCGTGAGCAACGTCGGCCTGGGCGTGGGCAAGACGCCCGCCGTCGCCCTCGACGTGGAAGGCCCGGTGGCAGTCAAGTCCTATACGGTTGCCGGCGCCCCGAGCGCGGCCACGCTCGCCGGCCAGATCATCTACGTCTCCGACGAGACGGGTGGCCCAATCCTGGCCTTCAGCGACGGCACCAGCTGGCGCCGCGTCACCGACCGGGCGGTGATCGCGTAACCCCAGGTTCGGCGAGGCTGGGCGGCAGGCCGGCTGCCCCGATCGTCAAATGTGCTGGCCGCCGTCGATGTGCAGCTCGGCGCCGGTCACATAGCTCGACTGGTCCGAGCACAGGAAGTAGATGGCCTTTGCCACCTCCTCCGGCTCTCCGAGGCGCCTCAGCGGCACCTGCTCCTTCACGATCCGGTCGGTGCCGGGGGAGAGAATGGCGGTGTCGATCTCGCCCGGCGAGATGGCATTGACGCGGATGCCGCGCGGGCCGAAATCGGCGGCCATCTCCCGCGTCAGCGCCGCGAGCGCCGCCTTCGAGGTGGCGTAGGCCGCGCCCGCAAAGGGGTGCACACGGCCGCCGGCGATGGAGGTGACGTTCACCACCGCGCCCTTGCATCGCGCCAGCTCTTCGATCAGTCCGCGGGCCAGCATGATCGGGGCGAAGAAGTTGACCTGGAACACATGGCTCCAGTCCTGCAGCGACGTCTGGATGGCGCCGAGCCGTGCGCCGGCCTCGCCCTTGGGGGAGATGCCCGCATTGTTGACGAGCGCGTCGAGGCGCGATCCTTGCGCCAGGAGCCGCTGGCGCATCTCGGCGATGGCCCGGGTTGTGTCCTCGGGGTCGGCCAGGTCGACCTGGATGTGGTCCTCGGGGCCCATCTCCCACGGGCAGTTCTCCGGGAAGGCGTGGCGCGAGCAGGTGATCACCCGCCACCCCGCCGAGGCGAAGCGCTTGACGGTGGCGTGGCCGATGCCGCGCGAGGCCCCGGTCAGGATCAGCGTCTTCTTTTCCGCGTTAGGCGTGCTGGGCATCGCCTAGCTTTACCATGTCCCAGTCTGCATCCAAACGGGATACCCTGAACGTCCCGCGGCTGTCCGACGCTGGACGTTCGGGTATCCCAGCGGACAAAATGGCCCTTGAGCCTCAATCACCGACCTGGGAGCACACATGCCGAGCAACCTGCGCATCGATCCCGAGCGCCTGTGGGGAGCCTTGATGGAGACCGCCGCCATCGGCGGCACGGTGAAGGGCGGCATCAACCGCCAGACGCTCACCGAGGACGACGCCCGGGTGCGCAGCTGGTTCAAGCGCGAGACCGAGGCGCTCGGCTGCACGGTGACGGTCGATGAGGTCGGCAACATGTTCGCGCTGCGCCCCGGCCGCCGCGCCGACCTTGCCCCCATCGCGCTCGGCAGCCATCTCGACACGCAGCCCACGGGGGGCAAGTTCGACGGCAACCTCGGCGTCCTCGGCGCGCTCGAGGCGCTGCGCACGCTGGTCGCGGCCGGCTATGAGACCAACGCGCCGATCGTCGTGGCGAACTGGACCAACGAGGAGGGCGCGCGCTTCGCCCCGGCGATGCTGGGCTCGGGCGTGTTCGCCGGCGTCTACAGCCGCGCCCAGGCCGATGCCATCGCCGACATCGAGGGCGTGCGCTTCGGCGAGGCGCTGGACGGCATCGGCTGGCGCGGCGGAGTGAAGGCCGGCGCCATGGCGCTCTCGGCCTATCTCGAGCTGCACATCGAGCAGGGGCCGATTCTGGAGGCCGAAGACAGGACGATCGGCGTCGTCACGGGCGTGCAGGGCCTGCGCTGGTACGAGGCGACGATCACCGGCCGCGAGAGCCATGCCGGCACGACGCCGATGCCCCGCCGCCGCGACGCGTTCCTCGCCTGCGCCGCCCTCGCTCTCGAGGTCGAGAAGATCGCCGAGGCGCATGCGCCCAACGCCGTCGGCACGGTCGGCCGGGTCGAGGTCGAGCCCAACTCGCCCAACGTGATCCCGGGCCTCGTGCGCATGACGGTCGACATTCGCCACCACGACGATGCCGCGCTGCAGGCCATGGAAGACGGGCTCCACGCCGCCATCGCGCGGCTGGTCGGCGACGGCAAAGTGCAGATCGACGTGCGCAAGCTCAACGACTCCCCCGCCGTCAGGTTCGACCCCCGCTGCATCGCCGCCGTGCGCGCGGGCGCCGAGGCGCTCGGGTTCGCGCACCGCGACATCATCTCGGGCGCCGGCCACGATGCCGTGCACCTCTCCAAGGTCACGCCGACATCGATGATCTTCGTTCCGTGCAAGGATGGCCTCAGCCACAACGAGGCCGAAAGCGCCACCCGCCAGCACTGCGCCGCCGGCGCCCAGGTCCTCCTCGAAGCCGCCCTCGCCCTCGACGCGGACCTCGGCGGGCGCTGAGGCGCCGGGATGACGCAGGTGGAGAGCGCAGCGCCAACGTCATTCCCGCGCAGGCCGAACCCAGTCCGCCGCGGAGCCGATGCGAAGGCGCCCCAGTCCTGAGCTTGTCGAAGGACGGGCCGCACCCTCCAAACCGTGCTTCGACAGGCTCAGCACGGGGTTGGAGCAGCTCAGCGCACTCGCTTCGCTCCCGCACGGCGCCGGGATGACGCAGATGGAGAGAGCACCACCAACGTCATTCCGGCGAAGGCCGTACCAAGACCGCCGCGTAGCCGAAGAGATTGCTCGCCAGTCATGAGCTGGTCGTTGGACGGGTCGCA
>JBFWRV010000044.1:0-55605 GCA_050248715.1 Hyphomicrobiaceae bacterium | reverse complement strand
GCTCGAGAACCCCGGCAAGACGCCGCTCGAGATGATCGAGGTGCAGATCGGCAGTTACCTGGGCGAAGACGATATCGTGCGCAGCGACGACATCTACCACCGAGCGCCCGAAGAAACAAAGTAGCCGACTGGCTCAAGACGTAGGGCGCAAAAGGCGAAGCCGCATTGCGCCGATGGGACCGGCGTTATCGGTGCAATGCGCTGCGCTTTTGCACCCTACGAGCTCCCCTCTCGCGCTGAGCCTAACGCTCCGCCCTCGTGCTGAGCCTCACGCTCCACCCCCGTGCTGAGCCTGTCGAAGCACGGCCCGTGTGCACGCCTTCGGCGAGATCACTCCGCCGCTTCGGCGTGGCCCTCGAAGGGCAGGCCCATCTCCATCCACAGCGTGGAAAGCGCCATGACGAGACGCTCGATGTCGGCGTCGGAGTGATGCGGGGTGGGCGTCAGGCGCAGCCGCTCGGTGCCACGCGGCACGGTCGGATAGTTGATCGGCTGCACATAGATGGCGAAGCGGTCGAGCAGCGCGTCGGTGATGCGCTTGGTCAGCACCGGATCGCCCACCAGCACGGGCACGATGTGGCTCGGGTTGTCCATCACCGGCAGGCCGGCCGCCACCAGGCGGCCCTTCAGCACGCGCGCGCGCTCCTGGTGCCGGTCGCGCTCGCTGCGGCTCGCCTTGAGATGGCGGATGCTCGCGACCGCGCCCGCCACGATCGCGGGCGCCAGCGAGGTGGTGAAGATGAAGCCCGGCGCGTAGGAGCGGATGGCGTCGCAGACGTCGGCGCGCGCGGCGATGTAGCCGCCCATGATGCCGAAGCCCTTGGCCAGCGTGCCGTTGACGATATCGACGCGGTGCATCACGCCGTCGCGCTCGGCGAGCCCGCCGCCGCGCGGCCCGTAGAGGCCGACCGCATGCACCTCGTCGAGATAGGTGAGCGCGCCGTAACGCTCCGCCAGGTCGCAGATGGCGGCGATCGGCGACATCTGGCCATCCATGGAGTAGACCGACTCGAAGGCGATGATCTTGGGACGGCCAGGGTCCGCGGCGTCCAGTTTGGCCTCCAGGTCGGCCAGGTCGTTGTGGCGCCAGATGCGCTTCTCACCGGCGCCGTTGCGGATGCCGGCAATCATCGAGGCGTGATTGTGCTCGTCGGAGAAGACGATGGAGCCCGGCAGCAGCTTCTGCAGCGTTGCCAGCGTCGTGTCGTTGGCGACGTAGGCGGAGGTGAAGAGCAGCGCCGCCTCCTTGCCGTGCAGGTCGGCAAGCTCATTCTCCAGCTCCACGTGGTAGTGCGACGTGCCCGAGATGTTGCGGGTGCCGCCCGAGCCGGCACCCGACAGGTCGATGGCTTCATGCATCGCCGCCAGCACGACCGGGTGCTGGCCCATGCCCAGATAGTCGTTGGAGCACCACACGGTGATGGGCCGCACGCCGTCCGGGGCAAAGTGGCGTGCTGCCGGAAAGCTGCCGCGCTCGCGCCGGATGTCGGCGAAGATGCGGTAGCGACCCTCTTCCTTCAATGCCCGCAACGCCTTGGTGAACGCCTGCGCGTAATCCATGAGCTTGAAACCTTGCGCATCTCGGGGACTGGTGCGGATGGCGAACAGGGGGTCCCCTCTCCCCCACTTCTTCCCTGGAGCCATTCTAATCGAGCCGCGTGCCGACGGCAGACCACGCCCTTTGTCGCACAGGCGATCGGCAGGATTATTGATTTTGAGCAAGGCGGCACCACCCATCACGCTGCCGTTACCAGCAAGGCCGCGTGGGCCAGACTATGATCGGCGGGCTCGCAAGTACCCTTTCACGACATTGCTGGACGGGAGATCATTGCATGTTGAAGCTTGGCATTCCGACGTGGCTGCGCGCCGTCGCCGTCGGTCTGACGCTCGTGGCTTTCACGCCGGCCGCCGTCTTGGCCGTGGGCGACCCTCCGCCCCAACCAAAACCGAAACCCAAGCCCAAGCCCAAGCCGAAACCCAAGCCCAAGCCCAAGCCGAAGCCCAAGGACAGCCGGCTCGACGACGACCAGATCTACAGCGTCGGCTACTGGCAGGCGAAGGGCGGGGAGTACGCGGCCGCGCTGGCAACCCTGCGCTCTGCCGAGAATCAGGCCGATCCGCGCATCCGGACCATGATCGGCTTCTCGCTGCGCAAGCTGGGCCAGGTGGACGAGGCCATGGGCTACTACAATAAGGTCCTCGCCGCCCATCCTGACCGGACGACCACGCGCCAATACCTGGGCGAGGCGTTCCTGCAGCTCAACCAGCCCGACAAGGCCAAGGAGCAGCTTTCCGAGATCGCCAAGCGCTGCGGCATCGCCTGCGAGGACTATCAGCTGCTGGCGGAGGAAATCGCCAAGTTCGAGGCCAAAGGCTAGTCGTACGGGCGCCATAGCCGAAGGCGTATTGCGCCGAGCCGTCGGTCGTAACGGCGCAATGCGGCTGACGCCTGTTGCGCCCCTGCGCGTCGCTTACCCGAGCCCTCTCTCCGCTGACCGGCGGGGAGGGGGCTCAGCGCGAGAGGGTGCGCAGAAAGGTGACGAGATCGGCCCGCTCCCGGGCGCTCAGCCGCAAGTCGCGCGGCAGGCCCGGCGCCAGCGACGGCCGCCGGCGCAGTCCGCCGGCATAGTGCGCCACCACGGCGTCGAGCGTCGCGAGCGATCCATCATGCATATAGGGCACCGTGCGCGTGAGCTCGCGCAAGCTCGGCGTCTTGAAGGCCCGGAGCCCCGGCGTGCCGCCCTTCACCAGACCGCGCCCGCCGTCGGTGCTGGGCAGGCCGATGTCGTGGAACTTGTCATCGGTGAAGCGCCAGCCGACGTGGCACAGCACGCACGCGCCCTTACCCGTGAAGGTCCGGAAGCCGCGCAGCTCGGACGCGCTCAGCGCCTGGGCGTCACCGTCGATCCAGGCGTCGAACCGCGTCGGCGGAGAGACGAGCGAGCCGACGTAGGCCGCCAGCGCCGCGAGCACGTTAGCCTCAGTCACGGGTTCCACCTCGGAAAACGCCGAACGGAACATGGCGACCGTGTCGTCGTCCGCCCGCAGCCGGGTGAGGATCGTCGGCCAGTCACCGCCCATCTCGTCGGGCGCGACGATCGGCATCCCGGCCTGCTCCACAAGCGAGGACGCGCGCCCGTCCCAGAAGTATTGCTTGCCCCACGTCAGATTGTAGAGGCTCGGCGTATTGCGCAGCAGCGGAGCGCCCGATACGCCACGCGCGCGCCGCCGGCCATCCGTGAACGCACGTTCCCGCCGATGGCAGGTGGCACAGGAGCGATCGCCCGCGCCTGATAGGCGAGTGTCGGCGAAGAGCCTCGTGCCAAGCGCCACTCTGCCTGGGGTGAGCGGATTCTCGGCCGTGGGTACCGGGAGCCGATCGGGCCTCTTGAACATCGCGCGCCAAGGCGCCGCGACGCCCGCTCCCGCTGCCTCCTCCGCTGCACCGGAAGCGAGCAGGCCCGGGAGCAAGGCGATTGCGGCGACTATGCCGGCCACCCGAGACATGAGAGGTCCCATGCAAGCGCGCATCATGCCACCTGGGGCGGCCGCCATGCGATAACGCCTTCCGTGCGCGCACGCACCTCGGGCGCGGCCAGACATATGGCGACGGCCTCGTAGCCGGGCGCGCCGGAATAAGGTTTGACACGGGTTGGAGGGCTGTGATTGGCGGGACAAAGGATGACGGCCTCATCTGCGCCCACGCAGTCCAGGTCCAGAATCGCATCGGAGCGCGTAAGCACGAAGAGGCGCCGCCGCTCGGATCCGTGGCGGCGCAGGTAGGCGATCAGTGCCACTTGGGTGGCCTTGTCCAGTCCCTGCTCCACCATGTCGACGACCAGCGTCGCGAGACCCTCCGCTTCCAATCCGGCGAGCAATGCGATCAAGGCCCCCGACGATGCGGCGCCATCCTCGACGAGCCACGCGAGGGTTTGAGTGACCCGCGACCTGAGGGCCGGGTCCGCGTCCAACCGGGCGCGAGCTGCCGTGCCGTCGTTCTCCAACCGATCCAAGCCCAGGAATGCCGCATCAGGCAGGGTTTCGGCAATGCGCCTGGCCAACCTCGTCTTGCCGCTGCCCAGCGGGCCGATGATGTAGTTCAGCCGCCGGATGTCGCGCAGCTCGAACCGCTCACCTCCCCAAGGCCAAGGCAGGTCGAAGGCGACACCGGCCGCAGAGGCCGGTTCCAGGAGCTGCGCAAGCTCCCCGACCTCCAGCGCCTGACCCTTGCCGAGGCCGGTTCGCAGCTGGCGAACCTTCTCTGCGGCTGCGGAGAGCTGGCGGATGCGGCCTTCAAGTGTTGCCTGGTGCGCGGCCAGCGCAGGCTCGACGTCCCGGGAGTCGCCTCCAAGTACGCGAGCCACTTGAGCAAGACTGAGACCCAGCTCGCGCAGGGTCACAATCTCGACGGCACGGGCCATCTCGTCGGGACCGTAGGCCCGCCAGCCGGCCGCACTGCGGATCGGAGCGATCAGACCACGCTGCTCGTAGAGCCGCAGAGCTTTGGTGGAAACGCCCAGTTGTTTGGCGGCTTCGGAAGGGTTCAGGAATTGGCCGGAGGAGTTCACGAATCACCTCGCTGTTGGCTGACCGCCGATCTTATCGGGGCAGCCGCAGGGTCCAGGTCAAGTGGGCATCGCAGGCAATTGGCATGGGATCAGGCCCGCACCATAAGCTCCGGTTCACACGAGTTGCGGACCCTACCGCACAGCGGCCGCCGCCGCCCCGCCAGCGACACGGCCCGAGAAGATGCAACCGCCGAGGAACGTGCCCTCGAGCGCGCGGTAGCCGTGCATGCCCCCGCCGCCGAAGCCCGCCGCCTCGCCCGCGGCATAAACGTTGCCGAGCGGCGCGCCGTCCGCCTTGAGCACGCGGGCGGAGAGGTCGGTGGCAAGCCCGCCCAGCGTCTTGCGCGTGAGGATCGAGAGCCGGACCGCGATCAGCGGCCCGTTGGCCGGATCGAGCAGGCGATGCGGCTTGGCGACACGGATGAGCTTGTCGCCGAGGTAGCGGCGCGCACCGCGGATGGCGGTGATCTGCGCATCCTTCGTGTAGGCGTTGTCGATCTCGCGGTCGCGCGCCGCGATCTCGCGCTCCAGCGCCCCGGCATCGATCAGCGCCTCGCCCGCGAGCTTGTTCATGCGCGCGACGAGCTCGGCCAGGTTGCGCGCGACGATGAAGTCGGCCCCCTTCTCCATGAACGCCCTGACCGGCGGCGGTGCCCCCCCGGTCCGCCGGCTCCTGATCACGTTCAGCCACTTGCCGCTCGTGAGGTCGGGGTTCTGCTCCGAACCCGACAGCGCGAACTCGCGCTCGATGATCTTCTGGCTCAGCACGAACCAGGAGTAGTCGTAGCCCGTCGCCAGGATGTGGTGCAGGGTGCCCAGCGTATCGAAGCCCGGAAACAGCGGCACCGGCAGGCGCCTGCCTCGCGCATCGAACCACAGCGACGACGGCCCCGGCAGGATGCGGATGCCGTGGCGCGGCCAGATCGGCGCCCAGTTGCGGATGCCTTCGGTGTAGTGCCACATGCGGTCGCGGTTGATCACGCGGCCGCCGGCCGCCTCCGTGATGCCGAGCATGCGCCCATCGACATGCTCGGGCACGCCGCAGATCATCTCGCGTGGCGCCTCGCCCAGCCGCTTCGGCCACGCCTGGCGCACGAGGTCGAGGTTGCCGCCGATGCCGCCCGACGCAACGATGACCGCCTGCGCCTTCAGCCCGAAGTCGCCGACCACGGCCCGCGAGCTGGCAGCCCCACGCGCCGCGCTGCTCGGCTCCAGCACCTTGCCCTCGACGCCGTCGACGAAGCCACCCGTCGTGGTGAACCCGTCGACGCGATGCCGGAAGCGGAGGCTCGCGCGTCCTTGCTTCTCCGCCTCGTGCAGCCGCGCCACGAACGGCGCGACGATGCCGGGGCCCGTGCCCCAGGTGACGTGGAAGCGCGGCACCGAATTGCCGTGCTCGGTGGCGAGATAGCCGCCGCGCTCGGCCCAACCGACGATGGGGAACCAGCGCAGACCCTGCGCATGCAGCCAGGCGCGCTTCTCACCAGCCGCAAAGGCGACATAGGCCTCCGCCCATTTGCGCGGCCAGTGGTCCTGCTCGCGGTCGAACCCGGCCGAGCCCAGCCAGTCCTGCAGCGCCAGGTCATGGCTGTCGTGGATGCGCAGGCGCCGCTGCTCCGGGCTGTCGACGAAGAACAGTCCGCCGAACGACCAGAACGCCTGCCCGCCCAGCGACTGCGCGCCTTCCTGATCGAGCAGGATCACCTTGCGCCCTGCGTCCGCCAGCTCGGTGGCGGCGACGAGGCCCGCAAGCCCCCCGCCGACGACGATCACATCCGCGTCCACGTCGTCCTCCCCCGCTATCGCCCTCTCCCCACTGAGGCGGGGTGAGGGCAATCACTTTTGGCCACCGCGCCCGGCTGCAGTCCAGGCGAGCCCGCGCGCGCCGTCTCTGCCGCCTTGACGAGTTCCACGATGCGCTGAGTGAGCGGCGTCGCCACGCCGGCCTTGCCCGCGAGGGCCAGGATTGCCCCCTGCAAATGGTCGATCTCGGTGGCGCGGCCGCGCAGCAGGTCCTCCCACATGGACGAGCGCGCCTCGGGATCGATCGCCAGCATGCGCCGCGCCGCCAGTCGGAACAGCGTGTCCGGCAGGCGCAAGATGAAGGGAATGGCGGCCGGCGGCACGCCTTCGATCCTGGCCGGTCGGATGCCTGCCGCTTTCAGCACAGTCAGCGCCTCCTGCATCTGCGCCGCCAGCAGCAGGCGCCAGCGCCGGTCCGCCAGCTCCGCAGCGAGGGGAATGCCTGCGAGCGCATTGAGCGCATTGTTGAGGTTGAGCACGAGCTTGCCCCACTGCACCGCGGCCATGTCGGCATGTTCGCCGATGCGCGCACCCATGACATCCAGCACCTCGACCAACCCGGCCACGCCCGGAGCGATCAGAATGCGGCCGCTGGTGGCACGATGAAAGCGCGCAGCCTCGCCCGCGCGCCGCGTCGGCACCACGTTGAAGGGCACCATGCCCGGCACGACAACACTGCGGCTTGAGCCCAGGCGTGCGCGAAGCGCATCGACGTTGCCAACCCCGTTCTGCAGGCTGACGATCACCGCGTCAGGCGCAGCGTGCCGGGCAATGAGGTCGGCCATGCCCGATGTATCCCCGCTCTTCACCGTCACAAGGACAATGTCGCCGCCCGCCAGCGCCGAGCCGGGATCGGCCTCAAGCCGCAAAGCGGATGCCGGCAGCAGGCGGTCCATTCCATTCAGGTCGGAGATGCGCAGCCCGTTCCCCGCAATGGCGTCCGCCAGGGCCGGCCGCAGCAGCAGCGTGACATGCCGCCCGGCGAGTGCCAGGCAGCCGCCCAGGTAGCAGCCGATGCTGCCGGCGCCAGCCACGACGATGCGCGAGGTGTGATCTGCCATCCCGGGGCGACTCTGCCACAACGGCACGCCGGCCGCCCGCTGCACGTCATGCCCGCGTCGTGTCGGGTCGTGCCAAAATGCCCTCCGGCGCGATGGCGGGCATCCACGCCACGACGCCTCGGGAGTCGGCCCCTCCCCGGATGCACTCCTTCACGAGGCGCCTTGCATTATTATGCATATCGACCTAGAAGATACGAATAATAATGCATCGTCCGGCCTTGTGGCTGGCGCTGGCCGAGCGCAACCAATAGCTTCCGACGCCCACAGGGAGGTGCCGGGCCAATGGCAGCAGCACGCATCGATTTTGAGACCGACCCGTCGCGCTATCGCCACTGGAAGCTCGAGTTCGAAGGCGAGGTGGCCCGTCTCATCATGGACGTGGACGAGAACGCCCCGCTCGTGGAGGGCTACCAGCTCAAGCTGAACTCCTACGACCTCGGCGTCGATATCGAGTTGGCCGATGCCGTGCAACGGCTGCGTTTCGAGCACCCGGAGGTGAAGGTCGTCGTCCTCAAGTCCGGCAAGGACCGCGTGTTCTGCGCCGGCGCCAACATCCGCATGCTGGCCGGCTCCTCGCACGCCCATAAGGTCAACTTCTGCAAGTTCACCAACGAGACGCGCAACGCCATGGAGGACGCGAGCGCCGCCAGCGGCCAGAAGTACATGTGCGCGATCCGCGGCTCGGCGGCCGGCGGCGGCTACGAACTGGCGCTGGCGACCGACCACATCCTGCTCGCCGACGACGGCAACTCCACCGTCGCCCTGCCCGAGCTGCCGCTGCTGGCGGTGCTGCCGGGCACCGGCGGCCTCACGCGCGTCACCGACAAGCGCAAGGTGCGGCGCGACCTCGCCGACGCTTTCTGCACCATCGAGGAGGGCGTGCGCGGCGCCCGCGCCGTGAAGTGGCGGCTCGTCGACCAGACCGCGCCCAACTCCAAGTTCGACCAGGCACTGGAGGAGGCAGCGCGCAAGCTCGCGGCGAAGTCCGATCGCCCGGCCGACGCACAGGGCATCGAGCTGACGCCGATCGCGCGCACCATCGAAGCCGGCGCGGTGATCTACTCGAGCCTGCGCATCGACATCGACCGGGCGACGCGGCGTGCGACGATCACCATCCTCGGCCCATCCGCTCCACCACCCGCCTCGGCGGAGGCCATGCATAGCCAGGGCGCACAGTTCTGGCCGCTGCGCCTCGCCCGCGAGCTCGACGACGCCATCCTGCACCTGCGCGCCAACGAGGGCACGATCGGGGTGCTCGTTTTCAAGTCGCAGGGCGAGCCGGCGCAGGTGCTGGCCTACGATGCCTTCCTCGACGCCAACAAAGGCCACTGGCTCGCGCGCGAAATCCTGCACTACTGGAAACGCACGCTTAAACGGGTCGACATGACCTCGCGCTCGCTGGTGGCGCTGATCGAGCCCGGCAGCTGCTTCGCGGGCACCCTGGCAGAGATCGCCTTCGCCTGCGACCGCTCGTTCATGCTGAGCGGCGGCCTGCCCGGCGACAACCGCCCCTCCGCCGCCATCATGCTCTCCGCCCTCAACTTCGGCGCCTACCCGATGGGCAACGGCCTCACAAGGCTGGCCACCCGTTTCCTTGGCGAGCCCGGCAGCGTCGACAACGCCAGGGGGCAGATGGGCAAGCCGCTCGAGGCGGAGGCCTGCGAGGAGCTGGGCCTCGTCACCTCCGCCCCCGACCACATCGACTGGGACGACGAGGTCCGCATCTTTCTCGAGGAGCGCTCCTCCTTCTCCGCCGACGGGCTCACCGGCATGGAAGCGAACCTGCGCTTCGCCGGCCCCGAGACCATGGAGACCAAGATCTTCGGCCGTCTGACGGCCTGGCAGAACTGGATCTTCCAGCGGCCCAACGCAGCCGGCGCCGAGGGCGCGCTCAAGCGCTACGGCACCGGCGTCAAGGCGAGCTTCAACCCGGAGCGCGTGTGAAGCGAGGCAATAGGCAGTAGGCAATAGGCAATGGCGATCGAGAGCCATCGGGACTTGATTGTGTGGCAGAAGAGCATGGACCTTGCCGTAGCAGCCTACCGCGTTACGAGCTCTTTCCCCCTGGAGGAGCGGTACGGTTTGACCAGCCAGATCCGCCGATCGAGCGCTTCCATCCCAGCCAACATTGCCGAGGGCTATGGCCGCGAGAGCGCCGGCGCCTACACACAGCAGCTCAGAGTCGCGCAAGGTTCGCTGAAGGAACTGGAGACGCACGTCGAGCTCGCGCATCGCGTGGGCCTGATCGATGAACCCACACTCGCAAACGTCCTCAAGACCTCCGAAGAAGTCGGCAAGATGCTGCGCAGCCTGATCCGAGCCGTGGAGCGCTAGGCACTTCCTATTGCCTACTGCCCATTGCCTACTGCCTGAAGGAAACCGAGATGCCCGAAACCACCCACGTCGACTACTCGACCAAGATCCCCAACAACGTCGGCCTGATGGACGACCAGCGCGTGCTCAAGGCGCTGGAACAATGGCACCCCGGCTACATCGACTGGTGGATGACCATGGGACCAGAGGGCTTCCAGACCTCGGACGTCTACCTGCGCACCGCCGTCAGCATCGATCCCAAGGGGTGGGCCAAGTTCGACTACGTGAAGATGCCGGACTACCGCTGGGGCATCCTGCTGGCGCCGCGCCAGGAGGACCGCCGCGTCAACTTCGGTACGCACAAGGGCGAGAAGGCCTGGCAGGACGTGCCGGGCGAATACCGTGCCATGCTGCGCCGTCTCGTCGTCGTGCAAGGCGATACCGAGCCCGCCAGCGTCGAGCAGCAGCGCCACCTCGGCAAGACCGCGCCATCGCTCTACGACATGCGCAACCTGTTCCAGGTCAACGTCGAGGAAGGCCGCCATCTCTGGGCGATGGTCTATCTGCTGCACAAATACTTCGGCAAGGACGGGCGCGAGGAGGCCGACGAGCTCTTGCAGCGGCGCTCGGGCGACGCCGACAAGCCGCGCATGCTGGGCGCCTTCAACGAGGAGACGCCGGACTGGCTCTCCTTCTTCATGTTCACCTTCTTCACCGACCGCGACGGCAAGATGCAGCTGGAAAGCCTGGCGCAGTCCGGCTTCGATCCGCTGTCGCGCACCTGCCGCTTCATGCTGACGGAGGAGGCGCACCACATGTTCGTGGGCGAGACCGGCGTCGGCCGTGCCATCGAGCGCACCTGCCAGGCCATGAAGGAGTCCGGCATCGAGGACCCCAACGATATCGGCGCCGTGCGCAAGCTCGGCGTCATCGACCTGCCGACCATGCAGAAGAAGGCCAACCTGCACTTCTCCTTGTCGCTCGACCTCTTCGGCTCGGAGGTGTCGACCAACGCGGCCAACTACTACAACTCCGGCCTGAAGGGCCGCTTCCAGGAGACCCGCATCGAGGACGACCACCGGCTGACGACCTCCACGTATCCCGTCAGCAAGCTGGTCGACGGCAAGATCAAGATGGTCGACGAGCCGGCGCTCACCGCCATCAACATGCGCCTGCGCGACGACTACGTCGCCGACTGCGCCAAGGGCGTGGAGCGCTGGAACAAGGTGATCGAGAAGGCCGGGGTGAAGTTCCGCCTCGAGCTGCCCCACGTCGCCTTCCACCGCCACATCGGCGAGTTCGCCAACACCAAGGCGTCCCCCCACGGCGAGGCCATCAGCGACACGGAATGGGCCGGCAAGAAGGACCGATGGCTGCCCTCCAAAGCCGACGGCGACTTCATCGCCAGCCTGATGGCGCCCTGTTGGGAGCGCGGCAAGTTCGCCTCCTGGATCGCGCCCCCCAAGATCGGCATCGACAACAAGGGCGGCGACTTCGAGTATGTGAAGATCCACCAGGCGTGAGCGAGGCATCGGTGACGTACAGGTGTCATCCCGGCCGAGCGCAGCGAGAGCCGGGACCCAGGGGCTTCAAACCCCGTTGGCATCTTCTGCCCTGGGTCCGGGATATTGCGCTGACGCGCAACTCCAGGATGACAAAGGAGGGCGCATGGGCGTGACACGTCGCGATTTTGTTGCCGGCTGCGGCGGAGCCGCTGTTGCAGGGCTGGCGATGAGCGAGGCGCATGCGCAATCGGCGCCGCCAAGGGTGGAGGCTCTCAACGCACCTCTCCACCCCGGCGCGCCCACCCTCATCGTGCGCGACCTTGCCGGCGTCGCCCGCTACTACGAGGAGGGCATCGGCCTTGCCCGCATCGACGCCGACAGCGATACCGTGCGGCTCGGCGCGGGAGGCGAGGTGCTGATCGTGCTGCGCAAGCGGCCGTCCGCGGAGCGGGAGCCGCCTGGCCTCGCCGGCCTCTATCACACGGCCTTCCTGGTCCCGGGCCGCGCCGATCTCGGAGCGTGGCTGCGACGGGCGATCGAGATGAAGCTGCCGTTCGACGGCGCCGCGGACCATCTGGTGAGCGAGTCGCTCTACCTGTCCGACCCCGAAGGCAACGGTATCGAGATGTACGCAGACCGGCCGCGCAGCGGCTGGAAATGGAGCGGCGACATCGTCGAGATGCGCAATTCCGAGCTCGACATACGGGGCATCCTGGCCGACGGCGCTGCGCTCGCCGCGAGCCCGCGCGTTCCCGATGGCACCCGCGTCGGCCATGTGCATCTGCGCGTCGGGGACATCCCCGAGGCCGAGCAGTTCTACAAGGGCCTGCTCGGCTTCGACATCACGCGCCGACGCGAGGGCGCCACGTTCTTTGCCACCGGCCGCTATCACCACCATCTCGCAACGAACACCTGGGAGAGCCGCGGCTCGCGGCGGCGGCCGGGCACCACGACCGGCCTTGCGATGCTCGCCCTCGTCGCGAAGGATGGCGCGGCATTCGATGCGGCCGCCGAGCGCATGCTCGCAGCCGGCGGCAAGCGCAAGGGGGACACGATCGGCACCGACGATCCCTGGGGCAACGCAGTCGAGCTGTCCAAAGCTTGAAGGGCTTTCTGCCGTGACCTGGCACTCGAGCGAACACCTACCGCCGCAACCGCAGAAGGGCGTTTGCCCGTCGTTGCGGTTCCTTGCCTTCTGCGAGCCCGCGCAATCCCAGTCGTCTTTCTGGTCCAGGGGAGTATCCAGGCCATGTCGACACCCCTCTACGATCTGAGCGTCGCCAACTACCTGCAGACGGTGGCCGCCATCGCGGGATGCCTCGACAAGGGCCTCGCGTTCTGCACGAGCAAGAACATCGACGCGGGCGACCTTACCGAGTCGCGTCTGATTTCGGATATGCTCCCCCTGCGCTTCCAGGTCGTATCGGTGGCGCACCATTCGCTCGGCACGATCGAAGGTCTCAAAAAGGGAGTCTTCGCTCCACCCAGCCAGACCGAGCCTCTCGACTATCGCGGCCTGCAGAAGCTGCTCGCGGACACCCTGCAGGGGCTGCAGCGGCTGAGCCCGGACGAGGTCAATGCACTGGCCGGCCGAGAGGTCGTCTTCCGGTTTCGCGACCGGCAGATTCCGTTCACGGCCGAAAACTTCGTCCTCTCGTTCTCGCTGCCCAACTTCTACTTCCACGCCACGACAGCCTATGATCTTCTGAGGGCCAAGGGCGTGCCTTTGGCAAAGAGAGACTTCCTGGGGCAGCTCCGTATCAAAAGCTGATCCCGGCTTCACGAGTTCGGCCGCACGGGGTGGCCATAAGCGTGCCGCGTGCGATCCGATATATCCTCGCCACAGACGACTTCAGGGAGAGCAGGATGAGTACAATGAAGCGCAGAATATCTCGCCGCGGCATCATCAAGGGCGGAACCGCTCTCGTTGCGACGTCGGCGGTTCCAACCGGTTGGGCCATCGCCCAGGCCAAGCCCCTGAAAGTGGGTTTGATGCTGCCCTACTCGGGCACCTTCGCCAAGCTCGGCGAGAACATCACCTTTGCCATCGAGGTGCTGCTGGCCGAGAAGGGGGGCAAGCTCGCCGGCCGCGAGATCCAGTTCGTCAAGCTGGACGATGAATCCAAGCCCGAGCTCGCCCCGCAGAACGCCGACCGCCTCGTCAAGCGCGACCAGGTCGACGTGCTGATCGGCACGGTCCATTCCGGCGTCCAGATGGGCATCCACAAGGTCGTGTCCGAGAGCGGCACGCTCACCATCGTACCCAACGCCGGCAACGTCGCTGTAACGCGCGATCTGTGCGCCAAGAACGTGTTCCGCTCCTCTTTCACCAACTGGCAGCCGGCCTACGGCATGGGCGTCGCCGCGGCCAAGAAGGGCCACAAGAAGGCGGTGTGGGTCACGTGGGACTACGCCGCGGGAGCAGAGAGCGGCGCGGGCTTCAAGGAGGCGTTCGAGAAGGGCGGCGGCCAGATGCTGCCGAACCTGACACTGCCGTTCCCGCAGACCAACTTCCAGCCCCTGCTTGCGCAGATTCCCGGCCTCGGTGTCGATGTGGTCGGCTCGTTCTTCGCCGGCGGCGGTGCGGTGCAGTTCGTCAAGGAGTACGCGGCCGCCGGCATCAAGGTACCGCTGTGCGGCTCGGGCTTCCTCACCGAGGGCACGTTGCAGGCGCAGGGAGCGGCGGCCGAGGGGATCGAGACGGCGCTGCACTACGGCGACGGGCTCGACAACGCGAAGAACAACGCCTTCCGCAAGGCCTTCAAGGACAAGGCCGGCCGCGACGCCGACGTGTACGCGGTGCAGGGGTATGACGCGGCGCAACTGCTGTCCGTGGGCCTCGAGGCCGTCAAGGGCAATGTCGAGGACGAGGCCAACCTCTACAAAGCGCTCCGGCAGGCCAAGCTGGACTCGCCACGCGGACCGATCTCCATGTCGCCCGCGCAGAACATCACCCAGCACATCTATCTGCGCAAGGCGCAGGGGGGCGAGAACAAGGTGGTCGGCATTGCCGTCGAGAACCTCGCCGATCCCGGAACGGGCTGCAAGCTCGCGTGATGGCCCCCTCCTCCCCGTCCTTCACGGGGAGAAGGTCGGGGTGGTGAGGGGCAGCCACGCACGCACGTCAGAGCACGCTTGAGCCCCTCACCCTAGCCCTCTCCCCATTCAAGCGTGGGGAGAGGGAACATGGACAATGTCATATGGACTTCCCGGGCCTGCTCGCACAGCTGCTCAATGGCGTGCAATACGGCCTGCTGCTGTTTCTCATCGCCAGCGGCCTCACGTTGATCTTCGGCGTGATGGGCATCATCAATCTCGCCCACGGCTCCATGTTCATGATCGGCGCCTACGTGGCTTACCTGGTCGCACGGCAATGGGGCTCGGTGTGGCTGGCGCTGCCGGTGGCCTTCCTCGGCGGCGTTCTGCTCGGCCTGGTGCTCGAGCGCGGGCTCTTCCGCTACTTCTACGCCCGCGAGCATCTCGACCAGGTGCTGCTGACCTTCGCCCTGATCCTCCTGTTCGAGGAGGCCCGCTCACTCATAATCGGCAACGATTTCTACTCGGTGCCGGTGCCGGCGCTGTTCGATTTCTCCGTGCCCATTACGGCCGGCTTCAGCTACTCCGCCTACCGCTTCGCCGTCATCGCCATCTGTCTCGCCCTGGCGCTTGCCCTGTTCTGGTGGATCGAGCGCACCCGCGCCGGCGCGATCATCCGTGCCGCCGCCGAGCAGCCGGAGATGGTCGACGTACTGGGCATCGACGCGCGCCGCGTGCACATGACGGTGTTTGCCATCGGCACGGCGCTAGCCCTCATCGCCGGGGCGCTCGCCGCACCGCTTTATTCCGTCTACCCAAGCATGGGCGACGGCTTCCTCATCATCTCCTTCGTCGTCGTGGTGATCGGCGGCCTGGGCTCAGTCTCGGGCGCCTTCTGGTCCGCGCTCATGATCGGCCTCGTCGATACGCTCGGCAAGGCCTACGTGCCCAAGCTCGCGGGACTTGCAGTTTACGTCCTGATGGCATTCGTGCTGATCTGGCGGCCGTCCGGACTGTTCGGACAGCGCTCATGAAGCACGAGGGGAGCGCGCGCTGATGCTGCCGCGCGGGTTGGGGGGGATAGTCGCGCTGGGTCTCGGGGCCGCACTCCTCGCGGTCCTGCCCTTGTTCGTTTCCTCCTACTACGTTGAACTTGGAACCTACGCGCTGATCTCGGCCATGCTGGCGCTCAGCCTGCAGCTCCTGGTCGGCTGCGCTGGGCTCGTCAGCCTCGGCCATGCGGCCTTCTATGGGCTTGCCGCCTACACCGTATATCTCGTCACCCCCGCCAACGTGGGCCGCTCCATCCTCCTCACCCTGCCTCTCGCCATGCTGGTGGCCGCCCTTGCCGCGCTGCTTGTCGGAGCCCTGTCGCTGCGCACCCGCGGCTTCTTCTTCCTCATGGTCACGCTGGCCTTCGGGCAGATGCTGTTCTTCCTGTTCCACGACACCAAGCTCGGCGGCGGCACGGACGGCGCCTATCTTGCCCGCCCGCTTCTGGCGATCGCGGACTGGCAGCTCCCCCTCACGCGTCGCCAGCGCCCCTATGCCGTCTACTACGTTGCGCTCGCGCTGCTCACGCTCATGTATGTCGGGCTCGCCCTCCTGCTGCGCTCGCTGTTCGGCCGTGTGCTCGAGGGCATCCGCGTCAACGAGCATCGCATGCAGGCGCTGGGCTTCAACACCTACCGCTACAAACTTGCCGCCTTTGTCATCGCCGGCCTGCTGGCCGGCGTCGCGGGACATATGTGGGCGATGCACCGCGGCTTCGTGAACCCGGAGCTGCTGGGCTGGCATCGGTCCGCCGAAGCCCTGCTCATGATCCTGCTCGGCGGACTTACCACGCTGCACGGCCCCATTGTCGGCGCGCTCGCCTACACGGCGCTGGGCGAGGTTGCGCAGAGCATCACCGAGCGCAAGCTGCTTGTGGAAGGCCTGGTCGTTCTGGCCGTCGTCATCGCGCTCCCCAAGGGACTGAGCGGCATCAGCCAGCTGCGCATTTTCCGCCGCACCGCAGCGACCCCACCGACTGCCAAAGCTGGGCCGGCCGAGGTCCGCCCCGATGGCTGACGCACCGATCACATCCGCTCCGGTGCTGGCAACCAGCGGCCTCACCCGCAGGTTCGGCGGCCTCATTGCTGTCAACGATGTCTCGATCGCGCTGCGGCAGGGCGAACTGCACGCCGTCATCGGCCCGAACGGCGCCGGCAAGACCACGCTCGTCAACCTGCTCTCGGGCGAGATCAGGCCGACCGCCGGCCGTGTCGAGCTCATGGGTCGCGACGTCACGGGCGAGCCGGCCTGGCGCCTGACGCGCCTCGGCATCGGCCGCTCCTTCCAGCGCATCAACATCTTCCCCCCGCTCACCGTGCTCGAAAACGTGCGCCTCTCCACGCAGGCGGTGACGGTGCCGGCCAGCGGTCTTCTGCGCAGCGCCTCGCGCGCCGGCGACGTGATCGAGCGGGCGGAGCGGGCGCTCGACCGCGTGGGCCTCGCCGCCGCAGCCGGCCGGCGCGCCGGCGCGCTCTCGCACGGCGAGCAACGCCAGCTCGAAATCGCCATGGTTCTGGCGAGTGCACCTAAGGTGCTGCTGCTGGACGAGCCTTTGGCCGGCGCTGGTCCCGAGGAGTCCCAGCGCATGACTTTGCTGCTCAAGGACCTCGCCCGCGAGCACGCCCTCCTCCTCATCGAGCACGACATGGATTTTGTGTTCGCCGTCGCCGACCGGATGACCGTCATGGCCGAGGGCGCCGTCCTCGCCGAGGGCAAGCCCGAGGCCATCCGCGCCAACCGCGCCGTGCAGCAGGCTTACCTCGGCGCCGCCTCTCCCTCCTCATCGAGGGGGGAGGATCGGGGTAGAGGTGAGCGCGGGGGTGGCCAATGACGCCATCACCGGCCTCCGCACCCGTCGTGCTTCTCGAAGGCCGCGGACTAGACACCTTCTACGGCCAGAGCCACGTGCTGCGGAGCGTGTCGCTCTGCATCGCCACCGGCGAGACCATCGGCCTCATGGGCCGCAACGGCATGGGCAAGACCACGCTCATCCGCACGCTCATGGGCCTCGTACGCCCCCGCCGCGGCCAGGTCCTCCTCGACGGGGAGGACGTGACGCGGCTTGCCACCTTCGCCATCGCCCGGCGCGGCGTCGCCTACGTGCCGGAGGGCCGCGGCATCTTCGCAAGCCTCAGCGTGGCCGAGAACCTGGCCATCGCCGAGCGCGAGGGTGCCTCGGGCGGCCGCACCGCCTGGACCATTGCGCGCGTCTTCGAGCTGTTCCCGCGCCTTGCCGAGCGCCGCACCAACCGCGGCAACCAGCTCTCCGGCGGCGAGCAGCAGATGCTCGCGATCGGCCGCGCGCTGCTGACCAACCCGCGGCTGCTGATCCTCGACGAGGCGACCGAGGGCCTTGCCCCCATCATCCGCGAGGAGATCTGGAAGACGATCGGGGTGATCCGCTCGACCGGCATCGCTACGCTGATCGTCGACAAGACGGTCGCTGCCGTCACCAGCATCGCCGACCGCGTCGTCATCCTGGTGAAGGGCGAGGTGGTGTTCGAGGACACGCCCGCCGTCCTCCTCGCCAACCCCGACCTGATGCACCGCCATCTGGGCGTTTAGAGCCCCACCCAGGCCGCTCTTGCCCTGCGTCGCACGCTCAGTCCCCGTCGTCAGCTTGTCGAAGGACGGAACGCACGCACCAGCCGTGCTTCGACAAGCTCAGCGCGGGCGCGAGGCGACAAGGGCAATTGCAAGGCACGAGCCTGGGCGCTACTGCTGCTCGCTGGCAGGGAGCGGCAAGCGATGACCAGCAAGATCAGGGGCGCCGACATCCTCGTGCGCGCGCTCGACGGCGCCGGGATCGGCAAGGTCTTTACGCTCTCCGGCAACCACATCATGCCCGTGTTCGATGCGGTCCTCGGCACGGGCCTGCAGCTCGTGCACGTGCGCCACGAGGCCGCCGCCGTGCACATGGCGGACGCATGGGCACGACTCACCGGCCGGTGCGGCGTCGCCCTCGTCACGGGCGGGCCGGGACATGCCAACGCCGTCGGCGCGCTGATGACGGCGCAGGCCGCCGAGTCCCCTGTCGTCCTGCTGTCGGGGCACGCCGCACTGCACGAGCTCGGCCGCGGCGGCTTCCAGGAGCTGCGCCAGGCCGACATGGCCGCGCCCGTCACGAAGGCCTCCTGGACGGCGACCTCCGCCGCTACCCTCGGTGCCGACATCGCCCGCGCCATGCGCCTCGCCACCTCGGGGCGGCCGGGCCCGGTGCACCTAAGCCTGCCCTTCGACGTGCTGGAGGACGCGATCGCGGATGACCCCGCGCTGCGGCCGCCGCCTTCCGCATTCATCCCCGAACCTCAATTGCTGGGGGAGACGGGGGCCGAGGCCGCGCTCGCGGCACTCGCGCATGCGCAGCGCCCGCTGATCCTGGCCGGCCCTGCGCTTTGCTCCGCGTCGGGCCGAGCCCTGCTCGCCCAGCTCGGCGCGGCAACGGGCGCGCCGGCGATCGCAATGGAAAGCCCGCGCGGCATCAACGATCCCTCGCTCGGCGCATTTGCCGAGGTGCTGGCGCGCGCCGACCTGATCCTGCTGCTCGGCAAGGCCCACGACTTCACGCTGCGCTTCGCCGATCCGCCGTTCGTCGATGCGGCCTGCCGCTTCATCGTCGTCGACCCCGACCCCGCGCTGATCGACCGCGTGGCCAAGGGGAAAGGCTCCCGCCTCATTGCAAGCTCGATTGCGGATGCGGTCGCAGCAGCCGAGCAGCTTGTTGCACGCGCGGCTTTCGTCGAAAATCCTGCGACGACATGGAGCGCCGAGGTCGTGGACGCCGTGACCTACCGCCCGCCGGCATGGCGCACCCTGGCATCGCGCCAGCCCGGCAAGGTCCACCCGGTCGAGCTTTGCCGCGCGATCGCACCCGTCCTGGAGCATCACCCCGACGCCGTGCTCGTGTGCGACGGCGGCGAGATCGGCCAGTGGGCGCAGACCATACCGTTCCGGCGCCGCATCATCAACGGCGTGGCGGGCTCCATCGGCGCCTCGCTCCCCTTCGCGGTCGCCGCGCGCCTCGCCGAGCCGCGGGCCCCGGTCATCGCGGTGATGGGCGACGGCACCTTCGGCTTCCACATGGCCGAGCTCGACACGGCCGTCCGCTACGACCTGCCGCTGGTGGCAATCGTCGGCAACGACGCCACCTGGAACGCGGAGCATCAGATCCAGCTGCGCGAGTACGGCCCCAACCGAACGCACGGCTGCGAGCTGCTGCCTTCGCGCTACGACCTTGTCGCGGCCGCCCTCGGCGGGCACGGCGAACTCGTCACAAGCGCCGGCGATCTCGGCCCCGCGCTCGCGCGCGCCATCGCCAGCGGCAAGCCCGCTTGCGTCAACGTGATGATCGAGCGTGTGCCGGCACCTGTCGTCAAGCGCACGGCCAGAGTAGTCCCGACGTGATTGGACATTGGGCCGCGGGGCGGCGATCGCACCCGGCCCTTGGTGCCCGGCATCCCGCCTTCAGCGGCCGGCCAGGCGACGATGCGGCCTGCCGAAAGCTTCCTCCAGGCGCATCACCTGGGCGCTCACGGGATTCTCCAGGGTCGGCGCTTGCTCGGGAACGACCTCGATGGCGCGATCGAGCTGGAAGATGCGGTCGCTCAGCGCGTAGCTGGAGTCGATCAGCGCTCTCAATCCCGACGGCAGCTCGGGAAAGCCCTTGACGTGCGCCGGACGGCCGGGACCGCGCAGCTTGACGCGCTCGCGCTTGCTCCGCGCCTCGTCGGCGGTGATCTCACCTTCCTTGAGCGCGCGCCGGATCATCAGCCATGACGCGAGCTCGAGAAGGCGCGTGGTGAGCCGCATGCTCTCGGTCGCATACAGCACTGCAACCGGCCCCTTGAGCAGCCGTGCCTCCTTGCGTCCCGGACCGTCGAGATAGGCCGCCGTGCTTTCGACGAGCGTCATGCCTTCCCTGAAGATCGCATCGAACTGATCGGAGGTCGCAAAGTGCGCGCCGAAGGAGACGGTGGTGCCCGCGACGGCGGACTCGCGATTGTCGGAGTGGGTGCTCATCACACGACTTGATACAATTGCCAACGCTTCAGTGACCATCCTATCGCAGGCCACCCTCGCAGGCGAGGGTTAACAAGTCATCCTCGATGCGTGTCGGGCACGAACTGTTCGGCCTGTTGCGACGGCGCCGCCACGCACGGCGCGTGCCAGCATGAGGCACGCACAAAAAAAGAGCCGCCAAAAGGCGGCTCAGGAGTTAACAGGGAGGCGTCAAACAGAGTGGACAGGAGCCACTCGCATCCAGAAGACTGGATATGCCTCATTCTCGCGCGCATTGGATAATAAACGGTAAAGCAGTGTTGCTTCTCGCGCCGCTGCTATCGCGGGCCGGAACGACGCCACGTGACTGATGGAAGAGGACCTGCGCCGCAACGAGCGACGGCGTCAGGCCTCAATGTGGTTCGACGAACGGCGTATCTCGTCGGACACAATTTCGCCGCACATGCCAAAGCCGCATCCGCCGGGCTGAGCTCGTCGACCGGGCCGCGGGCGCCATCCGACAACGCGCGCAGTCACCGGTGTCGCGCGCGGCTTCCGTGGTAAAGGTCCACGCGCGATTGCACCACGTCAGCGCTTGAAGGCGGCATCGGCGGCGCTTGTGTGCGCCTTCTTGGCGGCAAGCTCAGCCTGCACCCGCTCGATCTCTCGCTGCAGCAGGCTTATGCGCGCCTCGAGCTCGGCGACGGACAGGCTTTCGAGGCTCTCCCCCACCACCACCCCTTTCGGCGCCTTGGGCTTCAGATCATCCCAGTCCATGGTCCTCTCCTTGTCGGAGCGAACGGTGTCGGCGGAACCCTGGCACGACTGGCCCCTTGTCTCAACCCTCGGCCTCGGGCAAGTCTCGCTCGAACCACTCAGGACCGCGAACGGAGCGCAGCCATGGCCAGCCTGCCCGACACGATGACGGCGATCGAGATCTCGACACCCGGCGGTCCCGACGTGCTCAAGCCAAAGGCCTGGCCGACCCCCAAGCCCGGCCCCGGACAGGTTCTGGTGAAGGTCGCGGCCGCCGGCGTCAACCGCCCTGATATCGCCCAGCGCGCAGGCAGCTATCCCCCGCCGCCCGGGCACTCGCCGCTGCCGGGACTGGAGGTCGCCGGCGAGGTCGCTGCCGTCGGCAACGGAGTGACGCGCTGGAAGGTGGGCGACAAGGTCTGCTCGCTCGTCAACGGCGGCGGCTATGCGGAGTACTGCCTCGCCGAGGAAACGGTCGCACTTCCCATTCCCGCTGGCCTCAACATGGTCCAGGCGGCGGCCGTGCCGGAGACGTTCTTCACGGTCTGGAACAACGTGTTCGAGCGCGGCCGGCTCAGCGCCGGCGAGTGGTTCCTGGTGCACGGCGGCTCGAGCGGCATCGGCACGACGGCGATCCAGCTTGCCAAGGCGTTCGGCGCCAAAGTGATCGCCACCGCCGGCTCCGCCGACAAATGCAAGGCCTGTCTCGATCTCGGCGCCGACCGGGCCGTCAACTACAAGACGGAGGACTTCGTTGCCGCAGCGAAGGAGGCGACCGGCGGCAAGGGCGTCGACGTGACGCTCGACATGGTGGCCGGCGACTACACCGAGCGCAACATCATCGCCGCCGCTGAGGAGGGCCGCATCGTGCAGATCGCCGTGCTGGGCGGCGCCGAGGTGAAGATCAACATCTCGCGCGTGATGGTGAAGCGCCTCACGATCACCGGCTCGACGCTGCGGCCGCGGACGCGCGAGGCGAAAGCCGGCTTTGCCCGCGCGCTGGAAGCCAAGGTGTGGCCGCTGCTGGCCTCGGGCAAGGTGAAGGTCGTGATGGATTCCACCTTCCCGCTCGCCAAGGCCGCCGACGCCCACCGCCGCCTGGAGTCGAGCCAGCACGTCGGCAAGGCCGTGCTGGTGGTGTGAGTGATATGGTCAGCCTGACAAACGCGACTGCGCGAGGAGTCGGATCCTGGTCACCGTCTCGACACCGCCCTGAGCCTGTCGAAGGGCGGGTGTGAGGCACCGCCGGTGGCCTCGTGGTTCGACACCCTCACCACGAGGAGCAAGGATTTGCCCCAGGGGGCGCCAATGTTCGGTCACGCAAAATTCCGAGACGCCAGCAGTTACCACGCAAGCGCAGGGAGGGCGGCAACCGGGCGGAACGGGCGCGAGGCAAACGCCTCTGTCAGCGCGCACTGATCGAGCCCGCCCGGCAGGTGCACGGCGCTGGCGACGAGGACCGAGCGCAGGCCCGCGGCGTGGGCGCCTTTGAGGTCCGTATCGAGCCCGTCGCCGATGGCGATGATACGCGCCTTCGGCACCGCGCGGCCCTTCAGTCCATCGATCACGGCAAAGGTACGCTCGTAGATCGGCAGATGCGGCTTGCCCGCGTAAATCACCGCGCCACCCCTGGCCGCATAGGCCGCCGCCAGCGCGCCGGCGCAGTGAATGAGCCTGTCGCCGCGCTCCACCACGAGGTCGGGGTTGGCGCAGATCATCGGCAGGCCGTGCGCCACGAGCCGATCGAAGAGCGCGGCGTAGTCGTCGGGCGTCTCCTTAGTGTCGTCCCAAAGGCCCGAGCACACGATGGCATCCGCGTCCTCCGCCGGCACCAGTGTGACATCGAGACCTGCAAACAGCCCCTTGTCGCGCTCCGGTCCGATATGCAGCAGCTTCCGGCCCGACCACGCTTCGACCATTCCGCGCGTGGCGTCGCCGGAGGTCACGCCGGTATCGTAGGCGGCGGGATCGACGCCGAGCGAGGCCATGTGCCCGATCACGGCACTGAAGGGCCTCGGCGCATTGGAGAGCAGCACGACGAGGCCGCCCCGCGCGCGAAACGTACGGCACGCCTCGCCGGCGGCAGCGAAAGCGCGCGCGCCGTTGTGCATGACACCCCAGATGTCGACGATCCAGGCATCCGACGTGTCTGCGAGGGCTGCGATGGAGGAGACGATGGGGATGGCTGCGGTGCTCATGCGCCATCACCTAGAGCAGAATTCTGTCGGGCGGAAGCGCAAGGTTACCGTGGCTCGTCCGCGCTTCGACAAACTCAGCACGGGATCGGAGGTCCGGGCTGGAAGGCAATCCCATCGTCCCGGACCGTCGAAGCACGAGACCGAGGCACCAGCCACGCCCGGCCCGATCGCGGTTTGGAAGCTTCGTGCCGATCAAGCGACCGCCGGGTCCGCCACCACCTCGTCCTTCACCAGCCGCGGACCGCCGAAGAGGGTGCCCTTGCCGAACATCACGCCGAAGCCGAGGATGCGCGCCAGCTGCCACTCATCATCGATGCGCCCGACCACCAGCGACAGCCCGAAGTTGGAGAGATGACGGCAGACGTCGGACGCGGGGATGCGTCCGCCGGCACACGGCAGACCCTCCAGGAACACCGGCGCGTCGAGTTCCACGAACGCGAAGCCCATCTCCCTCAAGCCCGCGAAGTCCATGTCGAGGTCGGTGACCGCCTCGAGCCCGAAGCGGAAGCCCATCGGCGCCAGCGCGTTCAGCGCGCGGGCGTGCGCGTGCGTGAAGGTGCGGACCTCGCTCTGCGCGAACGCAAGCACCAGCGTCATGCCCGAATTGGTCGCGAGCCCGCTCGCAGCAGTCTCCAGGAACTGGGTGTCGGTCAGCGACTCGCCGGCCATCGTTGCCAGCACGGCACCCTGCCGGCCGCGCCGGCCAAGCCGCGTGGCCACCCGCGCCGCACGGATGATCCGGGCGGCGTCGATGCTCGGCATCAGGCCGGAGCCGAAGGCTGCGCGCACCAGTTCCCTCTCGTCGAGGGCCGCGCCGTCCGCGGTATGCAGGCGCATGCTGATCTGGAAGTGGCGGGGTTTTCCCTCGGCCAAGCCCTGGATCGGCTCAAGCAGCACTTCCATGCGCTCCGCCGCGAGCGCCTCGGCGATGCGCGCGAGCTGTGAATTGCCTTGGGAGGATGGCGCCGGACGGCGCGCCAGCGGAGGGGGCTGGCGCTGGAGCTTGCGCGCAGCGCCCGGCCGCCACCAGGAGCGGGATTTCTCGGCCGGCGCGGCTGGCGGCGTCCGCATGGCGCGCGCCGCTGTCTGCAGCGCTTCTACCGAGCGCCCGATCATGGCCTCGGCATTGTCGGCGCGCTCAGCTTGAGCCCCCGGGCGCTCGCCCGGCGTCGCAGAGTTGAGCGCATCGGCGAGCTTCTTGATCGACTCCTCGACGAAATCGACGCTGATCTCGGGTTGCGAGGTAGCGGCGGGTGCGGATGGCTGGGGCTGCGCCGGCCTAGCCTGCGCTCCCGGCAGCGGCGGCGGCGCAGCCGACGACGGCAGGGTCGGCGACAGCGCCGGCTCGCGCATGGGTCTGAACTGGAATGGGCTGGCGGCGCGCGGCGGAGGCAGCGGACTGGCTGGAGGAGGCTCGGCAGGCTCCTTCTCCGCAATCTCGCGGGCCGCGGGTGGAGGTGGCGAGGCCATCGCCGGGCGCCCGGTCTCTCCCTCCGGCGGCTGCATGGGTGCCTGTGCGGCCGGTAGTGGCTGCTCGTTGCGTACTTCGCGGTCCGTTGCAGGATCCAAGGCCGGAAGCGCTGCGCGTGCATCCACGCCGAGCGATCGGCGCATAAGCAAGTGCAGCGAAAGCAGCACAGCATAGGCGGCGAGCGCGGCGATCATGCCCGCCCACAGGGGAAGCTCCAGTTGCTGCTGCAGCCAGGCGCCGATCGCGCACGACAGCACCGTCACGGAGAGGATGACGAACGCATCGCCGTAGCGGAAGCCGTTAGCCGGGGCCTCGTCAGGCGTAGCAACTTGCTGTGTCATCGTTCCGCAGCCTCGTACCGACTCCGAAATTCGAATCGCCAACACGAGCTTCCGCGAAGCGCGACAGGGTCCGCAACCGCACCGGCGCAACTTGTCACCAGATTTCGGGCGCCCAGGAGCTAGGAGGCGGGAAATATGCCGGCAACCGCCAACTCAATGCCCGGCGGATCAAGCCGGAGGGCACCTTCCCGCAGCGTTGCCGGCGGTTCGATGGCTCCGCCTGCGGCGCGCCGATACCAGATCACCTCGCGCTCCTCGGGATCGAGCACCAGGTAGTGCTGAATGCTGGGCACCTTGAAGTAGCCTACAAGCTTATCGTTCCGGTCTCGCTTTGCAATCGAAGGGGAGAGGACCTCCACGACGAGCACTGGATTGGAGATCTCCACATCATCCCGTTCCGGCCTGGGCAGCGGCGCAACCAGGGCATCCGGTTCGAACGCGGTCTTTTTTGCAATGCGAACTGTCATGCCCATGGGTGCCGTGTAGAATGGGAGCCCCGAGCGTTCAATTGCTTGCGCAAGCAGGTTTGCCACTCGCCAGGCAACGTCGGCATGACCCCAATTCTGCGGCTGTTGCATGACCACCCGTCCATCGAACAGTTCGTAGCGACCCTTGTCCTGGCGGATGGCCCAGGCCAGAAACTCGTCGACGGTCATGCGGGTCGGCAGGACAACGTTCATGCTCGGCAACCTACCACGCGCAGCCCCGCGTCTCCAGGTCGGACACCATCACCGAGCGCCGGCTACCTCTTCCTGCTGATCCGTGGCCGTCCTCGTCACGTCTCCCGGTGCCGGGCCACATCAAGGGTCGAGAAGTGGCCGCGCCGCTGGAGCCATGTCAGCAAGGCGAGGGCAGGCAAGGCGGCTGCCGCCGTCGCAGCAAAGAACGCCGGCCAGCCCATGCGCTCGACGGCAAAGCCGGTTCCCGACGACAGCAACGTGCGTCCTGTCGAGGCAAGCGCCGTCAGCAGGGCGTATTGGGTGGCCGTATGCAGCGGGTTGCCGCAGAGGGCGGAGAGATAGGCAACGAAGAACACGGTGCCGAGAGCGCCGGCGAAATTCTCGGTGACGATGGCAACCGTCAGCGCCGCCGCACCGCGCGGTGCCTGCCACAACCACACGAAGACAAGGTTGGAGGCCATCTGCACGACGATACCGATCCAGAGCGTTGCGGCGAGCGGGAGCCCGCGAGCCAGCGCCCCGCCGGCAAAGCCGCCGAGCAGCAGGGCGCCAAGCCCCACCCCCTTCACGATGGCCGCATAGGTGTCCTTGTCGTAGCCCAGCGCGCCCAGCACGAAAGGAGCCGTCATCGCCCCGGCCAGCGCGTCGCACAGCTTGTAGAGCACGACGAACGCCAACACAGCCAGGGCCGCATCGCGCATCAGGAAGTCCGCGAAGGCACCTTTGGCGGCGCGGGAGACCCTGGCCAGCGCCCTGACGCCCGTTGATGCGCCGTCGCCCAGATCAGGAGCGGGGGGCTCGTGGGCCGCGAGCACCGCCAGCAGGCCAACGAGCACGAGCAAGGCGGCAACGGCATAAGCGATCGGCCACACGGCTGCTTTCGTGTAGCCCTGCCCCTCCAGCCACGCCGTGAGCACAAGCGCGCCCGCGCCCGTCGCCAGCATGCCGATACGGTAGGCGGCGACGTAGCCGGCCATTCCCGCCGCCTGCTCATCCGTGGACAGGCTCTCTACGCGAAATGCATCGATGACGATGTCCTGCGTGGCGGAGGCGAAAGCCACCATCAGCGCGCCGAAACCCACCGCCAGCGGCGCGGCCAGGGGGTCGCGCGTTCCGAGCCAGACGATCGCGGCCATGAGAGCCACTTGCGACGCGGCAAGCCACGCGCGCCGGCGTCCGAGCCGCCGGGAAAGCCAGGGCAACTCGATAGCGTCAACGACCGGCGCCCAGAGAAACTTCACAGTATACGGCAGGCCTGCGAGCGAGACGAGGCCGATGGTGCCGAGGTCGACGCCCCGCTCCGTCATCCACACGCGCAGCGTGTCGGCCGAAAGGGCCAGCGGCAGGCCTGCTGAAAAACCGAGCAGCAGCACGATCGCCACACGCGCGCTGGCGTAGACGGAAAGCGCGGCAAGAAGGCCAGCGCGCCAGGTTCTCTTGGTGGTGTGCATCTCGCTCGTGCGTCTCCGGTCGCTGTCTCACACTAGTAACCCGAGGCGGCGGCTACCCGCGATCCGCGGTCATTGTGGACCTTGCGCCGGGATACACCCATCCCCGGGCACGCGAGCGGGTCGATTGGAGGATCCCGGCGACAAAGCACCGGGACGACAAGAGTCGCCTTTGCTCGAGTCCCAACCCCGAAAAAGCGCTCTAGCGTTGGGATGTGGCGATCCAGTGCCGGCGACTTGGCAGCAGGATCACCTGCGGCCGAATGTACCGCGCCTGCCGCGCACCGTGAGCACCAGCAGGAAGGCCAGGCCGGAGGCAACCGTGTACATCATGAAGGCGTTGAGATAGCCGATCATGGCAGCCTGGCGGCCGATCTCCTTGGAGACCTTGGCGATGCCGGAGAGGCTGTCGAGGCTCCACTCGCCCATCACCCACGGCAGCGACAGGGCGGCATTGTAAGGCGAGAGCAACTCTACCATGCGGCTGTAGTTGGAGCCGGTCGCGTGCACGATCTCGGCGACCGACAGCGAGATGAAGAAGCTGGAGCCGACGTTGCGCAGCAGATGCAGCACGGCGGCGGCCTCCGCGCGGTCGCTGGGGTCAAGCGTGTCGAACGTCACCACCGTCAGCGGCACCCAGATCACGCCGACGGCGAAGCCCTGCAGCAGGCTGTTCCACACCAGGATGCTCATCGTCACGTTGAGGTCGAGGGTCAGCAGCCAGATGCCGGATGCAACCTGGCAGAGAAAGCCGAGGCTCATGCCGACGCGCGGGTCGAGCCTGCCGATGAGGCCGGCGGCGAGGAATCCCAGTGTCCCCCCTACGCCGCGCCAGCCGATCACCTCGCCGACGAGCGTGTCGGGAAAACCGACGTGCTGTTGCAGCAGCGGCGGCAGAAGCACCATCGGCGTGAAATTCAGCATGCCGTAGATCGTCACCAGCATGAGGCCGAGCGCGTAGTTGCGGTTCTTGAGCAGCCGCAGATTGAGAAACGGGTTCTTCGCGGTCAGGCAGTGCACGATGAAAATGTAGAAGGCGATGGCCGCGACGATGCACTCGATGATGATCTCGGTGGACTCGAACCAGTCCAGACGCACGCCGCGCGCCAGCACGAGCTGCACGGCCGACATGGCCACGGCGAGCGCCAGGAAGCCAGTCCAGTCGAGTTCGATCTTCCGGGCCTGCGTGTCCGTCGGCAGCGCCAGCCGCAGCCCGACGAAGGCGACGAACCCCACCGGCACGATCATGTGGAACGCCCAGCGCCAACTGTACGCGTCGGCCAGATAGCCGCCGAGCATGGGGCCGAGCACGGGCCCCACTCCGATGGTCATGCCGAACAGGGAGAGCATCATGTTGTGCTGGCGGCGCGGGAAGGTGTCGAACAGGATGGTCTGGGACAGCGGCACGACCGGCGCCCCGGTGCCGCCTTGAATGATGCGCCAGAAGACCAGCGCCTCCAGAGACTGCGAGAGCCCGCACATGAGCGTCGACGTCGTGAACAGGAAGATGCCCCACACCATGACGTTCTTGGAGCCGAAGCGGGTGACGAGCCAACCCGTCATCGGCGTCGCGACGGCCGTGGCGAGGATGTTAAAGGTCATCACCCAGGCGATCTCGTCCTGGGTCGCGGACAGGGTGCCCTGCATCTGCGGCAGGATGGTCGATGTGGTCAGCAGCGCCGTGGAGTAGAGCATGGAGCCCAGCACGACGGTCGCCAGGATCAGATAGCGCCGCCCCGGCGACAGGCTTTCGGCCAGTCGGTCGCTATCCATGCCCGGCGTCTTGTCCCTGGCCCCTCATGTGGGAAAATGTAGCCGACGGACGCCCCGTCGGCGCGCAAAGTATTGCGCCGGCCTGCGCGCCGTCTCGACGCCTGCTATGCGCCAGCCGCCCGGCGCTCAGGCCGGCGCAACCTAGTGTCCTGATCGCGGAATTCGTCTCGTTCTGCCGCATGCGTTGAACGAATTTCGCGATCTGAAGGACACTAGATAAATCATGATGCTGGTGTGATTCAGATCGAGAAGTCCGTCTCCCAACCTAGCCGCAAACGATACAACGGACTTCTCGATCATCACACTAGACGCCCGCCGGCTCCGGCGCCGACAAGCCGAGTTGCCGGCGGGCCCGGTCGCGCAGCACGTCGATGGGCTTGCGCACGCCTTCAGCCTCATAGTGCCAGAAGGTCCAGCCGTTGCAGGCCGCCTTTCCCTGCACCTGGGCGCCCATGCGGTGGATCGAGCCTTGCTGCCCGGCAAGGCTCAGCGTGCCGTCGGCCTTCACCTCCGCGCGCAGGCGGCCGCGCTCGTCCGTCAGGGTGATGCCGGGCTCGAGAATTCGGAGCTCGATGATGGTGCCGAAGGGAATGCGCGGCTCGGCGCGCTTCGATCGGGCAACCTCCAGCGTCGAGGGCGGCAGCGCGCGCACCTTGGCGATGCGCTCGGTTGCGGCGTCGGCGTAGTCGGCATCGCGCTCGATGCCGAGCCAGCGGCGCCCGAGCCGCTTGGCGGCAGCGCCCGTCGTGCCGGTTCCGAAGAAGGGATCGAGCACCACGTCGCCCGGGTTGGTGGTTGCGAGCAGGATGCGGCTCAGGAGCGCCTCGGGCTTTTGCGTGGGATGCGCCTTGCGCCCGGTCCCGTCCTTGAGGCGCTCGGGCCCCGAGCAGATCTGGAACAGCCAGTCCGAGCGCATCTGGATGTCGTCGTTGAGGGCCTTCATGGCCTCGTAGTTGAAGGTCACGCGGGACTTGGCGTCGCGCCCGGCCCAGATCAGCGTCTCGTGCGCATTGGTGAAACGCTTGCCGCGGAAGTTCGGCATCGGGTTGGTCTTGCGCCAGATGATGTCGTTCTGGATCCAGAAGCCCAGGTCCTGCAGCGCCACGCCGAGGCGGAAGATGTTGTGGTAGGAGCCGATCACCCAGAGGGCGCCGTCGGGTTTCAGGATGCGGCGGCACTCCGCCAGCCAGGCCCGCGAGAAACGGTCATAGTCGGCAAAGGAGGTGAACTTGTCCCAGTCGTCGTCCACGCCGTCGACGACCGTGTTGTTGGGGCGCAGCAACACCTTCTCGAGCTGGAGATTGTAGGGCGGGTCGGCGAACACCAGATCGACGCTTGCCGAGGGAAGCCTCGCCAGCTCATCGATGCAGTCGCCGACGAGCACGCGGTTGGCGGGCAGGCTGGGACGCAGTTGGACCCGCAGGCCCGCAGGGAGGCGTTGACGCAGCGACATGGGACGCAACTCTCGAACTCGTACCGACTTGGAGGCTGCACTCTAGCGCCCTAATCGGGCGACGTGTTGTTGGGCGAACTCCGCGCGGCCACAGACGGTCGCCGCGGCGGCGCGGCCTGGGAGATCTCGATGATGAGCTTCTTCAGGATGGCCTCGCCGAACGTCTCGAAGGTTTGGGCGGGGATGACGAAGGCGCCGGGGCCGCCGATCACGTTGTTGCGGTAGAACTCCTCCAGATCGGGTTCGATGGCGAGGATCGGCAATCCGTTGATGCTGGTGCCGGCGCTGACGGCTTCATCGCGCGCATCCGCCGCCGGCCGGCCGCGGTTGTTGCGGCCGTCGCCGGAGATGTCGATCACCTTGCGTCCGCCGCTGAACGGAGAGCTCTCGAGCAGGGCCAGGCTCTGGTCGATGGCGCCGCTGATCGACGTGCCTCCGCCGAAAAGCCGGCGTGGGGCTGCCTCGACGGCCGCCGCGAAGTCGCGCATCGAGGCCTCGTCGCTGACGAGCGTCCACGGCACGACCTGGACCTGCAGGGCCGGCCCTGTCCATTGCATCATGGTGACGCCGATGCCGCGCCCCGACTGCACGGCGCGCAGCAGCTCGGGGTTGCGGAAGGCGGCGACATAGCCCTGCTTCTGCAGCTCGAACCGCGCCTCGCTGACGCTGCCGGAAACATCGACCGCGAGGACGAGCTGCAGGTCGACAACGGTCTCGGCGCGCAGTGGCGAATTTGCGCTCGCCGCCAGCAGGGCAAACGCGGCGGAGAGCGCCATGCAGATTGTCAGGGCAGGTAGACGAACTGCGCGCAAGCAATCTTTCGTCCAAGCCACGAAATCGCGGGCAGCACAAGACCTTCCCTCCCCCCTTGTGGGGGAGGGCCAGGGAGGGGGGGAATCCCAGATCTCCAGTGTCGGGCTTCCCCCCCCCCCAAGCCCCACCCCACAAGGGGGTGGGGATTCCGGTCGTGCCTCAACCCCAACATCGGTGGTGGTCGTTCTACAGCCAGGAGACGTTTTCTTCCTTGCTGGTGATGAACTCGAGCAGCGCCGGCTGGCCCTTCTCGGTCGCGGCGATGCCGCGCTTGATGGCGGGCACGATGTCGGAGGGCTTCTCGACACGCTCGCCGTAGCCGCCGAACGCCCGCGCCATCGCCGCGTAGTCGCCGGAGATGTCGGTGGCGCGATACTTCTCCGTCGAGATGGGCATGACCTTGAGCTCGATCGCCATCGAGAAGTTGTTGAGCAGGATCGACAGGATCGGAATCCTCTCGCGCACTGCCGTCTCGAAATCCATGCCGGTGAAGCCGATGGCCGCATCGCCCCACACGTTGATGCAGAGCTTGTCGGGCTTGGCGAGCTTGGCCCCCATGGCGAGGCCGAGGCCCATGCCGAGCTGGGTGGTTTTGCCCCAGCCGATGTAGGAGAGCGGCGTGATCGGCTTCCAGAACGGCGAGAGCTGGTCGCGCGGGCTGCCGGCGTCGTGAGTGATGATGGTGTTGGCGACGTCGACCGTCTTTTGCAAATCCCACAGCACGCGGTAGGGGTTGAGGGGCGCTGCGTCCTCGGTAAGCTTGGGCATCCACTTGGCGAGCCATGGCTCATAGGTGTCGGCGATCTCCTTGGCGACCGCCTTGGGGTCCTTCTTGCTCTTGCCGTGCAGCTTGCCCACCTCCTCGAGCAGGCCCTGCAGCACCAGCTTGGCATCGCCGGCGACGCCGAGCGCCACGGGGATGTCCTTGTTGATGTCGGAGGGGTCGAGCGTCGCCTGGATGATGGTCGCACCAGCCGGCATCTTGACGCCGAAATTGGTCTCGGTGAACGAGCAGCCGATGCCGAGGATCAGGTCCGACTTGTCGAGGAAGGTGCGCACGGTCTGCGCAATGGCGAGCCCGCCGGAGCCGAGGGAAAGCGGGTGCGTCTCGGGGAACGCGCTCTTTCCTCCGAGGCTGGTCGTCACGGGGATCGCCAATAGCTCGGCCAGCTCCTTGAGCTCCGACCAGGCTTCCGCCCAGTGCACGCCGGTGCCGGCGTAGATGACGGGTCGCTTGGCGGCGACCAGCATCTTGGCCGCCTCGCGCACTGCTTCCGGGTCCGTGCCGATGCGCACGCGCTTGGGGCAGACATAGTCCTTGGGATCACATTCCGTGGCCCACAAGTCGTTCGGCACCTCGACCAGCACCGGCCCGCCGCGGCCTGAGCGCAGGCGCTGGAAGGCGCGCCGCATCACGTTCGGCAACTCCTTGGCCGACGTCACCGGCTCGGCGGACTTGGTGATGCTCCTCATGGAGACGGAGGAGAAGAAGTTGCGGTCGACCCACGCCATGCGCTGGGCATAGCCCATGGGCATCACCAGGATCGGCACGGACTCGCTGTAGGCCTGCGCCACGCCGCCGTAGGCGTTCTCGGCGCCGGGGCCGTGCTGCATCACAAACATGCCGACCTTCTTGCCGGAGGTGACGCGGGCAATGGCGTCGGCCATGTGCAGGCCGATGCGCTCCTGGCGAACGACGATTGGGCGGATGCCGGCGGCGGCGCCGTGCTCCAGAATGTGGTTCACGGGGTAGCCGATGATCCACTCCACGCCCTCGCGCTTGAGGATCTCAGCAATCGCATCGCCGGTTTTCATGGTTCCTCCGCCTTTTTTCTAAATATGGGCGCGTGACGCGGCCTTTCTTGGTCCAGTACCCATCCAGCCTAGGCCGCGCGGCCGTTTGCGTCGAGGGCTGCCTTTTCATGGCGCACCAACGAGCTATGCTGTGATTGCGCCCTGGGGGAGGGCGGCGTGCAATGCGGCCAAAGAAGGATGTATTCGGATGCCTGCCATTCGCTCAGCAGCGACTGCGTTCGCACTCGCTTTCCTCGTCCCTGCGGCGCCCCTATTCGCGCAGGAGCAGGGAATTCACGGCACCTGGTGGACCAAGGGCAAGGAGGCTCGCGTCGACATCGTCAACTGCGATGACGCGAGCAAGGGCATCTGTGGCAAGATCGTGTGGCTCGCCAAGCCGAATGACAAGAAGGGCCAGCCGCAGACCGACAAGCTCAACCCGAATAAGGGTCTGAGGACGCGGGAGGTGGTGGGTCTGCAGCTGATCGACGGCTGGCGCGAGAACGGCCCCAACAAGTGGAAGGGCAAGATCTACGATCCCGACAAGGGCCAGACGTTCAACATCTCGATCTCGCTCAAGGGTGACCGGCTCACCCTCACCGGTTGCATCGTGTGGGGTTGCGACTCCGAGACCTGGGTTCGCTACCGCACCCCATGACGCCGCGCGGCTCCAGACGAATCCTCACCACACACGCCGGCAGCCTGCCGCGACCGGCCACGCTGGTCGATCTCTACACGCGGCGCGCCGCGGGTGAGGCGATCGACGAGGCGCTGCTGGCGGCCGAGGGGCCGGCGGCCACGGCGCGCGTGGTCGAGCTGCAGCGGGCAGCGGGCGTCGACATCCCGAGCGACGGCGAGCAGATGCGCGAGGCCTTCTTCCTCTACGTGCAGCGGCGCATGTCCGGGTTCGGCGGCCGGTGGCAGCGGCCGTCGGGGCGCGAGCTTGCCGACTATCCCGAGTTCGCGGAGGCGCGGCGGCAGATGCTGGCGAGCCGCCGTGCCGTGAGCAACTTCGAGCCGCCGATGGCGGTGGGCCCCGTGTCCTACACGGGCGCGAGCGCCAATGCCGCGGAGCTTGCCGCGTTCAGCAGCGCGCTCGCCGCGCATGGTGATGCGTTCGCCGACGCCTTCATGACGGCGCCCTCGCCCGGCATCGTCGCCATGGCGATGAAGAATGCGCACTACCCGAGCTTCGCCGACTACCTGGCGGCGCTGGCGGATGCACTGCGCGTGGAGTACAGGGCGGCGATCGATGCCGGCTTCCTCCTGCAGATCGACGCACCCGATCTCGCGCTCGAGCGGCACATCACCTACGCCGACAGGCCGGTCAAGGAGTTCGTCGCCTTCGTGGAGAGCGTGATCGGCGAGATCAACCGGGTGCTCGCCGGCATCCCGCGCGAGCGCGTGCGGCTGCACGTGTGCTGGGGCAACTACGAGTCGCCGCACGACCGCGACGTGCCGCTGCAGGAGATTGCCGGCGCGATCCTCAAGGCCAACGTCGGCGCCTTCATGCTGCCGTTCGCCAATCCGCGCCACGCGCATGAGATCGACGTGTTTCGGGACCTGCCGCTGGCGGCCGACCAGACCCTGATCGTGGGTGTCATCGACACGACCAGCAACTATCTGGAGCATCCAGAGGTGGTGGCCGAGCGGCTGGAGCGCGCCGCGCGCGCCATCGGCGATCCCGCGCGCATCCAGGCCGGCACGGATTGCGGGTTCGACACGAGCGCAGGGATGGGGCGCGTTGCACCCGATGTCGTGTGGGCCAAGCTGCGCGCGTTGCGCCAGGGGGCCGACCTGGCAGCCCAGCGGCTGCTGTGAGATCTCCTGGGGCGGCTTCCATGTTCGACTTGCGCTAGCCTCTGGCGTCACCTCCCCTGGCATGATAGCCTTGCTGTCATATTGGCGAGAGGTTGGTGTCATGCTTAATTTCTTCATAGCTGCCTTTGCTTCCTCACTATGCATCGGCTCTGCCGCCGCTCAGAACCCCACGCCAGAAATCGGTCGATCATTTCATCCTTTTGCGCTACCCGCAGAGCGCGGTTTTGCGAGCATCCCTGATGCCCGGCTTGCAGCGGACCGGGTACTCGCGCACGTGCCGCTGAGAGATGAGTTGGAAGTTCTGGTTGTCGACGATGGAAGGGGCGTGGCCAACGCATTGGCCCGATTGTCGATAACCGGCAAGCGGCAAATCCTATTCAATAGCGAGTTTATGCGCCAGCTCAGGACCGCCGTCGGAACCGATTGGGCCTTGATTGGTATCGCCGCGCACGAAATTGGTCATCACGCTGGCAATCACATCGTCCGCCAAGCCAACGGAGACATTGTCTTCTCCGTGGCAGCCCACGTGGCAGAGCTCGAAGCCGACTACTACTCCGGCTATGCCCTCGGCAAGATGGGCAGCAGCCTCAACGACGCGGTAGCGGCGATGCGCTGGCTACCGGATCCCGGCACACGAGACCCAAACTATCCCGAACGCAAGCTACGAGTGGAAGAAGTCGGTCGCGGCTGGCGGAATGCCAAACGGAACGAGCCCGCCGCCCAGAAAAGAGACGAACCGACCAGATCGGACGCCGAAGGCAAGTTCAGCCTGCGCAACAACCGCGATATCTATGGACATGACATCGCGGACATCCCGGGCATCCGACAGGACGAGTGCGCCCTCAGGTGCTACCAGAACGGCGCCTGCAAGGCCTTCAGTTTCGACAAATGGAATGGCCGGTGCTTCCTGAAAGGGGCATTGACGACGACACTGCTCGAGCCGACCTCCATTCTTGGCGTGCGCAGGCCCCTGGAGGTGCCGAAGGTCTCGGAAAAGCCTGCGGAGATGTTCTCAGCACGCAACAAGATTTTCAAGGACAATCCAATCGAATCCACAAGGCAAGATAGCCTCAAGCAGTGCGAGTCTCGATGCGACGGGGAGCTACGCTGCATAGCATTCAGCTACATAAAGACGTCCAAGCAGTGTCAATTGTTCAACGGCACGGTAGGGCCTTACGCCGATCAGGCCGCGGATAGCGGCTACAAGCGACAGTCGACAGAGTAGCAATTTCGCTTGCATCTCTGGATGGGTGTCTATCATGCGCCAATTCAAAACTTTCTGCCAACTCCTCGCTGCCATACTCATTGTCTATATAATTGGCTTTTCTATGGAACCTCTCAGCGGCGAGACGCGCAGTAGCGCGGCAAGCAATCAATGCACAAATGGTTGCGGACCAAGCGGCTGGCTTGGCACCGTCGTTCCAAACTGGATTGGTAGATGCAAATTGAAGGCAGCATGCGATAATCACGATATCTGCTATAGCCGTTGCACCAAGGATTGCGGCGATTTGTTTGGAAAGAAGGAGTGCGACGGCGATTGCGGCGCACGGCGTGTTCGAAAGCGCGAGTGCGACGCGACTCTGGAGAAGGAGATCGTCGCCCTGAATTCGGGTGTGGATTGCGGGACGTACGCGCGAGCCTATCGCCTCGCCGTCTCCCACTTTGGTTGCGCTTTCTTTCGCGGGTTCGGACCGGAGAACGAGATGACGCGCAAGGAGAGATTCCAGCTCAATTTCGAGGAAGCACTGCGGGCCGTCGAATATGACAAGGAGCACCCCGGAAAGATCAACCTGGCCGCAAGCAGGGAGACACTCGAGAAGCTGGCGTCGATTGAGGCCGGGCGCGAGAACGACCTGAGGTTCCGAGTGGAATCGGGCAGACCGCAGTTGGCGCTTCGGGCCGTGCGCGTGTCGCCGTCGCTTGCGATTGCCCCGGCTACCAAGCGCTATCTGGTCAACGGAATTGACGTGACGGAGATGGTCATCGATGGAGAGCTGTTTAGCTTGGAGGATTTGATCGCACGGAAGACGGATTTCGATGCGCGTGGGCTGCAACAGACGACGGTGGCGAACGAAGGAATAGAACCGGCTCGACGATAGTGCCCAACCGCCGACCTCAGCCGCGGTTGCCGCCGAGCACCTTGCGCGAGATGACGACGCGCATGATCTCGTTGGTGCCTTCCAGGATCTGGTGCACGCGCAGATCGCGCACGAGCTTCTCCAGGCCGTAGTCCTTCAGATAGCCGTAGCCGCCGTGCACCTGCAGCGCGTCGTTGACGATCTTGAACCCGAGGTCGGTGGCGAGCCGCTTGCCCATGGCCGAATACATGGAGGCCTGCGGATCGGCGCGATCCAGCGCATCGGCGGCGCGATAGATCATGAGGCGCGAGGCCTCCAACTCGGTCGCCATATCGGCGAGCTTGAACTGCAGGGCCTGGAATTCCCCGATCGCGCGCCCGAAGGCCTTGCGCTCGAAGGCGTACTGGCGAGCCTTGTCGAGGGCCGACCAGGCGGCGCCCAGCGAGCAGGCGCCGATGTTGATGCGCCCGCCGTCGAGCCCGCTCATGGCGAACTTGAAGCCGTGTCCCTCCTCGCCGATGCGGTTGGTCGCGGGCACCTTGCAATTCTCGAAGATCACCTGCCGCGTCGGCTGCGCGTTCCAGCCCATCTTCTTCTCGAGCGCGCCGAAGGAAAGCCCCGGCGTGTCCTTCATGACCGCGAACGCGGAGACGCCACCGGCACCGGAATCGCCCGTGCGCGCGAACACGAAGTAGAAGTCGGCGGAGCCGGCGCCGGAAATGAACTGCTTGGTGCCGTCGAGGACGTAGTGATCGCCGGAGCGCCTGGCCGAGGTCTTGAGAGCAGCGGCATCGGAGCCGGCGCCGGGCTCGGTGAGGCAGTAGGACGACAGCCACTCCATGGAGGCGAGTTTCGGCATCCATGCGCCGCGCTGGGCGTCGGAGGCGTATTTCGCCACCATCCACGCCACCATGTTGTGGATGGAGACGTAGGCCGAGATCGACGGGCAGCCGTAGGCCAGCGCCTCCATGATCAGTGCGCCGTCCAGACGCGAGAGCCCCGAGCCCCCCTGCTCCGCCGGCACGTAGATGGCGGCCATGCCCAGCGCCGCCGTCTCGCGGATGACGTCGACAGGGAAGTGGCTCTTCTCGTCCCACTCCGACGCGTTGGGAGCGATGCGCTCCTTGGCGAACGTGAGCGCGGTCTCCTGGATGGCAGCCTGTTCTTCCGTCAGGGCGAAGTGCATGAGCGATCAGGTCCAGAGCTTCCGATTCTCTTTTCGGGGCGACACGCCGCCGAGGTTAGCACATTCACCTCAGCGGCTTGGTGCGCTCACCCGGCATCAGCTCGTAGGGGCTCTTCCAGCCCGGCAGGGCGCGCATGCGCTCCGTCCAGGCGTGAATGCCCGGATGCGTCTTGGCCCAGTCGTAGCCGTGCTCCTCGATCGGGTAGTACACGTACCCCGCGACGGAGAAATCGGCGATGGTCGGCCTGTCGCCGGCGATGAACGTCCCGCCGCTCAGGTGCTTGTCCAGGATCGCCGCGGCCGCCTCGAAGCGGCCCTTGAGGAAGGCCAGCACATTGGGATCGGGGGCCTGGGGTGCGAGCGAACGCAGGAAGCGGTAGGTGGCGAGGTAGCTCGTGAACTTGTGGTTGTCGAACAGCACCCAGCGCAACGCCTCGAGCTTCTGGTCCTCGCTCGCGCAGGCGAACTTGCCGGTCTTGTCCGCGAGGTACGTGAGGATCGCGCCGGACTGGGTGATCCTCCGCCCCTTGTGCTCGAGCACCGGGGCCTCGCCCATCTCGTTGACGCTCTCGCGCCACTTGGCATCGCGCGTTGCACCGTTCATGTAGTCGACGAACACCGGCTCCCAGTCGAGACCCGCGCAATTGAGATAGAGCGCCGGCTTGTAGGAATTGCCGGACTGGCAGAAACAGTGGAGCTTGTACTCGGGCATGACGCTACGTTCCCCTGGCCGCGGTCATTGGCAGCGGCAACCTAGCACGCGGGCGCTGCGGCACACAGCATCCCGGGTCGCCGGGAGCTTCGCATGAAGCAATCCCACAGACTGCCCCTCATCGCCCTGGCGGTGGCCGCCGCGAGCATCGGCATGGTCGCGGCATACCGATGGTCGACGCACGCACCGGCCCCGCCCGACTGCCGGCCCGGCGCGCTCGCCTATTCGCGCCTGGAGCTGCTGTTCGGGCTCGGCAGACCGGGCGGCGGGGAGGTGAGCGAGGAGGAGTGGCGCGCCTTCGTCGAGAGTGAGGTGACGCCGCGTTTCCCGGACGGCCTGACGGTGCTCAGCGGCTACGGCCAGTGGCGCGGTCCTTCCGGCACGATCGCCAAAGAGCCTTCCCGCGTGCTCCTGATCTGGTACCGGCGCAACGACCGGACCGACGCCGAGATCGACGCCATTCGCCAGGCCTACAAGACGAAGTTCGCCCAGGAGAGCGTCCTGCGCGTGGACGGCCTCTCATGCGCGTCGTTCTGACTTGTCATCCCGGCCGGCGCGCGCTAGCGCGCAGAGCCGGGATTTCAGAGCCGGAGCGCCGCACGGCGTGGAACCCGGGCGTGCGCCGACGCGCATTTCAGGATGACAACTCGAGGCGATCCCCACACATGAACGCGCACCTCTTCGTCTACGGCTCCTTGATGTCGACGGCCGGACATCCCATGGGCGTGCGGCTCCGCGGCGAGGCCCGCCTGCTGGGTCCGGCCAGCATCTGCGGTCGGCTCTACCGCGTGAGCTGGTACCCGGGCGTCGTCGAAAGCGGTGATCCCGCCCATCGCGTGCATGGCGAGCTCTATGCCCTCGATGATCCCGCCCGCTCGCTGGCTTGGCTCGACGCCTACGAGGGGATAGCGCCGGGCAGCCGAGAGTCGGGAGAATACACGCGCGAGGAGCGCCCGGCCCTGCTCACCTCCGGCGAGCCGGTGACGGCCTGGGTCTACCTCTACCGGAAGCCCGTCGATCCGGCGCACCTCGTCGCCGACGGCCGCTGGAGATCGGACGCGGGCTGAACGAAAGCAGCCTTGCATTCGCCGGCATGCTCGGCACAAATCAGCGCGATCGAGACTGCCGGACCCTCCACGGGGCCCGTCGAATGGGAGGATGGAGCGTGTCGAGCCGCTATCATGAGGTTTACGCCGCCTGGAAACGCGATCCCGAGGCGTATTGGGCCGAGGCCGCGCGCGCGATCGACTGGTACAAGCCCTGGGACAAGGTGTTCGATCCCTACGCCGGCCAGTACGGCCGCTGGTTCGTGGGCGCGGAATGCAACACCGCCTGGAACTGCCTCGACCGCCATGTGGAGCGCGGCCGCGGCCAGCAAAAGGCCCTGATCTACGACAGCCCCGTCACCAAGACGACTCGCGGCTACACCTATGCCGAGCTGCGCGACGAGGTGGCGACGCTCGGCGGGGTGCTGCAGGACCTGGGTGTGCAGAAGGGCGACCGGGTCATCATCTACATGCCGATGATCCCCGAGGCCGTCATCGCCATGCTGGCCTGCGCCCGTATCGGTGCCATCCACTCGGTGGTGTTCGGCGGCTTCGCGGCGCCGGAGCTGGCCACCCGCATCGAGGACTGCACGCCCGCCGCGATCCTGTCTGCGTCCTGCGGCATCGAGCCCGGGCGCATCGTGCACTACAAGCCGCTGCTCGATGGCGCCATCGAGCTTTCCAGGCACAAGCCTCGGACCGTCTTGATGCTGCAGCGGCCGATGTCGGAGGCCACCATGGTCGCGGGCCGCGATCACGACTGGGCCAGCGCCGTTGCCGACGCCAAGACGCGCGGCCGCAGGGCCGGATGTACGTCGGTCCTGGCCACCGACCCGCTCTACATCCTCTACACGTCCGGCACCACGGGCCAGCCCAAGGGCGTGATCCGCGACAACGGCGGGCACATGGTCGCACTCAAGTGGACGATGCAGAACCACTACGACGTCAATCCCGGCGAGGCCTATTGGGCCGCTTCCGACGTCGGCTGGGTCGTCGGGCACTCCTACATCTGCTACGCACCGCTGCTGCACGGATGCACGACCATCCTCTACGAGGGCAAGCCCGTCGGCACGCCCGACGCCGGCGCCTTCTGGCGCGTCATCGCCGAGCACAGGGTGGCAGCGATGTTCACCGCGCCGACCGCCTTCCGCGCCATCAAGAAGGAAGACCCCAAGGGCGAGCACATCGCCCGCTACGACCTGCGCGCCTTTCGCACGCTGTTCCTTGCCGGCGAGCGGGCCGATCCCGAGACCATCAAGTGGGCGGAAGCGAACCTGAAGGTTCCCGTGTACGACCACTGGTGGCAGACCGAGACCGGCTGGGCGATCTGCGGCAATCCCGCGGGCCTCGGCGCCCTCCCCGTCAAGTACGGCTCGCCCTCGGTGCCGATGCCGGGCTACGACCTGCAGGTGCTCGACGCCGCCTCCAAGCCGCTGCCGCCCGGCGAGACCGGCACGCTCGCCATCAAGCTGCCGCTGCCACCCTCCTGCCTGCCGACGCTGTGGGGCAACGACGAGCGCTTCCGCAAGAGCTACCTGGATGAGTTCCCGGGCTACTACACGACCTCGGACGCGGGCTACCTGGATGCCGACGGCTACGCCTTCGTTATGGCGCGCACCGACGACGTCATCAATGTCGCCGGCCATCGCCTCTCCACCGGGCAGATGGAGGAAGTGGTCGCCCGACACAAGGACGTGGCCGAGTGCGCGGTAGTAGGTGTGGCCGACGACATGAAGGGCCAGATCCCCGCGGGCTTCATCGTGCTCAACGCCGGCGTCAACCGGCCCCCCGCGGAGATCGAGGGCGAGGTGGTCAAGCTGGTGCGCGAGGAGATCGGCCCGGTCGCCGCCTTCAAGACGGTCATGACGGTGAAGCGCCTGCCCAAGACGCGCTCCGGCAAGATCCTGCGCGGCACCATGCGCCAGATCGCCGACGGCGAGACCTGGAAGATGCCGGCGACGATCGACGACCCCGCCATCCTCGACGAGATCACCGGCGTCATGAACGAGCGCGGCATGGTGAAAGATGTGAAAGATGCGCAGGTGAAGGGCTGAGACGCGGCTCCCACGCTGCCAGTTTTTCCACGCGCAGGAGCCGTCCAAGTGATCGTCGATGTCCGAACCTACACGCTGATCCCCCGCAAGCTGCCGAAGTACGTGGAGCTTTTCGAGAGGCACGGGCTGCCGGTGATGCGGCGGCACGGCCTCGAGCTCATTGGCTACTACGTGAGCCATATCGGTCCGCTCAACCAGGTCGTGCACCTGTGGCGCTACGACAGCCTTGCCGACATGGAGCGCAAGCGCACGGCGCGAGACGCAGACCCTGCCTGGGGCGAGTTCCTGGCCCTCACTGAAGGCATGGTGCTTGTGCAGGACAACAAGATCATGCGCCCGACGTCGTTCTCGCCGGCGCGTCATTCCCCTGCCGCCGGCAGCACGGGGGCGTGAAGCCGGCATTGCCCCGGGGCGCCCGGGCCTAGCGCACTCGTCAGAGCGCAGATTTTTCCTGGCGAAGGCCCTTGTACCTTAAGACGGCGTGCCGTTGGCGTAAGGTTTCAGCGCGGCATACATCACGTCGAACGTCGGCGTCGGGACGCGTAGCTCGCGGCCGAGCGCCACCACCTTGCCGGCGAGCCACGGCAGCTCCAGCCTGTTGCCGCGCAAGAGGTCGACCGCCATCGAGGGCATCATCTCCGGCGGGAAGGCGCGCGTGCTCTGCAGGCAGCGCGCCTCCAGGTCGGCCGGCAGCGCGACGCCGCGGGCGCGGCCCACGGCCGCCACCTCGGCCACCGCCTTCTCGAACAGGGCGAACACCGCCGGGTCGTCGCGCAGCTTGCCGAACGGCAGACGGGTCAGCGCCACCACCGAGCTATTGGTGGCCAGCAGCACGAATTTCTCCCACAGCGCCGTGAGGATCGCGTTGCTGTTGACGGAGTCGAAGCCGGCACGCTGGCACAACGCGTGGAACGCGGCACCCCGCTCGCTCGGGGGGCCATCCAGCTCGCCGAACACCAGGCGCATGAAGGTTCCGGTCTGTCGGATGACGCCCGGCTCGGCGATCGTAGCGCTGATCTGCGCGACGCCGCCCATCACGGCCTCCCCGCCGAGGATCGGGATCAGACGCTCGCTCGCGTCGATGCCGTTCTGCAGGGGAATGACGGCGGTGCCGGACCCAACGAGGGGGCGGATGACGGCGCCGGCGCTCTCCACATCCCAAAGCTTGACGCAGAACAGCACGACGTCGACCGGGCCGATGCCGGCCGGATCGTCCGTGGCCTGGGTGGGGGTGAGGTGCACGTCCCCCCGGGGTCCCAGCACCCTCAGCCCGCTTTTGCGCATCGCCGCCAGATGGGCGCCGCGCGCAACAAACGTCACGTCTGCCCCGGCCTTCGCCAGGGCGGCCCCGAACGCGCCGCCAACCCCGCCGGCGCCGATCACCGCAATCCGCATGTCGTCCCACCTGCCTGATGATGCTCTGCTGCTGACAACGGAGCCTATCCCAACCTGCCGGACTGTCGCACACGGGTGCGAGCTTGGAGAAGAGCGGGCGCGGAAGGCACAAGGCCATAGCCAGACATAGCCAGGCATGGCTATATAGCTATCACCTGCTAAATGTGGCCATCAATGTCAGCCTCCGACCCCTGGCACTATCCCCGCACCGAGCTTGCCAAGCGCACCTTTGCGCTGATCGAGAAGCGGCTCGCCAACGCCCTGGTCCTGTTCGGCCCGCGCCGCATCGGCAAGACGGAGTTCCTGCTGCGCGACCTGGGACCGCTCGCGGAGAAGGCCGGCCATCGCGTGGTCTACGCCAGCTTCTGGCAGTCGCCGCTCTCCCCCGCCGCCACCCTGCTTGCCGCCCTGCACGAGGGCCTGAAGAAGCGCGGCCTCGCCGGCCAGTTGCAGCGGTTGGCCGAGGGATTTGGGCCCCGGATCAGGCTCGGCGCCAAGCTGCCGGGCCTCGGCGAGGCCGGCGCCGAGATCGATCTCACCAGCCTCAAGGGCACACCGGCAAGCGACGTCCTGTTGCTCATCGACGAGCTGCTCGGCAAGCTCTCCCGCAAGGCCAAGCCGACGATTCTCATGCTGGACGAGGTGCAGGAGCTGGCGGCCGAGCCTGCCAACCGCCCGCTCGTCGCCGCGCTGCGCACCAGCCTCGACAAGCGCCGCGACGGCCTTGCCGCCGTGTTCACGGGATCCAACCGCGATGCGCTGGCCGCCATGTTCTCCGACCGGCAGGCGCCGTTCTTCCACTTCGCCACCTCCATCGAGCTGGAGCCGCTCGGCCGCCCGTTCGTCGAGCATCTGCTTGCCGCCTTCCACCGCGCGACCGGCGAGCGGCTGGACACCGCGGCCGCCCTCGCCGCCTTCGAGGACCTGCACGGCAACCCCTTCTTCTTCCGCAAGCTGCTCGAGCTGCTGCTGCCGGAGAGCAAGCGCGACATCAAGACGGCGCTGGAGCGGCTGCGCATCGGCCTTGCCGCCAACCTCGGCTACGACCGCCTGTGGCTCTCGCTCAATCCGCTGCAGCGGGCGCTCGCCCACACTCTGGCGCGCGGGACCCAGACACCGTTCGGCGAGGCCAACCGCGCCGAGATCGGCCGCCTGACGAATACGCCGCCGCCCACCATCGCCCAGACGCAGACGGCGCTCCGCCGGCTCGTGCGGCTCAACGTCGTCACGCGTATCGACGGCAACACGGCCTACGTCTTCGACGACCCCGAGCTCGCGCGCTGGATCGCCTCGCGGCCCAAACACGCGATCTGACCGGGGACGACCGGTCGCCGCCGGTCAGCGGCGCAGCAGCATGCGCACCCAGGGCGTGTCCGGCAGCTGGATGTGGTAGCCGAAGTACTCGAGCACATTGATCGACGTCTCGACCAGCCACAGGGCGACGATCAGCGCGGCGATGGACAGAAGATAGCGGAACACGGGCAACACGTCGGATGCGATCTTCGTCAGCCGCCACAGCTTGGCCAGCCGGCTCTGCTCGCGCGGCTGCTCTTCAAACGAGATCACCGAGCCTGGCGTGGCGCCTTCGGACTGGGATGCATGCTCGACCTGATCGATGATATGCGTGCTGAAGAGCTTCCTCGTTTCCTCCCGGACGACAGCGGTTGCCGCGGTCTTCTTCTTCGCGGCGAGGTGCGCATAGGAGCTGATGAAGCCCGCAAGGGCGCCATCGATGACGCCTGCGGAGTTGCCGTGCTGAACACGGGCACGCACCTCCTCCGGCGTCGTCAGGAACCAGCTGCAGGGCCGATCGCCGCCGGACAGCAGGACGAAGCCACGCGACTGGCGCACGTTGCTCGTGACGATACTCTTCGCGCGCAAGAGCCTGCAGATCGCGTTGACGTCGAAGCCGTTCGTGGCCTTGCCCTCGTCCACAAACGCGCGCAGGGCACCGATCTCGCTTTGCGCAAGCCCCTGCTCCTCGAGGATGGTGCTCAGGACGCCGAGCCGGCCGCTCAGGCAGGTCGCGGTGTTCTCCTCGTGGCCGTGAATCCAACCGCGCAACCCTGCCTGCGGCGAGCCGATGCTCATGAACAGCGGTTTGCCGTGGTCGTGAGCATGCTCGCAGACGTGATTGACAGTCGACACCGACAGGTCGGCATCGAGCACGAGCATATCCGCCCAGTCGATGGCCGCCTCCAGGTACGCGCGCTCGCTGCGGTCCTGGAAGATGTTGGCATCGTGCATGGCCGCGTCCACCACGGCCTGTCGGATCAGGCGCTGGTCGTCGAGGATGCCGACGTAGCCGCCGCCGCGCACGCGCCGATTGTTGAAGTCCCGATAGAGCCTGACGAAGCGGGAATCGATGCCGGCCGCGTCGATCTTGTATTTGATGATCTCGGTCAGAACCGAATGCTGGGGCAGGATGGTATAGACGGCGACATCGCGCAGCGCCGATGCCCGGCCATGCTGGCTCGCAAGGTTGGCGGCGATGTTGTAGGCGCTGCCGCCCACGGAGTGGATGATGTTGCCGATCAGGGTGACATCATCCTCGGTTTCTGGAGAGCGGCTGAAGGCAATCGTGTCCAGGTGGATGGAGCCGATCGCAAGCACACGCTTGCCGCGATGAAACCAACTGAACACTGCATAAACTCCCGGACGAATAATCATACATATTGTATGATTGCGGCGGTCCGAGGGCGCGGAACCGAAGCGTTTTTCGTTTCGCATCCGAGCGAGGGATTTGGGCAAGAAGAATGCCAATTCCGCATTCTTCGCTGCAGGTTACCTGCGCGCCATGCTGTCAGCTGTCTCGGCGAATGCCGCTGGGGTCAGGCAAAGCCCAGGTGCTTGCGCATCTCGGCAAACATCTTTGGCTTCAACTCGACGCCGACGCCCGGCGTCGCGTGCGGACGCACGTACCCGTCGACGATCGGGATGCTGTCGGCGAAGCCACCGTAGGGCTGGAACACTCCGGGGTAGCTCTCCGAGCCGCCAAGTTGCAACCCCGCCGCGATATTGAGCGCCAGCTGGTGTCCCCCATGCGGAATGAGCCGCCGCCGCGACCAGCCCATCTGCTTGGCCACGTCCAGGAAGCGCAGGTATTCGGTGAGTCCATAGGCCAGCGCAGGATCGATCTGCACCCAGTCGCGGTCCGACCTCATGCCGCCGTAGCGCAGAAGATTCCGGCCGTCGATGGCCGAGAACAGGTTCTCGCCCGTAGCCAGGGCGCCGTCATAATGCTCGGCGAGCACGGCGTTGAGCTGGTAGTCGAGCGGGTCGCCGGCCTCCTCGAACCAGAAGAGGCCGTAGCCCTGCATGGCCCTGCCGTACGCCAGCGCCGCGGCGAGATCGAAGCGGCCGTTGGCGTCGACGGCCACGTTCTCGCCCCTGCCCACGGTCTCGATCACGGCCTCGATGCGCTTGAGGTCGGTCGCAAGATCGGCGCCGCCGATCTTCATCTTGACCACCTTGTAGCCCTGCTCCTGATAGCCGCGCATCTCCGCGCGCAGGCCTTCCAGCTCCTTGCCGGGGTAGTAGTAGCCCCCGCCCGGATAGACGAGCACCGTTTCGTCGAACGCCCCGCCGTTGTAGCGCTCGGACAGCAGTTTCCACAGCGGCTTCTCCGCGATCTTGGCGACTGCATCCCATAGCGCCATGTCGAGGGCGCCGGCCGCATGCGCACGATCGCCGTGCCCGCCCGGCTTCTCGTTCGCCATGAAGACCGTCCACGCGGCCACGGGATCGAGGTTGTCGCTGGCCTTGTCGATGAGGCTCCCCGCGTCCGCACCCATGATGCGCGGAATGAACCGGTCGCGCAGGATGCCGCCTTGCGCGTAGCGGCCGTTGGAGGAGAAGCCGTAGCCGATCACCGGCCTGCCTTCGCGCACCACGTCCGTCTCGACCGCCACCAGGCTGATGGTCATGGTCGAGAAGGTGATGAAGGCGTTGCGGATTTCCGATTCGATCGGCGCCGTCGCTTCGCGGATGCGGGTAATCTTCATGATGTGCCCCCAACTGTCATCCCGGCCGGAGCGCGAAGCGCGCAGAGCCGGGACCCAGGGCCGAACCTGTGCCCTCGTGGTGAGCCTGTCGAACTACGAGGCCGCCACCGGTGCCTCTCATCCGCCCTTCGACAGGCTCTGGGCGGGCTCGGCTTCAGTGCCCCTGGGTCCCAGATGCATCTCCGGCGCGAAGCTCCGGAATGACAGCCTACGCGCTCCGGTAGAGCTTCGTCAGCGAGAACTCGCGATGACCCAGCGCCTCTGCCGCCGTGAGACGGCCGTTGGCGGTGCGGATGATCATGTCGATCAGGGCGTCTCCCGCCGTGTCGAGCGTCATCTCCCGGCGCAGAATGCCCGTGACGTCGAGGTCGATGTGCTCGCCCATGGTACGCACCGTCTTCGGATTGCCCGAGATCTTGATCACAGGCACGATCGGATTGCCGATCACGTTGCCCTGACCGGTCGGGAAGGTATGCACGACGTAGCCTCCCGCCGCCATCAGCGTGACGCACTCCGCCGCCGCCGAGGAGGTGTCCATGTAGTAGAGCCCCGGCCCCGAGGACGGCGTCTCGGCAGGCTCCAGCACCTCGATGAACCTGCATTTGCGGCCAATCTTCTCGAGGTTGCCCAGCGCCTTCTCCTCGATGGTGGTGAGGCCGCCGGCGATGTTGCCCTTGGTCGGCTGGCTGTCGGAGAGGTCGTCGACCTTGTGCGCCTCGATCACCTCGTCCTGGTAGGCCTGGAACACCTTCATCCACTTCTCGCCGATCTTGGCGTTGGCGGCACGCTGCTTGGCGATGTGCTCGGCGCCGGTGATCTCCGAGGTCTCGCCGAACACGCCGGTGATGCCCTTGGGGATCAGCTTGTCGTACATGTTGCCGACGGTCGGGCAGGAGGAGAGCCCCGTCGTGGTGTCGCTCTCGCCGCACTTGGTCGACACCCACAGCTCATCGATGGCGCATTCCTCGCGCTCGAGTTCGGAGGCCCACTGCACGAATTCCTTGGCCTTGTAGGATGCCTTGGCGATGGTGGCGATGTCGCCGTGGCCCTCGATGCCGAAGCCGACCACCGGCTTGCCGGTCTTGGCGATGCCGTCCACCACCCGCCCCGTCCAGCCGTCCTCGATGCCGATGACGACGACGGCGGCCACGTTGGGGTTGGAGCCCGTGCCGATCAGCGTGCGGAAGTGCAGATCGAGGTCGGCGCCGAACTGCAGCCGGCCGTAGGCGTGCGGGATCGCCAGCGTGCCCTTGATGTTGTTGGCCACCGCCTCGCACGCCGAGTTCGACAGATCGTCGAGCGGCAGGATCAGCACGTGGTTGCGCACGCCCACGCGGCCGTTCTCGCGCCGCCAGCCGTGGAAGCTCAGGTTGCCGCGCGGCCTGTTGCGCTTGCCGTTGGTCTTGCTTGCCATGGCTGTCGCCTCACCAACGCTTGGTCTTGAGGTTCTGGGTGTGCACGTGCTGGCCGACGCCGGTGTCGGCGACCACCTTGCCGATGTCCTCGCCGTACTTGATGATGGTGTCGCCCTTCTTCAGCGGCTTGAGCGCCACCTTGTGGCCGATCGGGATGTCCTCCCTGGCCTTGAGCTTTATCGTCTTGTCGATCTCGGTGATCACGCCGAGCATGTCGGTGCCGGCGCGAAGCCCCTCGACCACGACCACGCCCACGTTGTCTTTCGGGCTGTGAACCAGAAAATGCGGTGTAGGCACGCTTGTTTCCCCTAATCCCTCGTCCGACATCCCGGTTTGGCGGCGGATGCGGCCCGCCCCAATCTTATATAAGATACCGCCGCCGATCTACATAGGATTTCGCCCGGCAACGGATACGCCGATGAGCCTGCCCGACGACAACGAGTCCCTGCCCCTTTACGTCCAGGTCCGCGAACGGCTTTTGGAGCGCATCCGCTCGGGGACGTGGAAGCCCGGCCAACTGATCCCCAACGAGTTCGAGATTGCCGCCGAGTTCGGCGTCAGCCAGGGGACGGCACGCAAGGCCATCAACGAACTGGCCTCCGAGGGTCTTGTCGTGCGTCAGCAGGGCCGGGGGACGTTCGTTGTCGAGCACACGTCCGCACACGAGCTCTTTCGCTTTTTCAACCTGTTCGATGCCTCCGGCGCCGCCGTGATCCCCGACAGCCGGAACACGCATCGCGCCGGCGGCCTTGCCGACGAGACGGAGCGGCACGCCCTCGCCCTGCCCACCGGCGCGCGGGTGGTGCGCATCACGCGCATCCGCACGCATCACGGCGTCCCCCTCATCACCGAGTCGATCGCTCTGCCGGAGGCACTGTTTCCCGGCCTCGCAACCGCAGCCGACATTCCCAACACGCTCTACGACTGGTTCCAGAAGACGCACGGCGTCCTGGTGATGCGCACGGACGACCGCCTCTCTGCCGTCGCCGCCGATGCCGAGACGGCCGCCGAGCTGGGAATCGCCCCCGGCACGCCTCTGCTGCGCATCGACCGGATTGCCTTCGGGCTCGACGACATGCCCATCGAGGTGCGCGTCAGCCTCTGCCACGTCGCGGGCATGCACTATCTCGCGCGCAACGGCTGAAGGCCGTAGGGCGCAAGAGGCGAAGCCGCATTGCGCCGAGCCTCGCGCCAAATCGGTGCAATGCGCCTCGCTCTTGCACCCTACGGGTCACACCTTCCCGTCCACCACCACGTCGAGCAGCTTCGGCCCCGGCGTCGAGAAAGACCGGCGCAGCGCCGGCCCCAGCGCATCGGGCTCGGTGATGTGCTCGGCCGGCATGCCCATCGACTTGGCGAGCGCGGTGAAGTCGACCTTGGGCTCCGCAAAGTCCATGCCGATGAAGTGGTCGTTGCCGTGGAACGACTTGAGCCGCTGCTTGATGATGCGGTAGCCGCCGTTGTTGGCGATCACGTAGGTGATCGGCAGCTTGTGGTGCGCCGCTGTCCATAGCGACTGGATCGAGTACATGGCGCTGCCGTCGCCCGAGAAGCAGCACACGGGACGCGGTGCCTGCGCCATGGCGATGCCGACCGACGCCGGCACGCTCCAGCCGATGCCGCCGGAGGCCAGCGCGTGGAAGCCGTAGCGGTCGCGGTAGGGCACGAGGTCCGTCAGGTGCCGCGACGAGGTGAGCCCCTCGTTCACCATCACCCCATCGCGCGGTAGCGTGTTGGCGATCTGCAAGGACAACCAGTCGGGATCGATCGGCTTCGTGCCCTTGCGCCCCTCGATGCGGGCGGCCAGCTCGGCCCGCGTGGCGCTCCAGTTGGTCTTGGCAAGCTGCGCAAGCGCCCCCTTGACCCTTGCGCCCCGATGCTCGCCGCCTAGCTTGCCCAGCAGCGGCGTGAGCGCCAGCAGCGTCTCGCGCAGGTCGGCACGCACGGCCATATCGGCGGCAAAGTTCTTGCCCATGTCCCAGTCGAGCTGACCGATGTGCACCACGGGCATGCTATCGGGCAGCGGCTCCACCTCGCTCCACACGGACATGCGCACGGGATCCGAGCCCAACGCGATCAGCAGGTCGAACTTGGACAGCACGCCGCGCACCTGCTTCTGGTCGCGCGACAACCCGCCGACGAAACAGGGATGCTCGGAAAGAAAATGAGCGCCGTAGGCGACGCTCTGCTGGTAGACGGGCGCGCCCAGCGCCTCCGCGAACTTTGCCGCCGCCTCCAGCGCATCGCTCTTGACGACCTCATCGCCGACGATGATCACGGGCCGCTCGGCCTTGAGCAGCCGCTTCGCAAGATCCTCGAGCACCGCGTCCGACGGCCGCGTGCGCGTCTCGACCCGGGTCGAGGCGCCGAGCTCGATGCCCGCCTCGGCGTTGAGTATGTCGCCGGGCAGCGAGATGAACACCGGGCCCGTCGGCGGCGTAGTCGCGACCTTCGCCGCGCGACGCACGATGCGCGGCAGGTCCTCCAGCCGCGTCACCTCCACGGCCCACTTCACCAGCGGCTGCGCGATCGGCACCAGGGGATCGTAGAGGAGCGGCTCGGTCAGGCCGTGGCCCTGCTCCTGCTGCCCGGCCGTGAGGATCATCGGCGTGCCCGTGAACTTGGCGTTGTAAAGCGAGCCCATGGCGTTGCCGAGCCCCGGCGCCACGTGCACGTTGCAGGCGACGAGCTTGCCGCTGGCGCGCGAGAAGCCGTCCGCCATCGCCACCACCAGCGACTCCTGCATGGCCATCACGTAGGTGAGGTCCGGGTGCTCCTTCAGCGCGTGCATGATCGGCAGCTCGGTCGTGCCGGGATTGCCGAAGAGGTGCGTAATGCCCTCGTCCTTCAGCAGGGCCAGGAAGGCGGAGCGGCCGGTGATGCGGTTCATGGGGTCGGAGCCTCGCTCGTGGGTCTGGGCGAAAGCTACGTCGGCCGCCCGCATGTGGGAAGCGCCCACAGGCGGCACCTGCACCGCGCCACCGGCAAGGCTCGCTATTGCGTGAGAGCCTCTTCCACCGGAGTCATCCCGGGCCTTGTGCCCGGGATCCATCCATCCGACAGCGCCGGCGCATGCTGAGAGGTGGATCTCGGCGACAAGCGCCGGGATGACCGCGAACTAGGACGGACGGCGGCCTGGTTCCAGCAGCGCATCACCCGCCCGTGAAGGCGAGGCGCGATTGCCGGCTCACCCCTTCACGCACACCACCTGCCGCAGCGTGTGCACGATATCCACGAGATCGGTCTGGGCGGCCATCACGGCGTCGATGTCCTTGTAGGCCATCGGGGTCTCGTCGATGACGCCGACATCCTTGCGGCACTCGACGGTTGCCGTCGCGGCAGCATGCTCGGCGAGCGTGAAGCGACGCTTGGCCTCCCCGCGCGACATGCGCCGCCCCGCGCCGTGCGCGCACGAGCAGAAGCTCTCCGCGTTGCCCTTGCCGCGCACGATGTAGGATTTCGCCCCCATAGAGCCCGGAATGATGCCGAGGTCGCCGGCTCCCGCGCGCACCGCCCCCTTGCGCGTGACCCACACGGACGCACCGAAGTGCGTCTCCCGCTCCACGTAGTTGTGGTGGCAGTTGATGGCCTGCTTCTGCATCTGGAAGGGCGGAAGTTGTTCGCGCATGACACGCAGCACGGCCGCCATCATCACCTCGCGGTTGCGGCGGGCGAACTCCTGCGCCCAGACCACTGCCGCGACGTAATCGTCGAACTCGACCTCGCCTTCCTCGAGCCAAGCCAGATCGCGGTCGGGAAGCGGCCGCGTAAGCTGGCGCCGGTCCAGCGCCTCGCGCGCCCTGGCGATGAACACCGTGCCGATGCGGTTGCCGATGCCGCGGCTGCCGGAATGCAGCACGGCCCAGACGCGCTGCTCCTCGTCGAGGCAGATCTCGATGAAATGATTGCCGCCGCCGAGCGAGCCCAGGTGCGTCACGCTCTGGGCATCGCGCAGCGCCGGGTGCTTCTCCTCGAGCTCCTTCAGTCCGTCGGCCAGGCCACTCTCGGCGAAAAGGCGTCCGACGGCATTCGGCACGCCGTCCTTCCAGCCGCCCTTCAGACCGATGCCGCCGTGCGGCACTGCCGCCTCGATGCCAAGCCGAAGCTTGGCCAGGGTGTCGGGCAGGGCTCCGGCGGTGAGCGTCGTGCGCACGGCCATCATCCCGCAGCCGATGTCGACGCCGACGGCGGCTGGAACGATCGCCGCCTTCGTGGCGATCACCGAGCCGACGGTGGCACCCTTGCCGAAGTGCACATCGGGCATGACGGCGACGTGCGCATGCACGAACGGCAGGGATGCCACGTTGAAGAGCTGGCGCCGCGCCGCGTCCTCGACGGGCACCCCCCCGATCCAGGCCTTGATGGGCGCATAGCCCGTCTCGATCGTCTCTGGGCCAGCCATGGCCACCTGCCTCCGAGCGATGCGCGCCTCTCGGCGCATGTATTCTCCTTATCTCGTCCTTGCATCTACTGTGACAACCAACGCCAGCGTTTTTTGCCCGCGCTTCCATGCCGGGGCTTGCTCTCCCGGGAACCCCCGTCTAGCGTGGCGTCGAGAACGACAAGGCCGCCCGTCGGCAGAGGCGCCGCAAGAACGGCGACCGGGGAGGAATGGATGCGAAACAAGCTCGTCTTGGCAGCGGCTTCATGCTTGGCTGCCGTGATTTCTACAGCCACGCCGGTTTTGGCGCAGAAGCAGGGCGGCACGCTCCGCATCTACCACCGCGACAACCCGCCGAGCGCGTCGATTCACGAGGAGGCCACGGTCTCCACGAACATGCCGTTCATGGCCATCTTCAACAATCTTGTCCTCTACGACCAGACCAAGCCTGTCAACAGCATGGAAACGATCGTACCCGACCTCGCCGAGAGCTGGTCGTGGAACGCGGACAAGACCGAGCTCACGTTCAAGCTGCGCCAGGGCGTCAAGTGGCATGACGGCAAGCCCTTCACGGCCAAGGACGTCCAGTGCACCTGGAACCGCTTGACCGGCAACAACCCCGACAAGTTCCGCAAGAACCCGCGCGGGGTGTGGTACCGCAACGTCAAGGAGGTGGCAGTCAACGGTGACTTCGAGGCGACCTTCAAGCTGAGCGCCCCGCAACCGGCGCTCCTGGCGCTGCTCGCCTCCGGCTACACGCCGGTCTATCCCTGCCACGTCTCCACGCGGGACATGCGCGTAAAGCCGATCGGCACGGGCCCCTTCAAGTTCGCGGAGTTCCGCGGCAACGAATTCATCAAGGTGGTGCGCAACCCCGACTACTGGAAGCAGGGCCGGCCCTACGTCGATGCCATCGAGTGGAACATCATCACCAACCGTTCCACCCGGATCCTCGCCTTCGTCTCCGGCGAGTTCGACATGACCTTCTCGCAGGACATCACCATCCCGCTGCTGAAGGACATGAAGTCCCAGGCGCCCAAAGCGACCTGTGAGGTCAAGCCCCAGTACGTGCCCCGCAACCTCATCATCAACCGCGAGGTGGCACCGTTCAACGATCCCAAGCTGCGCGAAGCGATGGCGCTCGCCATCGACCGCAAGGCGTTCATCGACATCCTGACCGAGGGCAAAGGCGATATCGGCGGCAACATGCTGCCGCTGCCCGAAGGCAACTGGGGCATGCCGCCGGAGGTCCTCAACAAGTTGCCGGGCTACAGCCCGGACGTCGAAGCCAACGTGGCCAAGGCACGCAAGATCATGGAGAGCCTGGGCTACAGCGCGTCCAAGCCCCTCAAGATCAAGATCTCGACGCGCAACATCGCCATCTACCGCGATCCATCGGTCATCCTGATCGACCAGCTCAAGCGCATCTTCATAGAGGGCGAGCTCGAGGTGGTGGAAACATCGCTCTGGCACGCCAAGGTCGCGCGCAAGGACTACACGGTCGGCATGAACCTGACGGGCATCGCCGTGGACGATCCCGACGTCAACCTGGTCGAGAACTACACCTGCAAGTCGGAGCGCAACTACACGCAGTATTGCAACCCCGAGGTGGATAAGCTGATCGACGCCCAGTCGCGCGAGAGCGACCTCGAGAAGCGCAAGAAGCTGGTCTGGGAGGTCGAGCGCGTCCTGGCGGAGGAGCTGGCGCGTCCGATCATCTATCACGATCGCGCGGCGACCTGCTGGCATCCCCATCTCAAGGGGTTCGTGCAGCACGCCAACAGCATTTACAACAACTGGCGCTTCGAGGACGTGTGGCTCGACAAATAGTGCGCGGCCACGGGACGAGGCCGGCCACCTGAATGGCAGGCGAGCCGGAGACGCAGGCGCCTCGGATTTCGGTATCGGCGTAGAGGAAGGCCGTCGTGGGCGCCTACATGATCCGAAGATTTCTGCTGATGCTCCTGACGCTGTTCGGGATGTCGGTGCTGATCTTCGTGATGATGCGGCTGGTGCCGGGCAACATCGTCGACATCCTGTTCGATTCGGCTGGGTTCATCGATCCGGCCGAGAAGAAGAAGATCGAGAAGGAGCTGGGTCTCGACCAGCCGATCATCACCCAGTACGCCAGCTGGATCAGCGGCCTGGCGCGCGGCGATCTGGGCTATGCCTACGTATCGGAGAAGCCGGCGCTCGACGAGATTCTCCCGCGCATTCCGGTCACGGCGAAGCTTGCAGCGCTCGCCCTGTTCTTCTCGGTGCTGTTCGGCGTGCCTCTCGGCGTCATCAGTGCCGTGCGCCAGGACACCGCGCTCGACTACGTGCTGCGCGTGATCAGCCTGAGCGGGCTCTCGCTGCCGTCGTTCTGGCTGGGCCTGCTCATCTTGATGTTCTTCGTGCAGTACCTCGGCTGGATACCCATCTACACGGCGCAGCCGCCGACGCTGTG
>JBFWRV010000043.1:0-55934 GCA_050248715.1 Hyphomicrobiaceae bacterium | reverse complement strand
CCCATCTACACGGCGCAGCCGCCGACGCTGTGGCAGGAGCTGGGGCTGCTCAGCATACCCGCCGCCGCAGTCGGCTTCCGCGCCTCCGCCCTCGTGATGCGGCTCACCCGTTCCTCCATGCTGGAGGTGCTGCGCCAGGACTACATCCGCACCGCCCGCGCCAAGGGCGCCTCGGAGACCTCCATCAACTACGACCACGCCCTGCGCAACGCCGTGCTCCCCGTGGTGACCATCATCGGCATCGAGGCAGCCTTCCTGATCGGCGGCCTGATCGTCACCGAGACCGTGTTCAACATCCCCGGCGTGGCGCGCTTCCTCGTCGAGGCCATCCGCTGGCGCGACTACCCGATCGTGCAGAACCTCGTGATGTTCATCGCCATCGTGACGGTGGTGATCAACTTCCTGGTCGACATGGCCTACGCCGTTCTCGACCCGCGCATCCGCTACGACGAATGAGCATGGGGCTCGAGCCGGAGGTCCAGATCGCGTGGCCGTCATAGATCATGAAGCCGAGCTTGCCAGGGCCGGAGCCAACGTCAGCGGCTGGTTCGGCTCGCTCATGTTCTTCTGCCGGCGCTATCCGCTCGGCGCCATCGGCGGCGCGGTCGTGATCGCCTTCGTGCTCACCGCCATCTTCGCCGACTATCTGACCGCGTTCGATCCGACCCGCACCAACCCCCGCGCCTCCCTGGCGCGCCCGAGCGAGACCTACTGGCTCGGAGCGGACTTCATGGGCCGGGACATGTACAGCCGCATCGTGCATGGCGCCCGTATTTCGCTGGCCGTGGGCCTCGGCTCCACCGCGCTCGGCTGCTTCTTCGGCGTCATCATCGGCCTGACGTCGGGCTACTTCGGCGGCTGGTACGACCTCCTCATCCAGCGGCTCATCGACATCATGCAGGCGCTGCCCCTGCTGGTGATGGCGCTGGTGATGGCGGCCTCCCTCGGACCCTCGCTCGAGAACACCATCATCGCCATCTCCATTCCGATCGTGCCGCACGTCGCCCGCGTCATCCGCTCCAATACGCTCTCCCTGCGCGAGATGCCCTACGTGGAGGCGGCCAAGGCGGTCGGCATGAGCGAGACGCGCATCGCCTTCAAGCACGTTCTGCCCAATACGCTCACGCCCCTGATCGTGCTGGCGACGGCGCAGCTGGGCTCCGCCATCCTGACCGAGGCCGCGCTTTCGTTTCTCGGTCTCGGCATCCCCGAGCCCTATCCGTCCTGGGGGAGGATGCTGTCGGAATCGGCCGCCGAATATGTGCGCACGGCGCCCTGGCTCGTCATCTTTCCGGGCATCGCCATCAGTCTCGCCGTCTTCGGCACCAACCTGCTCGGCGACGCCATCCGCGATCTCCTCGATCCCCGGCAGAAAAACTGATGACGGCCCCTCAGGCGCTCCCGGCACGCGGTCCAGCGGGGAGAAACGAGCCGCGCGAGCGGGTCCTCGAAGTCGACAACCTGCAGACCTACTTCTACACGCGCGGCGGACTGGTGAAGGCGGTGGACGGGGTCTCCTTCGCGCTCGGGAAAGGCGAGACGCTGGCCATCGTCGGGGAATCGGGCTGCGGCAAGAGCGTGACGTCGCTCTCCCTGATGCGGCTCGTGTCCGAGCCCGGGCGTATCGTCGGCGGTTCCGTGGTGCTCGACGGTCAAGACCTCGTCGGCCTCGACGAGAGCACGATGCGCACGATCCGCGGCAACCAGATCTCCATGATCTTCCAGGAGCCGATGACCTCCCTCAACCCGGTCATGACGATCGGCCGGCAGATCGGCGAGGCGCTGACCCTGCATCAGGGAATGTCGCAAAAGGCCGCCCTGAAGCGCGCGGTGGAGATGCTGCAGCTCGTCGGCATCCCCGAGCCCGCCCAACGCATCAAGGAGTATCCGCATCAGCTCTCGGGCGGCATGCGCCAGCGCGCCATGATCGCCATGGCGCTCGCCTGCAATCCCAAGGTGCTGATCGCCGACGAGCCGACCTCGGCGCTCGACGTCACCATCCAGGCTCAGATCCTGGAGCTGATCAACAAGCTGCAGCGCGAGTTCGGCACGGCGCTGATCCTCATCACGCACGACCTGGGCGTCGTGGCGGAGACGGCGGAGCGCGTGATCGTCATGTACGCGGGACGCAAGGTGGAGGAAGCCTCCGTCGGCGATCTCTTCGAGGCCCCCATGCACCCCTACACGCGCGGGCTGATGAACTCGATCCCCCGCCTCGCGCTCATGCGGCGCGAGGCGGGCCCTGCAGTCGAGCGCCTGCAGGAGATCCCGGGTATCGTGCCGGCGCTCACCAACCTGCCGCAAGCCTGCACCTTCGCGCCGCGCTGCGCCTTCGCCGACGACAAGTGCCGCGGCCAGTTTCCGCCCTACGAGGAGAAAGCACCTGCGCACTGGGCCGCGTGCTGGCACTCCGACCGGCTCACGGAGGCAGGCCATGCCCGATAGCGGGCCAGACAACCTGCCTGACAGCGTGCACACGGCGGCGCCGCCGGTTCTCGAGGTGCAGGGCCTCTCCAAGCACTTTCCCGTGCGCAAAGGTCTGCTGCGGCGCACGGTCGGCCACGTCTATGCTGTGGACGATGTCAGCTTCTCGATCGGCACGGGCGAGACGCTGGGCCTCGTCGGCGAATCGGGCTGCGGCAAGACCACGGTCGGCCGCACCATCATGCGGCTGATCGAGCCGACCGCCGGCGCCATCCGCCTTGACGGCCACGACGTCACCAGCCTCGGCAAGGTGGAGATGCGACCCTTCCGCCGGCAGATGCAGATCATCTTCCAGGACCCGTTCTCGTCGCTCAACCCCCGGAAGCGGGCCGGCGACATCGTCGGCGAGCCGCTGCAGGTGCATGGCCTGCTCACGCGCGCCGAGCGGCGCGAGCGCGTGGCCGACCTCTTCGAGCGCGTCGGGCTCAGGCGCGCGCAGATGGACAACTTCCCGCACCAGTTTTCTGGCGGACAGCGTCAGCGCATCGGCGTCGCGCGCGCGCTCGCGCTCAACCCGAAGCTCATCATCGGCGACGAACCGGTCTCCGCACTGGACGTGTCGATCCAGGCGCAGGTCATCAACCTGCTCATGGACCTACAGCGCGAGCTCAAGCTCTCCTACCTCTTCATCTCGCACAACCTGGCCGTTGTGGAGCACATTTCCCACCGCATCGCCGTCATGTATCTGGGGCGCATCGTCGAGTACACCGACAAGGTCACTCTGTTCACGCGGCCGCTGCACCCTTACACCGAGGCGCTGCTGGCGGCCGTGCCGGTGCCCGATCCCAAGATCAAGCGCGACAAGCGCGTGGTGCAGGGCGACGTGCCGAGCCCGCTCAAGCCGCCGCCCGGCTGCCGCTTCCACACGCGCTGTCCCTATGTGGTCGCCCTCTGCAAAGAGGAGGTGCCGGCGCTCCGCGAAGTCGAGCCCGGCCACCACGTCGCCTGCCATTTGCGCTGAGTGCCGGACAGTTTGTCCCCTGAAAGTGGATCAGCGTTGCGCGTATTCATGGTGCAATTGTCGGCCCGCGGCCCCATGCTGTACTGGCCGCCGTCGCAGGCCGGGTTGGGCGCGCAGGGGACCGTCATGCCGATATTCCGCAGAATTGCATTGATCGCGCCACTTGCATGCGTGTTGGCCGCCCCCGCAGCGGGCCAGGCCACGCGCGAGCACGTCCTGGGCGGGCGGGCGCTGGCCCCGGTCGGTGGGGCGGCGATCCCGCGCCGGGCGACGAGCATCGAGGGCAGCACCGAGGCGCGCGCCGCGGTCCGGCGCATCGTCGACGCCATCGGCATACCCACGACGCAGTTTGAGGTGCGCGCCTCGTCGGATGTGGCAAACGCGGAGGCCACGACCGAGGACGGCGGCCGAACGCGCCTCGTCCTCTATAATCCTGCCTGGATGGACGGCCTGCGGTCGGCGATAGCGACCAGCTGGTCGGACTGGCTGGTGCTGGCACACGAGGTCGGCCATCACGTGGCCTTCCACATGGACCCGACCTTTCCCAACCACGAGGCGGAGCTGCAGGCGGACTACTTCGCCGGCTTCATCCTCAACAAGCTCGGCGCACCGCTCGCCGATGCCCAGCTCGCGATTGCCATGGTGTCTGCCGACGAGGCGACGGCGACGCATCCGGCGAAGGCGAAGCGAGTCGGCGAGGTGCGCAAGGGATGGGAGGCGGCCGCCCGCAACGTCGGCGCCAACATCATTCCGGCCGCGCTGACTTTGCCGGAACGCGCGGCGATTGCCCCTCCCTCTAGGGCGCGCCCGGAGCAGCGGATTGCCCTGTTGATCGGCAATACGAACTACAGGTCCTGGGGCACGCCGCTCAAGAACCCCAAGAACGATGTGATCGCCATCGGGCGCCAGCTCCGGGGCCTGGGCTTTGCCACCACCGTCATCTACGACGGGACGAAGGAGCAGATCGCGACAGCCATTCAGGCATTCCGCGACGAGGCTGCCGGTGCCGATTGGGCTCTCGTTTACTACGCCGGCACCGGTATCGAGGTTGACGGCATCAACTACATGATACCCGTCGACGCCGACGACCGCGGCGCGCTGACCTTCGCCCGCGACCATCCGCAGATGCGGATGGACAACGCCTTCGACTCCGTCAAGGCAGCCAAGCGTCTGCGGTTGGTGGTGGTGGACGCGTGCCGTATCGACCCTTCCAACTTGCCGAGCGCGGCCAACCCTGGCGGCAAGCCGCAGACCTTCAAGGTGGTGGAGCCGCCGCGCGGGGTGCTCGTGGCCTATTCAACGGCGGCCGGCCAGTATGCCCAGGACGGCGCGGGCGATCTCAGCCCCTATGCACACGCCTTGCTGGAGGCCCTGCGCGAGCCCGGCATCGAGCTTCCGAAGGTGTTTCGCCGCGTCAACGCCGCGGTCGAGGCCGCCACCAAGGGGGCGCAAGCACCCAGTGTCATCGGCAACTGGCCAGCCGAGGACCTGTACGTGTCGCAGAAGTAGGCAGGCAGCGTCAGCTGCGCAGCGCCTCTAGCTTTTCCTGCGCGGCGGGGGCAAGGTTCACGGACTCGCCGCAGCCGCAGGCGCCGGTCTGGTTTGGGTTGGAGAACACGAACTGCGCCGACAGCTTGTCGACCTTGTAGTCCATCTCCGTGCCCAGCAGGTACATGACCGCCTTCGGATCGATCAGCACGCGTGCGCCGTTGTGCTCCACCACCTCGTCGAAGCGCTGCTGCTCCGCCGCCCAGTCGAGCGTGTATTCCATGCCGGCGCAGCCGCCCTTCTTCACACCGATGCGCAAGCCCGCCGTCTCGGCGCCCTTGCTCGTCATGATGGACTTGATGCGCTCGGCCGCCCGGTCGCTGAGCTTCATCACCTGGGGCCTCGGTCGTGGCGTGCTCATCTCATCGTCTCGCTGCGCAGCGTCATGTTGTAGGCCCCGCTCGGGCCACTTTGCCCCAATATAGGGTGATTGGTCGAGGAAAGCGAGATGCTAGCGGGCGACCGGGCGCCGGAAACACTTGAAATCTTGAATGATTCCAAGGGCTGCGTTGCGCCCCGGCAGCCCTGTCACGCCGCCGCCGGGATGCGCGCCCGAGCCGCATAGATAGAGCGCCGGCACGGGCATGCGGTAGTCGGCATGGCCGAGCACGGGTCGCGCGCTGTAGAGCTGATCCAGGCTCAGCTGGCCGTGGAAGATGTCGCCGTCGACGAGCCCGAACCGGCGCTCCAGGTCGAACGGAGACAGCACCTGCCGGGCGAGCACGCTGCGCATGAAGTTGGGGGCGTGCCGGTCGACCGTGGCGATCACCAAGTCGGCGAACTCCTCGCGTGCATCCTCCCAGCTGCGGCCGCCCGGCAGCTGCGGCGCAACGTGCTGCACGAACAGGCTCGCCACATGCCGCCCCGCCGGCGCCAGACTGTCGTCGAGGGTCGAGGGGATCAGCATCTCCACCACCGGCTCGCGCGACCAGCCGTGCGCCCGCGCATCCAGATATGCCCGCTCCAGGTAGCCGAGCGTCGGCCCGATGACGATCCCGGCGCCGTGGTGATCCTGGCGCTCGGTGCCAGGCAGGCAGGTGAAGCTCGGCAGCTCGGCAAGCGCCACGTTCATGCGGAACGTGCCCGAGCCCGACTTGAGGCCGACGAACCGTCGGCGCAGCTCGTTCTCGACCGCCCCTTCCGGCACGAGATCGCGGAACAGCAGCTTCGGCGGAACATTGGCCGCGACCGCGCGTGCGTCGATGCGCTCACCTGAACGCAGCCGCACGCCACGCGCCTTGCCGCCCTCCACGATCAGCGAGGCCACCTCAGCTCCGGTGCGGATCGCCGCACCGCGGCTCTCGGCGGCGCGTGCCATGGCGGCGGTGATGGCACCCATGCCGCCCACCGCATGCCCCCACACGCCCGTCTTGCCGTTCACCTCGCCGAAGCAGTGATGCAGCAGGACGTAGGCCGTGCCCGGCGTGTACGGGCTGGCGTAGGCACCGACGATGCCGTCGAAGGCCAGCGCCCCCTTCACCACGTCGCTCTCGAACCAGGCGTCAAGGAAATCCGCGGCACTTTTGGTGAAGAGGTCGAGAAGCAGGCGCTTGTCGTCGAGCGAGAGGCCGAAGAGCCGCCGCCCGAGGCCCGCGCTCGCGATCATCTCGAGGACGCCTCCGCCCGCATTGGGCGGGCGCCGCAGGGCCAGGTCGCGCAGGAAAGAGGCGGCGCGCTCGAGTGCCGCGTCATAGGCCGGCAGCCGCTCGGCATCCTTCAGGGAGAATTGGGCGACGGCACGTTGCCGGTTGGCGGTGCCGTAGGGCATCAGCAGGTAGCGCGTATCGTCCACCGGCCAGAAGTTGGCAACCGGTCGCTCGACGATCTCGAGCCCGTGCCGCGCCAGCTCGAGGTCGGCGATCACGTGCCGGTCGAGGAGGCTCACCGTGTAGGCGGCCACGGAGTTGCGGAAGCCCGGATGGAACTCTTCCGTCAGCGCCGCCCCTCCGACCACGGTATTCTTCTCGAGCACGACGACGCGCAAACCCGCTGCCGCAAGATAGGCAGCGCAGGTAAGGCCGTTGTGGCCACCGCCGATAATGGCGACGTCGTAGGCGACGTGGGTCATGTCCCATTTGCCCGCAAACGTCGGATGAGAGCAAATGCGCAATTGAACGGGCCTTGCCGCCAATGCTAGGAGGCGGGCTCGTTCACGGAGAGCTGCCCATGACGAAACCCGGCCTGCTGCACACCGGCCCGATGATGGACCTGATCGAGCAGGGCGTGGCTCCGGCCTTCGAGGTGCATCGCCTGCACCAGGCTTCCGACCGCGAGGCGCTGCTGGCGCGGATCGCGCCCGACGTGTGCGCCATCTGCACCGGCAGCCACACCGGAGTCAGGACCGATGCCGCCCTCATGGCGCGGTTCCCCAATCTCAAGATCATCGGCAACTTCGGCGTTGGCTACGACACCATCGACATTCCCGTCGCAGCGAGCCGCGGCGTTATCATCACCAATACGCCCGATGTGCTGACCGAGGAGGTGGCCGACACTACGCTCGGGCTGCTGCTCGCCACCGTGCGCGAGTTCTACGACGCGGAGAAGTGGCTGCGGGACGGGCGCTGGCCCGGGGAGGGTGACTACCGCCTCACCGCCTCGCTGCGCGACCGCTCCGTCGGCATCGCCGGCTTCGGCCGCATCGGCAAGGCCATCGCGCGGCGCATCGAGGCCTTCGGCATCCCCGTCAGCTACTTCGGCCGCAATCCACAGGCGGGCGTTGCCAACCGCTACTACAGCGACCTCCTCGCCATGGCCCGCGACATCGACACGCTGATCCTCGTCATCCCCGGCGGACCGGCCACCGCCAACCTCGTCGACGCCCGGGTGCTGGAGGCCCTGGGGCCGCGCGGCATCCTCGTCAACATGGCGCGCGGCTCGGTGGTCGACGAGGCGGCGCTGATTGCCGCCCTCAAGGCGCGCACGATCCTGCGCGCAGGCCTCGATGTGTTCGTCGGTGAGCCCAACATCAACCCGGAGTTCATGCAGCTCGACAACGTGACGCTGCTGCCGCATGTGGGCTCTGCCTCCAACCACACGCGCGGCGCCATGGGCCAGCTCGTCGTCGACAACCTGCTGGCCTTCGCCGCCGGCACCCCCCCGAAGACTCCGGTACCGGAGACGCCCTTCAAGGGATGGTAGGTCACCGATCCTAGGGTGCAAAAGCGCGGCGCATTGCACCGATCCACCCGCTGCCCGGCGCAGTGCGGCTTCGCCATTTTGCGCCCTACGCGATCCCCGAGCCCACCCCCGTGCTGAGCCTGTCGAAGCACGGCTCAGGTGCTCGCGGCCCGTCCTTCGACAAGCTCAGGACGAGGACGTCACCCCGTGCCGAGACCACCCGTGCCGAGGTTGTCGAAGCACGGCTTGGAGCAATCGTAGGGGTGCAAAGGCGCAACGCATTGCACCGATCCACCCGCGGTCCGGCGCAGTGCGGCTTCGCCATTTTGCGCCCTACGCGTAGCGATGCAAATCGCTGCCCTCGTTGCGCAGCCAGTCCTTGGCTTCCTCCAGGCGCGGCACGCGTGCCGCGACCAGCTGCCAGAAGCGCGGGCCGTGATTCATCTCGCGCAGGTGGGCCACCTCGTGCGCCGCCACGTAGTCGAGCACGAAGCGCGGCGCCAGGATCAGCCGCCAGGAGAACGACAGCACGCCGCTCGCAGAGCACGATCCCCAGCGCGTCGTCTGATCGCGCAGGCTGATATGCTTGACGCGTACGCCGAGATTGCCGGCATGCAGAGCGACGCGGGCCTCGAGGTCCTTGCGTGCCTGGGCGACGAGCCAGTCCTTGAGCCGGCGCGCGGCATGCTCCTTGCCGCCCGTCACCTTCAGGCGCGGCAATCCTCGGCACGAAGCATCGAGGCTCACCACCCCGGCTCCGCGCGTTACATCGCTCAACGCGATGCGATGCGGCGCACCGCGCAGCGGAATGGTGGCGCCGTCGACGAACGGCACGGGTTCCGGCACGCGGCCCAGTCGCTCGCGCACCCAGTCGGCGTGCGTGCTGAGGAACCGACCCGCCTCCTCGATGTGCGATGTCGACGGCAGCGTCACGACGACGGCGCGGCGAGTCTTGCTCACCCGCAGCGTCAGGCGCCGCGCCGCTGCATGGCGACGCACCTCCACGGGAACGCCTATGCCCTGCACGCTGAGCGCGACGGTTCTCGCTCGCTTCTTGCCAACCGCTCTCACTGGTCTTGACCCTCTCAGCAAAAAAAGCTGCCACGCATGTCCGCTCGATGACGCGGGATGGACTGCGCGGCGTGCCCCGCAGGTCTGGCCTAGCAAATAATTGTGGTGCGTACAGCCCCGACGACGGCACCAGCTTGCAATTGTTGCGCTGAGGCGACACGCGGTCGCGCGCGGCTTGACAAGGCGGGTCGCGCCCTACTCGGCCGCAAAGCTGAAAGCGAGGCCCTCGAGGTCAGCCGGGGGTCGGCGGCCGCGCTTCGGCATCGTCGCCATGTGCTCGAGCTGCGCGATCGTGAGGCCCATGTCGACGCAAGGGTCGTGCGCGCGCATGAACTTGGCGATGCGCGGGGCGATCTCGGTGCGAAAGCGCGAGCCGTTGAAGACGCCGTAGTGGCCGACGCGCGGGCACTCGAAGTGCGCCTTGCGTTCCGTCGGGATGCCCGAGCACAAATCGAGCGCGGCGCGGCACTGGCCCGTGCCGGTAATATCGTCCTTCTCGCCCTCCACCGTCATGAGCGCCGGGCGGCGGATGGCGGCGAGGTCGATCTTGCGCCCACGCGAGGTCATCAACCCCCGCGGCATCAGGTGGCGCACGAACACGGTGTCGACCGTCTGCAGGTAGAATTCCGCGGTCAGGTCCATCACCGCGAGATACTCGTCGTAGAACTCGCGGTGCTTGTCGGCGGAATCGCCGTCGCCGCGCACCAGATGCAGGAACATGTCCTTGTGCGCCTGCATGTGCCGGTCGAGGTTCATGGTCATGAAGCCCGAGAGCTGCAGGAAGCCCGGGTAGACCTGCCGGCCGCGTCCCGCACAGGGCCAGGGCACGTTGGTGACGACGTTGCGGCGGAACCAGTCGGTGCCCCGCTCCTCGGCCAGAGTATTGACGACGGTGCGGTTGATGCGCGTGTCGATCGGGCCGCCGGCAAGCACCAGCGTCATCGGCACGGCGGGATCGCCCTCGGCCTCCATGAGCGCTGTGGCGGCGAGCACAGGCACGGAGGGCTGGCACACCGCGAACACATGCACATCGCCGCGGAAGAAGCGAAACATTGCGGCCATCGTGTCGATATAGTCGTCGAGATCGAAGCGGCCGGCGGAGAGCGGCACGTTGCGCGCGTCCTGCCAGTCGGTGATGTAGACCTCGTGCTCAGGCAGGAATGTCTCCACTGTACCGCGCAGGAGGGTGGCGAAGTGGCCCGACATCGGTGCCACCAGCAGGACCCTGGGGTCTTGCGCGGCCCGTGCGGGAGGAATGTCGCGCTTGAAGTGGACGAGGCGGCAGAACGGCGTCTGCCACACCACCTCCTCGGTGACGCGGACCGACTGCCCGCCGACCCTGGCGCGATTGATGCCGAACTCGGGCTTGGAGTAGCGCCGGGTCGCGCGCTCGAACACCTCGCAGGCCGCGATCGTGCTGCGGCCGACAGGAGTGTGGCTCAGCGGATTCAGCGGATTGAAGAACAGCCGGCACGTGCCTGCTGCGGCTCTGGCCGGCCTGAAAGCGGCGCGACCAAGCTCATACCAATGGTAGAGCAGCACGTGCGTGTCCCCGGTCTAGGTCCCCAACCCCTCGCGACGATCCGAAGCGCCGCTTGAACAGGCGCTTTTTCAGAGCGTGCGTACGCTCCAATCCTGACACTGATTGGACTCCTGATGGGTACAGGAGAATGCACTGATTCGGCATTTTGGCAAAAAAGGCGTGCTGTCTCTGCCACATAGCTGTCACCCCGCGAGCAGCCGCGCCAGGCGCTCGGCCATGACATCGGGGCTTGTTGCGTGGGTAAAGTGGGCGCGGTACTGCCCGTCGGGACCCATGACGTAGACGATCGAGGAATGATCCATGGTGTAGCCTGCAGTCGACTTGGGGTCCGCCACCTTCTTGAAGTAGACGCGGTAGGCCTTGGCCGCCGCCTCCACTTCCTGCGGCGAGCCCGTCAGGCCGACAAGCCGCGGATGGAAACTCTTTACGTACTGGGCAAGCTGCGCCGGCGTGTCCCGCTCGGGATCGACCGAGATCAGCACCGGCGTGATGCGCTCGCCCTTGGGTCCAAGCTTATCCAACGCCGCGGCCATCACCTGCAGTGCCGTGGGGCACACGTCCGGACAGTAGGTGAAGCCGAAGTAGATGAGCATGAACTTGCCGCGGAAGTCCTGCTCGGTGACGCGCTTGCCGTTCTGATCGGTCAGCGTGAACGGTCCGCCGACCAGCGCCTGGCCGACCGAGCGCATGCCGGCGGTCGGTAACAGCCGCTCGCGCACGCCCGGAACGACGGCAATAGCCGCCACCGCGCCGACGGCAAATCCGGCAAGAATGAACAGAACCAGCCTCAGTCTGCGCATCGACACGGGAAGGCTCACCTTACTCGCCCATCTGTACCAGGGTGCCGTTGACGCGCGCGCTCTGCAGGAAGTAGGCGAAAACGGCGCAACCGGCAGCGAAGTAGACGAGGTTGAGGACGAAGGCCTTGACCATCAGCTGGCCGACGAAAGCGCCTTCGAGAACCACGCCACGCAACCCCTCGAATACGTAGGTGGGTGGCAGCGCCAGCGCAACGGGCTGCAGCCAGCCGGGCAGCGTCGCCACGGGATAGTAGACACAGCAAAGCGGCAGGAACACGAAGACGATCAGCCAGGCAAAGCTCTCCGCACCCAGGCCCCAGCGCAGCACCACCCCGGTCGAGACGAGACCAAGCGACCAGCTCATGATGACGAGGTTGGCAAAGAAGGCCGCGAACGCGATCCCGAGCCCCAGCACATTGAAGCCGAAGAAGAAGTAGGCGAGCAGGGCCACCGGCACCATCGCCACCAGTAGCTTGATGAGGCTGACCGCGATGAGCGCCGCGACCAGCTCCGCCGGCCGCAGCGGGCTCATCATGAGATGGCCGAGGTTGCGCGACCAGATCTCCTCCAGGAACGCGACCGCGAAGCCGAGTTGGCTGCGCACGAGGATGTCCCACAGCAGCACGGCGCCGATGAACAGCCCCGCTGCCTTGGCCGCGAAGCTCGCCGTCTGCGCGAGATAGCTTTGCAGGAATCCCCACATCAGCATCTGCACCAGCGGCCAGTAGATGAGCTCGGCAGTGCGCGGCCAGGAGGAGCGGATCACGTACCAGTAGCGCAGGATCAGTCCATACACACGCCGCGCGGAGGCAGCGAGCGACGTCTGCTCGCCGAGCGGCGAGGCATGGCTGCCGGCAGGCATTTGCACCGTCATGACGCCCCCCCTGCGTCCTTGGCGCCATCCGCGTCCCGCCGGGCGATGGCGAGGAACACCTCCTCAAGGTTGGCGCGGCCAAATCTCTTGATGAGCTCCTCGGGCGCCTCGTCCGCGATCATGCGGCCCTTCTCCAGCATGAGCACGCGGTCCGCCAGCCGCTCCACCTCCGCCATGTTGTGCGAGGCCAGCACCACGGTGGCGCCCCGGCCGCGACAATAGAGCTCGAGCTTTGTGCGCACCCAATCGGCCGTGTCGGGGTCGAGTGAGGCGGTCGGCTCGTCCAGAAGCAGCAACTCGGGATCGTTGAGCAGCGCCTTGGCGAGGCTGACGCGGGTCTTCTGGCCGGCCGAGAGCTTGCCGTAGGGGCGGTCGAGCAGATCGGTCAGCCTGAAGTCCTCAGCGGCATAGGCGATCCGCCCTTTCAGGTCGCGCACGCCGTAGAGCCTGCCGAACACCTCGAGGTTCTGCCGCACGGTCAGCCGCATCGGCACGTCCACATAGGGACTCTCGAAATTCATGCGATACAGCACCTTGTGGCGCTCGCGGGCCATGTCGACCCCGAGCACTCGCGCCACCCCCGAGGTCGGTACGACCAGCCCCATCAGCATGGAGATCGTGGTGGTCTTGCCGGCCCCGTTGCCGCCGAGCAGCGCCGTGATCGCCCCGCGCTCCAGCGCAAAGCTCACGCCGTCCACGGCGGCGATGTCGCGATACACCTTGCGCAGCTCCCGCACGTCTACGGGAGGCGGCAGGGCGCCATCGCTCGCTGGCATCGTTTTCTGCATCTGACGTGATAGCCTGGGGAGGTGCCGTCCCTGCTGGATCGGCGGCGTCGGGCTGGGCTCCGCCTCCTATCTGGGATAGTCAGGCGTGCAAGGCAAGCGCCTCGGTTGCGCCAAGCAGCCCGCGCGGGCACCAGCGACTAACGAAAAATGAGCGAGCGAACGATGCCCACTCAGCAGGCCGAACGCCATAGGCTGGACCCGACCCAGAGCCGGCTGCGCCTGCAGACCGCACTGCGCCTGCGCTGGTTCGGCGTGATCGGCCAGCTGGTGACGGTCTGCTTCGTCTACCTCGGTCTCGGCTTCCCGCTGCCGTTCGGCATCTGCCTGGCTTTCATCGCGCTGTCGGCCTGGCTCAACGTATTCCTGCGCATCCTCTACCCCGCGCGCACGCGGCTGAGCACGGCGCTCGCCACCAGCCTGCTGGCCTACGACGTCCTGCAGCTCGCCGCGCTTCTCTATCTGACGGGCGGCGTGCAGAACCCCTTCACGTTCCTGCTCGTGGCGCCCGTCACCGTGTCGGCCGCCACGCTGCCGCCGCTCAACACCATCGCGCTCGGCGTTATCGCCGCCGCCGCTGCAATGCTGCTGGTGTTCTACCATCTGCCGCTGCCCTGGCCGCGCGAGACGCCGCTGCACCTTCCCATGCTCTACAGCGTCGGCCTGCTCGCCTCCGTGCTGTCGGGCATGCTCTTCCTAGCGCTCTACGCCTGGCGGCTCGCCAAGGAGGGGCGGCAGATGGCGGACGCCCTCGCCGCCACCGAGATGGTGCTGGCGCGCGAGCAGCAACTGCACGCGCTCGACGGCCTCGCCGCGGCGGCCGCGCACGAGCTCGGCACGCCCCTCTCCACCATTGCCGTGATCGCCAAGGAGCTGTCGCGCGATGCACCGGCAGGCAGCCAGCTGACCGAGGACCTGGCCCTGCTGCAGGCGCAGGCGGTGCGCTGCCGGGAGATTCTGCGCAAGCTGACGCGCGGACCCACGGAGCCCGACCCCCTGCACGCCCGCATGAGCATCACGCAGCTGATCGAGGAAGCCGCGGGGCCCTACCGCGGATTCGGGGCGGAGATTGTCGTGCGCGCGGCACCGGAGCCCGGCGGGCCTCCGCAGGAGCCGGTCGGGGAGCGGCAGCCCGGCGTGCTCTACGGCTTCGGCAATCTCGTCGAAAATGCCGTCGACTTTGCCCGTGAGCGCGTAGAGATCACCGCCAGCTGGTCGGCGCGCCAGGTCGTTATCGAGATCGCCGACGATGGGCCGGGCTTCGCGGCAGACGTGATGGATGCCCTCGGCGAGCCCTACATCACGACGCGTCCGGCCCGCCGCGGACAGGCGAAGGATGCCGGACCGGCGGGCCTGGGCCTCGGCTATTTCATCGCCAAGACCCTTCTCGAGCGCTCCGGCGCAGCGGTGACGCTCGACAACCGCGAGCGTCCGAGCCACGGCGCCATCGTTCGCATTACCTGGCCCCGCGAGGCGTTCGAGCGCCGAGAGGTGGCCATCGCAACGTTCCCGGACTGGCGCATTGGCGAGCAAAACGTGGACGCGGGCAGTAGCATTCGCTAAGAAGCCGAGTGCGGCAAGACTTGGGCACTCCCGGCGAGCCCGCTATAGTGGCCAGCTGGAGGCACTCACGTGACGGAAGATCTCTCATTCAAGCCCGACGAGCTTCCCGAAGATCGCTCGCTGGTCCTCGTCGATGATGACCGTGCCTTCGTCTTGCGCCTGGCGCGCGCCATGGAGACGCGTGGCTTCGAGGTGCGCGTTGCGCACTCGGTGACCGAGGGCATGGACCTCATTCGCGACAAGGCGCCGGCCTTCGCGATCGTCGACATGCGTCTGGAGGACGGCAACGGGCTCGACGTGCTGGCCGAGCTCTCGAAATTGCGTCCGCAGGCGCGCAGCATCGTACTCACCGGCTACGGCAACATCGCCACGGCGGTGACGGCCGTGAAGCTCGGTGCCGTGGACTACCTGGCCAAGCCTGCCGATGCCGACGAGGTGACGGACGCGCTGCTCGCCCCGGCCAACGAGAAGGCTCCGCCCCCCGAGAACCCGATGTCGGCCGACCGCGTGCGCTGGGAGCACATTCAGCGGGTCTACGAGCTGTGCAATCGCAACGTTTCGGAGACTGCCCGCCGCCTCAACATGCATCGCCGCACCCTGCAGCGCATCCTGGCCAAGCGCGCCCCGAAGTGAGGTTGTCATCCCGGAATTCGCCGGAGGCGGATATCCGGGACCCAGGGCAACAAGAACGCCGCGCAAGATTGCAACCCGGCTCGCAGATGTTTCTGCTGTCGCGAAATTCCGGGATGACAACTACCCCACCACCTCTTCGAAGCCGCCCTCAGGGTCGATGGCGCCCTGCAGCCGGAAGGCTGCGGTACGCAGAATGCGCAGCGTCAGCGCCTTGCGTCGGGCTCCCGCCAGCTTGTGCTCGGGGGCCGGGCGGACGATCTCGCCGCCGTAGCGGTCGGCGATGATAAGACCGGTATCCTCGGGCAGCACCGGCCGAGGAAAATCCGGCGCCACGGCAAAGAACAGCCGGTCGCAGAACTCGCGATACTCCGGCCACTTCTGGTCGGAGCGAAAGTCCTCCAGGCACGATTTGATCTCGACCAGCCAGATCTCGCCGCCATCCGAGACGCCCGCCACGTCGGCCCGCCGGCCGTTCGCCAGCGCCAGCTCGCCGACGACGGCTAGCCCATGTGCCTTGAGCAGACGCGCCACGCCGCGGAAGATATCGAAGGCGGCGGGCGACTGGCGGCCATCGCGCAGTGCACCGGCCTGTGCTGGAACGATCGCCATCTCGCGTTTCGAGCCCTTCGCCGCCGACCCGCCCGGATCGGGTCCGGCAGGCGGCCGTCGGCACGGTTGACCGTGACGTCGATGCCTGCCTTTTCTTCGGCCCGGTCGACGCCTATTGTCCGGGCGCAACAACCGGGTGGGTCATGGCGTTCTTCAAGCGTACACAATCCGACAATCCCGCAGGGGACACCAAAGGGCAAGTCACGACCGTGGCGGCGCGGCCGCAACCGCTTGAGCACTCCCTGCTGCGCCGCGTTGTCGACCCCGGCCCGCTCCGGTTCGATACCACCGACGAGTTGGAGCCGATCGCCGGCCTCATCGGCCAGGACCGCGCCCTCAAGGCCATTCAGTTCGGCGCCGACATCAAGAGCCACGACTACAACATCTTCGTCCTGGGCCCGGCGGCCTCGGGCAAGTCCACGGCCGTCAAGTCGCACCTAGGCCCCAAGGCGGCCGAGCAGTCGCCACCCCCGGACTGGGTCTATGTGTACAACTTCGAAAACCCGAACCGGCCACGGGCCCTGCAGCTGCCGCAAGGCCGCGGCCAGGTTCTGGCCAAGGGCATGGTCGCCGCACTCGACGAGCTCAGGAGCGTGCTGCCGGCGCTGTTCGAGGGCGAGGACTACCAGGTGCGCCGCCGCGCCGTCGACGAGCACTTCCGCTCGGGCCAGGAGGAGGCGCTGGAAGCGCTGAACAGCAAGGCGCAGGCTCAGAACATCGCCATCCTGCGCACGCCGACCGGCTTCACCATGGCGCCGATGCACGAAGGCAAGGTGGTGAAGCCGGAGGTGTTCAATGCGTTGCCCGAAGCGATGCGCAAGGACGTGGAAGCCAAGATCGAGGCCCTGCAGAAGGAGCTGGCCGCGATCCTGGAGCGCATGCCCAAGGCCGACAAGCAGCGCCGTGCCGAGCTCAGCGTCCTCAACGAGGAGGTCGCCAAGCGGGCCGTGGACGAGGCGCTCGACGACCTGCTCGCGTCTTTCTCCGACGTCCCTGCCGCGCGCGACTACATTCGCGCAGCCGCGCACGACCTGACGCGCAATGTCGCCCTCTTCCTCATCTCGGGCGAGGAGGAGAACGCCATCGTGCGGCAGCCCGTCGACACCGCGCGCGACGTCCGCTTCCGTCGGTTCATGGTCAACGTGATGGTGTCGGGCGGCAACGGCCACACCGCCGGCGCACCGGTAGTGGAGGAGCTCAACCCCACCCATGGCAACCTCGTCGGCCGCGTCGAGCACATCGCCCAGATGGGAACCCTCGTCACCGACTTCCTGCTGATCAAGCCCGGCGCCCTGCACCGGGCCAACGGCGGCTATCTGCTGCTCGATGCACGCAAGGTACTGCTCTCGCCCTTTGCCTGGGAGACGCTGAAGCGTGTCATCAAGAGCCGCGAGATCCGCATCGAGCCGCCGGCCGAGGTCTCGGGAATGGGCTTCGCCTCCACCCAGTCGCTCGATCCCGAGCCGATCCCCCTCGATGTCCGCGTGGTGCTGTTCGGCGACCGGCAGCTCTACTACATGCTTGCCGCCGCCGACCCCGATTTCGGGCGCCTTTTCAAGGTGCAGGCCGACTTCGATGACAGCATCGCCCGCTCGCCGGAGAACGACATCGCCTACGCCAGGCTGATCGCCTCCATCGTCAAGGAGCACAGCCTCAAGCCGTTCGACGCCGCAGGCGTGGCGCGCGTGATCGAGGAGGGCGCCCGGCTGGCGGATGACCGCGAGAAGCTGTCGATCGAGATCGGCCGCATTGCCGACATCGTGCGCGAGGCCGACTACTGGTCCGGCCAGGCCAAGCGCAAGACAACCACCAGGCAGGACGTCGCCCGCGCCATCGACGAGCAGATCCAGCGCGCCGACCGGCTGCGCGACCGCGCCGAGGAATCGATCGCGCGCGGCGTGGTGCTGGTCGACACCGAAGGCGCGCGGGTGGGCCAGATCAACGGTCTCTCCGTGGTCCAGCTCGGCTCCTTCGCGTTCGGGCGCCCGAGCCGAATCACCGCGCGCGTGCGCGTCGGCTCCGGCCGCGTCACCGACATCGAGCGCGAGGTCAACCTCGGCGGGCCGCTCCACTCCAAGGGCGTGCTCATCCTCTGGGGCTTCCTCGCCGGCCGCTACGCCCTCGACGTGCCGCTGGCGCTCGCCGCCACCTTGGTGTTCGAGCAGTCCTATGGCGGCGTCGACGGCGACAGCGCCTCCTCCGCCGAGCTCTACGCGCTGCTCTCCGCCTTGTCCGAGCAGCCGATCCGCCAGTCGCTCGCGGTCACCGGCTCGGTCAACCAGTGGGGCGAGGTACAGGCGATCGGCGGCGTCAACGAGAAGATCGAAGGCTTCTTCGACATCTGCCGCGCCCGCGGCCTCAACGAGGATCAGGGCGTGCTGATCCCGCGCTCCAATGTGCAGCACCTGATGCTCCGGGAGGACGTGGTCGACGCAGTGCGCCACGGGCAGTTCTCCATCTACCCGGTCGCCACCATCGATGAGGGCATCGAGATTCTGACGGGCGTCAAGGCGGGCGAGCGCGGCGCCGAGGGTCGCTTCCCCGCCGGCACCGTCAACCGGCTGGTGGAGGACACTCTCAAGTCGTTCGCGGAGCGCGCGCGCAGCTTCTCCAAGGGTCCCGGCGGCGGCAAGAACGGTGCGGGGGATGTCCTATGATCGCCCACGTTGCCGAGACGGGAGAGAACCAGGGTCGCGTCGTCCTCCAACTGGGCTCCGCCCGTCCGAGCGTGATCGCGATGGAGGCGGCCGTGCAGATCGCCCGCGCCTTCCAATCAGAGATCGAGAGCATCTTCGTCGAAGACAAGCAGCTGTTCGACTGCGCTGCCTACACGTTCGTGCGCGAGGTGTCGCTCACGGGACGCGCCAGCCGCGCCGTCACCGCCGACGCCATGACACGGGATCTGCGCCTCGCCGCTCAGGCCGCGCGGCGCCAGCTCGAGGCCATGGCGCGCCGGGCGGAGGTGCCGCTGCGCTCGCGCGTGGTGCGCGACGAGCCGCTGCGCGCGCTGTCGATTGCTTGCGCGGAATCGGGGCCCTGGAACGTGGTGGCGCTCGCCGAGCCCTTCGCCCCCGGCAACGGCAGTCTGCTGCGCCAGCTCATCATGGAGATCTCCGGCACCACTGGACTTGTCATGGTCGGGCCCAAGGCGCGGCGCATCACCGGACCGGTGGTCGCCGCGGTCGAGGACGCGCAGCGCATCCCCGTCCTGCTGCGCGCGGCCGAGCGGCTCGCCGCCCTCGACGGCGCTCCCATCGTGCTGCTGTTGATCGCTCCCGACGAGGAGCGCCTGGCACAAATCGAGAGCCATGCCCGCCTCGTGGTGGCGGAACGCGAGGATGTGCGTATCGAACTGGCTGCCGTCGCGCATGGGGAAACCGCAGTGGCGGCGGAAGCTCTGCGGCGGCTGCCGATCGGCTTCCTGATCTGCCAATTCGGCGGCCTCGTGGTGCCCGACGAGGGTGACCTCAGACCCCTCGCCTCCGTGCTCGAGTGCCCCCTGTTTCTGGTGCGGTGACACGCTTTGCGGCGCGTCGCACGTGCTCCCCTCCCACTCGCGGGGAGGGGACAACATGGAAGAGGAAGCGATGGAAACCCTGGGGCTCGGGCTCTACTTCGAGGACCTGCCCGTCGGGCGGCAGTTTCGCACGATCGGCCGCACCGTTACGGAAGCCGACATCGTCAACTTCATCAACACCACCGGCATGACCGAGGTGCTGTTCTCCAACATGGAGTTTCTGCGCACCGAGTCCGACATCAAGCAGCGCGTCGCACCGGGTGCCCTCAGCTATTGCTTCGCGGAAGGGCTGCTCGTCCAGGCGACCATGCAGCATACGGGCTTTGCCTTCCTCGGCATGGAGCTGGCCATCGAGAACCCCGTGTTCGCCGGCGACACCATCCACGTCGAGTGCGAGGTGATCGAGTCCCGCCGCAGCAAGAGCCGTCCCAACCGCGGCCTCGTGCGCACGCGCAATCGCGTCGTCAAGCAGGACGGCACGGTCGCGCTCGTCTATACCCCCCTGCGCATGGTAAAGGCGCGGACCACCGGCGCCAGCTGACACGCTTCAATCCACTCCGGGTTCTCGCCGAGCGCTGGAACGGCGGGTTCGGCGCCTTGCGATCTGCAGACCTCCTGCCCGACCCCACCGCGTGCTAAGATGTTATCTCCTGGAGGAGGCAGATGACCGTGCGACATCTCGCGTGGCAGAGATGGCTCGAGGTCCGCCGACGGATCGTGGTCGAGGTGGAGCCGGCCATCGCTCGCGTGTCGGCGCGGCGCTCCCAGCTTCTCCTGGCGCTGGTGCTCGCCCTGTTCTTCATGATCGCCGGGGGCCTGTCGTTCCGCGCTGCCCTGCTGGGCCTCGCTGCCACGGGCGTCTGGGCGGCCCTATGGCCGCTGGCCGACGAGGACGCGGGCCCGCCCACGGGCACATCGGCGCAGCCCGTGCTCGGCGCCGATCAACTTTGGCGCATGGTGATCGACGCCGTGCCGGAGCCGGCGCTCGTGCTCGATCGATCGGGCTATATCATGCACGCCAACCGGCTGGCCGAAGACCTGTTCGGCTCGCGCCGCCGTGGTGGGCACCTGACGTCCATGAGCCGCGATCCCGAGCTGCTGGAGGCCGTCGACCGGTCGCTCGCTTCCGGCGAAGCCTCCTCGGTCGAGCTGCATGAGCGGGTGCCCGTGGAGCGGCGGATGCTGGCGAGCGTTGCTCCTCTCGACAAGCTTCGCTCGGGGACGGACGCCCCGGCCCTGCTTCTCTCCTTTCGCGATCTCAGCGAGCAGGACCGGCTGGCCCGCATGCGCGCCGATTTCGTCGCCAATGCCAGCCACGAGCTGAGGACTCCGCTCGCCTCCCTGCGCGGCTTCGTCGAGACGCTGCAGGGCGCGGCCAAGGAGGACCCGGCCGCGCGTGAGCGCTTCCTCAAGGTGATGGGCGAGCAGGCCGAGCGCATGACCCGGCTGATCGACGACCTGCTGTCGCTCTCGCGCGTCGAGATGCGCGAGCATCTGCATCCGGCCGAGCGGGTCGACCTCAACCAGGCGCTCGCACATGTCATCCAATCGCTGCAGCCCATCGTCGCCGGGGCCGGCACGACCATCGAGTTCCACGCGCTCGACCAGCCGGCGCTCATCCGCGGCGACGGCGACGAGATCGTGCAGGTGTTCCAGAACCTGGTGCAGAACGCCATCAAGTATGGCAAGCGGGGCGGGCGGATCGATGTGCGCCTCGTGCGCAGGCCCGCCGGGGACGGCCGTCCCGCACGCTTCGTCGCTTCCGTGAGCGACGACGGGCCGGGCATCGCGCCCCAGCACCTGCCGCGCCTGACGGAGCGGTTCTACCGCGTCAGCGTGGCGGCCAGCCGCGAGAAGGGCGGCACCGGCCTCGGCCTCGCCATCGTCAAGCATATCCTGAACCGTCACCGCGGCGAGCTCGATATCACATCCACGGTCGGCAAGGGCTCGACCTTCTCCGTCATCCTGCCGGCCCTGGATTAGAGTTGCCGGCGAGCAGCGGACGAAGGGCAAGCAGGCCGAGCACGGGCCCCGGCACAAGCAGCAGGAACAGGTAGCGGGCGGGGATGGTGCCGGATGCAATGTTGAGCAGTTGGATGCTCAAGATCGAAATGCCGAAGCCGATGCAGTTGGCGATCGTCAGGGCAGAGCCCACCTGCGCGGGCGGCGCGTAGCGCGCATTGAGCGCGGAGAACTGCGGCGAGTCCCCCACCACGACGATGCCCCAGAACACCAGGAACGCCACGAACAGGGCAGGCGCTGCGTCGAACATCAGCGGGGAGGCGAGACAGCACAGGCCGGACATCGCAAGTTGCGCGAACGCGACCCGGCTGCTGCCCAGACGCAGGGAGATGTGCCCACCCACGACGCAGCCGAGTCCGCCCGCTGCAATCACCGCGAAGGCCAGCATCGAAATGTTGAGCCCCGACACGCCGGCCTGAGCGGCGTAGGCCACGAGCGCCGGAGGCACGAAGGCCCAGAATGCGTAGAGCTCCCACATGTGACCGAAGTAGCCGAAGGACGATGCGCGAAATGCGGGCGACCTGAAGATTGCCGCCAGCGCACCTGGGTCGAACTTGGAACCGGGAACCAGGAAAGGCCCATCGGGAACGAGCGCGAACATCATTGCCCCACCCAGCGCGGCTATTGCGGACACGCTCAGCATCACTGTCTCCCAGGGCAGAGTCTGTCCGAGGCCGCGGATCAGATGCGGCAACGCGGTCCCGAGCACGAGCGCGCCGACCAGAAAGCCCAGCGCACGTCCGAGGTCCTGGCGAAACCAGCCGGAGGCGATCTTCATGCCCACCGGGTAGATGCCCGCGAGGAAGAACCCGGTCGCGAACCTGGCGACGAGCAGGGAAGCCTCGCCGCCCGCCCAGTACGTTCCCGCATTGCAGAACGCGCCCGCAAGCGAGCACACGAAAAAGGTCACGCGCGGGGAGTAGCGGTCGGAAATGGCGAGGACCGCGAACACGAGCGTGCCGGCAATGAAACCAAGCTGCACGGCAGCGGTGATATGGCCGAGCGCGTGGTCGGCAAGCCCGAGCCGGCTCTGCAGATCGGGGAGCACGGCGTTGCCGGCAAACCATGGCGAGCTGCCGGCAAGCTGCGAAGCGACGATGACAGGGAGGATGCGCGCGGGTCGTTCCGACATCAAGTCTCGCTACCTGGCTCGCCGTGCACGCCCATCGACCCGAACCGATCTAGCCGCCAGCAGGGACCACGCGCTCCTCCACCACCTCGAGCTTCGCCGGAAGCGTGCCGGCGCGCAGCTGCACGGCGAGCTGATTGGCATCCCGCACCGTGAAATTGCCGCTCACCTGTCCGGAGCCTCCGAGGACCGGCTCACGGATCACCGGCGCCGACAGCACCACGTCGTCGAGCACGATGGCGAAGGGACGACCGACATTCTCGGCCGTGAACCTGCTGAAGGCATGTGCGCCGGTCTTGTTGAAGCGAAACGAGATGACGGGCTCATTCGTGCGCTTGTCGAAAGCCGCCTGCGCGTCGGCGAGGTCGCTCCCCCTGATGGTCGGACTCTCGCGCAACAGCAGCTCGCTGGGCGGCGCGGAATAGATCTTGAAGCCCACGGGAATGCGGCCCTGGCGCGCCTGCTCCGGACTGGTCGTCGGATGCACCTCGTGAAAGCCGAGCCGCGCCCGCTTCGTCAGCAGCTCCTTCAGCGCGGGCGTCTCCTGGAGTGAAGGTGCATGCACATGGATGCGACCGGGCGCTTGGCGCACGGCGGTGGCGGCAACCCCCATCCCCTCGAGCCGCCGGCCTGCGATCGTCACCGCGTCGTCGAGTGCCGCGCTCGCGCGGCGCTCCAGCCCTGCTTCGTTCGGAGTTATGGTAATGCTTCCACCACCCTCGCCCCTGGCGATTGCGACATCGCTGCCCGCCCCACGCACGAGGCTCAGGAGTTTTTCCAGATTGCCGCTCGGGGCGGCGGGCGCGAGGTCGGCAAGCGCCTTCAGCGCAGCATCCGCGTCCTCGGGCTTGGCCAGCCGCACCCGCACCGCATTGTCAGCAATCCTCAGCCCGCCGAAGCCGACCTTCGCCTCGCGCAGCCGGCTGCGTATCTCGTCCCGCATCGAGGTCAGCCAATGGGTTCGCACCTCAGCCACGTCCAGCATCAGAACCAGGTGAGCCCCGGGCTTGGTCATGGCCGCGGATCCGCTCTGGCCCCGCGCAGCACCGGCAACGAATGCGGAGGCGCCGATCAGGATCACGGCGGCAATCAAACGCAGGACCCGCATCTGGGAGGCTCCGGGATTGGCGGCGAAAATGCAGCAGGCACACTTGTGGCACGCCTCGTCGGCAAACACGAGGCAGCCTTAGCGACCGGATGGGTCGTCGCTCCCTCGCTTCACGGCGATCCCGAGAGCGTAGACGCGACCCTTGGGCACGCCGAGTTCCTCCGCGACCGAGCGTGACGCGTCGCTGAGACTCATCTCCGCGAGCAGCGGCTCGAGCCGCGCGATGATCACCGCATCGGTTGCCACTTCCGCCGGCGCTGGCCCCACCAGCACGACCACCTCGCCCTTCGGCCCGGTCTCGCTCGCCCATTGCACCAGATCTGCAACGGGGCCGCGCCGCACCTCCTCGTGCAGCTTGGTGAGCTCGCGCGCGACCGCCGCCTCTCGCTCGCCGAGAACGCCGTCGATATCGGCCAGACTGTCGGCCAAGCGCGACGGCGCCTCGAAGAAGACGAGCGTTGCCGGAACCGCCTTCAATTCCGCGAGCCGCGTACGCCGCGCGCTTTGCCGTGGCGGCAGGAAGCCCGCGAACAAAAAGGCGTCGGCCGCCAGCCCGGAGGCAACCAGCCCGGCAAGCAGCGCCGAGGGCCCGGGAAGGCTGATCACGGGATAGCCCGCATCGATCGCCTCGCGAACGAGCTTGTAGCCGGGATCGGAGACGAGCGGCGTGCCGGCGTCGCTGATGAGGGCAACCGAGCGGCCCGCCTGGAGTTCTGCAAGCACCCGCGGACGCTCGCGGGGGGCATTGTGCTCGTGGTAGGCCCTAGCCGATCGCGCAATCGCGTAGTGGGCAAGCAGCGTGCGGCTGTGACGGGTATCCTCGCAGTAGAGCACATCCGCACGGGCCAATACGGCGAGCGCCCGCAAGGTGATGTCGCCCAGGTTCCCGATCGGTGTGGCGACGAGGTAAAGGCCTGCGCTCAACGGCTTTTCCAGCAGCTGAGCCAGCACATCCCGCGTCCGATCGGCCACACCGGAGCGGTCGTCGTCGTTTTTCGCCTCCTGCATCATCACTGGCACCTTGCACCGCCCGCCCGCCTTCGCCAAGGTCGCCCCGAAGGCTAGGGGCAAGAAGGAAAAAATCCCTGGTACTTCGGCACTTGCGCTCAGTGACGCGATGTGAACACGTTATAGCCTTGACGGGCCCGATTCTGGCCGGGGAACGATGAAGGGGCGCAATACGGGGGTGTTCTGCCTGCGCGCAGGTGCAGGGCCGCTGGGCGGTCTTCTCTGTGGCGTGATGCTTGCAGCGTGCTCCACGAACGGTCCCAGCCTCACCACGACATCGGCCCTCCCCACCGCGTCAGCCCCCGCGGCCGAAGAAACGGACAGAAAGCCGAGGCAGGTCAAGGTGGCACTGTTGGTGCCGGCTTCGGCGCCCGGCCATTCCGGCCTCATCGGCAGGAGCCTGAAGCAGGCGGCAGAGCTTGCGCTGTTCGAGCACGACAATCCAACCGTTCAGCTCATCGTCAAGGACGACAAGGGAACGCCTGAAGGTGCAAGGGCGGCCGCGGAAGAAGCGGTCAAGGGCGGTGCCCAGCTCATTCTCGGCCCGTTGTTTGCGAAATCGGCGAGCGCGGTTGCACCCGTAGCGAGACAGGCCGGCGTTCCCGTCGTTACCTTCTCCACCGACCGGCAGGTGGCAGGCAACGGTGTCTACCTGTTGAGCTTCCAGCCCCCGCCCGAGGTTGCGCGCGTCATCGACTACGCGGCCCGCCGGGGCAAGCGGCGCTTCGCCGCGCTCGTCCCTGACGACGCTTTCGGCAAGCTGGTCACCGCGAGCTTTACCGAGGCGGTCGCCCGGGCCGGCGGCAGCGTCGTGGCGCTCGAGACCTATCCGGCCACCGCCAACGGAGTCGTCGAGCCGCTGCGCAAGGTGAGCGCAGCGATCCAGCGTGCCGACGCCCAGGGTGCTCCGGTCGACGCCCTGTTCATCCCCGGCGGCCAGGAGAGCGTCGAGTTGATCGCCCGGCTGCTGCCCCAGGCCGAGATCGATACGACGAAGATCAAGCTTATCGGCAGCGGCGGCATGGACTATCCCAATGCCGGCCGCGACGCCCGTCTCGTCGGCGCATGGTACCCCGGGCCCGATCCGCGCGGCTTCACCGAGTTCGCGCAGAAATTCGCCAAAACCTACGCCGCCGCGCCGCCCCGCATCGCCGTTCTCGCCCACGAGGCCGTAGGCCTCGCCATCACGCTGTCGACGCAGGCGGACCGGCAGCCGTTCGGACCGGCGCAGCTCACGCGCGCTGGCGGTTTCAGCGGCATCGATGGCGCCTACCGGCTTCTGCCGGACGGCAGCACCGAGCGAGCGCTCGCTATCCTCGAGGTGCAGAAGTTCGGCTCCGGCGTGATCGAGCCAGCATCGAGCCTGAGCGCGGTACCCAGCTCCCCCGCGGGCGCCACAAGCTCCGTCGGCGGCGTGCTCGGCGGCCTGCTGCCGAAGTCAATCCTCAACCTCAATTGACGCCTGTTGCCGCCGGCTCGAGCGCGGAGGCCAGCCGCAGGACGACCTCGTTGAGCACGATGCGGCCCCGCGGTGTCGCACGCAGCCGACGGTGTCCGTCCGCCTCGATCAAGCCCAGCGCAGCCAGCCTCGCAATCTCCGCCGGCCGCGGCCGCATGCCACCGATCCGCTGGAGCCGATCGAGGTCGAGCCCCTCGCTCAAACGCAGCCCCATGATCAACGCCTCGTCCATCTGCTCGCCGGCACCGAGCACCGTGCGGTCGGCAATTCCGTGCCCCTCCGCCTCGACCCGCTCCGCCCAGCGCTCGGGCTGGCGCTCCGTCGCCGTGGCGAGGCGCCCGGCATCGGTCAGCACGCGGCCGTGCGCGCCGGGTCCGACCCCCGCGTACTCGCCGTAACGCCAGTAGGTCAGGTTGTGCCGGGACTCCTCACCGGGGTCGGCATGGTTGGAAACCTCGTAGGCCGGAAGGCCTGCCGCGGCGGTCATCTCCTGCGTCACCTCGTAGAGCGCTTGCGCCAGCTCGCCCTCCGGGACCTGCAGCTTGCCCGCGGCGTGCAGCGCCGCGTATGGCGTGCCCGCCTCGATCGTGAGCTGGTAGAGCGAGAGGTGCCGCGGCGCAAGCGCCAGCGCCCGGACAAGCTCAGCGCGCCACGCCTCGACCGTCTGCCCCGGTCGCGCATAAATCATGTCGAAGGAAAAGCGCGCAAAGGTGCGCGCGGCGATATCCGTCGCGGCCAGCGCCTCCTTCGCCGTATGCAGACGGCCGAGCTTGCGCAGCTCGGCGTCATCGAGCGATTGCACGCCGAGCGACACGCGGTTGACGCCGGCCGCGCGATAGTCGCGGAAGCGTGCAGCCTCCACGCTCGACGGATTGGCCTCCAGCGTGATCTCGGCATCCGCCGCCACGCTCCACGCGCCGGCGACTGCATCGAGGATCGCTGCGACGGTAGTAGGCGACATCAGCGACGGCGTGCCGCCGCCGAAGAAAATGCTAGTGACCCGCCGGCCGGCCGCCAGCTCCGCCCAATGCTGCATCTCGCGCTGATAGGCGGCAAGGAAGCGCGCCTCGTCGATGCCGCCAGCACGCACGTGGCTGTTGAAGTCGCAATAGGGGCACTTGGAGGCGCAGAACGGCCAGTGCACGTAGACGCCGAATCCCGCGCCGTCGTCAGCCTGCCGCGTTATCGCCGAGACAGGCACGGGCGAAGAGCTGGAAGGCGCGGGCGCGATGGGAGATCGCATGCTTGGCATCTGGCTCCATCTCGCCGAAGGTCACAGCGTGGCCTTCGGGCACGAACATCGGATCATAGCCGAAGCCCTTGGACCCGCGGGGCGGCCACACGAGATGGCCGTCGACCCTGCCCTCGAAGATATCGGCCTCTCCGTCCGGCCAGGCAAGGCAAAGCGCGGCTACGAAGTTGGCTCGCGGCCCGGGCTCGCTCCAGGCCCCCTTGCCCCTCACCTGATCGGCAACCGCCTGCATGGCCACCGAGAAATCCTTTGTCGGCCCGGCCCACCGCGCGGAGTAGATGCCGGGCGCGCCGCCAAGAGCGGCAACCTCGATGCCCGAGTCGTCGGCCAGCGCCGGCAGGCCGGAGGCCTGCGTCGCCGCGACGGCCTTGAGCCTGGCATTGGCCGCGAACGTCGCCCCGGTCTCCTCGGGCTCCGGCAAACCGAGCTCCGCGGCGGAGGCGACGCTCAGCCCATACGGTGCCACAAGATCGTAGATCTCCCGCACTTTGCCGGTATTGTGGCTCGCCACGACAAGGCGCGTGCCGGGCTGCAGGCGCCTGATCATGCGAGCTTCCAGATGCGCGGCTCGGCGAACTCCAGGCAGTTGCCGGCGGGATCGCGGAAGTAGATGGAGCGTCCCCCGCCCGGCCATTCGAAGTCGGCCTCGATGGCCAGGCCCTTCTCCTCGAGCCGCTGCCGCCATTGATCGAGCTCCGCGGCCGAGGCGCGGAAGCAGATGTGGCCCTCCCCCTCCATCCCGTGCGGCGGCACCGGCAGCGCGCCTGCCGCCGGAGGTATGCGCGTCGCATCCGGGTTGAAGATCAGCAGCACCTGATTGCCGCAGCGGTAGAACAGGTGGCGGCCATCGGTCCGCGCGAATGGCTGCATGCCCAGGGCATCCCGGTAGAACGCTTCGGCCGAGGCGAGATCCTTGGCGTAGAGCACGGTTTCCAGCACGCCGGCGGGGACCATGGCCCCTCCTTAGGCGACGGTCAGCCTCTGCAAGGAGATCAGCTCGGCAATGCCCTTCTTGGCCAGCGCCATCAGCTGATCGAACCCTTCCTGGGAGAACGGCACCGTCTCCGCCGTCCCCTGGACCTCGACGATGCCGCCGGAGCCGGTCATGACGAAGTTGGCATCGGCATCCGCCGAAGAATCCTCCGCGTAGTCGAGATCGAGCACCGGCTCCCCGCGATAGAGGCCGCACGAGACAGCGGCGACGTGGTCGCGCAGCACGCCCTCCTTGATCATGTCGCGGGCCTGCATCCATTTGAAGCAGTCGTGCAGGGCGACCCAGGCCCCCGTGATGGCCGCCGTGCGCGTGCCGCCGTCCGCCTGGATGACGTCGCAGTCGATGGAGATCTGGCGCTCTCCGAGCTTGGGCAGATCGACCACGGCGCGGAGCGCGCGACCGATCAGGCGCTGGATCTCCTGCGTGCGCCCCGAGGGATGGCCGACCGTTGACTCGCGGCGCGTGCGCTCGTTGGTGGCGCGCGGCAGCATGCCGTACTCGGCCGTGATCCAGCCGCGGCCCTGACCCTTGAGCCAGGGCGGCAGCCGCTCCTCCAGGCTCGCCGTGCAGTTGACGTGCGTATTGCCGAACTTGATCAGGCAGGAGCCCTCGGCATGCATGGAGACCGCGCGCTCGATGGAAACGCGGCGAAGTTCGTCGGGCTTGCGTTTGGAAGGACGCATCAGGGCATCTATCGGGCTCGGGTTGTCGGATTGGCCGGCACCCTAGGCGAGCCGTGTCCTCCCATCAACCGCAAAAGCCACGCCTGTTTGACTGGTGCGCCGCATTGACCCTAGATTCCACGGCTGGAAAGCCTCACATCCGCTCCATGAGCACCGACAAGCCGTTCAATCGCCCGAGCGCCCCAGGCAGCCTTTCAGAGCTGCAGAAGCTCAACGAGCGCTCGCGCACCATCTTCAGGCAGATCGTCGAGTCATACCTGGCGACCGGCGATCCCGTCGGCTCGCGCAATCTCTCGCGCCACCTCCCCATGACGCTGTCGCCGGCCTCGATCCGCAACGTCATGTCCGACCTGGAGCACCTGGGGCTGATCTACGCGCCACACACGTCGGCCGGCCGGCTGCCGACGGAGATCGGCCTGCGCATGTTCGTCGACGGCCTGCTCGAGATCGGCGACCTCACCGACGACGAGCGCCGCCAGATCGAGGCACAGCTCAGGATCAGGCGCGAGAAGTCCCTCGAGCAGATGCTCACCGATGCGGGCGAGATGATCTCCGGCCTGTCCCACTGCGCCGGCGTGGTGCTGACCGAGAAGCAGGTGAGCAAGCTCAAGCATATCGAATTCGTGCCGTTGGAGCCGGGCAAGGCCCTCGTCGTGCTGGTCGGCGACGACCAGGGCGTCGAGAACCGGGTGATCGACCTGCCGGCCGGCCTGCCGCCCTCCAGCCTCACGGAAGCCGCCAACTATCTCAATGCTCATATCCGCGGCCTGACCCTCGCGGAGGCGAGGGCCCATATCGAGCGCGAGCTGGCCTCGGCCCGGGCCGAGCTCGACAAGCTGACGCAGAAGGTCATCGAGGCCGGGCTTGCCACCTGGTCCGGCACGCTCGGCGACCAGAAAAGCCTGATCGTGCGCGGGCAGGCCAACCTGCTCAACGATGTCGACGGCCTCGAGAACCTGGAGCGCATCCGCCAATTGTTCGCGGACCTCGAGACCAAGCGCGATCTCGTTCAGCTGCTCGGCCTGTCGGAGAGGGGCGAGGGCGTGCACATCTTCATCGGCTCGGAGAACAAGCTGTTCTCCCTGTCCGGCTCCTCGCTCATCGTCGCTCCCTTCGAGGACCAGCAGCGCAAGGTCGTCGGCGTGCTGGGCGTCATCGGCCCGACCCGGCTCAACTACGCCCGCATCATTCCGATGGTCGACTACACCGCGAGGCTCGTCGGCCGCCTGCTGACGTGAGCTGCAACCACGAGCGGGCAGCCGCCTGGCTTCGCACGTCGGCCCGCCGCGCCATGCCCCCGCGCAAACCGCTCGCGCTCACCGCTACCCTGTGACAGACTTGCGCCCGAGGAACCGCAAGCGAACGGGCCAACGGCAATGATCCGCAAATTCGTGACAGTTTATCCGGGGCACATCGACCTGCCGGACATGGGACAGGATGCGACGCCGGCCAACGAACGCCGCTATTCCAACGACGAGCTCGCCTCCGTGTTCGAGAAGACCGAGGCGGTCGCCAAGAGGATGGACGCGCTGGGCTTCGACACGCTCTGGCTGGCCGAGCATCACTTCCAGCACGAAGGCTATGAGTGCCTGCCCAACATCCTGATGGTGGCCGTGCACCTCGCGCACGTCACGAAGCGGCTCAAGATCGGCTGCGGCTTCAACATCGCGCCCATGTGGCACCCCCTGCGCCTCGCCGAGGACTTCGCGGTCGCCGACATCCTCACCAAGGGCCGCACGGTCTTCGGCGTCGGCCGCGGCTACCACACGCGCGAGGTCGAGACCTTCGGCGCGCCCATGCAGGACCAGGATGGCAACCGCGAGCTGTTCGAGGAGCAGGTCGAGATCATCTTCAAGGCGTTCAACCAGGAGTCGTTCTCGCACAAGGGCAAGCATTACACGCTGCCGCCCGAGGTGCCCTATCGCGGCTATGCGCTGAAGGAGATCACGCTCGTGCCGCGCCCGGTCAACCGCCCCGTCGAATGCTGGCAGCCCGTCGTGAGCGCCAACCCGCGCGGGCTCGACTTCATGGTGCGTCACGGCATCAAGGGCGCCGTCGGCGGTGGCGCCGCCACGATGGCGGAGGGCCCGATCCAGGCCTACCAGCAGGCCGCCGCGCGTGCCGGTAAGAACCTCAAGCTCGGCGAGGACCTCACCGTCGGCATCTTCTTCTATCTCGCCGACAGCCGCGAGAAGGCCGTCCGCGAGATGACGCCCTACTTCGAGGAGCACGTGAAGATGTTCGCGCCGCTGGGCTTCGTGCCCGGCATCACCCCGCCGCAAGTCGCGGCCGCCGCCCGCCGCGGCGGCTGGAGGGAGGCGGGCGTGCCGAACCTCGACCACTACATGAAGCTCGGCTCCTGGTTCGCCGGCACGCCGCAGCAGCTCATCGAGCACTTGAAGAAGCTCGAAGCCCGCTATCCCGGCATGGAGCACATCAATCTGAGCACCTCCCTTTGCACGCCCAAGGCCGTGATGCTCGAGCAGTTCCAGCGCGTCGCCGAGGAGGTCATGCCGGCGTTTCGGTGAGGCAGAGGCGCAAACACGCGGCGGCCGTGCGGCATGGCCCGCTTCGCCGCGGCTCCGCTCACTTGATTTTTCGTCGCCGTTGCATGATATCGGGCGCGAGCGGAAGGCTGTTGCGGGCCACGCGTTCTCAGCGATCCGTCGTTGGCGGCGCGGCTTTCCAAAAAGGAAAATCGCAGGATAGCGAGCATGGGCGACACACCGCAGAACGAGTCGGGGCAGAACGTCCCCAGCGAAGGGGCCGCATCACCTGGACAAGCACCACAACACGGCGCACTTGATCAGGCGCAGGTGGAAGCCATCATCACGGCCCTGCAGGCGGAGGCTGCAGATCTCAAGGACAAGTTGCTGAGAGCGCATGCGGAGATGGAGAACCTGCGCAAGCGGGCCGAGCGCGAGCGCGAGGAGACCGCCAAGTATGCGGTGACGCGCTTCGCCAGGGACATCGTCAACGTCGGCGACAACTTCCAGCGCGCCATCGACGCCGTTCCGCCCGGAGCTGCCGAACAGGACGCGGCACTCAAGAGCTTCCTGGACGGCGTGACCATGACTGAGCGCGAATTGCTCAACGTGCTCGAGCGGCACGGCATCAGGCGCGTGCACCCCCTCAATGAGCCCTTCAACCCTCACCTGCATCAGGCCGTGATGGAGATTCAGCGCACCGACGTGCCGAGCGGCACGATCGTTCAGATCTTCCAGGCCGGGTTCATGATCGAGGACCGCGTCCTGCGTCCGGCCATGGTGGCCGTGTCCAAAGGAGGGCCAAAACAAGCCCCGCCGCCCGAGGGCTCTCCAGGCCCCTCCGGAGCCGGGCCCGCCAACGAGAACTAGCCTCCAGGCTGGAGCCTCCGCTTCCCGTCCATCACTTGGTCGCGGCGGCCTGCACCCCGGCTGCCTCGGCAGCGATCTTGGGCAGCGCCTCGCGCCAGAACTCGGGCGGCTGCGCACCGGATATCCCGTACTTCGCCATCAGGATGAAGAATGGGACGCCCTGAATCCCCATACCGTAGCCTTGCTGCTCGAGGCTGGTCACCGCCTCCAGGCTGTCGGAAGCGGTGAGGGCGCGATGCACGCCATCGGCCTCGAGCCCCGCTTCGACAGCAATGCCCTCGAGGACATCGGCGCGTCCGATGTCGAGCCCCTCCTCGAAATAGCCGTGGAACAAGCGCTCCACGACGGCATCCTGCCTCTGCTGCCGGCCGGCCTCCCAAATCAGGCGGTGTGCGAGCCGCGTGTTGGGCGTGCGCTGCATGCGGTCGAAAGCGAATGCGATGCCGACCTCGCGGCCGGTGCCGGACATGCGCTCGTCGAGTTCGGCGCTCCGCGCCTCGCCGAACTTGCGCGCCCTGTAGACCTTGCGCTCGATGCCCTCGGCCGGCATGTCCGGATTGAGCTCGAAGGGTCGCCAGGAGAACTGCACGCCGGTGGGCATGCCGGGCTCGGCAAGCGCCGCCTCGAGCCGTCGCTTGCCAACGTAGCACCACGGGCAGATGACGTCGGAATAGACGATGATGGGAAGCGGATCGGACATGGCTGGCATTCCCTAATGGCCGAGCGGAAGCCGTCGGACGCAAGCATACCGCGGCGATAGTGCCAGCCCACGGGCTGTTGTGCCAGGGCTCCGGCTCCGGCGGCGGCAACCCTCGAGAATTCTTCCGCTTGAGCTTGCCGTGCCGCTGACGTACCCCGGGACGGGATGGAAGCGCGGCGCGCGCGAGAAGCACGGCAACCGAGGATCATGGCGTGGACGGGCGGGTCGATAGCCGGCAGGCGTGGCTGATTGCCATCGCGGCTTTGGCTCTGGCGTCCATATCGCTGGGCGCGCCCTACGTCGCTATCGTCGGGCTGAAGCCCATGGCGGCCGACTTCGGCGGCTATCGGTCGATCCCCTCGGCGGCGGCATCCCTTGCCTTCCTTGGCACGGGCATCGGCGGCCTGATCATGTCGCTGCTCGCGGAACGCATCGGCGTCCGGCTGACGGTGATCCTGGGTGCCGCCATGGTCGCGCTGGGTCTCGCGCTCGCCGCGGGCGGTGAGGCCTGGCAGCTCTACGTCGGACACGGCCTCTTCATCGGGCTGCTCGGCAACTCGGCGATCCACGCGCCGCTTTACGTCTACATAACGCGCTGGTTCGAGCGCAAGCGCGGCACCGCACTCGCGCTCATCGCCAGCGGCCAGTACGTGGCGGGTGCGCTCTGGCCCTGGGCCTTCGAGCGCACCATTGCCGCGTATGGATGGCAGCAGACGATGGTGGGCTTCGGCCTGCTCTCGGCGTCGCTGGTCATCCCCTTTGCTGCACTGACGCTGAAACCCCCGCCAACAGCACCCGAAGCGGGAGGGGCCTCGGGATCGTCGGTGAATTCCGATAAGGGGCTCGGCCTGCCGCCGAACGTGGTCTTCGCGCTGCTCGCGATCGCAGCCTTTCTGTGCTGCATCCCGATGTCCATGCCGAGCGCGCACGTCGTGGCCCTGTGCGGAGACCTCGGCCTGCGGGCGACCGCCGGCGCCGCGATGCTGTCGGTGCTGCTGGTGTGCGCCTTCATCAGCCGTCAGTTCTGGGGCTGGCTGTCGGATCGTATCGGCGGCCTCATGACGCTGCTGCTCGGCTCGCTCGCCCAGGCCACCGCCATCGTCGGCTTTGTCTTCACCCAGAGCGAGGCGGGTCTGTTCCTGGTGGCGGCCGCCTTCGGTCTCGGTTTCAGCGGACTGATCCCGGCCTACATCCTCACGGCCCGCGAGATGTTTCCGGCGAGCGAGGCCAGTTGGCGCATGCCGACCCTTATCCTTACGGGAATGTCCGGCATGGCGGCGGGCAGCTGGCTTGCCGGCGTGATCTACGATCATGCCGGGTTCTATGCGCCTGCCTTCGCCACAGGCTTTGCCTTCAACCTCGCCAACCTCGTCATCATCGGCGGCCTCGTCCTCCTGCTACGGAAGTCCGTGGCAAGCGAGCCGCGCGCCGCTACCCTATCCTGAAACGGCGCGAGGCCCTGCCGGATGGCCGGCCGGCGTGACGCGCCGCAGGGTGAGATTGAGCCGCCCGCCCTCCGGCAGCAGGCGGGACGTACCGGCGTGCACCCGATCGATGCCGTGGTAGGCCATGCGCGCCGAGCCGCCCAACACGACCACATCCCCCGACCTCAAGACCATTCGTTGTTTGGGGTCGGAGCGCCGCAGCCCACCGACGTGAAAGGTTGCATCGTCGCCCAGCGAGATGGACACGACGGGCGCGGCCGCCTCCTCCTCGTCCTCGTCCCGGTGCGATCCCATCTTCGCACCCTTGGCGTAATAGTTGATGAGACAAGCCTCGGGCGGAGCCGGATAGCCGGCCGCGTCCTGCCATATCCTGAGCAGCAAGGTCGGCATTGCGGGCCAGGGCCGGCCGGTCAGCGGATGCATCGGCTGATACCGGTAGCCGCCCAGCTTGTCGGAAACCCAGCCCATCGGGCCGCAATTCGTCATGCGCACGGAGAAGGGCTTGCCAGTTCGCGGCATGGTGGGCGCATACAGCGGTGCCGCCACCAGCACCTCCCTGATTTCACCCAGCAGTTCGGCCTGCTGCTCGGGACTGAGATGGGCCGGCAGGTGCCGGAAGCCGTCGAGCCCGGCCATCCGCGTGACCTTTGCACACCGATCAACAGCATTGAGTTCCAGGGCGCCAAAGACGCAACCCTCGCCGGTTGCAGGCCCAGAACACCCCTACTATATAACCGACACAACCAACGCAGCTCTAGGGGGCCGTCTTCCTGCAGGTCGTTTGTGGCCTCAGGGTGCCGGATGCCAGATTCTGGGTCCGGACGGTCTGCCGCAAAAGAGAGGATCTACGATATGGCCAAAGTGATCGGCATCGACCTCGGCACCACCAATTCCTGTGTCGCGGTGATGGAAGGCAGCAAGCCCAAGGTGCTCGAGAACGCGGAAGGCGCAAATACCACCCCCTCCATCGTTGCTTTCACGGACGACGGTGAGCGGCTGGTCGGCCTGCCGGCCAAGCGCCAGGCGGTCACCAATCCCGTCAACACCCTCTTCGCCATCAAGCGCCTGATCGGCCGGCGCTACGACGACCCCATGGTCGAGAAGGACAAGAAGCTCGTCCCCTACAAGATCGTCAAGGGGCCGAACGGCGACGCCTGGGTCGAGGCGCACGGCAAGCAGTACTCCCCCGCCCAGATCTCCGCTTACATCCTGCAGAAGATGAAGGAGACGGCGGAAGCCAAGCTCGGCGAGCCCGTAACACAGGCCGTCATCACGGTTCCCGCCTACTTCAACGACGCCCAGCGGCAGGCGACGAAGGACGCCGGCAAGATCGCCGGCCTCGAGGTGCTGCGCATCATCAACGAGCCGACGGCGGCGGCGCTTGCCTACGGCCTCGACAAGAAGAGGGACTCCAAGACCATTGCCGTCTACGACCTCGGCGGCGGCACCTTCGACATCTCCGTCCTGGAGATCGGCGACGGCGTGTTCGAGGTGAAGTCGACCAACGGCGACACCTTCCTCGGCGGCGAAGACTTCGATATGCGTCTCGTCGAGTATCTCGCCAACGAGTTCAAGAAGGAGAATCAGATCGACCTGAGGGGCGACAAGCTTGCCCTTCAGCGCCTGAAGGAGGCGGCCGAGAAGGCCAAGATCGAGCTCTCCTCCTCCCAGCAGACCGAGATCAATCTGCCCTTCATTTCCATGAACCCGCAGACGCAGTCGCCGCTGCATCTGACGATGAAGCTCACCCGCGCCAAGCTCGAGAGCCTCGTCGACGACCTGATCGAAAAGACCAAAGGCCCCTGCCAGCAGGCGATCAAGGATGCCGGTCTCAAGGCGGCCGACATCCACGAGGTGGTCCTCGTGGGCGGCATGACGCGCATGCCGAAGGTGCAGCAGGTCGTCAAGGAGCTGTTCGGGAAGGAGCCGCACAAGGGCGTCAATCCCGACGAAGTGGTTGCCATTGGCGCGGCCATCCAAGCGGGTGTGCTCAAGGGCGATGTGAAGGACGTCCTGCTGCTCGACGTGACGCCGCTGTCGCTCGGCATCGAGACGCTGGGCGGCGTGTTCACCCGGCTGATCGACCGCAATACGACCATCCCGACCAAGAAGAGCCAGACGTTCTCCACGGCCGAGGACGGGCAGAACGCGGTGACCATCCGCGTGAGCCAGGGCGAGCGCGAGATGGCGGCCGACAACAAGCTGCTCGGCCAGTTCGATCTCGTCGGCATCCCGCCGGCGCCGCGCGGCATGCCGCAGATCGAGGTCACCTTCGACATCGACGCCAACGGCATTGTGCACGTCTCGGCCAAGGACAAGGCCACGTCCAAGGAGCAGTCGATCCGCATCCAGGCTTCGGGGGGTCTCTCCGATGCCGACATCAAGCGCATGATGGATGAGGCCGAGCGCTTCAAGGACGAGGACAAGAAGAAGCGCGAGGTGGTCGAAGCCCGCAACTCCGGCGAGGCGCTGGTGCATTCGACCGAGAAGACCATCAAGGACCTCGGCGACAAGATTTCGGCCGGTGACAAGACCACGATCGAAGCGGCGATATCCGACCTCAAGGAGAGCTTGAAGTCGGACGATGTGGAGACGATCAAGGCCAAGACGCAAGCGCTTATGCAGGCGTCCATGAAGCTTGGCGAGGCGCTGTACGGCGCTCAGCAGGCCGGCGGCCCCGGCGGCGATGCGGGTGGCGGTGCGGCCGGCGAGGAGCCTAAGAAGAGTGGCGGCGGCGACAATGTCGTCGATGCCGACTTTGAGGAAGTAAAGGACGACAAGAAGAAATCAGCCTGATATCAGGGTGTAAGCGATGCAGCCCCCGCCCGACCGCCGGCCTCGACTTCACTGTGGTTGCGGTAGGACGGGGGCTTATGTTTATTGTCTTGGGTTTGAGGGACTCGCTGCGGCGTAGCTAACGAAACTGGAATACTGGCTAATGGCCAAGCGCGACTACTACGAGACGCTGGGGCTCTCCAGGGGGGCGAGCGAGCAGGACATCAAGGCGGCCTTTCGCAGGCTCGCCAAGGACTGCCACCCAGACCGCAACCCCGGCGACAAGGCCGCGGAGGGCAAATTCAAGGAATTGAACGAGGCTTACGAGGCGCTGCGCGATCCACAGAAGCGCGCCGCCTACGACCAGTTCGGCCACGCCGCATTCGACGGTCAGGGCCGCGGCGGTCACGGCTTCGGCCCCGATTTCGCGTCCTCCATGTCGGACATCTTCGACGATCTGTTCGGCGAGTTCATGGGCGGCCGGCGCGGTGGTCGCGGCCAGCGCACCGGGCGGGAGCGCGGCGCCGACCTGCGCTACAACATGGAAATCTCGCTCACCGAGGCGTTCGGCGGCAAGACCGCGCAGATCCGAGTGCCGACCAGCGTGACCTGCGAGGCGTGCACCGGCACGGGTGCCAAGCCGGGCACCCAGCCTTCGGCCTGCCCGACCTGCGGCGGCGGCGGCAAGGTCCGTGCATCCCAGGGCTTCTTCACGATCGAGCGCACCTGTCCCACGTGCCAGGGCCGCGGCGAGATCATCAACGACCCCTGCGCCTCTTGCAACGGCTCGGGCCGGGTGGTGAAGGAACGCACGCTGTCGGTCAGCATCCCGGCCGGGGTCGAGGACGGAACCCGCATCCGCCTGGCCGGCGAGGGCGAGGCCGGGCTGCGCGGGGGGCCGGCGGGCGATCTCTACATTTTCCTCTCCATCAAGCCGCACGAGTTTTTCCAGCGCGACGGCGCCGATATCTTCTGCCGCGTTCCCATCGCCATGACCGCGGCCACGCTCGGCGGACAGATCGACGTGCCGACGCTCGACGGCGGCCACACCCGCGTCAAGATCCCCGAGGGCACGGAGACGGGCAAGCAGTTCCGCCTCAAGGGCAAGGGAATGCCGGTTCTGCGCTCCAAGGTGACCGGCGACATGTACATCCAGGTCGAGGTGGAGACGCCCAAGAGCCTCACGCGTCGCCAGCGCGAACTGCTGGAGGAATTCGAGCGCGAGAGCCACAAGGAAACCTCGCCGCACTCGGCGGGCTTCTTCTCCAAGATGAAGGAGTTCTTCGAGGGCAAGCCGGGCTGAGGCGGCGCACTTCGCGGGTGAGTCGTAGGTTGGGTCAAGCGAAGCGCAGGCCCAACACCCCTTGAGTTCGTGAATTGCGTTGGGTCATCGCTGACGCTCGACCCAAGCTACGGCCGGCGCCTGGAGACACGTGTTGCCGAACATCCCACCGCGCGACCGACTGATCGTTGCCCTCGACTTCCCCACGATCGCGGATGCGCGCGCGCTCGTTGCCCGGCTGGGCTCCGAGGTGACCTTCTATAAGATCGGGCTGGAGCTTGTCATGAGCGGCGGGCTGGACCTCGTGCGCGAGCTGGCGAATGCAGGCAAGCAGGTCTTTCTCGATATGAAGCTGCTCGACATCGAGAACACGGTGGAGCGGGCAACGCGCAATGCCGCCGCCGCCGGCGCCACCTTCCTCACCGTCCATGCGCACGATGCCAAGACGCTGCGCGCGGCGGCCGCGGGCAAGGCGGGCACCGGCCTCAAGATCCTGGGCGTCACCGTCCTCACCAACCTGACGGAGGACGACGTGCGCCAGCAGGGCATCGACGCCGTCCCCGCAGACCTCGTGGCCCGCCGGGCCGCGCTCGCGCGCCATGCCGGCTGCGACGGCGTGGTCGCGTCCGGCCTGGAGGCGGCCCGCGTGCGCGCCGCCGTCGGGCCGCAGATGGTCATCGTGACGCCCGGCATCCGCCTGCCCGGCGACGCGGCGGGCGACCAGGCGCGCATCGCCACTCCCGAGCAGGCGATCGCGGACGGTTCTGACTACCTCGTGGTCGGCCGGCCGATCGCGGCTGCAAGGGACCCGCTTGGCGTCGCTGCCGCCTTCGCGCAGGCGATCGACGCCGGGCTGGCTGCAAGGGACGCCCGGTCCCAGCGGGAGTGAGCTTGCCGTGAGCACCTCCGCGACAGACACGCCGCGCCGGCCGCCGTGGCGGGCAACCGTGCTGACGCTGTTTCCGGCGCTGTTCCCCGGGCCGCTCGCCGCCTCACTCGTCGGCGATGCCTTGCAGCAGGGCCTCTGGACGCTCGAGACCGTCGACATCCGCTCCTTCGGGGTCGGCCGCCATCGCTCCGTCGACGACACGCCGGCCGGCGGCGGTGCCGGCATGGTCATGCGCGCCGATGTCGTCGCCGCGGCCGTCGACAGCGCGAGCGCCGGCCATCCCGGCGGGCCGTGCATCTATTTGTCCCCGCGGGGCGAGCCTCTCACCCAGGCTCTCGTGCGCGAGCTGGCGGCGGGGCCCGGCGTGCTACTGCTCGCCGGCCGCTTCGAAGGCATCGACGAGCGCGCCATCGAGGCCCGCACCTTGCGGGAAGTGTCCATCGGCGATTACGTGCTCACTGGTGGCGAGCTCGCTGCCATGGTGCTGATTGACGCCACCGTGCGGCTGCTGCCCGGAGTCATCGGCGCCCCGGCCTCCCTCGCCGAAGAGAGCTTCGAGGCGGACCTCCTCGAATATCCGCACTACACGCGCCCGCGCGAATGGGAGGGTCGCGCCATTCCCGACGTGCTCCTCTCCGGCGACCACGCCCGCATCGAGCGCTGGCGACGCGAGGAGGCGGAGCGCATCACCGCCGCGCGCCGGCCAGACCTGTGGCGTCGGCGGGCCCGCAAGAGCGAGCCTTAGCGCCGCCCACGCCTGCCGCCGGGCCGTGGGCCGAAGGGGTGGACGGGAAGGGCGGACGTTGCCCTGGACAGCCCGCGGCCCAGCCCCTATAAAACGCCCGCCTCGCGGGGCGCCCCGACGGGGCTCACTGCGGTCGCCCAGGTAGCTCAGTTGGTAGAGCACGTGACTGAAAATCACGGTGTCGGTGGTTCGATTCCGCCCCTGGGCACCAAATATCAACTCCCGCTCCCTTGAAACTCCTCGTTATCTTTCCATCCCGTTGCCCTGCGCGCCTCATCGGGACAAGTGGCACCGCCCTCGCTACGGCAACGGCCCCACCCTGAAGCACAAGGGGGAATGGCTCATGCCCCCCCGTTGTCCATATAGGCCGCTAGGAGGCGCCGCGCACGAGCTACCGGATCGCCGCGCTGTGCCGCCTCAACGAACAGAAGGGGCCCGGAAGGGCCATAGGTCGCGGCGCCTCTGAAGGGGCGGGGGATGTCACGGCCAAAAAAATAAGCGCAGGGGTCGAACGGGCGATCCGCTGCGCCAGTCATCAGGCTCACCTGAAGCGCGGCCGAGAAGAAGCTTAGAGCGCATCCGACGCGGCTTGGCTTCGCAATGCAGCCTGATGGGACATTACGCCTGCCCGACGCGGGCATGGCAAACATCACTTGGAAATGTCCAGTTTCTTTCGCACATTTGCTTTGGGCTGAGCGGCGGCCGGACCGGGCTCAGGCGGTGATGGCGCTCATCTGCTGGTCCTTCAGCAGGTCCATGTTCAGGTACCTCTTGGTCGACCACTCGCTGCCAGCGATGTAGCGCAGCCGCGCCGCAGCCAGGTTCAATGCCGACTGTCTGTCGGGAAAGGCGCCGACCACGCGGGAGCGCTGGCGGCAATGTCGGCGCAGCGCTGACCGCTGCACTTGCCGAAGTGAAGCCGCGTGCGAGGGGTCGGCTCGACCACTGCACAAGCGAAGATACGAGGCGCTCCGCCACAACGTCTCCTCTTGGCACATCTGAGGTTTCGACCGTGCGTGGAAACAGGGCCTGCTTTCGGGTCCCACGCCGACATTGCGGCGCGATTCAGCTCGTATGAAGATGACCCGATGCCGCCGAGCATCATTGACTAGGGCCAATCCGACCGCTTCTCAGGGTTAGGCCGGATTTCCCTCAAGGAAATCGCTGCACAGAGTTTCCGCGCTGCGTCGGCTTGAAGCCATGCGCTCATGCCAGCCCCGCTGGCCTGAAACAAGGATTGTGAGCGATGGCGAAGCAGAGCTGCACGGCCGGTCGCGCCCAGAAGGGACCGGCAGCATGAGCAAGACCACCCAGTCCGCCCACATCGCGCCCATCCGGTGCAGACGACGTCTCCGTCGGGCTCTCGTCACGCCGCACGGGAATGAGCTTCAAGCTTACCCGCATGAGCGCGGACTGCACTCTGACACCGGTGATGAGAAACCATCGTGCCCCGTAGTTGGCACTTGAAGGGCATCACACGAGAACGGCAGAGAACCAACCAAAGGAGCGTCACGGATGGCCAAGGCAGCGAAGAACGGAAAACCCAACTTCTTGATACTGTGGGGCGACGATATCGGTCAGTCCAACCTCAGCATCTTCACCAAGGGGATGATGGGGTACCGCACCCCGAACATCGACCGCATCGGCGAAGAAGGTGCGGTTTTCACCGACTACTACGGCGAGCAGAGCTGCACGGCGGGCCGCGCCTCGTTCATCACCGGTCAGGCCGGGCTGCGCACCGGCCTGACCAAGGTCGGTCTTCCCGGCGCCGAGCTCGGCATGCGCGCTGAGGATCCAAACATTCCGGAATTGCTGAAGCCGCACGGCTACGTGACCGGCCAGTTTGGCAAAAACCATTTCGGCGACCGCGACGAGCACCTGCCGACCATGCACGGCTTCGACGAGTTCTTCGGCAATCTGTACCACCTGAATGCCGAGGAAGAGCCGGAGCTGCCCGACTATCCCAATGAGAAGGACTTCCCAGACTTCAGGAAGAAGTACGGGCCGCGCGGCGTGCTGCACTGCTGGTCGGACGGCAAGGGCGGCCAGAAGATCGAGAACACCGGCCCGCTGACCAAGAAGCGGATGGAGACCATCGACGTAGACTTCCTGAAGGCCGCGCAAGCGTTCATCAAGAAGGCGGTCAAGGACGACAAGCCGTTCTTCGTCTGGTTCAACACCTCGCACATGCACTTCCGCACCCATATCGAGGACCGCATCCGCGGTCAGTCGGGGCGGTGGCAGTCCGAGTATCATGACTGCATGATCGAGCATGACAAGCATATCGGCATGATGCTCGACCTGCTCGACGAACTCGGCATCGCCGACAACACCATGGTCATGTACTCGACCGACAACGGCCCGCACATGAACTCGTGGCCCGATGCCGGCATGACGCCGTTCCGCAACGAGAAGAACTCAAACTGGGAAGGCGCTTTCCGCGTGCCGTGCATGGTGCGTTGGCCGGGCGTGATCAAGCCCGGCACGGTCGTCAACGATATCGTCAGCCACCTCGACTGGCTGCCGACCATCGTGGATGCGGCCGGCGACCCGGACGTCAAGGCGAAGCTCAAGAAGGGTGGCCACAGCGCCAACGGCAAGAAGTTCAAGGTTCACCTTGATGGCTTCAGCCTGATGCCGTTCTTCACCGGCAAGGCCAAGAAACCCGAACGCAAGGGCTTCTTATACTTCACGGACGACGGCGACCTCGCCTGCCTCCGCTATGACAACTGGAAGTTTGCGTTCATGGAGCAGCGCGCCCGAGGCACCTTGCAGATCTGGGCGGAGCCCTTCGTCACGCTACGCGTTCCCAAGATTTTCAATCTGCGAACCGACCCTTACGAACGCGCGGACGTCACATCCAACACATACTACGATTGGGTCCTGGACCATCTCTTCCTCCTCGTTCCCGCGCAGGCGGGCGTGGCGGAGTTCCTGACGACGTTCAAGGAATTCCCGCCAAGGCAGAAGGCGGCAAGCTTCAGCATCGACCAGGTGATGGACAAGATGAAGGAAGGCGCCGCAGGCGGGCACCGCTAGACCGCGAAACAAGCACCCGGGCCGGGCGGCGAAGCTCGCTTTCGTCGTCCGGCGCTCTACGGTACAGCCCGATCAGAAGCGGCCGAACCAGTTCATGTTGACCACGCGCGCCATCGACGCGAACGGCCTGCTGCATGCCTCGTGGTAGTCGCCCGTCAGCCCCTGGAAGCCATGCGGATCGTTGTCAAAACTCACGCGCACCCTGCGCTGGTCGCTGGTGATCGGCGCTTTGCAACTCGTGCACCACGGACCGCGCGGCTCCTCGCCGCGGAATGCTCCATCAAGAGGCATGAGACTTCTCCCCCGAAAGGCCCCCGGTCTTGCTGCATTGTTGGTGGTACCGCGGCAATGGCGGCGCGGAGCGAACCTGGCAGCGAGCCTGACAATGCAGCGACTAGCCCGTGACGGCGAGCGAACAATACGACGGACCTGATAACCGACCTCATAGTGTGGCCCTTGTACCTCCCCCATTTCGGGGAGAGCACCTGGACTGCATCCCTGATCTGCTACCAGGCGTGAGGAGCGGATCCGGCTATTTCCGAAGTCTCATTGGGAGATGTGGAGATGGCACGGAAGGGAAAGTCGACGGAGGAGATCATCGCGTTCTTGCGTGAAGCCGAGGTTCGGCTGGCGCAAGGGGAGACGGCGGGCAAGATTTGCCGAGGCTCGGGGCTCTCGGAGCAGACGTACTACAAGTGGCGGCGCGAGTACGGCGGCCTGAAGATCGATCAGGCCAAGCGGCTGAAGGAGCTTGAGCGCGAGAACGAGCGGCTGAAGAAGGCAGTCTCGGAGCTGACGCTCGACAAGCAGATCCTGAAGGAAGCCCTGTCGGGAAAATACTGAGCCCTTCCCGCAAGCGGGCGTGCACGGGATGCCGGAGCACATTCGGTCTGACAATGGGCCCGAGTTCGTCGCCCGCAACGTGCGCGAGTGGCTCGGACGGATCGGCGTGACGACGCTCTACATCGAGCCGGGCAGCCCGTGGGAGAACGGAGACTGCGAGAGCTTCAACTCCAAGCTCCGCGACGAGCTGCTGGCGGGAGAACCGTTCTCGACCCTGCACGAGGCCAAGGTGCTGATCGAGCAGTGGCGGCGGCACTACAATGCGATCAGGCCACACTCCTCGCTCGGCTATCGCCCGCCGGCACCCGAGACGATCTTGCCGCCAGCGTCTGCTCTGCCTACGCTGCGCTCCGGTCAGACCAGACGCTGGCCAATAGCGGCCGGACTCTAACCTAACTCCTGGTACCGCAGCGTGGGGCAGTCCAGGGCCGGGGAAGCGCCATGAGGCCTGTGCCAGTCGCCGCACGATGCGCTGCAATCGTGGCCCTTGCCGCGGCTCTTTCTTTCTCCAGCCCCGCGCATAGTCAGGTTGACAACCCCTTTACGCTCCATGCGCGCGTCTTGGAACTCCAATACGCGGGCAATCTGGACGAGGCCATCGTCCTGGCCAAGCGCGTCGTGGAGCTCAGCGAGAAGACACTGCCGGCCGACCATCCGTTCATCAAGACCAGCCGCGACAGTCTGGTTGCGCTCTATCAGGCAAAGACCCGCGTTCCCGCGCTCGACGAGATAGCTACCCTCAACCGGCGCGTCGCAGAGCTCCATCGCGCAGGCAAACTCAGCGAGGCTACACCCCTGGCCGAGAGGTCCCTGGCGCTGACGCGGGCGCAAAAGGGCGAGGACCATGCGGATACGGCATCCAGAATGGTGTGGCTTGCATTCCTCTACAAGGAGCTGGATCGTCTTGCCGATGCGCAGTCTCTGTTCGAGCGGGCTCTCGCTATCAACGAAAGGGCGCAGCCAACCAACAACTCTCTCATTGCCACCAGCGCCCACCATCTGGGGAATCTTTATCAAAGCCAAGGAAGGCTCGATGAGGCCGAAGCGCTGTTTAAGCGGGCACTCGCCGTGCGCGAGGCTTCGCCCGCCGAGCGCCTGTCACTCGCATCGACCCTGAGTAGTCTGGCCGGCCTTTATTCCAATCAGGGAAAGCTCGCCGAGGCCGAGGCGTTTTACAAGCGCGCACTCGAGATTCGCCAGGGCTCCCAGTCCGGCAACCACCCCGATGTCGCCCAAGCCCTGTACAATCTCGCGATTTTCTATTCGGACCGCTCGCGATATGCCGAAGCCGACGTGTTGCTCGAGCGCGCCCTGCAGATCATCGAGCAGGCTTTGCCGGCCGGCCACCCCAACACGGCGAGGGTGTTGAATGGTTTGGCTTCCTCTTACCGCGAGCAGGGGCGCTTCGCGGAGGCCGAACCACTGCTGAAACGCATCCTCGAAATCAACGAGAAGGCCTATCCAGCAGGCCATTCTATGATCGCGCAGAGCCACTACAATCTGGGCCTCATCTACCACGCGCAGAGGCGGCTGGACGAGGCGGAGCCGCTCTATCGGCGCGCACTCGAGATGCGTGAAAAGGTGCTATGGGCCGGGCATCCCGAGATCGCCTGGAGCCTGCACAATCTGGCCGGGCTCCACTATGAGCAGGGCAAGTTCGCAGACGCCGAGCAGCTCCTCCAACGCGCGCTGCAGATGCGGCGTAAAGTACTGTCCGCCTCCGACAACGCCATCGTCCTGAACCTCAACAATCTGGCCGCGGTCGAATACCAGCGGCAGGCTTGGGAGGCGTCCGCCCAATATGCGCGCGACGCCAGCGCAATCGTCATCGAGAGAGCCAGACGCGGGACCCGCCCCGCGGCGATCGACGCGTCGGAGTCTTCGCGCGCGGAGCTGTCGAACAACGACACTCCGTTCCGATGGTTCCGCGCCGCGGCCTGGCGTCTCGCGGAGCAACAGCCAGGTCAGCATGAGGCATTGAGGGAGGAGGCCTATACGAGCACGCAATGGGCGTCCCAATCCTCAGCCGCCTTGGCGCTCGCGCAAATGACTGTGCGGCTCGCCAGAGGCGAAGGCGAACTCCCGCGCTTGGTTCGCGAGCATCAGAACGCTTCTGCGGCATGGCAGCAGCTCGACAAGGACCTGATTGCTAAACGCTCCGCGCCGCCGCATACGCGCAATACCGCGGCCGAGTTGGCACTCGCGCAGCGCATCACAGAAACAGAGCAGCGTCTGGCCGCACTGAGCGACCGGCTCGCCAGGGAATTTCCTGAGTACGCCGCGTTGGCGGCACCGGAGCCTCTGTCCGTCCGGATTACGCAAGAGATCCTCCGGGAGGATGAAGTGCTGATCCAGTTTGCTGCCGGTCCAGGCGAGACTTTCATCTGGGCCGTCACCAAGACCGACGCGCGCTGGGTGCGCAGCGAGCTCGGCACCAAGGCGCTCACCGAACGTGTAGCTGCCCTTCGCTGTGGGCTTGACCATGCAGTTTGGGAGGCGAGCAGCGGGGTACGGTGTGCCCGCCTCGTCGGAGGCGGCTACCGGCCTGAGGATGCAGCCGCCGGCAAACCGCTACCTTTCGATCTCGCCCGCGCCCACGACCTCTACCAGGCGCTTTTCGGCCAGTTCGAGGAGTTGATCGCGCACAAGCATCTGCTGATCGTGCCGTCTGGACCGCTGACCGCACTTCCCTTCCAGGTGTTGGTGTCCGAGAAGCCGCCTACCACCATGGCTGGGTCCGGCTATGCCGCTGCCGCTTGGCTTGCCCGGCGTCACGCCATCACCACGCTGCCGTCGGTCGCCTCACTCATGGGGCTGCGCCAGTTCGCCAGGGCGAGCCAGGCTAAGCATCCTTTCATCGGCTTCGGCAACCCGCTGCTCACTGGTCCTACGGACACCGACAAGCGGGCCTGGGATAGGCAGGCTTGTGCCAAAGCTGCCCCCGAGTTACTGCGCACCGCGAGGCGCGATGCACAGGTCCCGTTCTCCCGCTTCTTCCGCGGCAGCCTGGCCGACATCGACCTGGTGCGCCGGCAGGCGCCGCTGCCGGAGACCGCCGATGAGCTGTGTGCCGTAGCCCGCTCGATCGGCGCCAACGAAGCAGCCGTTCACCTGGGCGAAATGGCAAGCGAGACTGCCGTCAAGGCGCTGTCTACCAGCGGTGTGCTCGGCAACGCGCGCATTGTCCATTTCGCCACCCACGGCCTTGTCGCCAGCGAATCCAGCATGGTGGGTGCCGCCAAGGGCGAGCCCGCACTCATTCTCACGCCACCCGACCGGCCGACCGAGGAGAACGACGGCCTCCTCACCGCTTCCGAGGTTGCGCAACTCAAGCTCGATGCCGACTGGGTCGTTCTGTCGGCCTGCAATACCGCCGCGGGAGGCGGAGGTCTCGACTCCGAGGCATTCTCGGGGCTCGCCCGAGCCTTCTTTTATGCAGGGGCAAGAGCCCTGCTCGTGTCCCACTGGGCGGTCGACTCGCAAGCCACCGTCAGCCTTGTCACCAGGGCCTTTGAGGAAATCAGAGCCGACGACCAAGTCGGCCGTGCGGAGGCCCTACGCCGATCCATGCTCGCCCTCATAAGCCGCGGCAACCACAATGCCCACCCTGCCACCTGGGCGCCGTTTGTGGTCGTCGGCGAGGGCGGCGGTCAGCGTCGCGAGCCGCGGATAACATCGTCAATCCCGCAGCTTCCAGCGGCCCACAACTCCAAGGGGACTCCATCAGCAGCAAAGAAAAGACCTACAGCCAAAAAGTCGGCTGCGCCGGATTGGCGGTCCGAGATTTTCCGGCAGTAGAAGGGTCAAACGCCGGCGCGGTCAGCAAACTGCCTCGCCGTCTCCGTGATCGGCACTGCCAGCACGAGCACCACCGGCCACCCTCTTGGCGTGCGGCGATGTTCAGCCGGATTTGCGCTTCGTACTGATCGGCGAGCAGCGGGTTCGCTTTGCGCAGCTCTTCCGTCACCCTTTGCTTGATCTCGATTTCCTCTTCTGCCGCGGCAATAGCGTTCCGATCCCCTTGTCGGCGCCCGTGACCAGAGCAACCTGCCCGTTCAAGTCGTAGATCGGGTCATTTCTGTCTTCATTTCAGCTTCGGTCATTTGTTGCGTTCAACGCGGACAGTGACGGGGCCTGGCCGATCAAAAACAGAAACGTCACCGGTCACCCGACCGAGCAGAATGATCCCCGGCTGAGGGACGCGCCCCTCGCGGTAGTAGATGACAAAGTGATTGGAACTCCAGAGTCCCAGCGTTCCTGTCGAGAAATCCGTTTGCCGCTCGACCGCTGGCAGGGGCGAAGGCAGGTTGCCGGTCTTTTCCTGGCGGAGATGGTCGCGCATCTCGATTGTGAGTGGCAGCATCTGGACCAGCGCTCGGGTCGCATCGTTGTCGATCAGCTCGGCAGTGACCTTGCCCCAGTTGGAGGAAATCAGAATGCGCTCTTGGGCCATTGCAGGTCCGATCAATCCCAGTGTGACGACGAAAGCTCTCAAGAACCGCTCAGGCATTCGACGTCAGCTCCTTTTGGCCCGGTTAGAAGCAGCAAGGGGCCTTACTGGTGACAAGTCAGCGAGCGCGCTTCTCGAACACGTCCTTGGCGACCGGCATGGCCGAGAACACGTTCGGCCATCCCACGTAGAAGGCGAGATGGGTGACAGCCTCGGCAATCTCCGGCTGGGTCAGGCCATTGTTCATCCCGATAGGGATGTGGCCGGTAAGCTGTGCCACCTGACCGTTGGCGATGAGGGCGCTGATTGTGACCAGGCTGCGGTCGCGCGGCGCGAGATCGGGGCGAAGCCACAGGTCGCGGAACAAGACGTCGGTCGTGTATTGCACGACGCCGGGGAACATTGCGCCGAACTGATCGCCGACACGCTTGGCGCGATCGGCCTCTGCGGCCTGGTTGAGCGGCAGCAGCGCGGGAGACGCGGCAGACAGCTTATCGATCCCGATGTTGCGCTCCGCAAACACGTCTTTCGCCACCGCGGCGGCCGCGATCGCGTTCGCCCAGCCGGAGTAGAACGCGAGATGCGTGATGATCTCGGAAATCTCAGCGGGCTTCACGCCATGATCGAGCGCGAGTTTGAGGTAATCTGCCAGGGCAACCGTCTGGTTTCGTCCGACCATCGCCGCGAGCGTGACGACGCTGCGGTCGCGGAGCGACAGGCCGGGCCGCTTCCACACCTCGCCGAGAAGTCGATCCTGCGTGTATTTGTCGAGGGCTGGCGCAACCATCTGAACCTCCTTGCGTGTGGGGCTCCCGTGCGCTGGAGGGCTGCCGGGGATCGCGAGTGTTAGGGCCAAAGCGGCAAGCGAAAGTCGCGACAGCGCGGTCTGGGGTCTCATGTCGATCTCTCTATTCCTTCGGGGTGGGCGCAAGACGAGCGGGCTGAGCTTGCCGGGCGTCAGCGCCGGTATTGGGCGTCGCTGACTTTTTCCAGCCAATCGACGTTCTTCCCGTTCTGGAACTCCGTGATGGCGATGTGCGTCATCGCTGTTGTCGGCGTCGCCCCATGCCAGTGTTTGAGCCCTGGTGGGAACCAGACGACATCACCCGGCCGGATCTCTTCGATGGGACCACCCTCCGCCTGGGCCCAGCCGAGTCCCGAAGTGACGATCAGCGTCTGGCCAAGCGGATGCGTATGCCACGCGCTGCGCGCGCCCGGCTCGAATGTGACATGCCCCCCGGACACGCGCGCCGGATCGCCGGCCTGGAACATCGGGTCAACGCGCACGGCGCCAGTGAAGTAGTCCGCCGGCCCCCTGGTGGACGGTCGTGAGCCGCTTCGCATGATCTGCATCGTTCCATTCCTTGCTTGAGTTGAAACATTCGCACCCTGTGCGGCGACAGCTCTGGCTGCAACCAATGCTGCCAACCCACCGGCGCTGGTGGCGAGAATACGTCTGCGTGTGATCATCATCTTTGTCCGGGGCTACGTGCGGTAGACAACGGCCTTGCCTTCTTGCGCTGATGCACCGACCCGGCTGCGGGAGTGAACCGTCCCCCCTCCTGATTGCCAGGCTACCTTGATGTAGGGCGTGTCGCGCGACGCACTAGGCGCTAAAATCCACAAAGGCCCATAAGCGGAGCTGATAAATGCAGCGCGGAAATTTCGACGATCTGCGTGCCCTGGTGGCTGTGGGGCGCGAGCGAAGCTTCACGAAAGCGGCAGCCAAGCTGGGCGTGTCGCAATCGGCCCTAAGCCAAACCATCCGCCAGCTCGAGATACGGCTCGGCGTCCGGCTCCTGACTCGTACCACGCGCAGCGTATCGCCTACCGAAGCGGGCGAGCGGCTCATGCGGACCGTGGAGCCGCGGTTTGAGGAGATCGACGCCGAGCTCGCCGCCGTGAGCGAATTGCGGGAGAAGCCGGGCGGAACGATCAGGATCACCGCCACCGAGTACGCCATAGACTCCTTGCTGCTGCCGAGGCTCGCGAAGCTTCTGCGCAGCTATCCCGACATCAAGGTCGAGATGATTGTTGATTACGGGTTGACCAACATCGTTGCCGAACGCTTCGACGCGGGCGTGAGGAGCGGCGAGCAGGTCGCAAAGGACATGATTGCGGTGCGCATCGGGCCGGACCTGCGCATGGCCGTGGTTGGGGCACCCGCCTACTTCAAGAGCCGGGCGGAACCAAAGCGACCGCAGGATCTGATCGCACACAATTGCATCAACCTGCGTCTGCCAACGCATGAAAGCCTGTACGCCTGGGAATTCGAAAAGGGAAGCCGCGAGCTGAAGGTGCGCGTCGAAGGCCAACTGACCTTCAACGCCACGGCGCAATTGCTGAGCGCTGCGCTTGCCGGTTTGGGCCTCGCCTATGTTCCCGAAGGCATGGTGGAGGCGCACATCGACAAAGGTCGGCTCGTGCGAGTCCTGGCGGATTGGTGTCCTCCATATTCAGGCTATCACCTGTTCTATCCAAGCCGCCGCCAATCCTCCGCGGCGTTCTCGCTGGTCGTCGACGCTCTGCGCCAACGCGTATAGCCATTCTTTCACGTTTCGGAGCGCCTTTCGAACGCGTCCTTGGCGACCGGCGACGCCGAGGGGGGCATTCGGTCAACCGATGCGAAACGCCTGCCTCGGGAGTCGCTGGCAACGGAAGCCGCTAGTCAGGGACTGCTGACTTGAACGCCGGGTCCACACGCGTCGCGGTGGTCCTTGACCTCAAGCGCACGCAGAGGTCGCGAGCGATCGACCATCGCCGCTGAACGACGAGGATGACCGTCAGTGTTTGTCCGTATGTCGCCATGACAGGGAGCCGGGCAGTCTCGAGGAAGTGTTGGCAGAGATGACCCGATGGCCCTCAACCCACTGCGTGCGACGACAGATAACGTATCGCTCCTGAACGAGTTCACAGAGCGGGTAGAAACACGCCAGGCGCCGGGTGACGCGCTCGAAGTGCTTCATGACTGGGTGTCGACCAAATTTCCTCTGTCGGTCCTGGGAGCGGCGCGCACCTACCTCAAGGGGCCTAGCTGGCGCTCCCCTCGACTGGGAAGAGATGTCTTCCTCCACGCGTCAGCCCCTGAAGGATGGTGGGACGAATATGCCGCGATGGCCAGTCGCCAGCAGGACCCGGCGGCGATGATCGCCAAGTGCAGTCTCATGGGGTGCACGTGGACCGAGACCATGCAAATGATCGACCCTGTCGGCATCGACCGCTGGCCCTACGAAGTGTCGCTCAAGCACGGCATCCGCGATGGATTTCTCTGTGCCGTTGCGCGTCGCTGGCTGGTCATCTACTGGTCCCGCAAGGTCCTCGGCAATGGTCTCACGCAACCGATGCGTATCGTCCTCTTCGCGGCTGCCAGCCTTACGGCGCTGCGCTTGGACCAGTTGACCGACCCTGATTCCGGGGCGATGGGTGAGCGAGCCCGCGCAACCCCTCGAGAGCTTGCAGTCCTGCGCCTGGTGTCGCTGGGAAAACAAACCGAGGAGATCGCCGAGTTGCTAGGTCTCGGTGAGGAGACAGTCCGTAGCCATCTCAAGAAGGTCCAGAGCAAGCTCGGGGCTCGCAACCGGGCGCACGCGGCGGCGGAGGCGATCAGACAGCAGTTGATACCCTGAACGAGAAGGCCCTTGACGGCTCGTTCGCCCTGGCCGTTTGGTTCCACGACGCCTCACATGGACACGTGCAAGCCCCGTCGAGGTCCCGCAGGGCCTCAGTTGGACCGTTTGTCGTTCACGGGCTGGCTGGCTTGTGGACCGGCAGCATGCGGTACCGCCGGCGCACGAGGGCGAGGCGTGGCCGCCGAACCGAAACCCGGGGTCGGAAATGCGCGGCAGGCGCTCGGGCTCGGCAATGGGTCTGCGGTCAAGCCATTGAGGCCAGTGCGGAGCGCCACGCCGCGACGCGTTGCCGATCGTATAGGACATTAAGGCTTCCGACCGTACTGGCTTGCGCCAGATCGCGCATGAATCGAATGTATGTGGCATCCTCACAGCGCGCGGCGGTCGCTGGCATCCGACGACCGTGCGCAACCTGCGTATGCGTGCGGGCTATTATGCCGGACCCTGACGACTTGCTGGCAGTTGAGCGTGATCGCGTGAATACCCTGCTCGAACGCGCAGCGTTCTTTCTCTTGAAATTCCGCCGCCTTCGCGAAGCGACCACAGATCCGGTCGAGTGCCGTACCATCGACGCACGCATGGATGGTCTACGCGCTGATCTTTTCGCGCTAGGACGGCGTGCCGTTCAGTTGGACATCGCCCCGCAATCGAGCAGCGCGGTTCACTAGGACACTCACAACGGCCGACCGGCTAGGCGAGTGAGCAGAAGCCAACAGGCGGCGAGGGGCGCGACGACTAGGCTCCAGAGGACCCGAACCGCCAGTTTCTGCGGCGGGCGGTTACAATACTCGCTTGACCGAGGGTCACACCTGAAGCGAGGTTTATCGCGGACTTGGCCTCGGGCGCCTCGCCGAGAACACTCTCACTCCTTGGTCCCGACGCCTGTGCCTGCTCGCCCTTAACGACGAGCAGCAGCCCAGAACCTGGATCGGTTCATTCGTCCGCAGGAGCAAGGAGGCGGGAATGGAGACTCGGGCTAAAGAGCTTCAGAACGACAAGTCGCCGAGCCGCAAGGCTCCCGCCTACCAAGTGCTCGCCGAGGACATCAAGGCCATGGGCGTCGAAGCTGTCTTCGGCCTCATGAGCGACGACACCGCGCTTTTCGCGACCGCGCTCGATACCGCGGGCGTGCGCTTCTACGGGGCTCGACATGAGAACAGCGCGATTGCCATGGCGGACGGATATGCTTATGCCACAGGCCGATTGGGCGTGGCCGTCGTGGGGCGCGGACCCGCGCTTGCCAATGGCCTGCATGCTGCCGTCTACGCGAGCCGCACAGGCTCGCCCCTCCTCCTGGTCTACGGGGAGGCGGCGACCGGCGGTCAACCCAATGGCCTAGGTCCTGACTACAAGGCAGTCGACGGGGTCGGTGTGCTGAGGGCGGCCGGACTGCGCACGTTCTCGGCAACAAGCCCGCAGTCGGCGCGCATGGTGCTTGCCGATGCGGCAGCAGCCGCGGCGGCCGGGGCAGCCGTCAGCCTGCACCTGCCAACCAACGTCCAGCTTGCCGAGATCGAGCGCCCCACGGAGCCACTGCACATCCGGCAATCAAAGTACAAGCCTGCGCCCGCCACCTCGGAATCCATCGAGGTCGCATCCGGCATTCTGACGAAGGCCAGCCGGCCGTTGATCCTGGCCGGACTTGGGGCCCATCGCGCCGGCGCGCGCAAAGCGATCGAGGAGCTGGCCGACAAGGTTGGCGCCCTTATCGTCACGACTGCACGCGGCAAGGACCTCTTCCGGGGCAACGCCAACAATCTCGGCATCATCGGCTCGTTTTCACATTCGATTGCACGCCGCATGGCGGAGCAGGCTGATTGCGTCCTTGTATTCGGTGCGGGGCTCAACTTCCTTACCACAAGCTTTGGCACGTCGCTGCCGAAGGTGCCGCTGATCCAGGTCGATGCAGTACGCACCAATATCGGCCGCTGGCTCAATGCTGACCTAGCCCTGGTTGGCGACGCTCTCCTGGTAGCCGAGCAGCTTGCTGCGGCGCTTCCGGAGCGGCTTGCCAAGGCGAAACCCTTTCACGACGAGCAGACCCGACGACTCGTCTCTTCCTTCAATCCCGCACAGGATTTTCAGGCTGCCAATACGGCACGCACGCTCGATCCGCGCACGCTCGCCATTGAACTCGAGCAGCTGCTGCCGCAGGACCGCAACCTCGTGGTCGACGGCGGCAACTTCCTCGGTGTGGTGCCGTACTTGAGCGTTCCCGATCCAGGTTGCTTCAAAATGATCGGGGATTTTGCCTCGATCGGCCTGGGATTCGGCGCCGCGCTTGGAGTGGCGAAGGCCCGCCCGGACAAGACCACGGTGCTGGTTATCGGCGACGGTGGCTTCCTGATGACCATGGGCGAGCTTGAAACGGTGGTGCGGGAGGACCTGCCGCTCGTGATCGTGCTGATGAACGACTGCGCCTATGGGGCGGAGCTCCATTTCCTCAAGCTCAGGCAGCAGCCAGTGGGGAAGTCGGTGTTCCCCGACGTCGACTTCGCACCCATCGCCGAGGGCTTCGGCTTCGAGGCCGCCACCATCCGCACGCTCGCAGACTTGCACAAGGTCGCACCGAAGCTGCGCACGCCCGACGGACCGATCTTCCTCGACTGCAAGATCAACGCCGACGTCGCGGCGCCCTTCATGAGTGAGTTTGCGCACTTCGAGGGCCGCCACTGAAGCCCTTGGACGACCGGAGTATTTGCTCGGGCGCAAATGTTTGCCTCAGATCTCTCTGTGCTCGCGATCAGTGTTTCGCCGAGTTGGCGAACTATGCTGGTTTCATCGACGCGCATCCGACGGCGGTATCCACAGGAAGAAACTTGATTTCGCATCCAATCCTAGCGGAACACACGCCATAGGATCGCCTGAGAAGTGGCGGCCTGCCTTTGACCGCTAAACGTGTGCTGTGACGTTGGACCAAATGAGCGTTCTACAGGCGCATCATCTCGGCCTGCGCTACAAGCGTGCGTGCCTGCCGGACCTGGGGCATATAGATCGGCTTGCCGCCGAGCGCCACGACTCCGCCTCCTGCCCGCTCGGCCTCCTCTGCCGCTACGAGAACGCGCCGCGCGTGCGCGATTACCTTCATAGAGAAGGAAAAAACGTCGTTGGCGATACCGACGAACTCCTCGGTCGTTGCCCACTTCCCCTCGCAGCCAAGTACGGCGGCGCACATGGCGGCCGTCCGAAATCCCTTCGGATCGGCGACGTCGAGAAATGGGCCGTCGATGGGCCTCAACCCTGCCGCCCGGGCTGCGGTCACGAGGCGAGCAGTGGAGTAGTGCCACATATCGCCCCAGTGTAGCTGGCGGTCTCCGCTGGCATCCGCATCGGTGAGGACGTGATAGTCCGGGTTGGCACCGCCGACCTTGGTCATCCGTGCTCCAAGGGAGGCCTGACCGAGATGCAGTGAATCGTTGCGAGAACCATCACTTACGGCCCCTGAGCCCGAGAACGTGTATTGACCTCCAGTTCTGGCGCGAGAAAACCGCCCCCCAGCTGCTACCACGATGCGGAGATCGCGAACATGCGGCCGTCCGATACGGTAAGCAGAGCTGCTCAAGTCGCAACGCCAACGCCAGGGAATAGGAGACAATGATCAGTTGGTTGCGAGGGCTCGAA
>JBFWRV010000042.1:0-57067 GCA_050248715.1 Hyphomicrobiaceae bacterium | reverse complement strand
GCCGCACACGCGTCCTCGTCCTGAGCTTGTCGAAGGACGGGCCGGCATCTGAGCCGTGCTTCGACGGAGCTCAGCACGGGGTGGAGCAAGCCCTGCCGCACACGCGTCCTCGTCCTGAGCTTGTCGAAGGACGGGCCGGCATCTGAGCCGTGCTTCGACGGAGCTCAGCACGGGTGGAGCAAGCCCTGCCGCACACGCGTCCTCGTCCTGAGCTTGTCGAAGGACGGGCCGGCATCTGAGCCGTGCTTCGACGGAGCTCAGCACGGGGTGGAGCAAGCCCTGCCGCACACGCGTCCTCGTCCTGGGCTTGTCGAAGGACGGGCCGGCATCTGAACCGTGCTTCGACGGAGCTCAGCACGGGGTGCAGCAAGCGTGCCGCACACGCGTCCTCGTCCTGAGCTTGTCGAAGGACGGACCGACGTGCTTCGACGGAGCTCGGCACGGGGGGGGCGTGCGTGGGCTGGGCACAGGGTGAGCGCAGTGGCGGGTGCGGCTCAGAACGGCTCTTTGTAGGGGCGCAGCTCGACCTCCTGGCTCCAGGCCGAGCGCGGCTGGCGATGGATCTGCCAGTAGGTCTCGGCGATCGCATCGGGGTCGAGCAGCCCGTCCTCGCCGCGCTCCTTGAGCACTTCCGGGCGCCGGCTCACGAGACGGTGACCGTTGATGCCGCCGTCGATGATGGAATGAGCCACGTGGATGCCGAGCGGGCCGTACTCGCGCGCCATGCTCTGCGCGATCATGCGCAGGCCGGCCTTGGCGGCGGCGAACTGCGCAAAGCCGGGCTTGCCGCGCAGGCTGCCGGAGGCGCCGGTGAAGATCATCGTGCCACGGCCGAGCGGCACCAGACGACGCGCTGCCTCACGGCCGACCAGGAAGCCCGCGAAGCAGCCGACGCGCCAGAAGTCCTCGAACTGCTCCGCGTTCAGCTCGCGGAAGTCGATCTTCTGGTTGTTGCCGGCGTTGAATACGACGACGTCGGCGGGAGCATTGCCGCCGCTGGGCGCCATCGCCCGGTCGAAGAGGGTGATGACGTCGGCCTCCCGCGTCGCGTCGGTGGGCACGGCGTAGGCGCTGCCGCCGGCCTCGATGATGCCGGCCGCCACCTGCTCGATCTTGAGCGGCGTTCGCCCGGCGACGAACACGTGATAGCCCTCGCGCGCGAAGCGCCGGCAGACGGCCGCGCCCACGCCCCGCTCTGCACCCACGCCCACAACGATTGCCGACGGCCTGCTCATGGCTGAACACTCCTGGTGCTGATGCGAATCGTGCCTCTATGCCCGCGCACCGGCCTCGGCGATGCGCTCGACCGGCTTCTCGCGGATTGGCCAGTTGATGAGCGCCGCGAGCACGCCAAGCGCGACCGAGATCCACCACATCGCATCGTAGGACTCGGTCATGTCGTAGAGTCGCCCTCCGAGCCACACGCCGAAGAACGAGCCGATCTGGTGTGACAGGAAGACGATGCCGAAGAGCATCGACATCCAAGTCGTGCCGAAGAAGGTGGCGACAAGGCCGCTGGTGAGCGGAATGGTCGAGAGCCAGAGCAGGCCGAGCAGCCCGCACAGGATGATCACGGTCGCCGGCGTGATCGGCAGGAACAGGAAGCCCAGGAACAACACGGCGCGCCCGAAGTAGATGAGGCTGAGGCCCCGCCGCTTCTCGATGAAGCGGCCGGACTGCCCGGCGAGGAAGGTGCCGATGATGTTGGCGATGCCCACGACCGACAGCGCGTATGGGCCGACCCAGGACGGCAGCCCCTGGTCCACCGCGAACGAGGGCAGATGCACCATGATGAAGGCGACATGGAAGCCGCAAACGAAGAAGCCGGCCGTCAGCAGCCAGTAGCTCGGATGCCGGAACGCCTCGCCGAGCGCTTCAGCCATCCTCTGGCTGCGCGCCGGCCCGTCCTGGGCAACGGGCTTGCCGCGGATCGGCCAGGCGAGCGGGATCAGCAACGCCGTGATCGCCATCAGCCACAACAGGCTGCACTGCCAGCCGAACACCTCGATCAGCAGATGCATGACAGGCAGCGCCACGAAGCCGCCGATACCGGCCGCCATGCCGATGGAGGCGATGGCCGAGAGCCGCTTCTCCGGCGGCGCCATGCGCCCGATCGTGCCGACCAGCGAGGTGACGCCCGTGCCGCTGACGCCGATGCCCATCAGCAGGCCGCTGACGACGAGGTCGGTCGGCGAGGTCGCGGCGTACATGAAATAGAGCCCGCCGATGGCGGCGAGCACGCAGGCGACGATGACGCGGCCGGCGCCGAACTTGTCGATGAGCGCACCCGAGAACGGCGCGCCCACGCCCATGGTGAGCTGGGTGAGCGCCATCGCCAGCCCGAAGGGCTCGCGGCCGATGTCGAGGGCGCGCGTTACGGGGCTCAAATAGAGGCCCATCGATTGGGCGCGGCCCATCGATATGCCGACGATGGTGCCGACGATCAGGATCAGCAGCCAGAGGGGCAGGATTGCATTCCCGGCGGGTCGCTGCATGCTTGCGTTTCCGGTGCGGTGTTTCCTCGCAGGCGGCCGCTTCAGGACGGGGCGCCGGGAACGGCCATGATGATGCAGGTCTCCGAGCCGTGCGCGATCAGCGTCCCGGCATTGTCCCACACGCGGCCCTCGGCGGTGGCGATGCGGTTGCCGGCATGGATGATTTTGCCCTCGCAGCGGAGCCTGCCGGTTTTTTCGAAGACGGGGCGCACGAAGCTCACGGTCATGTCGACGGTGGTGTAGGCCTGGCCCGCCTTCAGCACCGAATGCACCGCGCATCCCATGGCGGAATCGAGCAGCGTGGAGATCCAGCCGCCGTGCACGGTGCCGAGCGGATTGTAGAACCGGCGCGATGGCGTCGCCTCGAACACCACGCGCCCGCTGCCGACCTCGGCGATCAAAATGCCGGTCTCGGCGGCAAACGGCGGCACGGGATGCTTGCCGTCGCGCAGGCCCTCGAGAAATTCCAGGCCCGCGACGCTCGCGGCAATCTCCCTCGGCACGACTCCGACCGCGGCCGCAACATCGCGCATGCTCATCACTCCTGCTCCTCAGAATGCGTTGCTTGCCAGAGCTGTTGACTGCGTATGCAGGTACTTACGGCGATTTGTCGGGGCGTTCGGCCAATCGTTCAAGCACGCGATCGAGCGCCGCGTTGAGCGCCGGCGTCTCCGCGGCGCCGAGGGCCTGCTGCACCTGTCGCTGTGCGCGCGCCCAGGCCGGCCTGGCGCTCTCGAAGGCCGCACGACCGGCGGCCGTCAGATAGAGGCGCCGCGCACGGCGGTCGCGGGGGTCCTGAACAAGCACCACCTGCCCCTTCTGCTGCAGGGGCCGCAGGCTTCGCGTCAGCGTCGTCGGATCCATGATCAGCATGTCGGCCAGTGCGCCAATGCCGATGCCGTCGTGGCGCAGGATGTGGCCGAGCAGACCGTACTGCGTCACCGTCATGCCGGCGGGCTCAAGGCTGTGGTCGTAGATCTGCGACACACGCCGCGACACCTTGCGCAGCCGCATGCACGTGCAGCCCGTGAGCTTCTCTTCGGTCGCCGCTTTCGTCTTCGCCATGCCGGTGATTTATCTGCATATGCAGATAATTGCAAGTCGGCAGCGTGCAAATCGGGGCGCAATGCACCGATGCAACGGTAGGCTCGGTGCAATGCGGCTTCGCCTTTTGCACCCTACGGGCTTCAGCCGAGGATGGCGTAGGTGCCGGTCGAGAACGCGGCGGGCTTCGATCCGCCCGCCTCGCCGATCTCGCAGGTGCAGAAGGCCAGCGCCTTGCCTAGTCGCATGACCTTGGCGGCGAGGATGGCGTCGGCCCTGGTGATGGGACGCATGTAGTTGATGGTGAGATCGACCGTGGTGCACGGCCTGAAGCCGCCGCTGGCCGATGCGAGCGCGATCACCATGGCCGTATCCGCCCCTGTCAGCAGCGCCTGTCCGCACAGGATGCCGCCCACGCGGCAGAGCCGATCGGAGAAGGGGATGCGCAGCGTCGCCGTATCGGCGCCGCCCGCCTCGGCCTTGATGCCGGTCGCCAGCACCCAGGCTGCGAAGTTCTCGGCCAGGATGGCGTCGGCGGCGGCGATATCGAGCGGCATGCGTGTCCTCCCTGTTCTCCTGCGCCCCGGTGCGCCCCGCTTCAAGCCAACCGACGGCAAGCATGCACCCATGCCGCGTTGCCGGCGGCATCGCTCGGCGGCCCGCGGAACGAGAGCGCCGGCTTGCGCGGCCTGCATTTACATGGCATTGGCCGGTGCGGGAGCGCAGTAGAGGCAGCTCTCGTCCAACCCGCGCCGCGGGCGCCGAGACGGCGCGCGCCAACATGCACGAAGGACGCCCATGGCGGAAGCGCTGCCGTTCAAGACGACAATGGACTTCGCCTATGACGCGCCGCGCGAGCTCGCGCCCGGCGTCGTCCGCATCGTCGCCAACAACCCCAATCACTTCACCTTCAAGGGCACCAACACCTACATCCTGGGCACCGGCACCCTGGCCCTGATCGATCCGGGTCCCGACGATCCTGCCCATATCGAAGCCATCCTCAGGGTGGCGGGGTCGCGCAAGATCGCCCACGTGATCATCACCCACACTCACCACGACCATACCGACGGCCTGCCGGCCCTGCTGGCGGCGACGGGCGCCAAGACGGTGGGGTTCGGACGGCGCGTGCCCAAGAGCGGTGCCAAGCGCGCCAGTGCCGCGGGGGGCGAGTACGTCGAGAGGGATTTCATTCCGGACGTGCCCCTGACGGACGGCCAGCGCTTCGAGGGCGACGGCTGGGCGCTGACGGCCCTGCATACGCCCGGCCACGCGCCCGATCACCTGTGCTTGGCGCTGGAAGGCACGGGGATCCTGTTCTCGGGCGACCACGTGATGGGCTGGAGCACCAGCGTGGTGGCGCCGCCCGAGGGCAATATGGGTGCCTACATCCGCTCCCTGCAGCTGCTGACGGAGCGTGCCGCCGACCGCGTATACTACCCCGGCCACGGCGGCCAGATCGACGATCCGGTGCGGCTGGTGAAGGCGTATCTGCTGCACCGGCGCATGCGCGAGCAGGCGGTGCTCGAGTGCATTCGGGGCGGCACGAACACAGCCCGTTCCATCGTGCCGGTCATCTACAAGGGGCTCGATCCCAAGCTCGTCAACGCAGCGACTCTCTCTGTCCTCGCGCACGTTGAGCACTTGATTGATCGCGGCCTCGTTTGTTGCGACTCTCCGCTTTCTGCTGATCGCGCTCTTTCACTTTCTTGACGAGCGATCTCGCCCGGGCGGCGCGCCGGCTGCGCATGCCGCTCGCTATGCCGGTGGGGGCGGTGGAGTCCGCCTGCACCTGCAGCTCCGCGAGAAAGCGGCGCACACGCTGCGCGTTCTGGCCAAGGTCGGCGCGGCCGTAGCGCGAGGCCGAGCGCACGTCGACCCGGGTGCGGCCGCCGACGCCTTCGACGCGGATGCTGATATCGTCGGTGAAGCCGATCACCGGCGTGAGGTCGGTCGCCTCGATCGTGCCGGTCCGGGCCGGCTTGGAGGCCGGCGGCTCGGTGGACGCGACCGTCCACTTGAGCTTGCGCACGGTCTCCTCGACCAGCTCAAACGTTTCCTCTGCCGGCCGGTCCACGACGAATGTGCGCAGGTCCGGGTAGGCCGTCTGCTGCTCGGCGGCGACGCGGGCGCCGGGATAGCTCGCCGGATTGGCATCGGCCGGCCGTGTCTTGGCCAAAGTGGCAAACTGCGGCGGCGCAGCCACATCGGTCGAGACATCGTTGATCTTCGGCAGGTGGAGGAAGGCCGGCAAAAAGGTCAGAGGCCACGCCGCCACCGCAAGCGGCAGCAGGATGCCGAGGGCCGCGCTGCCGGCCCCGCGGTAGCCGCGCCGCCAGATGCCGATCAGCGAGACGAGCCCCAGCAGAACCGAAAGCGCCGCGACGGCGCCACCGACCGCGAAAAGATTGATCGCGGTGGGCGTGGGAAAGGAGGTAACCCGATGCAGCCCCACCCCCACCAAGATCAGACTCGCGGAAAAGAGGGCGCCCCGGCTCGACCAGCGCGCGAGCGGCGAGACCACCGTTGTCGATCTATCGATCATGGGCGTTCGGGTTCCACCTTCCGCTCTTAGCAGTGTTCGGCCGCCGCCGCCAGCCGAGCCGCGGCCGGCAAAGTCGTGGGCGGGCACCACGTTTCCGGCAGTTCACGCGAGCCCCGCGAGCGCCTAAGATGTCGGCTCGCCGCGATCAGCTGGGGACCCCCAAATGCGCCCTCTGTCCAACTACGCCGCCCGTGACGTCGAAGCCTTGCTGCACCCCACCACCAATCTCGTGGCCCATCGCGGCACCGGCCCGCTGGTCCTCGAGCGCGGCGAGGGCATCTACGTCTACGACGCTGCCGGCAAACGCTACATCGAGGGTTTGGCGGGCTTGTGGTGCACGGGGCTCGGCTACGGCAATGCCGAACTCGTCGAGACGGCGCGCGAGCAGATGTCGCGCCTTTCCTTCACGCATCTCTTCGGCGGACGCAGCCACGAGCCGGCGATCGCGCTCGCAGAGAAGCTCAAGGCCATGTCTCCGGCGCCGACCTCCAAGGTGTTTTTCACCAACTCGGGCTCGGAGGCCAACGACACCCAGATCAAGGTTGCCTGGTACTACAACAATGCGCGCGGCCAGCCCAAGCGAAAGAAGATCATCTCGCGCCAGCGGGCGTATCACGGCACGACCATTGCCAGCGCCAGCCTGTCGGGCCTCTCCGTGTTTCACGCCGACTTCGACCTGCCGATGGCGCGCGTCCTGCACACGGACTGCCCGTACTACGGCAAGTACGCCGAGCCCGGGGAGACGGAATCGGAATACGCAACCCGTCTCGCCTCCAACCTGGAGGCGCTGATCGAGAAGGAGGGGCCGGAGACGATTGCCGCCTTCATCGCCGAGCCCGTGATGGGCGCCGGCGGCGTGCTCATCCCGCCCAAGACCTACTTCGAGAAGGTGCAGGCGGTGCTGGCCAAGCACGGCATCGCCTTCATCGCCGACGAGGTGATCTGCGGCTTCGGGCGCACCGGGCGCTGGTGGGGATCGGAGACCTTCGGCATCCAGCCCTCGTCCATCACCGTCGCCAAGGCCGTCACGTCGGCTTACGTGCCGCTCGCCGCGCTCACCGTGTCGGAGGAGGTGTACCAGGGGCTGCTGGAGGAGAGCGGCAAGCAGGGCGTGTTCGCCCACGGCTTCACCTACTCGGGCCATCCGCTGGCCTGCGCAGTGGCGCTCAAGACCATCGAGATCTACGAGCGCATCAAGATCGTGGAGCACGTGCAGCGCATGGCGCCGATCTTCGATCTGCGCCTGAAAGCGCTCGCCGACCATCCCCTGGTCGGCGAGGCGCGCAGCGTCGGCCTCATCGGCGCGCTGGAGCTCTTCAAGCATAAGAAGACCAAGCAGTCCTTCGATCCCAAGCTCGGCGTCGGCGCCAAGGCGGTACGCTTCGCCGAGGAAGAGGGGCTGATCTGCCGCGCGGTCGGCGGCGACAATATCGGGCTGTGCCCGCCCCTCGTCATCGACGGCGCCGAGATCAATGCCATGTTCGACATGGTGGCCCGCGCCCTCGACAAGACCGAAGCGTGGGCCCGCAAGGAAGGCCACCTGGGCTGAGCCGCAGGCGGCAGACCAGCAGCCTGGGTGGAGGAAGCGGGTTGGGGCGATCGGGCACCATCCCTATTCCTCGCCCTACGCTCAAGCCCCGGTGAGGCCTCGCTCCCGGGGCCGACGAATGCAGTCCCAGAGCGTTACTGCGTCTCGCGCTCGACCTGGCCGCGCTCCTGCAGCCAGGCCATCACCATCCAGCAGGCAAGCGCCCACACGCCGCCGAGCGCCCAGCCGGCCAGCACGTCGGTCGGCCAGTGCACGCCGAGATAGATCCGGCTCACACCGACCAGCAGCGTGAGGAACACAGCGATGGAGAGGATGTAGATTTTCGCCGCCTGTGCGGATTGCGTGCGGGCCAGCAGCGCGCCGAGCGTCAGGTAGACGATCGCCGACATCATGGAGTGGCCGGACGGAAAGCTTGCCGTGTAGATCTCCGCGCCGTGCGGCACCAGCTCCGGGCGCGGCCGCGCATAAGCCCATTTCATGGTCTGGCTGACCAGCACCCCCCCGACGACCGAGACCAGCACCAGCAGCGCGGCGTGGCCCTTGCGCGTCATGGCGAGGAAGCCGCCGACCGCCAGCACCATCAGCGTGAGCACGCCGGTGCCGCCGAGCGCGGTGAAGTCGCGCATCATCTCCTCGAACCAGCGGGGACCGATTGGGTCGGCCGGGTTGCCCGGCGTGCGCAGCGCGAGCAGGATGCGCTCGTCGAACGCGCGCGTGCCACCGTCGCTCACTGCATCCGCCAGCCATGCGAAAGCATAAAGCGCAGCGGCGGCGAGGATGATGCCGACGAGCGTCATCCGCTCGATGCGGCCGACGCGCATGACCAGGGCCCGCAGCTGCGGTGGCCGATCGAGCCAGGGCACAAGATTGGGCAGCTTCGACATGGCCCGATCATTGAGACAGCGGCGCCGCAGGGTCAACATTGGCGTGTGCACCTGGGCCGTGCTTCGACGGGCTCGGCACGGGGTGGGGCGGGCGCAGCAGCGGCGTAGGGTGCAAAGGGCGAAGCCGCATTGCGCCGATACGCCGGTAGATCGGTGCAATGCGCTCCGCTTTTGCACCCTACGATTGCCCCAAGCCGTGCTTCGACAGGCTCCGCAGGGGGTATGTGCATGGCTCGGCATGGGATGACGCCGTCGTCCTGAGCTCCGTCGAAGGGCGGGCCGGGTATCTGAGCCGTGCTTCGACAAGCTCAGCACGGGGGGTGGTGTAAACCCAGCGGGCATCGGTGCAATGCGCTTCGCTTTTGCACCCACGTGGCTGTGGCGGCCGGCGGCGTCCAGGCAAGTGGCCGCGTGCGGGCTGGGGCGGCGGAATCAGCGGGCGGTCTTGCGGGGTGTCGGGCGGTAGGGACGTGCCTTCGGCTCTCGCATCCATTCGAGCGCGCGGGTCGCCAGATCGATGCAGAAGAACATGGCGGCGGCGCCGAGGGCGGCGAAGAGCGCGTACTGGATCAGCTGGATCACGATGTCGGGGTAGGCGTCGGTAAAGAACATCGCCACCGCCAGCACCTGGGCGACGAGAAGGGAAATCAGCAGGTTCGTGGACATCACCGACAACTCCGCGATACATGCGAGCTGCCGGCAGCCTAGGCCCCCGCACGGCGCTTTGTCCGTACATGCCGGCGGAATTCAGGAACGCTGTTGCCTCCGCGCCATAATCGTCGCGCCGAGGTCAATTCCGAAGGGGGCCTCACACGCCTTTCCCGCCCGGCAATAGGGCGCCTGCCCTTCGATCGCCGCGGCGATCGCTATGGGCGCGTGCCGCCGTTCTCGCGGCCCCACTGATCCCACCAGGCCTGGGTGCCCAGGGGAATCTTGTTGAGATTGTGCTCATAGTACTGCGTCCCGTCGAACGTGCGCGCGTTGCGCTGGCGCGCGGCGACGGCAGCCGGCGAATTGTCGCGATACTTGCTGTAGCTGGGATGACGCTTGGATTGCGCGGCGATCGACGGCGCGACCATCCCGACCAGCAGCCCGGCGGAAACGAGACCGGCGACGAGGACTCTCATGGGTGTCTCCATTGGTGCTGGTCTGAAGATGGTGGGACAAGGCTCCCGGGACAATCACTTATGCGCGACGTGAACACTTTGTAAGCTGCCGGCACCGCTCCGTCCGTTGGATCCCTGTCAATCGGGAGCATGGCAGAAAGGGTGCGGGCAGGAGCCCGCTGGCGCGCCCGCAGCCCCCGCACCGCTGCCGCATCCCGGCGCCTTCGCCCTGGCGCGCAACGCATCAACGTTGCACGAGGTGGAGAGCGTGCCGGGCCGGCTGTGCGGGTTCGGGGGCGCATGCTGGTGACCGTGTCGGCACCGCTGCATGACGGCGTGCGGGCCATGTCGCCGACCCCCGACGACCACGCCTGGAAGATCGCGCGGAAACCAGCCTGGCCCATCAGCCCCGGGGGGCTGCGTACGTTTTCCGCTTCGTGGGCCGGCGCCTGCCCGCCACCTTCGACCGTTGCGTTTTTCTCCTCTCCGGCTGAACCTGGAGCGGGAGAGAACACACGAGGAGGACTTATGCGGCTTCGCGACAAGACTGCGATCATCATCGGGGCAGGGCAGAGCCCCGGCGAAGGCATCGGCAACGGGCGCGCCACGGCGCTGCTGTTCGCCCGCGAGGGCGCCAAGGTTCTGGCCGTGGATCACCGGCTCGAGTCGGCCGGCGAGACGGCCGATCTCGTGAAGAAGGAGGGCGGCACGTGCGTTGCCTTCGCCGCCGACGTGACGAAGGAAGCAACGCTGAAGGCCGCGGTCGACGAGGCCATGAAGCTGTGGGGCCGCATCGACGTCCTGCACAACAATGTCGGCGTCAGCCTCGCCGGGGGCGATGCCAATCCGCTCGAGATCACGGAGGAGGCCTTCGACCGCGTCAACGCCATCAACCTGCGCGGCACCATCATGGCCTGCAAGCACGCACTCCCGGTCATGCGCAAGCAGCAGTCGGGCTCGATCATCAACATCTCGTCGGTGGCGGCCCTGTCGTCCAACTATCCGACCGTCGCCTACAAGACCACCAAGGCCGGCATGGTCGCCTTCACCGAGCAGCTCGCCTACCAGAACGCCGAGTTCGGCGTGCGCGCCAACGCCATCCTGCCGGGCCTGATGAACACGCCGATGGCGGTCGACACGCGCGCCCGCACGTGGGGCAAGTCGCGCGCGGAGGTGGAGGCGATGCGCAACGCGCGCGTGCCGCTGCGCAAGAAGATGGGCACCGGTTGGGACGTAGCCTTCGCGGCGCTGTTCCTGGCCTCCGACGAGGCCAACTTCATCACCGGCATCGGCCTGCTGGTCGACGGGGGCGGCAGCCTGCGCAAGGAGTAGGCGTAGGGCGCATAGGGAGAAACAGTCGCACGTCCGTTCTGAGCCCGTCGAAAGGCGGAGTCGTATGCACCAATCCGTGCTTCGACAGGCTCAGCACGGGGGTGTGTGCATGGCTCAGCACGGGGGTGTGTGCATGGCTCGGCATGGGGTGACGCCGCCGCCCTGAGCTTGTCGAAGGGCGAGGCAGCACGTGCGCCGACTTGTTTTCGCCAGCCGTGCTTCGACGGGGCTCAGCACGGGGTTGGAGTGCGCGGCCGGTGGAGGAGGGTGACGAGGCTTTTCGTGGATCGAACTACCGTTGCAGCGGCCCAATGCGCTCCGCTTTTGCGCCCAACGCAGCAATCAGCTTCTGGAGCACGCGCGGCAGGGCCTCGGGGAGGTCTTCGGCGATGAGGCCGAGGCCGAAGGTGTTGGCGCATTCGCCATGCAGCCACACGGCGGCGCAGGCGGCCTCGAAGGCCGGCGTGCGCTGGGCGAGCAGGCCGGCGACGAGGCCGGCGAGGACATCGCCGGAGCCGGCGGTTGCCAGCCACGGGGGAGCGTTGGCATTGATGGCGGCGCGGCCGTCGGGGGTGGCAATCACGGTGTCCGGACCCTTGAGGATCACCACCGCGCCGCTGGCCGCGGCGGCAGCCCGCGCGCAATCGAGCTTGGAGCCGCCGAGGTCGCCGAACAGGCGCTTGAACTCGCCCGCGTGCGGGGTGAGCACCACCGGCGCGCCGCGTCCCTTGATGGCAGCGAACAGGGCGGTCGCGCCCGGCGGCGGCTCGGAGCCGCGCGCGACGAAGCCGAAGGCGGCGGCCCGCACGGGCTCGCCCTCCGCCTCCGGCGCGAACGAGGTGAGCGCATCGGCGTCGAGCACGGCGGCCGCCGGCGACGCGAGCACCGTCAGCACGCTCGCCGCCGTGAGCGCGCCGACGCCGGCACCCGGGCCGATCAGCACCGCATTGCGTCGCGTGTCGGCGAGGAACTCCGTGAGCGCGCTGTCGTTGCCGACCGCCTTGAGCATGATGGCGGTGAGATGGGTGGCGTTGACGGCGGTTGCCGTCGGCGATCCGACGACCGTGACGAGCCCCGCGCCGACACGCAGCGCCGCGCGGGCGCCCAGGCGCGCCGCGCCCGTCGCGTCGGCCGGACCGGAAACCACGACGGCGTGGCCGCGCGTGTATTTGTGGGCCTCGCGGGCCGGGAAGGGATAGGCCGCGTGCCACAGCGCCGGCCCGTTGGCGAAGGTCGCGATGCCGATCTCGGCGAGCACGGCCGCGGGGATGCCGATGTCGGCAAGCTGCACCTCCCCGCACAGCGCGCGACCCGGCAGCAGCAGATGTCCGGGCTTCAGGCGGAAGAAGGTGACGGTGTGCGTCGCCTGGACCACGGGTCCGCTCGCGGCGCCGTTGGAGCCGTCGAGCCCGCTCGGCACGTCCACGGCGAGGACCGGCTTGCCGGAAGCGTTGATGGCGGCAACGAGATCTGCGGCCACGCCCTCCAGCGGCCGGGACAGGCCGGCGCCGAACATGGCGTCGATCACGATATCCGCGTCTGCCATCGTTGCCGGCGATAGGGGCTCGATGGGCTCGCGCCAGAGTGCCGCCACGGCCGCGGCATCGCCCTTGAGCGCGTCGCGCTGCCCGAGCAGACCGAGGCGAACGCGATGCCCCCGCTCGTGCAGAAGTCGCGCCGCCACGAAGCCGTCGCCGCCGTTGTTGCCCGGTCCGCAGGCAATCGCGATGCGCGACCCTTGCTGTCCCGCCAGCGCGACTGCCGCGTCGGCGACCGCGCGGCCGGCGTTCTCCATCAGCGACAGGCCCGGCACACCGTGCGCGACGGCGAGGGCGTCGGCCCGGCCCATCTCGGCCGCAGTGAGAAGCTCGTTGCTCGGCAAGGGCTCGTCCTATTCGCGGCCGTGCGCCGCCGCCTGACGCGGTGGCCGTCGAGCGGTGGAGACTATCACCTGCCGGCCACCATTGAGAGGCCCGGAACACCTGCCTAAATTAAGTGCAATTGCTCGCGGCATGGGCATTTTCCCGGCTTGCCCTAGGCCTTTGCTGCCCTATAGATACGCACCAGTGCACAGTTGCCGGTGTTTTTCCGGTTGGCCGAGCCTTGGCACGCGGCGTGCTTAATGGGCCGTGGGTTAGCAAGGCCTCCGCCGAGGTCACAAGCGAGGGCATGCATGAAGAAGATCGAGGCCATCATCAAGCCCTTCAAGCTCGACGAGGTCAAAGAGGCCCTGCAGGAAATCGGCCTGCAGGGCATCACCGTGATCGAGGCCAAGGGGTTTGGCCGGCAGAAGGGCCACACCGAGCTCTATCGCGGTGCCGAATACGTGGTGGACTTCCTGCCCAAGGTGAAGCTCGAGGTCGTGCTGGGCGACGACATGCTGCCCAAGGCGCTCGAAGCCATCCAGAGGGCGGCCAAGACGGGCCGCATCGGCGACGGCAAGATCTTCGTGTCCACCGTCGAAGAGGCCATTCGCATCCGCACCGGCGAGACCGGGTCGGACGCCATCTGAACCGGATGCCATCCAGAAAGTGCGGGCAGCTCCTGCGAGCTGTCGCCGGTGGCAACAGGGATAGCCGGCAGTCGGCTGCGTAACGCGAAACTTGGATCGAGGACAGGGGAGTAGCAATGGCAGACAGACCGAAGTCCGTTGGTGACGTGCTCAAGATGATGAAGGACAAGGAGGTGAAGTTCCTTGACCTGAGGTTCACGGACACCAAGGGCAAGATGCAGCACGTGACCGCGGACGGCTCGTGCGTGGACGAGGCCATGTTCGCGGACGGCTATGCCTTCGACGGCTCCTCGATCGCCGGCTGGAAGGGCATCGAGGCATCCGACATGACCCTGATGCCGGATCCTGCCAGCGCCCATATCGATCCGTTCTTCGCGCAGACCACGATGGCCGTGTTCTGCGACGTGCTCGAGCCATCCACGGGCGAGATGTACGAGCGCGATCCCCGCTCGATCGCCAAGCGGGCGGAAGCGTACATGAAGCAGACGGGCGTCGGCGACTCGGTCGTGTTCGGTCCGGAGGCCGAGTTCTTCATCTTCGACGACGTTCGCTACAACGTCGATCCCTACAACACCGGCTTCCGACTCGACAGCGCCGAGCTGCCGACGAACTCGGGCACCGAGTACGAGATGGGCAATCTCGCCCATCGCCCCCGCACCAAGGGCGGGTATTTTCCCGTGCCGCCGGTCGACAGCGCACAGGACATCCGTTCCGAGATGCTGTCTGTCATGGCCGAGATGGGCGTGACGGTGGAGAAGCATCACCACGAGGTGGCCTCCGCCCAGCACGAGCTCGGCATCAAGTTCGGCCCGATGGTGCAGCTTGCCGACCACATGCAGATCTACAAGTACGTGATCCACAACGTGGCGCAGGCCTATGGCAAAACCGCCTGCTTCATGCCGAAGCCGGTGTTCGGCGACAACGGCTCGGGCATGCACTGCCACCAGTCGATCTGGAAGGGCTCCACCCCGGTGTTTGCGGGCAACAAATACGCCGACCTGTCGGATACCTGCCTCTACTACATCGGCGGCGTCCTCAAGCACGCCAAGACCATCAACGCCTTCACCAACCCGACCACCAACTCCTACAAGCGTCTGGTGCCGGGCTACGAGGCGCCCGTGCTGCTGGCCTACTCGGCCCGCAACCGCTCGGCCTCCTGCCGCATCCCGGTGGTGTCGAGCCCCAAGGCCAAGCGCATCGAGATCCGCTTCCCCGATCCCGCGGCCAACCCTTACCTGGGTTTCTCGGCCATGCTGATGGCGGGTCTCGACGGCATCGCCAACAAGACCCACCCCGGCGAGGCCATGGACAAGAACCTCTACGACCTGCCGCCGGACGAGCTCTCCAAGATTCCGACCGTGTGCGGAAGCTTGCGCGAGGCGCTCGACAACCTCGACAAGAACCGCGAGTTCCTGAAGAAGGGCGGCGTGTTCACCGACGACATGATCGACGCCTACCTCGAGCTGAAGATGGCCGAGGTGGAGCGCTTCGAGATGACGCCGCATCCCGTCGAGTTCGACATGTACTACTCGGTGTAGCGATCGGGCGCGCAAGCCTGCGATCTGCAGTCATCCCGGGCCATGTGCCCGGGATGACCGTTTATAGAGCACCGGCGCCCGCAGATCGGCCGATGGGTGCGGGCGATAACTCGGTCGAGCCGCCCGATTCCAGCACTTGCCCACAACCGGCATGACGGGGGAGCCCTGTGGTTCTCCCGCCATAGCCGCGTGGACCGTTCTCTGATTGGATCATCCCCAATTGCGGAGAATGGGAATGCGAATTGCTTGCAATCGACGATGGTTCGTCTTCGCCATTTTGCTGGCTGCCTCGGCCGTTGCCGGCTGCGGCAACATGAGTGCCGAGAATGCCGGGCTTGCCACCAGCGCGCTCAAAGCCTCCGATGCCAGACTGAAGATCTATCGGACCAGCAACCTCGTGGCTTCCATGGGCGCGGCCAGCGTCAAGCTCAACGACCGGGAGGTTGCCAGCCTGGGGATCGGCGGCTCGACGATGCTGGACGTTCCGGCCGGCGCCCACAGGATTGTCGTCAGCCATTGGAGCCATCCCAACGTCTACGCCATCACGCTCGATGCCAGGCCCGGCATGCTCTACACCCTCGAGGTCTCGCCGCGCATGGAGGCAGCCGTCGCCGGCGCCGCCTTCGGGACGATCGGTTGGGCGGTCGAGGCGATCGCCAACGAGAACGGCGGCACCTACGAGATTCGCGTCGTCGACGCGGCACCGATCAAACGCTGAGCCCTTGGGCCGTTCCCGGCATTTGATCCGTCTCCCCGATGCTCGCCCTCGAACAGCAGCGGCAACGACCGAGGCAAGGGTTGAGATCGGCGGGCGCAGTGCAGGGTGCAAGAGCGAGCGCATTGCACCGATGCGACCGGCGTTTCGACGCAAAGCGGCTGACGCCTTTGGCGCGCTATGCGTTCATCGCCCTAGAAGAGCAGCAGGATGCTGGTGAAGATGCCGCCGAGCGTCACCAGGAAGAGGCGGCGGCGCTGCAGCCTGAACCAGCCGGCGATCCGCGTGGGCAGATCGGACCAGTCGACGCTGGCAAGCCAGGCGAGCGTCAGGCCCATGATGAGGCCCAGGGCCCAGCCGCCGTAGGCGACGGGCGCATGCTCCATCGTTTGCGCGGTGACGCTTTGGGGTCCGGCATCGGGGCCGAACAGCACGTAAAGGCCAAGGCCAGCCGCTGCCAGGGCCAGCAGGCCGAAGAAGCGATGCATGGTGGCTCGCCCTATCGTTGCGTCGATAGCGGCTCGTCGTGTCCGCGATCCGCCTGACGACTCGGTCGCTCGCGATGCGACGACCTCTCGAGCATCACACTAGCAACAGCGCATCAACACAAAGTTAATGGTCTGGCGCAGGGCCGTGCTCCCGCCGTGCGCGGCATCGCACCTGCCGTACTCCGATCGCTGAAGGTCAGGGTTGGCGCCAAGGGCGAAGCCGCAGCATGCGCAGAGCGCCCGCACGACGCGGTGCGCTTCGCTTTTGCACCCCGCGGCCGAAGTTGTGATTTGACGCCTACGTTCCTTCGGGTGCAACCTGCCAGGAACTCCCTGAAAGGAGGTCTAAGAAAATGTCTCCCCCGGGCAGTTTCGAGGCCGTCCTGAGCCCTGATCGTCTCGGCTGAGGCGCGGGACGGCAAAAACCCAGATGATCGGAGATTTGCAGCGGGTCTTCCTGCGGGTTTGGACGTTGCCAATGCGCAATCGTTCGAGGCTCTGGTGTCAACGGCGACAACCCGAGACAGCGTGCGCCGTAATGGGCAACGAGCAGGACCCCACACAAGGCCTGATGAGAGATCAGGCGGGCTAGCAGGCGGAGATGTTGCCGCGATGCGGGCAGAGCGCGCAAGGCGCCATCGCCCGATATCCTCCGGCACCCCCGATGTAACGTGCGTAAAGCCCAACCCGACATACCGTCATCGCGACGGTAGGCGAGCCCGGCGGAACTGATCCGCCGGGCTTTGCGTTTGCGTTGCCGGGCGCGCATGCCAATATGACGACATGGCAAGCTCGAGGAAGCTCAGGGGCGACCAGCCGCTTGGCCGCTTGGGCAAAGCCGGCGGCCCGGCCGCCCCGCAATCCAGCACGTCCACACCGGAACCGGATCTGGCCACCGGCTCGTCCGCGCCGCGGGTCGACGCGCCATTGGCCATCGCGGCAGCGATCGGCGTGCAGATCAGGAACCTGCGCAAGCGCCTCGACATCACCGCTGCCGAGCTGGCGCATCAGGCCGGACTGTCGGCGGGCATGCTGTCGAAGATCGAGAACGGCAGCGTCTCGGCGTCGCTCGAAAGCCTCGAGGCGCTGGCGCGCGCTCTCAACGTGCCCCTCACCAGCTTCTTTGCGACCTACGAGGAGCGGCGCGACTGCTCCTACGTGCCGGCCGGCAAGGGCGTCACGATCGAGCGGCGCGGCACCAAGGCCGGTCACCAGTACCAGCTTCTGGGCCACACCATCGCCGGCAGCCTCGTGGTCGAGCCGTATCTGATCACGCTCAGCGAGGAGGCCGAGCCCTATCCGATCTTCCAGCACGCGGGCATCGAGTTCATCTACATGCTGACCGGCGCGGTGGTCTACCGGCACGCCGACAAGACCTATCCGCTCCGACCTGGCGACGCGCTCATGTTCGACTCTTCCGCGCCGCACGGGCCCGAGGAGCTGACGGAGCTGCCGATGACCTACCTGTCGATCATCGTCTACGCGCGGGACTAGGCGCAGTCTGCGATCAGGCTGAATCGCTTGGCACCGAACTACCGGCGTTTCGGCGCAATGCGGCTCCGCCTTTTGCGCCCTACGCAACATGCCGGCGCCGTGATCCACGCCGCGATCTGCCGGCAAACGCGCCCTGGTTCAAATTTCGCATCAAGAAATCTTATTTCTTGATAATTGACGCCGCATCGCGGCTGGTGCAAGCTGGCGCGGCATTCTCAGCACGAGCCATCCCATGTGCGGTATCGTCGGATTGTTCCTGAAAGACAGCAAGCTCGAGCCGGATCTCGGCCGGCTCACCGCGGCGATGCTCTCGGAAATGTGCGACCGCGGCCCTGACAGTGCGGGCTTCGCCGTCTACGGCAGCGAGACGCGCGGCATCACCAAGATCTGCGCCGTTGCCGGCGACGAGGCGGTCGCCTGGCAGAAGGTTGCGGAGGCGCTGGCCGAGGCGGTCGGCGCCGAGGTCGCGGTCGAGGCGATCGAGGATCACGCCATTCTCAGGACGAAGGGTGACGGCGAGGTCGCGCGCAAATGGTTGATCGACAACGTGCCTGCCGCCACGGTTCTGAGCCAAGGCCAGTCGATTGAAATTTTCAAGGGCGTGGGCGATCCCGACAGGGTCGCCTCGCGCCTCAAGCTGGCGGGACGCACGGGATCGCACGCCATCGGCCATACGCGCATGGCGACCGAGTCGGCCGTCACCATCGCCGGCTCGCATCCCTTCTCGACCGGCGAGGACACCTGTCTCGTGCACAACGGCTCGCTTTCCAACCACAACCGCCTGCGCGAGCAACTCGAGCGTCACGGCGAGCGCTTTCAGACCGAGAACGACACGGAGGTGGCGGCCGCCTATCTCACGTGGCGGCAGCGCCAGGGCGACACCCTGGAGCAGGCGCTGGAGCGGTCGATATCCGATCTCGACGGTTTCTACACGTTCGTGGTCGGCACGCGCCACGGCTTCGCCGTGCTGCGCGATCCGGTCGCCTGCAAGCCCGCCGTCATGGCCGAGACGGACGCGTGGGTGGCGTTCGGCACGGAGTTTCGCGCGCTGAGCGGCCTACCGGGCATCGACGGCGCGCGCATCTGGGAGCCGGCGCCCGCGACCGTCTATGTGTGGAACCGGGCGGCCTGACATGACGCGCACAGCCTCGCCGGCCAAGAACGGTTCCGCCCTACTCAGAAATTCCACCCTCGACCTCGCCGGCATGACGGTGCGCGAGGTCAACCAGTTGCTGCACGACGCCGACGGCGGCGCGTTCCTGATCCAAAATCCGCGCGGCCTGCACGCCATTGCCGCGGGACTCGACGGCGATTTCGACGTCACCATCGATGGCCATGTCGGCTACTATTGCGCGGGCATGAACAAGGGTGGACGCGTCACGATCAACGGCAACGCCGGCACCGGCGTCGCCGAGAACATGATGTCGGGCCGCGTGCACGTGAAGGGCGATGCCTCCCAGTCGGCGGGCGCCACCGGCTGCGGCGGGCTGCTCATCATCGACGGCAACGCCTCGGCGCGCTGCGGCATCTCGCTACGCGGGCTCGATATCGTGGTGAAGGGCTCGGTCGGACACATGTCGGCATTCATGGCGCAGGCCGGGAGCCTCGTCGTGCTGGGGGATGCCGGCGATGCGCTGGGGGATTCCATCTACGAGGCGCGCCTGTTCGTGCGCGGACAGCCCAAGAGCCTGGGATCGGATTGCGTGGCCAAGGCCATGAAGGACGGGCACAAGGCGGAGCTGCGCAAGCTGCTCGATGCAGCAGGTGTCGGCGGCGAGGTCGACGTGTCCGATTTCCGCCGCTACGGTTCGGCACGCAAGCTCTACAACTTTCACGTCGATAATCTGGGGTCGTACTGATGAGCGGCGATGATACCTGGCTGCACACGCCCCCGCGCGAGTCCGCAACGTTCGACCGGTACACGATCGCGGAAATTCATCGCGCCGCGGCGACCGGCATCTACGACATCCGCGGCTTCGGGGCGAAGCGCAAGCTGCCGCACTTCGACGACCTGTTGTTCCTCGGCGCCTCCATCAGCCGCTATCCGCTGGAGGGCTATCGCGAAAAGTGCGGCACCGACGTGACGCTCGGCACGCGCTTTGCCAAGAAGCCGATCACGCTCAAGATCCCCGTCACCATTGCCGGCATGAGCTTCGGCTCGCTCTCGGCGCCCGCCAAGGAGGCGCTGGGCCGCGGCGCCTCCGCCGTCGGCACCTCCACCACCACCGGCGACGGCGGCATGACCAAGGAGGAGCGCGAGCACTCCTCGCTCCTCGTCTACCAGGTGCTGCCCTCGCGCTACGGCATGGAGCCCGACCAGCTCAGGAAGGCCGACGCCATCGAGGTGGTCGTGGGCCAGGGCGCCAAGCCCGGCGGCGGCGGCATGCTGCTGGGACAGAAGATTTCCGACCGCGTCGCCGAGATGCGCACGCTGCCCAAGGGCATCGACCAGCGCTCGGCCTGCCGGCATCCCGACTGGACGGGGCCGGACGATCTCGAGATCAAGATCCAGGAGCTGCGCGAGATCACCGACTGGGAGAAGCCGGTCTACGTGAAGGTCGGCGCGGCGCGGCCCTACTACGACACGGCGCTCGCCGTGAAATCGGGCGCCGACGTGGTGGTGCTCGACGGCATGCAGGGCGGCACGGCGGCGACGCAGGACGTGTTCATCGAGCATTGCGGCATCCCGACGCTGGCCGCGATCCGGCCGGCGGTGCAGGCGCTGAAGGAGCTCGACATGCACCGCAAGGTGCAGCTGGTCGTCTCGGGCGGCATCCGCAGCGGGGCCGACGTGGCGAAGGCGCTGGCGCTCGGCGCCGACGCGGTGTCGATCGGCACGGCGGCGCTAATCGCGCTCGGCGACAACCATCCGCGCTGGGAGAAGGACTACGCCAAGCTCGGCACCACGGCCGGCAGCTACGACGACTGGCACGAGGGCAAGGACCCGGCCGGCATCACCACGCAGGACCCCAAGCTGACGAAGCGTCTCGATCCGATGCGCGCCGGGCGGCAGCTCGCCAACTATCTCTCGGTGCTCACGCTCGAGTGCCAGACCATTGCCCGCGCCAACGGCAAGAGCCACGTGCACAACCTCGAGCCGGAGGACCTCGTCGCCCTGACGGTGGAAGCCGCGGCGATGGCCGGCGTGCCGCTGGCCGGGACGGACTGGATACCTGGGCGGAGCGGGCGGTGATGCCGAGCCGCGCACTCCCCCCTCGTCCTGAGCCTGTCGAAGGACCGGTCACGCATGCGGGCCGTGCTTCGACGAACTCAGCACGGGGTTGGAGCCCCTGGCCGCATGCTCGCCCTCGTCCTGAGCCTGTCGAAGGACCGGTCACGCATGCGGGCCGTGCTTCGACGAACTCAGCACGGGGTCGGAGCCCCTGGCCGCATGCTCGCCCTCGTCCTGAGCCTGTCGAAGGACCGGTCACGCATGCGGGCCGTGCTTCGACGAGCTCAGCACGGGGTCGGAGCCCCTGGCCGCATGCTCGCCCTCGTCCTGAGCCTGTCGAAGGACCGGTCACGCATGCGGGCCGTGCTTCGACGAACTCAGCACGGGGTTGGAGCCCTTGGCCGCATGCTCGCCCTCGTCCTGCGCTCGTCGAAGGACGGGCCAAGCACTCCAGGCCGCGCTTCGACAGGCTCAGCGCTGGGTTGGAGCGCAGTTGGCGCCGATAGGAAACGGGCGTGTACGCCAACCAATGTCGCGAGCAGGGAATGCAGGCCGCGCAGGTCCTAATAGTCGAAGTCAGGGAGGGATGAGATGGCAGCGTTGGGTGCGTATGCGAAGGAGAAGGGGGTCAAGTATTTCCTGATCGCCTTCGTCGATCTGTTCGGCACCATGCGCGCCAAGATCGTGCCGGCGAGCGCCATCGATGCCGTGGCGAAATCGGGTGCCGGCTTCGCCGGCTTCGCAACCTGGCTCGACCTCACGCCGGCGCACCCGGACATGCTGGTGATGCCCGATCCCGACACGCTGATCCAGCTGCCCTGGAAGCCCGAGATCGCCTGGGTCACGGGCGACCTCGTGATGGACGGCAAGCCGCTCGTCCAGAACCCGCGCCAGATCCTCAAGCGCGTCATCGATGCCGCCGCCAAGGACGGCTACGAGATGAAGACGGGGGTCGAGTGCGAGTACTTCCTGATTGCGCCCGACGGCACGGCGATCTCCGATGGCGCCGACACGCAGTCCAAGCCCTGCTACGACCAGCAGGCCCTGATGCGCCGCTACGAGGTGATCAAGGAGATCTGCGATGCCATGGTGGCGCTCGGCTGGAACCCCTACCAGAACGACCACGAGGACGCGAACGGCCAGTTCGAGATGAACTGGGAATACGACACGTGCCTCAAGACGGCTGACAAGCACGCCTTCTTCAAGTTCATGGTCAAGTCGATCGCCGAGAAGCACGGGCTGCGCGCGACCTTCATGCCGAAGCCCTTCATCAACCTCACCGGCAACGGCTGCCACGCACACGTGTCGCTGTGGGCCAAGGGCACGGGCAAGAACGTGTTCGAGGACGCCGGCGGCGAGATGGGCCTATCCAAGGAGGCCTATCACTTCATCGGCGGGCTCATCCATTCCGCCGAGGCGCTCGCCGCCATCACCAACCCGACGGTGAACTCCTACAAGCGCATCAACGCGCCGCGCACGACATCCGGCGCCACCTGGTCGCCCAACACGGTCACCTACGGCGGCAACAACCGCACGCACATGATCCGCATCCCCGACGCGGGCCGCTTCGAGCTGCGACTCGCGGACGGTGCGACCAATCCCTACCTGTTCCCGGCCGCGCTGCTGGCGGCGGGCCTCGACGGTCTCAAGGCCAAGCGCGATCCCGGCAAGCGCCTCGACATCGACATGTACGCCGAAGGCCACACCGTGAAGGATGCCAAGCGGCTGCCGCTCAACCTGCTCGATGCCCTGCGAGCCCTCGATCGGTCGAGCGTGCTCAAGGCCGGGTTCGGCGAGGGCGTCGTCGCCTCCTATATCAAGCTGCGCCAGGCCGAGTGGAACGAGTACGCGGCCCAGTTGACCGATTGGGAGCGGCAGGCCACGCTGGATTGCTAGCCGTCATCCCGGATTCTCGCGTGAGCAAGACATCCGGCACGCAGAGACGCGGAAGCCAACCCCCGCCGTGAGCCTGTCGAAGAGTGGTTGGAAGGCGCCGCCGGTGGCCTCGTGGTTCGACAAGCTCACCACGAGGGCGCAGGTTCGGCGCTGGGTCCCGGCTCTGCGCGTCATGCCGAAGGCATGCTTCCAGCATGGTGCGCTCCGGCCGGGATGACACGTTTGGAGCTGGACGGTTCGCAGTGCGCTACTCGATCTTCTCAATCCTGGGCCAGGCCCTGAAGGGCAACACGGGCTGGAAGCCGGTTTGGCGCGAGGCCGAGCTGAAGCCTGCCTACGACGTCGTCATCGTGGGGGGCGGAGGGCACGGGCTTGCCACCGCGTTCTACCTCGCCAAGGAGCACGGGATCACCAACGTCGCCGTGCTGGAGAAGGGGTGGCTCGGCGGCGGCAACGTCGGCCGCAACACCACGATCATCCGCTCCAACTATCTCCTGCCCGGCAACACGCCCTTCTACGAGTGGTCGATGAAGCTGTGGGAGGGACTGGAGGCCGACCTCAACTACAACGCCATGGTCAGCCAGCGCGGCGTGCTCAATCTCTATCACTCCGACGCCCAGCGCGATGCGTACGCGCGGCGCGGCAACGCCATGCGGCTCAGCGGCGTCGATGCCGAATTGCTCGACCGCGAGCTGGTGCGCGCGATGGTGCCCTATCTCGATTTCGACAACGCGCGCTTCCCGATTCAGGGCGGGCTGCTGCAGCGCCGCGGCGGCACCGTGCGCCATGACGCTGTCGCGTGGGGCTACGCGCGGGGGGCGGATCAGCGCGGCGTCGACCTCATCCAGAACTGCGAGGTGACGGGCATCCGGGTCGAGGGTGGGCGCGTCGTCGGCGTGGACACCGCCAAGGGCTTCGTGCGCGCGGGCAAGGTGGGGCTGGCCTGCGCCGGCAACTCCTCGCGGGTCGCCGCGCTCGCGGGACTCAGGCTGCCGATCGAGAGCCATGTGCTGCAGGCGTTCGTGTCGGAGGGCGTCAAGCCGCTCGTCAATCAGGTCATCACCTTCGGCGCGGGGCATTTCTACATCAGCCAGTCCGACAAGGGCGGGCTGGTGTTCGGCGGCGACATCGACGGCTACAACTCGTATGCCTGGCGCGGCAACCTGCCGACCATCGAGGACGTGTGCGAGAGCGGCATGGCGCTGATGCCGATGATCGGGCGGCTGCGGCTGCTGAGGAGCTGGGGCGGGCTGATGGACATGTCGATGGACGGCTCGCCGATCATCGACCGGACGCCGATCGAAGGCCTCTACCTCAACGCCGGCTGGTGCTACGGCGGCTTCAAGGCGACGCCGGCGTCGGGCTGGTGCTTCGCGCACACCATCGCGCGCAACGAGCCGCACGCGCTCAACGCCGCGTTCCGGCTCGACCGTTTTGCGACGGGTCATCTCATCGACGAAAAAGGCGTGGGCGCACAGCCCAATCTGCACTGAGGCACACATCGCATGCGGATCGACTGCTGCCATTGCGGGCCGCGCGGCAACGAGGAGTTCGTCTACCTTGGAGACGCCACTCTCGAGCGTCCGCCGGCCGATCCCGCGGCGCCCCTCGACGAGGAGGCGCGCAAGCGCTGGCACGACTATGTCTACCTGCGCGACAATCCCGCCGGCCCGCATCGCGAGCTGTGGCAGCACGTATCGGGGTGCCGGGCGTGGCTGGTGGTGACGCGCGACACGCGCACGCATGCGATCCTGAAGGGGGAGCCCGCGCGCGCCGTGGCGCTGGCGCGGGCAAGTTCGTCGCGTTGACCGACGATTTGAAATCAACCCCGCGCCGCACCGTTCCCACCCCCCTTGTGGGGGTGGGACAGGGTGGGGGGGATTCCAGGCCGTCTGCGGGCGGGGCTCCCCCCACCCCTAACCCCTCCCCACAAGGGGGAGGGGGATTCGGGCGCATGGGGGGAGGGGAATCCGAGCGCATGTGGGGAGAGGGATCGGGGCGCATGCGGAGAGGGGAATCTGAGTGGCGCTTGCGGGAGGGCGGGCTGATTGATCGCCAGCGGGCGCTCGCGTTCTCCTTCGACGGGCGCAGCTATCGCGGGCATGCGGGCGATACGCTGGCCTCCGCGCTGCTAGCGAACGGCGTGCATCTGGTCGGTCGTTCGTTCAAGTATCACCGCCCCCGCGGCATCCTCACGGCCGGGCCGGAGGAGCCCAATGCGCTGGTGGAGTTGCGCGGCGGCGCGCGGCGCGAGCCCAACACGCGCGCAACCACCGCCGAGCTGTTCGATGGGCTCGAGGCCCGGAGCCAGAACCGCTGGCCGTCGCTGAAGCTCGACCTCCTTGCCGTCAACTCGCTCGTGTCGCCGATCCTCTCGGCGGGCTTCTACTACAAGACGTTCATGTGGCCCGCAGCGCTGTGGGAGAGATTGTACGAGCCGCTGATCCGGCGCGCTGCCGGACTCGGCCGCGCTTCCGGGGCCGACGATCCCGACACCTACGAGAAGGCATTCCTGCACTGCGACGTGCTCGTCGTCGGCGGCGGCGCGGCGGGGCTTATGGCGGCGCTGGCGGCCGGACGGACGGGCGCGCGCGTGGTTCTGTGCGAGGAGGATTTCCGCCTCGGCGGCCGGCTGATCGCCGAGAGCCGCGGGCTCGACGATCAGCGCGCGAGCGACTGGGTCGCGCGCATCGGCGCGGAGCTAGCGGCGCTGTCCAACGTCTACATTCTCGCGCGCACCAGCGTGTTCGGCGCCTATGATCACGGCACCTACGCGGCGCTCGAGCGGGTCAACGACCATGTGGCGACGCCGCCGGAGCACGAGCCGCGCCAACGCTACTGGCACATCTACGCCAAGCGCTGCGTGCTGGCAGCCGGGGCGATCGAGCGGCCGCTCGTGTTCGGCGACAACGACCGCCCCGGCATCATGCTGGCCGGCGCCGTGCGTGCCTACATCAACCGCTATGCCGTGGCGCCCGGGCGCCGCGCGGTCGTGTTCGGCACGACGGATGAGACGGCGCAGACCGTCTCCGACCTGGCGCGCGCCGGCGTTTCGGTGGAAGCCGTCGTCGATCCGCGGGCGGAGGCGCCAGCCGGCGTCGAGGCCGCGGCCAACGCGGCGGGCGCGCGGCTGATCGCAGGCGGGGCCGTGATGCGGGCAACCGGATCGCTGCACGTGCACGGCGTCGACGTGCGCACTGCGGCCGGCGAGACCGTGCACGTCGCCTGCGACCTCGTCTGCGTCGCGGGCGGCTGGAGCCCGTCGGTGCACCTCGCTTCGCACAAGGGTGCGAGACCCGTATGGAACGAGCGCATCGCCGCCTTCGTGCCGGACACGCCGCCGGTGGGCATGGGCGTCGCCGGCGCCGCCAACGGCGACCTCGGCCTCGCCGATGCGCTGGCCGGGGGCGCGCGCCTGGGCCTGGCGGCGGCCGGCGATGCGGGCTTCGACGGGCAGCCGGTGGAGCTGCCCAAGGTCGACGGGGAAAGCACGGGGCTGACGCCGCTATGGCGCGTGAAGGGCGCGCGCGGCAAGGCCTTCGTCGACCTGCAGAACGACGTGACCGACAAGGACGTGGCGCTGGCCGAGCGCGAGGGCTTCCGCGCGGTGGAGCACCTGAAGCGCTACACCACGCTCGGCATGGCGACGGACCAGGGCAAGACCTCCAATGTCGCCGGCCTGGCGCTGATGGCCGAGCTGACCGCGCGCAGCATTCCGCAGACCGGCTCCACGACGTTCCGTCCGCCCTATGTGCCCGTCGCCATCGGCGCGCTGGCGGGCGAGCACCGGGCCAGGCACTTCAGGCCGACGCGGCTGCCGCCGTCGCATCGCTGGGCGCAGGAGCAGGGCGCCGTGTTCGTGGAGGCGGGGCAATGGCTGCGCGCGCAGTGGTATCCGCAGGCCGGCGAGACGGACTGGCTCACGAGCGTCAACCGCGAGGTGCGCACGGTGCGCGAGCGCGTCGGCGTGTGCGACGTCTCCACGCTCGGCAAGATCGACCTGCAGGGGCCCGACAGCGCCGAGTTCCTCGAGCGGCTCTACATCAACGGCTGGAAGAACCTCGCGGTCGGCAAGGCGCGCTACGGCCTGATGCTGCGCGAGGACGGCATGGTGATGGACGACGGCACGACCTCGCGCCTGGCCGAGCAGCGCTACCTCGTCACCACGACCACGGCCAACGCCGCCAAGGTGCTGCAGCACATGGAGCTGTGCCACCAGTGGCTGTGGCCTGATCTCGATGTGCAGTTCTGCTCCGTGACCGAGCAGTGGGCGCAGTTCTCCATCGCCGGACCCCGCGCGCGCGACACCCTGCGCAAGGTGATCGACGGACAGCACGATATCTCCGATGCCGCGCTGCCCTATCTGGGGGCCGCGGAGCTGACGGCGATGGGCGGCGGCGCAGCCCGCCTCTTCCGCATCTCGTTCTCGGGCGAACTCGCCTACGAGATCGCGGTGCCGGCAGGGCATGGCGATGCGCTGATCCGCCGGCTCATGGAGGCTGGCAGGGCGTTCGGCATCGCGCCCTACGGCACCGAGGCGCTGGGCGTGATGCGCATCGAGAAGGGGCACGTGGCCGGCAACGAGCTCAACGGGCAGACGACGGCGCGCGACCTGGGGCTCGGCCGCATGATGTCGCGCCGCAAGGACTACATCGGGCGGGTGATGGCGGATCGCCCGGGGCTCACGGCCGCCGACCGGCCAAGCCTCGTCGGCTTCAAGCCGGTGGATCGCGACCAGCGGCTGAGGGCCGGCGCGCACTTCGTGCGCGAAGGTGTCAAGCCGGTTCTCGCCAGTGACGAGGGCTACATGACGTCGGTCGCCTTCTCGCCGGCGCTCGGCCACTGGATCGGGCTCGGGCTCATCGCCGGCGGAGCGGCGCGTCACGGCGAGCGCGTGCGCGCCTACGATCCCGTGCGCCATGGCGACGCCCTGGTCGAGGTGTGCGATCCCGTGTTCTACGATCCGGCAGGGGAGCGATTGCGTGGCTGAGGGCGTGCATCCGATCGTCTCGGCGCTCGATGGTGTGGCGGCGCCCGGCCGCCGCGGCCGGCGCCCGGCCGATCCAGGCGTCATCGTGAGCGAGGTGCGCGGGGCGGGCCTGGCGCTGGTGACGGCGCGTCGCGGCGCTCGCGAGGCGCTGGCGGAGACGGTGAGGTCCGCGTTCGGTGTTGCGCTGCCCGAGGCCCGGCGCATGACGGAGGGCGCAGAGCTCGCCTTCGTCTGGTGCGGGGCGGAGCAGTGGCTGGCCTATTGCCGCTCGGCGCCGCGCGAGGGCATGGAGCGTCTGCTGGCGCCGGTGGTCGCGCATGCCGCAATCGTCGACCAGAGTCACGGGCGCACGATCCTGCGTGTTGCGGGGCCGAAGGTGCGCGAGGCCTTGGCCAAGGGCGTCGCCGTCGATCTCGATCCGCGCGTCTTCAAGGCCGGCGACACCGCCGCCACGCTCGTCGCGCACATCGCCGTGCAGCTCTGGCAGGTCGACGACGCGCCGACCTACGAGTTCGCCGTCGCCCGCGGGTTCGCGGAGAGCTTCTGGGACTGGCTGGAGTCCTCGAGCGCGGAGTTCGGGTTGGAGTTTGTGGGGAACGCCAGGACGGTATAGTGCGCGCAGTGGCGGCTTACCTGCCGCGAATACCCACCCCGTGCTGAGCACCGTCGAAGCACGGATTGCTGTGCGCGGCCCGTCCTTCGACAAGCTCAGGACGGGCGAGCGCGTGCGGCGCGCGCGGCGTCGTGGCGGGCATTGGCTCGAAGCGACGATCAGTCACCCTCTCCTGAAGGGCAGCATCCTCGCCGAGCGGTTGCGATGGCGTAGGGTGCAAGAGGCAAAGCCGAATTGCACCGATCTGCCGGCGCTCGGCGCAATGCGGCTGACGCCTTTTGCGCCCTACGCTGGCTCGCCGGTTGAGTCTTCGAGCGCGCAGTTCGAGTTGGAGCTTGCCGGCCAACGTCGTCTGCGGGCCGGAGACGCGGCGACGACGGATCGGTCCCACGGCTGGCGCGGATCAAGACCGGAAGCGACTATCCCCGGAGGTCGGCGAGGGCCGTGGGATACATACCCCGCTTTTATCCTGGGTGGTCCGCCCTTGTTGCGCCGCGCACGCCCGGCGGCGGGGGCGGGCGGCCGCGAGGATGCATTTTGCGTGCACCACGCGACACATCGGAGCCATCGTTAACGTAGGTTGGGTCGAGCGTAGCGATGACCCAACAGATGACGACCTTGCCACGATTGGCGTTGGGCCCGCCTCCGGTCCCCCGGGTTGACCCAACCTACGCCCACCCCTCCCGCGTGACGATCAGCCAACAGATCAGTTGGCGCCCTCGAGCAGGCGGCGGGAGATGACGTGGGCCTGAATCTCGGCGGCGCCCTCGAAGATGTTGAGGATGCGCGCGTCGCACAAGAGGCGGCTGACCGGATATTCCAGCGCGAAGCCGTTGCCGCCGTGGATCTGCAGCGCGTTGTCGGCGTTGGCCCAGGCGATGCGGGCGGCGAGCAGCTTGGCCATGCCGGCCTCCAGGTCGCAGCGCCGGCCTTGGTCCTTCTCGCGCGCGGCGAAGTAGGTGATCTGCCGCGCGATCATGGTCTCGACCGCCATCATGACGATCTTGTTGGCGACGCGCGGGAAGGAATAGATGGCCTTGCCGAACTGGTTGCGCTCCAGCGCATACTTGAGCGCGAGGTCCATGGCCGACTGCGCGACGCCCACCGCGCGCGCCGCTGTCTGGATGCGCGCGGCCTCGAACGTCGTCATCAACTGCTTGAAGCCCTGGCCCTCGACACCGCCCAGAAGCTGGGAGGCCGGAACCTCGAAGCCGTCAAAGGAGATGTCGAACTCCTTCATGCCGCGGTAGCCCAGCACCTCGATCTCGCCGCCCGTCATGCCCTTGGCGGGGAAGGGATCGGCATCGGTGCCGCGCGGCTTCTCGGCGAGCAGCATGGAGAGGCCCTTATAGCCCTTCTCGCTGGGATTGGTGCGCACCAGCAGCGTCATCAGGTCGGCGCGCACAGGGTGGGTGATCCAGGTCTTCTGGCCCGTGACCTTGTAGACGTCGCCCTCGCGTGAGGCGCGCGTCTTGAGCGAGGCGAGGTCGGAGCCGGTGTTGGGCTCGGTGAAGACAGCCGTCGGCAGCAGCTCGCCCGAGGCGATCCTGGACAGATATCTCTGCTTCTGCTCCTCCGTGCCGCTGCCCAGGATCAGCTCGGCCGCGATCTCGGACCGGGTGCCGAGCGAGCCGACGCCGATGTAGCCGCGGGAAAGCTCCTCGGAGACGAGGCACATGGCCTCCTTGCCGAGCCCCAAGCCGCCGAACGCCTCGGGCAGCGTCAGGCCGAACACGCCGAGCTCGCCGAGCTTTGTGATCGTCTCGTAGGGGATGTATTCGTTTCGCAGATGCCACTCGTGCGCGTGCGGCAGCACCTCGGCCTCGGCAAAGCGGCGCATCTGCGTGCGCATCTCGGAGAGCGTCCCGTCGAGGCCCGTGTCGCCGAACGTCGTCACGCCGGGCTGCGCGGCGATCAGCTCGGCGAGCCGGGCCTTGAGCGCATCGTCCGTGCCGGCATCGATGAGGTCTCCGATCTGCTCCTCGAAGCGGCGCAGCTCGGCGCGCGGAACGCCGAGGGCCGGGAGCCGCACGGTCTCGCCCTGATTCATGGGGATGCCGCCGGCGAGCTGGGCCAGGTATTCGCCGAAGCCGGAGGCGGCGATCAGGCGCTCCATCTCGGTCAGGCGCTGCTCCGCCTCGAGCCGCCTCAGCCATCCCAACAGCTGACGCAGGGCTTCGACATAGGTGGCGACCCATGCGAGCCCGTGCGCGCAAGCCTGCGCCTTGTCAAAGTCGCCGGCCGCCTCCACCGACTTGCGTGCGCCCGACTTGGCGAGGTGGAGCAGGCGCTCGGCGGCCGACACCGCATCGGCATAGCGCTGGAGCTCGAATTGCACACCGGCGGCCGCCGCTGGGGCACCGGGGCTCGCGGTCGGGATCGACATGGGGCGTGCACCTTTCCCTCGAATGGTCCCGCGCGCTACCCGGCGCAGGTGTTGTGTTGCAGTGCAAAAATAGCGCGCCCGCAGGCGGGCGCAAATCGCTATTGGCTTTTTTGCATCGGAACAGGCGACAGGTCAGGCCTGCTTGGAGCGCGGTCCCTCGCGCACGACGAAGGTGACCGTCGCTTCGGGTGGCTCGGGGAGATCGAACAGCCCATCGTATTCATCTTTCGCGACGGGCTGCGGGTCGAGGTCCTGGACCTGCGATTGCGCCTGCTTTCGCTGCGGCTCCTGCTCGCGCTCGTCCTCTTGGTCTTTGTCGCTCGCTGTCGGTGGGGCGGCAGTGAAAGTTTCTTCGGCCGGCGCGATCTCTGCGAGCCGGCGCATCAGGCTTTCGCTGATCCCCGGCAACGATTTCACAGTCTGAAGGATCGCGGGATCTGTCGTTGACGTCCATGTCCGGGGCTCCCGCCCGACTCCCGGCTCACCCGCGCCCTCCGGCTGCGGTTCCACCTCAGCCTCTGCCGGTGCCTCGATCGCTGCGGCTGGGACGGCCTCCGGGCGCCGGGAGCGCAGGGTGTTGATGGCCTGGTTCAGGTGCTTCCAGGCCTTGTAGAGCTCGTTGCCGGCGAGGGCCTTCTCAAGGCGGACATTGCGTGCCCGGCGGGCCGCAGCGGCTGCGCCCTGAGCGTCGTCCGAGAACGGCTGGCGCAGAGCGCGCCAGGCTTCGTCGCCGGCAAGCGCGGCTTCCAGGTGGGCGCGCGCTTCCTCCAGCGCCTCGAGCTCGGTCTTGGCGGGCGGACCGGCCACCGGCCTCCTCCTGCAATTCTCCGGTCCGGCAGAAGACCGCGATCGGATAACCTGATTGCCGGGAACAGTATCTGGATTCTGCCGGCTCCTCACGCAAGGTCCAGCCTTGGCGGAAAGTAATAGATTGTGGGCGGTTTGTTCCCGGCGCGCATCTTCCCCCGCATGCCAGGGTATATTTCCCGCGGTCCATCGGTGCTCGACGCCACCCGGCGCGGCGGCTAACTTCCCGGCGCCGCCGCGCGCCTAGCAAGACCGACAAGCGGCTCATCCCCCGGGGCGGGCTCGGGATGAACCGGCCCGGAGCGGCGCATGCTATTTCGCCAGATCAAGAGCATCATCCAGGCCTTCTACGCGATGTTCGCCGACAGCGGCTTCGCCATGGCCGGTGCGGTGGCCTACGCGTTCGTGCTGTCGCTTTTCCCCTTCTGCATCTTTCTCGGCGCGCTTGCCGGCTACTTCGGCGGCGAGGCGCTGGCCAAGCAGGCGGTGGAGCAGCTCTTCGAGCTGGCGCCAGCTCCCGTTGCACAGGCAATTGCCCCGGAGGTGATGGCGGTGATGGGGCAGAGCCGATTCGGGCTCCTCACCGTCGGCGCCTTGATCGCCCTCTTCTTCGCCACCAGCGCGATCGAGAGCCTGCGGGCTGCCCTCAACGTCGCCTATCGCGTCAAGGAGCAGAAATCCTATCTGCGCTGTCTTCTCGAGAGCGCGCTGTTCGTGGTGGTGAGCGCGGTCGGCATGCTGGCGCTCACCTGGGGCGTGGTGGTCGGCCCGCAGGTGGCGGCACGCTTCAAGCCGGAATGGCTTCTGTGGCTGGCCGACACCGGATGGGTGGCCGTGATCACGCGCTACGGCATCGTTACCGTCGCCATCGGCGTGCAGCTCATCGCCTATCATTTATGGCTGGCGGCCGGGCGGCGGCGGCTCGCGGATGTTTGGCCCGGCGTGGTGCTCAGCATCGCGTTGTGGCTTCTGGCCGCGCAGCTCTTTGCCTCCTGGCTGACGATCAGCGACTATTCGCGTTTCTATGCCGGCCTCACGCGCATCATGAGCGCACTGGTCTTTTTCCAGGTCAGCGCGATCATCGTCATCGTTGGGGCGGAGCTCAATCGCGGCATCGTCGAGGTGAAGCGCAGGCGCGCCGTGGCGGAGGAGCTCAACGCTGATGCGGCCGTGCCGCTGCCGCCCCAGCACCACAGCTTCGGCGACGTTTAGCGGCGCGGACCCGTCAAGCCGGGTCAGTGCGCGCTCCAAAGCGACATGAGGGGGCCTGACCGGCCCTCGACGGGATCTGCGATCGGCAGCGGCACGCGCCGAATGCGCACGAGCATGTCCGGCGTCGCAGCGCCGCGGCAAAGATCTGCGGACTGGTCGGGCGGATAGGCGCCGACGACGAGGAAATCGCGCGAGGCCTCCTCGCGGAAGTGTCCCGTGCCTGCAGGAAGGACCGCCACGTCCCCGGCCCGCACGGTGACCTCGTGTCCGCCCGGTCCGCCGAGCACCAGACGCGCATGGCCTTGTGCGAAGCCCAGAGTTTCGTGCGCGGTGGTGTGATAGTGATGGAAGCCGTAGACGCCGTTGCGCCATTGCGGCGGCCAGTCGTTGCGTGCAAACAGCGCCTCGAAGGCAAGGGCGGGGTCACGTCCGCCGACGGGCACGGCGCCGCGGTATAGCAGCACCGGCAGGCGCGGATTGTTCGGCATCCATCCATTGACATCGAGATGCAGGACGTTGGGCATGGCGGATCTTTCCTCGAATCCATCGGCCTCGGACGCCCTGAGTGTGTCGAAGGGCGGCCGTACCTGCGCGCCGTGCTTCGACAAGCTCAGCACTGCGACAAGCTCAGCATGGAGACCAGTCCAGCACGGGCCAGCGCGTGATGCTAGACCAGCGTGCCGGCTTTCGTGCGCACCAGTTTGGGATCGAGCGGCGGGAGCCGCGCCGGATTGAAGGGCGACAGGTCGGTAGCGCGCGCCGTTCCGTCCAGGATCAACTCCGCCAGGGCCTCGCCGGTTGCGGGTGCGTTGAGAATGCCCCACACACTGTGCCCCGTGGCGATGTAGGCGCCCTCGACGTCGGGAGCGCGGCCGATCAGGGGCAACCCGTCCTGGGTGACGGGGCGCTGACAGGCTTGGGCCGCCAGCACCTTCGCGCCGGCGAGCGCCGGCGACATCCGGCAGCACATGGCACGCAGCCGCTCGATGGCGCCAGGATCGGGCGCGACGGCCGCGGGATCGACAGGCAGCGGACTCTCGCTGGAGATGGCGCAAACGTATGTGGTGCCGTCGGTGCGCGGAAACACCTCGGGCCCGTGCACCTGGCCGCTCGCCTCCTCGTATTCCACGAACAGCGCCTCGGCAGGCATCGCGTCGTCGGTGGCAAAGACGAGGCTGTGCCCTTTCAGCCCAAACACCGGCGGCAACGGCAGCCAGCGCGAGGCCAGAATGGACCAGGGGCCCAGGGCGATGACGACGGCGTCGCCCGCGATCACCTCGCCGCCGATCTCGACGCCTCTAACCTTGCCTGCACCATCGCGAGCGAGTCCCGTGACCTCGCATAGCCTCAACTCGGCGCCAAGCGTCCGTGCGGCGTCCAGCATGCCCACGGTGAAGTCGGCGGGGTGAACCTGGGCCGTGCTCGCCGGCAATCCCAGGCGGCGGTCGACGGCCACGTCGCGCGACAGCCAATCAATCACGTGCGCGCCTGTCGGCAGGCGCGTGCCGCGCGCGCTGGCGAAGCCGGCGTAAGTTGTCATCCCGCGCCAGCCCCAGTCGCGGCCGGTCAGGCCGGGAAGCTCGGCGTGCAGGGCGAAGCTGCGTCGCGCCAGGGCCGCCAGCGGCGTGCCGTCGCACCAGTCGAGCGCCAGGAAGCCGCCGGACTTTCCCGAGGCTGCGCAGGCGACGCCCGTCCGCTCGACGACGACCGGCTTCGCGCCGCGGCGTGCGAGAAAATAGGCGAGCGATGCGCCGATGGCGCCGCCGCCGCAGATGAGGACACGCATGGGCTTGCCTCCGAGCCTGTTCCCTCTTCCCGCTCTTCCGTGGAGAGAGGATTAGGGCGAGGGCAGAAACTAGTCCCGACGCCTTTGGCTGCCCCTTGTCCCGGCCCTCCCCCGCAGGAGGGAGAGGGAGACTCACCCGAAGCGCTTGCGGCTCTCCTCCTGCGCGTCCTCGAAGGTGCGCAGGCCGGTGATGGGGGTGCTCACCAGCACAGCCATGTTGCCGGGTTTGTGCTCGTTCTTCCACATGCGCGTGTGCGCTTTGGGGATCTGCTCCCAGGAGAAGACTTCGGACATGGCCGGGTCGATGCGCCGCTCCACCACCAGCTTGTTGGCCTGAGCGGCTTGCAGCAGGTTCGCGAAATGCGAGCCCTGCACGCGCTTCTGGTGCATCCAGAGATAGCGGGCGTCCATCGTGAGGTTGTAGCCGGTGGTGCCGGCGCAGATCACCACCATGCCGCCGCGCTTCACGACGAACACCGAGACGGGGAAGGTCGCCGCGCCCGGATGCTCGAACACGAAGTCGACGTTGTTCCCCTTGCCCGTGATCTCCCAGATGGCGCCGCCGAACTTGCGCACCTCGCGAAACCAGGTGTCGTACTCGGGGCTGCCGACCTTGGGCAGCTCGCCCCAGCAATTGAACTTCTTGCGGTTGATGACGCCCCGGGCGCCGAGCTGCATGACGAAGTCGCGCTTGTCGTCCTCGGAGACGACGCCGACGGCGTTGGCGCCCGACGTGGCGATGAGCTGCACCGCCATGGAGCCGAGGCCGCCCGAGGCGCCCCACACCAGTACGTTGTGGCCGGGGCGCAGCACGTGGGGGCGATGGCCGAACAGCATGCGATAGGCGGTGGCGAGCACCAGCGTGTAGGACGCGCTTTCCTCCCAGGTGAGATGCTTGGGACGCTCCAGCAACTGGCGGTCCTGCACGCGGCAGAATTGCGCGAAGGAGCCGTCCGGCGTCTCATAGCCCCAGATGCGCTGGCTCGGCGAGAACATCGGGTCGCCGCCGTTGCACTCCTCGTCGTCGCCGTCGTCCTGGTTGCAGTGGATGACGACCTCGTCTCCGACCTTCCAGCGCTTCACCTTGGAGCCGACGGCGTAGACGATGCCGGACGCGTCGGAGCCGGCGATGTGGTAGGGGTTCTTGTGCACGTGCGTGATGGGTGAGATCGGCACGCCGAGCGAGGCCCACACGCCGTTGTAGTTGACGCCCGCGGCCATCACGAGGACGAGCACGTCGTGGCTGTCGAGCTCCCAGGTGGGTAGCACCTCCATCTGCATGGCAGTGTCGGGCGGACCGTGGCGCTCGGCGCGGATGGCCCAGGCATACATCTTCTTGGGGATGTGGCCGAGCGGCGGGATTTCGCCGACCTCGTAAAGATCTTTGTACGTCTCTTGCGCGATCGCTGGTGCGGCCGCTCCATTGGCCGCCGGTGCAGAGACGACGCTTACAGGCGGCTTCTTCACCACCTTCAAAGCAGGCGCGCTCGGGCTCTTCCTGTGTGTCCCGGTCTTGGTTCTCGTCCCCATGGCGTGCGCTCCCACGTTCGCAATTGCGGCGGTATGCCCACATCTTTGCTGCACCGCAGAAAGTCGGACAGAACCTGCCGCTGCTCAAGCGAATTTTGCGGCTTGTGGACGAGATGGAACGCTAAGCCGGCCTTAACCGCTCCGCACTACGTTGCCGATTCTCATCTTTTGGCCGCACTACGAGCGAGCACGCCCATGACCTTTCTGGCCAGGCATTACAGCGAATTTGTCAGTATGGACTGGGCGACGATCAGCCTCATTCTTGGCATCTGCGGATTGGCCAGCTATTTCCTCAGAGACTATCTTGCCAATCCTCCCATGATCATCTTCGTGTATCCGTTTCTTGTCTTCTTCTCCATGCTTGCTCAGTACATCTTCACCCAGATGGAAATCTTCTCGCCTAAGAAGCTTGAGCAGTGGCTGATGTGGACAATTCTGGCGTCCATCATCGGCAACATGGTCGGTATTCTTCTGGCGGCTAGCCTGGCTTCCCTGCGCGACCGCCCCCGACGCGCCTGACCCGCGCTCCGTGCAGCTGCCGCCCTCCGGGTCGCGCGCCGGCCCGAACCTTGGGCTTGCGCAGGCGTTCAGCCGAGATAGGTTGAGCCATCTCGCGATTGCGAACGAGGAGCGGTGGCATGACGGGGTCCAAACAGCCTCATTCCCCGGCAACATTGGCCGAACGCGACAAGCCCTGGCTAATCCGCACCTATTCCGGACATTCGACGGCCGCCAGGTCGAACGAGCTCTATCGCAACAACCTCGCGAAGGGGCAGACGGGCCTCTCCATCGCCTTCGATCTGCCGACGCAGACGGGTTACGACTCCGATCACGAGCTCGCCCGCGGCGAGGTCGGAAAGGTGGGCGTACCGATCTCGCATCTGGGCGACATGCGCGCGCTGCTCGCCGGCATCCCGCTCGCCGAGATGAATACGTCGATGACGATCAACGCCACGGCAGCGTGGCTGCTCGCGCTGTACGTGGCTGTCGCCGACGAGCAGGGCGCGCCGCGCACGAGGCTCGCCGGCACCATCCAGAACGACATCATCAAGGAGTACCTCTCGCGCGGCACCTACGTCTTCCCGCCCGAGCCGTCGCTGCGACTGATCAAGGACACGATCCTCTTCACATGCCGCGACATGCCGCGCTGGAATCCGACCAACGTGTGCTCGTACCACCTGCAGGAGGCGGGGGCGACGCCGGTGCAGGAGCTGGCTTTTGCGCTCGCCACCGCACAGGCGGTGCTCGACGCGGTGAAGGCCTCGGGGGAGGTGGCGCCGGCCGCCTTCGGCGTCGTCGTCGGGCGTATCTCCTTCTTCGTCAATGCGGGGCTCAGGTTCATCACTGAGGTCTGCAAGATGCGCGCCTTCACGGAGCTGTGGGATGAGATCACGAGGGCCCGCTATGGCGTCGAGGATGCCAAACACCGCCTGTTTCGCTACGGCGTGCAGGTGAACTCGCTGGGCCTGACCGAGCCTCAGGCGGAGAACAACGTCTATCGCATCCTCATCGAGATGCTGGCGGTGACGCTGTCGCGGGATGCGCGCGCGCGCGCCGTGCAGCTGCCGGCGTGGAACGAAGCGTTGGGCCTGCCGCGCCCGTGGGACCAGCAATGGTCGATCCGCATGCAGCAGATCCTCGCCTACGAGACCGATCTGCTCGAATATCCCGACATATTCGACGGATCAAAGGTGGTGCGCGCCAAGGTGGACGAACTGAAGGCCGCGACCAAGGAGGAGCTGGCGCGCATCGATGCCATGGGCGGGGCGGTGGCGGCCATCGACTACATGAAGCGCGCGCTCGTCGAGAGCAACACCGAGCGTGTACGCAGGATCGAGGCGGGCGAGCAGATCGTCGTCGGCGTCAACCGCTGGATGGAGACGGAGGCCTCTCCCCTCTCCACCGGCGAGGGCGCGGTGCAAGTGGTCGATCCTGCCATCGAGGCCGAGCAGGTGGAGCGTCTTGTCGCCTGGCGCGCCGCGCGCGATGCGAAGGCGGCGACGGCAGCGCTGGCCGAGCTGGAGCGGGCCGCCAGGGAGGGCCGCAACGTCATGGAGCCATCGATTGCGTGCGCCAAGGCGGGCGTGACAACTGGCGAATGGGGTGCAGCTCTACGCGGCGCGTTCGGCGAGTACCGGGCGCCGACGGGTGTTAGCGGTGGCGTGGCAGCCGCCGGCGCCGTCGGTCTCGAGGACGTGCGCGGCGAGGTGGAGCGCGTGTCGGCGCAACTCGGACGGCGCATAAAGCTGCTGGTCGGCAAGCCGGGCCTCGACGGCCACTCCAACGGCGCCGAGCAGATCGCGGTCAGGGCGCGCGACTGCGGCATGGAGGTCGTGTACGAGGGCATCCGCCTCACCCCCGCACAGATCGTGCGCGCCGCCATGGAGGAGGCCGTGCATGTCGTCGGCCTGTCGATCCTGTCGGGGAGCCACCTGCCGCTCGTGGGCGACGTGATCGCGCGCATGCGCAAGGAGGGCCTCGACGACGTGCCCGTGGTGGTGGGGGGCATCATCCCGCCGGAGGATGCGGCCACGCTCAAGGCGCTCGGCGTTGCCGCCGTCTACACGCCGAAGAACTTCCAGCTCAATACCATCATGGGCGACATCGTGCGCCTCGCTGCCGGCCTCGACGAGGCGGCCTGAGAGAGGCCGCCCCGGGCGGCGCGATGCCCGCGCATTGGCGATCCGTGATTCGTTAATGCCCGATCCGCGTCTCGATTGAATGCCGTCCACGGCATTGCGCCGCGCCGACACCAGAACTGGAGCTGCAAGCTCTTCGGGCGTCAACGCCAACGCGTCCCCGTCCCATTGCGACTTGGCGCATGGCTTGCATTGCAGCGGACGTACAGGATCACGAAAGGTCAAAGCGGGCCATGAGCGCAATCACGCAGGGTCGGGTCGAGTTCGGGAGGGCGCGGGAGAGGGTCCGCGCGCGGGTGCTCGTGGAGGAGCAGAAGCGCGCCGCAAATGCGGGGAGAAGGGGGTCGGCCGATGTCGCGCGCCTCATGGGCTTTGCGATGCTGTTGACGGCGGCCGCACTCATTGCGATCGGGGCTGCGGCGTAGCCACGGGAGGCGGTCGCCTCTTGGCGATATGATCGAGCCGCCTTGCCGTCACGCGATGAGCATGTTCGCGGCGCGCCTGCAACCTATTTCCTATCCTTCGGGATCGCCGCGAGCAGTGAGGCGAACGCCTGCGTCTCGGTCTTGCCGCCTGTGTCCACCACGGCATTGGCCCGGGCATAGAGCGCCCGCCGGCTGTCCAGGATGGCCTGCAGGTCATCCATGGCCTGCGGTCCGTCGGCCATCGGCCGCAGATCTCCTTGCGCCAGCACCCGGTTCATGTGCTCGTCGGGCTCCGCGGTCAACCAAACGACGAAGCAGCTCGAAACCAGCAGATCGTACGTGGCCGGCTCGGTCACGAGGCTGCCGCCGGTAGCGATTACGGCCTGCTCGAAGCGAGCAATGATCGTCTCCAGGCACTGCCGCTCCAGGCGGCGGAACATCGGCTGGCCGTGCACGGCGAAGATTTCCGACAGCTCCATGCCGCTGGCGCGCTCGATCTCGCGGTCGAGCTCGACGAAAGGGACGGCCAGCGCCTGCGCCGCAAGCTGGCCCAAGGTCGTCTTGCCGGCGCCGCGCAGACCGACGAGGGCAATGCGCGCCCGTGCCGGGGACACCGCCTGGCCGAAGTGCTCGGCAATGAGACGGCGCGCCTCGCCGAGTTCCGCCGGCGACAATCGCTCGAGCTGATGCAGCGCCAGCGTCAGGTCGAGCGGCCGCTCGGGCGCGTCGCTCACCAGCGCGGCGGCTTCGATGGACAGGGCATCGGCGATTTGGCGCAGCACCAGCAGGGAGGCGTTGCCGGCGCCGCGCTCCAGCTCCGCCAGGTAGCGCTCGGACACGCCGGAGGCGCGGGACAGCGATTTGCGGGACATGCCTCGGCGGGCGCGCGTCAGGCGCACGCGCTCGCCGACGCGTCTGAGGTAGGCCTCGTCGGCAGGTGCCGCACCGCGCCGGGTCTCGGGGGCGATTTCAGGATTGGTGGCCATGCCGGGCGTGTCCAGGCCATTGCAACCCATGCAGAATAGTACATCGCCGTGCTACACTGGACAAAAAAACTCCAAACACAGAGGTGGCCGAGTTGCATTATGATGCAGGCCTCGCGCGTGGCAGGCCGAGCGAGCCGGTATAGCGAGGAGTGGAGGGTCGCGACCAGACGACCTTTGGGAGGAACTGATGAGCTATCCTCGCACCTACAACGCAGCCGTCGACATGGTCGACCGCAATGTCGCGTCGGGCCGGGCGGCCAAGCCGGCTTTCATCGACGCCAGCGAGACGCTGACCTACGGCGAGTTGCAGGCGTGCTGCAACCGCATGGCCAATCTGCTCTCGACCTACACCATCGACCGCGAGCAGCGCGTTGCGCTGCTGCTGCTGGACACCGTGGATTTTCCCGTTGCCTTCTGGGGCGCCATCAAAGCAGGCGTCGTGCCGGTATGCCTCAACACGCTGCTGACCGCAGAGCAGTACTCCTACATACTTGGCGACAGTCGGGCGCGAGCGCTGTTCATTTCCGCCCCCCTGCTGCCCGTGGTGCAGCCAATCCTGGGCCGGCTCCCGTTCCTCAAGCACATCTTCGTATCGGGCGGGGAGCCGCCGCCGTTCGCGCTGTCCTTCCGCGGCGAGCTGCAGCATCAGGCCGGCGAATTCGAGGTCGCCGACACCTGCTGCGACGAGACTGCGTTCTGGCTCTACTCGTCGGGCTCCACCGGCATGCCCAAGGGCGCGCGCCACGTGCACTCGAGCCCGATGGAGACCGCGCGTCTTACCGGCCAGGGCTGTCTCGGCATGCGTGAGAACGACCTGATCTTCTCCGCGGCCAAGCTGTTCTTTGCCTATGGCCTCGGCAACGCCATGTCGTTCCCGATGTCGGTCGGTGCGACCTCGGTGCTGCTGGCCGAGCGGCCAACGCCGGACGTTGTGTTCCGCACCCTCAAGCAGCACCGGCCCACGATGTTCTTCGGCGTGCCGACGCTCTATGCCGCGATGCTGGCGCATCCGCAGGGCACACGCGAGAACAGCTCGGAGCGGCTGCGGTTGTGCGTGTCGGCGGGCGAGGCGCTTCCCGCCGACGTCGGAACGGCGTTCCGGGACCGGTTCGGGGTGGATGTGCTCGACGGGGTCGGCTCGACGGAGATGCTGCATCAGTATGTCTGCAACAGCCCCGGTGCGTTGAAATACGGAACCTCGGGCAAGCCTGTCCCCGGTTACGAGATTCGCCTTGTCGACGAGCATGGCAAGGACGTGGCCGACGGGGAGGTCGGCGAGATGCTGGTCAAAGGGCCAAGCGCGGCGGAGGGCTACTGGAACCAGCGCGACAAGTCCCGCGCTACGTTCGAGGGCGGCTGGACGCGCTCCGGCGACAAGTACACCCGCGATGCCGAGGGATTCTATTCCTACCAGGGGCGCACCGACGACATGTTCAAGGTGTCGGGCATCTGGGTGTCGCCGTTCGAGGTCGAGAGCGCGCTGATCGGCCATGACGCCGTTCTGGAGGCGGCCGTGGTGCCCAAGGAGGACACGGATGGCCTCCTGAAGCCGAAGGCATTCGTCGTGCTGAAGCCCGGCCGGGGCGTTGCGAACGGGCTCGAGGACGAGCTCAAGGAGCAGGTCAAGGTCAAGGCAGGCGTGTGGAAGTATCCGCGCTGGATCAGCTTCGTCGACGGCCTGCCCAAGACGGCGACCGGCAAGATCCAGCGCTTCAAGCTGCGCGAGGGGTAGGTCGCGCCCTCTCCCCGCTTGGGAGGAGAGGGAATAATCCAAGTCAACGGCGGAAGAAGACGTCCGTGCGCATGCCCGGCAGGAGGGCGGAGCCGCTGCCGCCGTCGAGCTCGATAACGACCTCCATCACCTCGACGTCGGTTGCCCGGCGGGCACCGCGCGAACCCATGCGCGGCATGGCGAGCGAGGGGGCAAGCTCCACGACCTTGCCTTCGAAGTCCCTGTTGGGATGGGCCGTATTGCGGACGAACACGCGCTGATCCCGCTTGATCTTGCTCACGTCGGCCTCGTCGACCTCGGCGCGCACGCGCACGATCGTCATGTCACCCATTACGATGAGCGGCAGCTCGGGAGAGGGCGCAACGAGCTCGCCGACCTTGGCATTGATCTGCAGGACGGTGCCGTCGATGGGCGAGCGGATGCGCGTCTTGTCGAGCACGCTCTCCGCCAGCGTCACGTCGGAGCGTGAGGCGATCAGCGCGGCTTCGAGGCGATTGGGCGCGGGCAAGCCGCTGCGGTTCTGTGCCGAGGCGAAGGAGGACTGCTCCTGGCGCAAGCGGTCCTTGGCATCGGTGAGGCGCTTGCGGGCGCTCGTCACTGCATTGGCGTTGCCGCCGCTCTTGCGGTTGCTGGCGATGGTGTCGTCGAGCTCGAAACGGGCGCTCATGACGGCACGCTCGGCCGTGAACACTGCGTCCTCGGCCTTGTTCACGTTTTCGCGGCCGGCCGTGACGGGAGCCGCGTCGCGTTCGCGCTTGCGGGTGGCTGCTTCCGCCTCCGCGGCGGCCAGGCGGGCGCGCGCTTCCTTGTCGTCGAGGCGAACCAGCACTTCGCCTTCGCTCACCCTGCTGTTCAACTGCACGGGGATCGCCTCGATCTGGCCGGCCTGCTGGGTGCCGAGGCGGATCAGGCCCGAACGCGGCTCGACTCGGCCCGGAGCCGCGGCGATCCAGGATTGCGTCGACGGCTGAGTGCTGGTTGATGAGCGTGACGCCTCCGCGCGCGGCGACGACGTGCTGAGCTGCAGCGGATTCGTTCCCGTAACCATCACGGCTATGATGAAGCCGACGAGGCACAACGACAGAAGCGCGGCGCCGATTGCGATCGTTCTGTGCACTGTGCCTCCTCCCAAGCCACCCGTCAGATGCCCATCCGCCGTGGCAGCATTGCCAACCGCTCGCATGAAAAACTTCCTCACCTTATGGACCGGGTCGCGCCGCGACACAAGGCACCGCGCCCCGTCGGCAAACTAGGTTAGGGCGCGTGCGCGCGGCTGTTTCCGGTGGAACAAGAGCTTGCCGATTCACGAATTTTCCGCTCCGCCAAAGCAGGCGCGGAATGACGCGGCGACACGGCTCCGCAGGGTCGGCTCTCTCCGTGGACGAATGGCTCTCGCGCACGCCGCTCCGTCCCCGCGCTGGTCGAAAGGGCGCGCCGCGGAGCGGGCCGTGGTTAGACAGGCTCACCACGGGGCTGGTGGCCTGCGCCGGTTTCCTATTTCACGGAGCGGGGCGCGCTGCCTTCGCCGATGTCCCAGTAGAGGCCGGCCATGAGCGCGATGGCCGAGCGCGTCAGCGGCATCAGGATGTGCTCGTCGGGTGCGTGCTGGGAGCACGCGCCGTAAGAGTGCGGGATCCAGATCGTCGGCATGCCCAGGACGTCCGTGAAGACATCGTTGCAGATCGAGCCGCCGGTCTGCGGCACGACTGCCGGTTTGGCGTTGGCCGAGCGCTGCAGCGAGCCCGCGACGAACTGCGCCCAGGGATGATCGGGCTCGGTGCGAGTGGCGGCGAAGCCGCCGTCGTTAACCGCGGGCGGGGGCGTCACCTTCACGCTGGTGAAGCCCTTGGCGTCGAGATGGCGCTGCAGGGCCGGCACGATCTCGGCGACGCGCGTGCCCGCGACGAACCGCAGCTGGCAGTTGGCGACGGCCTTCGGCGGGATTGCATTCACGGGACGGCCGGGCGTGCCCGTCGTGAAGGCCAGGATGTTGAAGACGTTGGAGGCATAGACGCGCTCGGCAGGCGTGAGCTCGGGCTCGCCCCACCATTCGTCCACCTTGGGGCCGTCCTCGCCGCCTTCGACCTCGACGTCGGCGAGGCTCTCCTTGACGGCCTTGGTCATCGCCGGTGCCTTGAGCGCGTCGACCAGCAGCTCGCCCTTGGCGCCGACGATGGAGGCCAGCGCATGCGCCAGGATGAAGCCAGGGTTGGCGATCAGCCCGCCCCAGTTGCCGGAGTGATGGCCGCCCTCGCGAAGATCGCAGACGAGGTCGAAGTTCACGGCGCCGCGGCAGCCGAGCGTCATGGTGGGGCGCTCCGGCTTGACGCGCGGGCCGTCCGAGGCCACGAGCACGTCGGCGGCAAAGTCCGCCTTGTGCGCAGCTACGAGCTCGGCCAGCCCTTTCGAGCCCGCCTCCTCGCCCGTCTCGACCATGAACTTGGCGTTGAAGCCCAGCCGCCCGCCACGTTCCTGTCGCACCGCGTCGAGCGCGGCCATGTTGATGGTGTGCTGGCCCTTGTTGTCGGCGGTGCCGCGGCCGTAAAGGCGGTCGCCGTCGCGGGCTGTGACCCAGGGGCCTTTGCCCTTGGTCCACTGGTCTTCCAGCCCCCGGATCACGTCGCCGTGGCCGTAGCCGAGCACGGTCGGCAGTTTGGGGTCCTCGATGCGCGTGGCGAGCAGCACGGGCCCCTGCCCCGGGCGCGGGTTGGGATAGATGCGACTGGTGAAGCCCAGGCGCGCGAAGGAGGGTGCCATCTCTTCCTCGAGATAGCGCTGCAGCTCAGGGAGACTGGCCGGCAGGAGCTGGCTTTCCGTGCGCACGGCGACGCGGCGGGCGAGGTCTGTCTCGAAGGCGCCGCTCTCGACGTAAGCGCGGGCGCGGGCGATGGCGCCGGCGCGCGTGCCGTTGGGGCTCGTCTCGCTCATGCGGGCAATCCTTGTTGCATTCGTGGGTCGTGGAGGTGGCACTCGACGAAGCCTTCCTCGACGAGAATGGGCTTTGGCGCAATCGTAGAGCACTGCGGCATGACGCGCGCGCAGCGAGGATGGAAACGACAGCCGGCTGGCACGGCCATCGGGTCGGGATAGGCGGCGCCGAGCTGGGTATCGGGAACGCCGCGTCCCGGCTCGGGGGTGAGAACCGAGGCAAGCAGCGCCGCGCCGTAGGGGTGCTTGGGAGCCCTGTAGAACAGGTCGGTCTCGGCTTCCTCGACGATGCGGCCGAGGTACATGACGGCGACGCGCGTCGCCATATGCTCGACCACGGCCAGGTTGTGGCTGATCAGCAGATAGGTGAGGCCGAGGTCGCGACGCAGGTCCTGCAGCAGGTTGAGGATCTGCGATTGCACGGACACGTCGAGGGCCGAGGTCGGCTCGTCGCAGACCACCATGCGCGGCTCGTTGATGAGCGCCCGGGCGATAGCGACGCGCTGGCGCTGGCCGCCGGATAGCTGGCTCGGGTAGTTGTCGTAGAGCGAGCGGGCGAGGCCGACGCGCTCCATCATGGCCTCGACACGCTTGCGCCAGGTGGACGGATCGGACCCGCCCTGCACGCGCAGGGGCAGGCCGATGATCGAGCCGATGGATTTGCGCGGGTTGAGGGAGGAGTAGGGGTCCTGGAATACCGGCTGGATCAGCTCCGCGATCCGGCGGCGGCCGAGCGCCTCCGCGGGTTGGCCGATGATGCGGATCTCACCCGAGGACGGAGCCAGCAGCCCCAGCAGCATGCGCGACAGCGTGGTCTTGCCGCAACCGGACTCCCCGACCAGCCCCAGCACCTCGCCCGCCCGCACGCTGAGGCTGACGCCGTCGACCGCCGTCAGGCGGCGCTTCGCCCTGAAGAGGCCTGAGGAGACGCGGAACGTGCGCGTGACGTTGCGCGCCTCCAGCAGCGGTGGCGGATCGGTCGGGGGTGCCGCGAGGCTCATGGCGCGACCTCCGGCACGCGTTGCGGTGGGAGGCTTGCGACCTCTGCGTGACGGATGCAGCGCACGATGTGGTCTGCATCGGCGCCAGCTTCGAGAGGGACAGCCGCTTCGCGGCAGGCGTCGACGGCATAGGGGCAGCGCCCCGCGAAATGGCAGCCGCGCATGGCTCCGACGAGCGACGGGACCAGGCCGGGGATGGTGCCGAGGTGAGCGCCGCGCCGCGTGCGGCCGGGCACGGGGATGCAGGCGATGAGGCCGCGCGTGTACGGGTGGGCCGGCGCCGAGAAGACCGCGGCGGCGGAACCGGCTTCCACCACCTCGCCAGCGTACATGACGACCACGCGCGTGGCGATGCGCGCGACGATGCCGAGATCATGCGTGATGAGCACGAGGCCCATGGCGAGCTCGCGCTGAAGCTCCGCGAGCAGATGCAGGATCTGCGCCTGGATGGTGACGTCGAGCGCGGTGGTCGGCTCGTCGGCCAGGATCAGCGAGGGCGAGCACATCAGTGCCATGGCGATCATCACGCGCTGGCGCAGTCCGCCCGAGAGCTGATGGGGATACTGTCTGAGGCGACTTGCGGCGGAGGGGATGCCGACGCGGTTGAGCAGGTAGACGGCCCGCTCGCGCGCCTCGCTGCGGGAGACGCGGCGGTGGCGCAGCAGTGCCTCCTCCAGCTGATTGCCGATGGTGTAGGCCGGGTTGAGCGACGTCATCGGTTCCTGGAAGATCATCGCCATGCGGTTGCCGCGCACATCCGCCATGGCCCGCTCGGTAGTGCGCGTGAGGTCGCGACCTTCGAGTTCGAGCTTCGCGGCCGTGCGGCGGGCGCGGGCGGGCAACAGGTCCATGATGGCGAGCGCGGTCAGCGTCTTGCCGCAGCCCGACTCGCCGACGATGCATAACGTCTCGCCGCGGTTGATGTGGAAGGTGACTCCCTGCACGGCATTGAGTGTGCCGGCCGGGACGGGGAGCGCCACCCGCAGATCCTCCACCGTGAGGATGCGCTCGCTCATGCGTTCTCCACGCATGAGCGTGGTCTCCCTCCCCCATCGTGCCGGAGGCGCGTCTTCGACACGACGTGGGGGAGGGTTGGGGAGGGGGGAATTCCAGTGCATCGAAGGCAGGGCTTCCCCCCACCCCTAGCCCCTCCCCACAAGGGGGAGGGGAACCGTGCAACGGGTTTGGCGAAGTGTATCAAGTACCGTGTGCCCATCCCCATCACCCCCGGTTCTCCGGCGCGGTGACATCACGCAGGCCGTCGCCCAGGAGGTTGATGGCAAGCACCAGCAGGAACAGTGCGACGCCGGGGATGGTGATGAGCCAGGGGTCGAAGAACATCAACCCCTTGGCTTCCGACACCATCAAGCCCCACGACGGCGTCGGCGGCTGCACGCCGAGTCCCAGGAACGACAGGGCCGCCTCGAGCAGCACGGCATGGGCGACCTCGAGCGTGGCGACGACGATCAGGTGATTGGCGACGTTGGGCGCGATCTCTGTCAGGAGAATGCGCGGGGTCGAGCAGCCGACGGCCTGCGCCGCGGTGATGAACTCGCGCGAGCGCACCTGCTGGGTGGCGCTACGCATGACGACGGCGAAACGATCCCAGATCAGGAGTCCCAGCACCCAGATGACGACATTGAGAGACGAGCCGATGAGCGAGACCACCGCCAGCGCCACCAGCACGACCGGCATCGACAGGCGCGTGGTGATGATGAACGTGACGACCATGTCGATGCGGCCGCCGAAGTAGCCCGCCAGCACGCCGAGCGTCGTGCCGATCACGCCCGAGATCAGCATGGCGGCAACGCCGATCAGCAGCGAGATCTGGGCGCCGTAGAGAAGGCGGGTGAGGTAGTCGCGCCCGAGGTGGTCGGTGCCGAGGGGGTGCGCCCACGTGGCCTTCGCGCTGGCGTGCCAGATCGGCGGGATGAGCTTGCGCGCGAGCTGCTGATCATAGGGATCGTAGGCCGCGACGAGCGGCGCCAGCAGGGCCATCAGCACGATCACCAGGAGGATGCCCCCGCCGAGCATCAGCCCCCAGTGCCCGAAGATGCGTCGGCGCAGGAGCACGCTTGGCGAAGGCGCCAGTACCTCCTCGGCGAGAAGCCCGCGGCCCGTGCCTTGCCGTGCGCCGATGCTCGCCATCTCACGCCACCCTGAGCCTGGGATCGAGGAAGGCGTTGAGCAGGTCGGCGGCGAGCGTCAGAAGAACGTAGATCACCGATAGCACCAGCACGATCGCCTGCATGGTGGGGAGGTCCTTGCGCTGTATGGACTCCCAAGCGAGGTAGCCGAGCCCGTTGATCTGGAAGATCGTCTCGATGACGATCGATCCGCCCAGCATGAAGCCGAACTGCACGGCGGCGAGCGATACGACGGGGATGATGGCGTTCCTAAGCGCGTGCTTGAAGAGCACCGTGCCGACGCGCAGGCCCTTGGCGCGCGCGGTGCGGATGTAGTCGGAGGAGAGCACCTCCAGCATCCCGGCGCGCGTCAGGCGCATCACCGCCGGCGTCACGAAGTAGCCGAGCGCGATGGCCGGCATGATGAAGTTCTGCCAGCTGTCGGAGCCGGTGATGGGCAGCAGACGCCAGGAGACGCCGAGCCACAGGATCAACGTGAGCGCGAACCAGAATGTCGGCATGGCCTGGCCGATCACGGCCAGCGTGAGGGCGAAGCGGTCGAAGATGCTGTTGGGCCGGACGGCCGCCAGCACGCCAAGGGGAATCGCGAGGATCAGCGCGAAGGCGATGGCTGAGGCGCCGAGGATCATGGTGACCGGCAGGCGCGCGAAGATCACGTCGGCGACGGGCTGCCTCAGGGTGTAGGAGCGCCCGAAGTCGCCGCGCACGGCGCCCGCCAGCCAGTCCAGATACTGCACGATGATGGGGCGGTCGAAACCGTAGAACTTGCGGATCGCCTCGATATCCTGCAGGCGCGCCCCTTCTCCCGCGATGGCGATCGCCGGATCGCCGGAGACGTAGATCATCGAGAACGTGATGAGCGAGACCGTGAGAGCGACCAGCAGCGCTACGCCGAGGCGTTTCAGGGTGAAAGCGAGCATGGATCAAGCCTACTCCCCGCCCGATTCGGCGCCTGCTCCGGGCGAGCTACATTCTCGATCCCGCCCGTAGCCTGTCGAAGGACGGCTGCAGGCGGGCCCTCGCGGTTCGACAAAAGCTCACCGCGAGGTTCTCAATTCCGCTCGCCCGCCTCTACTTCCACTTTGCTGCGAAGAACTGCGGTATCTCGTCGGACGTCGGCTTGAAGTCGAGGTCCTTGGAGAAGGCATAGTACTTGGCGTAGGTGAAGAGCGGCACCCAATAGGCCTCGCTCGCGATGCGGGCCAGCGCCTTCTGCCAGGCCGCCTTGCGCTTCTCAGGATCGAGAATCGCATCAGCTTCCTCGATCAGCTTCTTGACCTCGGGATCCTTGGAGAGGTCGTCCGGCCCGTGCAGGAAGAAATGCGCGGTGATGGCGGACACGTCAGGCACCGAGTTGGAGCCCCAGGTGCCGTGGGCGATCGGCGTTCTGCCCTTGTGGACGTTCTCGACGAAGGCCGTGTACTGTACGTAGTTGAGCTTGGGCTTGAGGCCGACCTTCACGAGGTCGCCGATCACGGCTTCCGTGAACTCGCGCTCGCGATAGGCAAAGATGTCGAACTCGAACCCGTCGGCGAAACCAGCCTCCTTGAGCAGCGCCTTCGCCTTGGCCGGGTCGTAGGCATACTTCGCCACGTCGGTCGCGCAGGCGAACTGGTCGGGGTGGCAGGCGGAGTGGATCACGACGGATGCCGGGCCCACGAGATTCTTGGTGATGGCCTCGCGGTCGATCGCGTGGGCAACGGCCTGGCGCACGCGCTTGTCGGTGAAGAACTTCTGCCCCGACACACCGGTGGCGTCGAACTGCAGGTAGGCGACGCGCAGGGTCTTGGCGTTCTCCACGACGATGGCGGGATTGGCCTTGATGCGCTCGGCCTGGTCCTTGGGCACGTCCCACAGCCAGTCGATGGCGCCGGTCATCAGCTCGGCCACGCGCGTGTTGCCGTCCTTGATGGTACGGAACTTGATCTTGGAGATCTGGGGATCGCCCTTGAAGCCGTCCTTGAAGTAGTCGGTGTTGCGAACCATCAGGATGGAGTCGCCGGGCTTCACCTCGGTGATCTTGTAGGGTCCGGTGCCGTTGGGCTTCACGGCGCCGAAGTCCTTCTTGCCGTCAGGCTTGACGGGCGCGCTGTCGTAGTGGCCCTTCTGCATGATGAAGCCGAGGCCGCCGAGATAGGCCAGCGCCGGCGGGAACGGCCGGTTGAGATTGATGCGGACGGTATTGCCATCGACCTTGTCGGCGCTCTTGATCCACGAGAGCAGCGCGTAGTTGGCGATGGCGTTGGCCTTGTCGGAGACGTGGTTGAGTGTGTAGACCACGTCGTCGGCGTCCATCTCCTTGCCGGAGTGGAACTTGACGCCCTTGCGCAGAGTCAATTCGAGCGTGGTGGGATTGATCCAGTTCCACTTGGTGGCCAGCAGCGGTTTGATCTCTGCGGTCCTGGGGTCGATGATGACGAGCGTGTCCCAGACATGGTGGCCGATGACCACCAGCTCGCGCGTGTTGAGGTAGTAAGGGTCGGCGATCGGGTTGTCGCGGTCGGTGGCCCAGACGAGCGTGTCGTCTTTCTTGCCGGCATCGGCGGGGACAGCGGCCAAGGTCAGTGCCGCAAGCAGGCCGGCGGCGGCGAGGCAAAAACGCTTCATTGCTATCGTTCCCCTTCTGGACGGACCATGGGTACCCGGCCCGCCTGTCTGCGACGGTCCCTGACGATCACCGGTTTGGCGCGCAATTGCAAGCGGTGCCCTTCTCGCCGCGACGCCAATCGGTAGGCCGGCGCGAACGGGCGATGAGGGACGGCACGCGCTTTGCTCCCGCTTACTGTCGGTACGGTTGGTCTGCTGTCAGGCGATCGTCACGCCGCCGTCGGCGACGATGACCGTGCCGGTCATGAAGGTCGAGGCCTTGGATGCGAGAAAGGCGACGATGCCGCCGATCTCGTGCGGCTCGCCGATCCGGCGCAAGGGGGCGGTCGCAACCGTGCGCTTGAGCCGGTCGGGGTCCTCCCAGAGGGCGCGGGCGAAATCGGTTTTCACCAGCCCGGGCGCCACGCAGTTGATGCGTACGCCGCGCGGGCTCCACTCGACGGCGAGGCTCCGGGTGAGCTGCATATCGGCTGCCTTGGAGATGCCGTAGGCGCCGAGCTGCGCGCTGCCGCGCAGGCCGCCGATCGAGGAGACGATCACCACGCTGCCGCCCCTCTCGACCATGTGCGGCAGCGCGCAATTGCAGAGCCACAGATTGCTCTTGATGTTGGAACTCATGATCTTGTCGAAAGCGTCGTCGGGGATCTTTTCGAGTGGCCCGAAGAAGGGATTGACGGCGGCGTTGCACACGAGCGTGTCGATCCTACCCCACTGCTTGAGCGTGCCCTTGACCAGGTTCTCCAGCTCCTCCTTGCGCGAGATGTTGCAGGGAATGACGATGGCTTCCCCGCCCGCCTTCCTGATGCCGGCCGCCACCTCCTCGCAGACATCGGCCTTGCGGCTGGAGACCACCACCTTGGCCCCGAGCGAGGCCATGATTTCAGCGGCGGACCGGCCGATGCCCTTGCTCGAGCCCGTGATGATGGCAACTTGACCGGAAAGGTCGAAGAGGTTCTGCATCGGGCGCTCCTGCCTGCTTGTCCTATACGTTAACTTGTTGCCAAGGCGGCGGTCCACGCCTAGGGTCGCTGGATCATAGTGCCGGAACTTGACCGTCAACAACAAGACAAGGTCGGCGATGGGAGAGAAACGCCCCTGGGAGAAGGGCTACCCGCCGGGCGTGCGGTGGGATGCGCCGATCGAGACGACAACGCTGCCGGCGCTGTTCGATCTCTGCACCCGCCAGTGGAGCGCGCGGCCCGCCCTCGAGTATCGCGAGCGCCGCACGAGCTATGCCGAGCTGCGTCAGGCGGTGGAAGCGTTCGCATCCGGCCTGATGGGTTTGGGTGTCGGGCCGGGCGCGACGGTTGCCCTCTACCTGCCCAACTCGCCTTACCACCCCATCGCGTTCTTCGGTGCGCTGAAGGCCGGCGCGCGCGTTGCGCATCTCTCGCCGCTCGATGCCGAGCGCGAGCTGGCCTACAAGCTCAAGGACTCGGGTGCCCGCGTCCTGATCACAACAAACATCGGGTTCATGGGCCTGCTGGCGCAGAAGCTCAAGGCGGATGGGCTTGTCGACCATTTGATCGTTGGCGACGATACCACCTTCGGGCCGTCGGCCATTCCGACCTCGCCGATGCCGGAGGGAGCGGGGATCGTCCGCTTCGACAGGCTCAGTGCGGATGGCGTCACGAGGCTGCCCCGGCAGTGGCCCGCAGTCGACGTAGAGGATGTCGCGCTGCTGCAGTACACCGGCGGCACCACCGGCAAGCCAAAGGGCGCCATGCTGAGCCATGCCAACCTCAGTGCGGCCTGCTCGATCTACAAGGCGTGGGGCGATCCGCAGCGCATCACCGAGCTCGGCACCGACCGGATCATCTGCGTGCTGCCGCTGTTCCACATCTTTGCACTGACGAACGTGCTGCTGCGCGGCCTGCAGGACGGCAACGAGCTACTGCTGCGCGTGCGCTTCGACGCGGCAACCACACTCAACGACATCGAGGTCAAGAAGGCTACCGTATTTCCGGGCGTGCCGACCATGTGGATCGCGCTGGCGAACACGCCGGGCATCGACAAGCGTGACTTGTCCTCGCTGCGTTACGCGGCCTCGGGCGGCGCTGCGCTGCCGGTCGAGGTGGCCGAGCGCTTTCAGAAGCTTACGGGCCAGCGGCTGGGTGGCGGCTGGGGGATGACGGAGACTTCGCCGGCTGGGACAGCCCTGCCGCGCGAATGGACGGGCAAGGCGGGCTCCGTCGGCCTGCCGTTGCCGGGCATCCTGATGGACATCGTGGCCCTCGACGATCCGCGGCGGCGCCTTGGGTCCGGCGAGAAGGGCGAGATTCGCATCAAGGGCCCTAACGTCACCAAGGGCTATTGGAATGCGCCGCAGGAAACGGCCGCCGCCTTCATCGATGGCTACCTGCTGACCGGCGACATCGGATACATGGACGAGGACGGCTATTTCTATCTCGTCGACCGCAAGAAGGACATGATCATCTCCGGCGGGTTCAACGTGTATCCGCGCACCATCGAGGAGGCGATCTACGAGCATGCGGGCGTCGCCGAGGTGATCGTCATCGGCGTGGCCGACGCTTATCGCGGCGAAGCGGCAAAGGCCTTCGTGCAGCTCAAGGCCGGGGCGCAGGCGTTCACGCTCGAGGAGCTGCGCGCGTTCCTCGCCGACAAGCTCGGGCGCCACGAGCTGCCGGCGCACCTGGAATTTCGCGACACGCTGCCCAAGACACCCGTCGGCAAGCTGTCCAAGAAGGAGCTGATCGAGGAGGAGCGGCAGAGGCTCAAGTCTGCTGCCGAGTGAGGCCTGTCATCCTTGCCCTGGGCTCTGGAAATTTCGCTTCGCGGAATTCCGGGATGACAGCGATACGCATGTCTTTGAAGGACGCTACAGAAGGAACCAACGCCATGGTCGACGCCGTCATCGTCTCAACCGCCCGCACACCGATCGGCAAAGCCGTGCGCGGAGCCTTCAACCTCACCCATGGCGCCGACATGGGTGGGCATGTCGTCGCCCATGCGGTCAAGCGTGCCGGCATCGAGCCGGGGGACGTCGAGGACGTGACGATGGGCTGCGCCAACCCCGAGGGCGCAACCGGCGGCAACATCGCGCGCCAGTGCGCGATCCGCGCAGGACTGCCCGTAACGGCGGCCGGCCAGACCATCAACCGCTTCTGCTCCTCGGGCCTGCAGGCGATCGCGTTGGCCGCACGCAGCATCACCCAGGACGGCGTGCCGGTGGCGGTGGCAGGGGGGCTCGAGTCCATCAGCCTCGTGCAGATGAACATGAACACCAAGTTCTATCGCAACGAGTGGATCGTCGAGCACAAGGGCGCGCTCTACATGCCGATGATCGAGACGGCCGACATCGTGGCGAAGCGCTACGGCGTCAGCCGGGAGAAGCAGGACGAGTACGCGCTGATGAGCCAGCAGCGCACGGCCGCCGCGCAGAAGGCGGGCCGGCTCGACCAGGAGATCGTGCCGATGACCACGATCATGCAGGTCGAGAACAAGGAGACGAAGGAGCTTTCCAAGCGCACCGTCACGCTCGAGCGCGACGAGGGCAACCGGCCCGACACCAACATGGAGGGTCTCGCCAAGCTGAAACCCGTGCGCGGCGATGACCAGTTCATCACCGCGGGCAACGCCAGCCAGCTTTCCGACGGCGCGTCGGCCTGCGTTCTGATGTCGGACAAGGAGGCGGCCAAGCGCAACATCAAGCCGATGGGCATCTTCCGCGGCTTTGCGGTTGCCGGCTGCGAGCCCGATGAGATGGGCATCGGCCCCGTGTTCGCCGTGCCGCGCCTGCTGCAGCGCACCGGTCTCAAGATGGACGATATCGGCCTGTGGGAGCTCAACGAGGCTTTCGCTGTGCAGGTCATCTACTGCCGCGACAAGCTCGGCATCCCGCAAGAGAAGCTCAACGTCGACGGCGGCGCTGTGGCGATCGGCCATCCCTACGGCATGAGCGGTGCGCGCATGACCGGCCACGCCCTCATCGAGGGCAAGCGGCGCGGCGTGAAGTATGCCGTCATCACCATGTGCATCGGCGGTGGCCAGGGCGCCGCCGGCCTCATCGAGATCGTCTGAGGGAGAGCAAAGATGGACCTTCGCTTCAGCCCGGAGGAGAACAGGTTCCGCGACGAGCTGCGCACCTTCTTCCGCGAGAAGGTGCCGGCGGAAATCCGCAGCAAGGTGATGGAGAGTCGGCACCTGAGCAAGGAGGAGCTTGTCGCCTCGCACAAGGTCCTGCACGCCAAGGGCCTCACCGTGCCGCACTGGCCCAAGGAATGGGGCGGCGCCGATTGGACACCGGTGCAGCACTACATCTACACCGAGGAGCTTCAGTTCAACGGCGTGCCGCAGCCGCTGCCCTTCAATGTTTCCATGTGCGGGCCGGTGGTGATCGCGTTCGGCACCGACGAGCAGAAGAAGCGGTTCCTGCCGCGCATGGCTGCGCTCGACGACTGGTGGTGCCAGGGTTTCTCCGAGCCCGGTGCCGGGTCAGACCTGGCGGGCCTCAAGACCACCGCAGTGCGCCAGGGCGAGAACTACGTCGTCAACGGCCAGAAGACCTGGACGACGCTCGCTCAGTATGCCGACTGGATCTTCTGCCTCTGCCGCACCGATCCCGCGGCCAAGAAGCAGCTCGGCATCTCCTTCATCCTCATCGACATGAAGACGCCGGGCATCACCGTGCGGCCGATCCAGACCATGGACGGCGGGCGCGAGGTGAACGAGGTGTTCTTCGATGACGTGAAGGTGCCGGCCGAGAACCTGATCGGCCAGGAGCACCGCGGCTGGGACTGTGCCAAGTTTCTGCTCGGCAACGAGCGCACGGGGATTGCCCGCGTCGGCTACTCCAAGCAGCGGGTGCAGCGCATCAAGGAACTCGCCGCCCAGGTCAAGGCCGGAGACAAGCCGCTGATCGAGGACGAGCGCTTCCGCGAGAAGGTGGCGGCTGTAGAGGTCGACCTCAAGGCGCTGGAGATGACGCAGATGCGCGTTCTGGCCGAGGACCGCAACCGAAAGGACCGCCTGCCCAACCCCAAGTCCTCGATTCTCAAGATCAAAGGCAGCGAGATCCAGCAGGCGACGACCGAGCTGCTGCTCGAGATCGCCGGGCCTATGGCGCTGCCCTATCAGGCGGAGGAGGACGACGCCGAGTTCGGTTCCAATGAGCCGCCGCTCGGCCTCGACTGGGCGGCGCCGGCGGCACCCGGGTATTTCAACTACCGCAAGGTGTCGATCTACGGCGGCTCCAACGAGATCCAGCGCAACATTCTTGCCAAGGCCGTGCTGGGCTTTTGATCGCCGGCAGCAATTCCCTCTCCCCACTGGCGGGGAGAGGGTCAGGGTGGGGGAAGCCCCTTTCGTGCCGTCGTCCTGAGCTTGTCGAAGGACGTGCCCACATTCCGCCCGTGGCTCGACAGGCTCACCACGGGGTTGCGGGGTCCGGGCATCCGCTTGGTGCAAAGCATGACAATCGAAACCTGGCTAGCATTCGCGGCGGCGACGACGGTGCTGCTGGTGATCCCCGGCCCGACCATCCTGCTCGTCATCTCCTATGCGCTGGGCCGCGGCATGCGCGCGGCGCTGCCGGTTGCGATGGGAGTGGCGCTCGGGGACTTCACGGCAATGACGCTGTCGATGCTGGGCCTGGGCGCCTTGCTGGCGACGTCGTCGCTGCTGTTCACGACGTTGAAATGGTTGGGCGCGGCGTATCTGATCTGGCTCGGCATCCAGCTGTGGCGCGCCGGCGGCTCGCTGGAGGCAGCGCCGCGCAGTGATGCAGCGCCGGCCCTGCGCATGCTGGGACATGCCTGGCTGGTGACGGCGCTGAACCCGAAGAGCCTCACGTTCTTCGTCGCGTTCCTGCCCCAGTTCATAGATCAAGGCGGCGACTTCTGGATGCAGATGCTGATTTTCGAGACCACATTCGTGGTGCTGGCCTTCGCCAATGCCATCGGCTACGGGCTCGTTGCCTCGCGGGCGCGGGCGCTCGTCAGCAGTGAGCGCGCGATCGGCATCTTCAATCGCCTGGGTGGCTCGTTGCTGATCGGCGCCGGGCTCGCAGCGGCCGGCATGCGCGGCACGCACTAGGACGGATAGCGGCCGAGGGTGGCCAGGGACGGGCCAAGGAGAAGGACGGTCATGGATTTCGATCTCAACGACGAGCAGCGCCAGCTCAAGGACAGCGTCGAGCGGCTGCTGGCCGATACCTATGCCGATCTGGCCAAGCGCATCGGCTACATGAAGGAGCCTAAGGGCTACAGCGCCGCGCTGTGGAAGCAGTATGCGGATCTGGGGTTGCTCGCTGTACCCTTCGCCGAGGAGCACGGCGGACTCGGGCAGGGCCTCACCGAGACCATGATCATCGCCGAGGCGTTCGGCCGGGGCCTGGTCATAGAGCCCTATTTCGCCACCGTCGTGCTCGCCGTCGGGGCGCTGCGCCACTCCGGCAACGGGGCGCTGCTGGCTGAGCTGGTTCCGCCCATCGTCGAGGGCAAGCTGACGCTCGCGCTGGCGCATCAGGAGCGTCAGGCGCGCTACGACATCG
>JBFWRV010000041.1:0-57556 GCA_050248715.1 Hyphomicrobiaceae bacterium | reverse complement strand
CGCTCGCGCTCGCGCACGGTGATCACCACCTACGGCCGGGACTATGCCGTCGCCTCCACGCTTTTCCATCGCGAGTCGCTGCCGGGCAAGATCGGGCGGCAGATGCAGTCCTGGGTGCGTTTTCCGCAAGGTTGGCGCATCGTCGCCGCCCACGTCAGTATCATCGATGCGCCGAAGACCTAGTGCGGCCCGGCGGCTGCCTGGTGCATGCGAGGTCCGGTGACCGTAGCTCGCGCTCCCCTGACAACGGCACCGCAATTGCGCTATTCAGTCTCCAGGAACGCTTTGGCTTGCAGAGGCATGGGTGATGGACGGGCGCACGATCTATGAAAAGCCGAGGGCTCCGGCGAAACCGAACGAGACCGTCGTTACGAGCACCTGCGGCCACAACTGCGGCGGCCGATGCGTGGTCAACGCGCACGTGGTCGAGGGGCGCATGGTGCACATTTCCACCGACCCGCGCAGGTGGGAACCGGAGATGCCACCGTTGCAGGCCTGCGCGCGGGGGGTTGGACAGATCGAGCGCGTCTATCATCCCGACCGCCTGAAATATCCGCTCCGGCGCGCGGGCCCGCGCGGAAGCGGCCAATTCGAGCGCATCTCCTGGGACGAGGCGCTGGACGAGGTCGCCCAGCAGTTGCTGCGGGTGCGCGAGCGCTACGGCAACGCCGCCATCCTCGACGCGTCACGCTCGGGCAGCTTGTCCGTGCTGCACGGCCGGGCAGCGGCACAGCGCTTCCTCAACATGTTCGGCGGCTGCACGGTGTTGTGGTCGAACATGTCGGCGGAGGCCGAAGTGTTCGCCGTGCGCATGACCTATGGCGCCGACGCCGTTTACAAACGGGCGGGGCGAGAGCCGACCGACTACGTCAACTCCAAGCTGATCGTCATGTGGGGCTGGAGCCCCGGCGACGGCACTTTCGGGACCGGGACGTATCAGTATCTGAAGCAGGCGAAGAAGCGGGGCGTGCGCATCGTCTGCGTCGATCCGCGCCGCACCCGCACGAGCCAGGTTCTGGCGGACGAGCACATCTTCATCCGGCCGTCGACCGATGCGGCCGCGCTGATCGCCATGGCCTACGTGATCGCCAGCGAAGGCCTGCAGGACCAGGCCTATTGCGACGCCCATGTGCTGGGCTTCGACGAGGAGCACCTGCCGCCCGGCGCACCGGCGGGAAGCTCCTATCGCTCGTATCTCCTTGGGTTCTCCGACGGCATTGCGAAGACGCCGGAATGGGCGGCCGAGATCACCGGCATCCCTGCCGAGACCGTTCGCAGACTCGCCATCGAGCTTGCCACCACCAAGCCCGCCGCGCTGCAGTGCGGCTATGCGCCTGGCCGCACGCTCTACGGCGAGCAGTTCCATCGTGCAGCCTACGCGTTGTGCGCGATGACCGGCAGCGTAGGCATCCCCGGTGGCAGCTCGGGCGTCAGCAACGGCGCCACGGGCACGTCGGGCATCAAGACGTTGCCGTCCGGCACCAATCCGGCCGGCGCGCGGGTGGCGTCTCCGCTGCTCGCCGACCTGCTTGCACGCGGCAAGGCCGGCGGTTATCCGGCCGACATCAAGCTCGTCTATTCCGCCGGCGGCGACCTCTTCAACCAGGCGCCCAACGTCAGCAAGATGGTGGCGGCCCTCGACGGCGTGGAGTTCTTCGTCGCGCAGGACCACTTCCTCACGCCGACCGCGCGCTTTGCCGACGTCGTGCTGCCGGCGACGACGTTCTGGGAGCGCAACGATGTCCACACGCCGTGGGCCGGTGCCGGGCACTATGCGATCTATATGGCCCAGGCGATCGAGCGCATGTACGAGTGCCGCAACGACATGGACATCTTCCGGGATCTCGCGGGCCGCGTCGGCATCGCCGGCTACGATGGCAAGAGCGAGGAGGCTTGGCTGCGCGAGCTGACGCGGGATGCCGTCGACGACTTCGAGGCGTTCGTTGAGAACGGGGTCGCCCGCTTCCCGGCGCCGCGGGATGCGGTCGCGTTTGCGGCCCAGATCCGTGATCCCCGCAACCACCGGTTCACGACGCCCTCCGGCAAGATTGAGATCTACTCGATGACGCTGGCGGAAAAGCCTGATCCCTATGGCCTCGGGCCCATATCAGCCATTCCGACCTGGACCTCACCGTTCGCGGCGGACACGCGCTACCCGCTGAAGCTGTGCACGCCCAAGTCCCGCGCCCGTACCCATTCCATTCACGGCAACCAGCCCAAGCTGGCCCTGGTCGATCGCGACGATGTCTGGATCCATCCCGAGGACGCTCGCGTGCGCGGGATTAAGAATGGCGAGCGCGTGCGCGTGCTCAACGGCAACGGTGCGACCATCCTGCCGGCGCGCGTCACCGACCGCATCGCGCGCGGCGTCGTCTCGATCAAGGAGGGTGCCTGGTTCGCGCCGGACGGCAGAGGCTCCGATACCAATGGCTGCGCCAACGTGCTGACTAGCGACCGCTCGGCGCCCTGCGGCGCCACGACCTACAATACCAACGAGGTCGAGGTGGTGCGTCTGGGCCCAGTTGGCTAGGGCGGGCCCATCTCGGGCGCTCGTGGAACTCGTCATTGAACTCGTGACAAATCAAGTCAGCCACGTAGTTCGCTCAAAGGCACGCGGCTCCTGCTGCTTGTAAGCAACCTTTTTGCTCGTGAAGGAAAGGGCGCTCTGCAGGAGCAGGGCGCCCGAATAAGAGAGAGTCGAGCCGCGGGTTTTACCGACCCTGGCCCTGCCGGAGCTTGTCGCAGGCTGCGGTGAACTGCTCCTTCGTCCACTGGCTGCCTTCCTTGTGACCCTGGTCGCATTGAACCTTGGTCGGGCCAACCGGCGGTGCCGGGGTAGTGGCGGTCTGGGCCAATGCGGCGCTGGCAAACATCCCTGCCGCAGCAGATGCTGGCGATTGCCCGTGCGCTGGTGCGCGAGCCGAAGATACTGCTGCTCGACGAGCCGTTCGAGGGGCTGGCGCCCATTATCGTGCGCGACCTGCTCGCCACCTGCCGAACCCTGGCCGAGGCAGGGCAGACGATCATGATCGTCGAGCAGAATGTCACCGCTGCCCTGAGCCTTGCTGATCGCGCGTACATCCTCAACAACGGGCACATCATCGACGCGCTTCCCGCGCAGGCGTCGGGAAACAGGTCCAGCTCAGGCGTCGAGCCTCGACCAGCTGCCAGAGACAGTCGAGGTCGTCGTCGCTCAACGAGAGAAACCGTCTGAGCCGCGAGACAAACGGATGTCGTCCCGGCGGGCATCGAGGATAGAGGGGGTGCTTGCCACGGGCATGCATGAAGGACGTCCGCGAGAAAGCTTTGATTCTAAGCAATGATCAAGATCAAAGCGACCCCTACGAAGGAGGGTCTTCCGGTTGCTCCGCTTCGTGGATGAGGCTTCGGATATCGCCGCCTTGGATGAGTACTCAAGAGTACACTCGCTCTAGGCGGCTCCGAGATCGGGCCACTTCTTGGCGTGTGTCATCCACGATTCAGAGATGGCGGCCGCGACGAGAAATGTTGGTGGGTATTCACGATCGACCGCCGTGCCACCCGGAAAGCCCTGCCCTGCAACGCCGAAGCGGTGTGGTGTACGGCGCGGGTTGTGCGCCGAGGGTGATTTAGAGCGTCGGGAGACCTGCTGAAAAATGTTAGAAGTCGATCCGCTCGCTGCTCTTGCCCTCCGAGACGCCACGACCACCACAACGCTATGACCGAAACACCAGGCTCCATGAACGTCCAACCCCTTACCGGCATCCGCGTGATCGATTTGACGCGCGTCCTATCCGGCCCATTCTCAACCATGCTGCTTGCGGATATGGGGGCCGACGTCATCAAGGTCGAGACACCGCAGGGTGACACCGTCCGTGGCCAGGGCGAGTTGGTGAACGGTCTCTCGTGGTACTTCGCGAGCTTCAACCGCAACAAGCGATCGGTGGTGCTCGATCTGCGCAAGGACGAGGGGAAGGCTCTGCTTGCAAGGCTGCTCGAAACCGCCGACGTGCTGGCCGAGAATTTCCGACCCGGGGTGCTTGCCGAGATGGGATTTACAGAGGCTCGCCTCAAGGAAATCAACCCGAGGCTGATCGTAGCCTCGATCAACGGCTACGGCTCGACGGGCCCCTATGCGGACCGCCCGTCGTTCGACTTCATCGCGCAGGCGATTTCGGGCTTCATGGCAACGACGGGCGAGAAGGATGGCGCGCCTATGCGGGCGGGTGCTCCCATCACGGACCTCGTCGCCGGCCTCTACTGCGCGTTCGGCGTCGTCAACGCCATCCGTGCGCGCGAATTCACAGGCCGTGGCCAGCGCGTCGAAGCGGCGATGGTCAACGGCATGGTGTCGATGCTGGCTTACCTTGGATCGGAATACCTCTCGACCGGCCGGTCGCCACAACGCACCGGCAACGACCACCCTATCGCATCACCCTATGGTCTCTTCCGGGCGAAGGACGGCGACATTGCCGTTGCGCCGGCGACGCCCGAGATTCTGGCGCGCTTCATGAAGGAGCTAGGCCTCTCGGACCTCCTCGATCGACCCGACATGAAGACGGCCGAACAACGGCGCGCGGCGCGAGCCGATCTCAATGCCGTCGTTGACCGGCGCCTGTCGACCAACACGCAAGAACACTGGATCGCGCGGCTCAACGCCGCTGGCGTCCCGTGCGGAAAGGTACTCTCGGTCGCGGAGGTGTTCGAAGATCCGCAGGTGAAGGCGCAGGAGATGGTCATCGAGGTCGACCAGGGCTCACGCGGCATCGTGCGCATGGTGGGGTTTCCGGTAAAACTCTCGGACTCACCGGCGCGCTTGCGCTATCCATCGCCCGAGCTTGGCGCCCACACCGACGAGGTTCTGGCGGACGCAGGCTTTTCGCAGCAAGAGATCGCGGGGCTACGCGCCAGCGGAGCCATCGGCGGATCGGCTAGCTGATTGCGGCACACCACCTTGGCAGCCGGAGGAGGATGCCAAGGAGCGGGATATGACAAGCTTCCAACTCCACGTCCTGTCGTCCGAGCGACGAAGGAAGCGGCGCTTCGCCGAAGCATCCGCATCGCGCCAGAAGGCTCTTCGCGGCAGCTGCAGGGCCCCTAAGGATTGACAGTGGCCGGAGCAGGCGGTGAATTGAGCTGAAAGCGACAGGTTCTCCAAAGGGTGCGGTCATGAAGTTCGGTATTGCGATGTTTCCCACCGACTACAGCATTACGCCTTCGGAGCTCGGGCGGGGGGTTGAAGAGCGCGGCTTCGAGTCGCTCTGGTTTCCGGAACACACGCACATCCCGACAAGCCGAAAATCCCCGTGGCCCGGTGGGCCCAATTTGCCAGATGTCTACAAGCAGACGCTCGACCCGTTCATGGCGCTGACCGCGGCCGCCGTGGCGACCAAAACCATCAAGCTCGCGACCGGAATCTGCCTTGTCGTGGAGCGCGACCCGATCCATCTCGCCAAGAACGTCGCGACAATTGATTGCCTGAGCGGTGGTCGCTTCATCTTCGGCGTCGGTGGCGGGTGGAACGCGGAGGAGATGGCCAACCACGGCACCGCGTTCAAGACGCGGTTCTCTCTGATGAAGGAACGGATCGAGGCATGAAGGTGATCTGGGCCAACGACGTCGCCGAATATCATGGGGAACTCGTGAGCTTTGATCCCTTGTGGGCCTGGCCGAAGCCGGTCCAGAAACCGCATCCGCCAATCCTTGTCGGCGGCGAGTTCCCACACGGTGCGAAGCGGGCGATCGCCTATGGGAACGGCTGGATGCCCATTGGTGGTCGCGGGTTGGATGCGATGGATATTCTGCCCCGCTTCCGACAAATGGCCGCCGAGGCCGGGCGCAATCCCGATGATGTACCGATGACCGTCTTCGCCGCCCCTCAGGATGCAGAGCGACTCAAGAGATACCGGGATGCCGGTGTCGATCGTGCGGTCTTGATGCTGGCAACGAAAGGGCGCGACGAGGCGCTGAAGGACCTGGATGCGGCTGTGGCCGTCGCTCGTCAGTGAGAAGGCATCGGGCGGACGGCGCGTCTCTCTCCCAACCGAGACCCGACAATGTGAATCCATTTCCGCGCGGAACGCTTCGGCACTCTATGCCCCGACGGCGGGAAGTGCTCAATTGCAGACTTGGCACTGCTGATCTGGCCTGAATTGAGTGTAAGGAAGGCGCCACATGCGGCTCGAAGGCAAACGTGCGCTCGTGACGGGGGCACAGCAGGGTATCGGCAGGGCAGTCGTGCTCGCGCTTGCCCGCGCCGGTGCGGATGTAGCGATCAATTGGCTCGAAGGGCAATCCGCGGTCAACCAGCTCGCTCAGGAGGTTCGCGAGGTTCAGCGCCGGGCCGTGACCGTGCACGGCGACGTGTCCAAGCACTCCGATGTCACCCGTTTTGTCGAGGAGGCTTGCCGCGGCCTCGGCGGCATCGACATTCTCATCAATAACGCAGGTGTTTTTCCGCGTTCGCCGTTTCTGGAGCTAACCGAGGCGGAGTGGGATCATGTGCTCGACGTCAACCTCAAGGGCAGCTTCCTAGTCGCCCAGTCGGTGGCCCGCAAGATGGTTGCGGACGGCACCAAGGGCGCAATCGTAAACATCTCGTCATCGTCGGTTCGGGGACATGTCCTGGGCGTTCACTACTCGGCCAGCAAGAACGGCGTCATCGGCATTACGCGCTCGATGGCGCTGGCACTCGCCCCGCATGGCATCCGTGTCAACGCGCTAGCGCCCGGCATCACGGATACCGCACAGCCTCGCTATCAGTTCTCGGAGGCGGAGATGGCCGAGCAGTCGCGTCTCGTGCCGCTCGGTAGGATCGCCGATCCCGGCGACATTGCGAGCATTGTGGTCTTCTTGGCGTCGGACGATGCGTGCTTCATGACGGGCGAGATCATTCACGCGAACGGCGGGCTATACATGGCATGACCGAAGATGTTGCGCAGAGTGCGTGTTCGTTGGCAGGTTGTGTGACGAAGACCAGGACCTTGGGTGGAACATTGACATGAATAGTTTGCAGGGCAAGGTCGCGCTGCTCTCAGGTGCTGCGCGCGGGATCGGCGCCGAGACGGCGCGCAAGATGTCGGCAGCGGGGGCTTCAGTCGTAGTCGGCGACGTGCTGGTCGATCGCGGCCGCGAGACGGCGAATGAAATCACCGAAGCGGGGGGCCAAGCGCTGGCTCTTGCACTTGACGTGACCCAGGAGGCGTCATGGGCGGCTGCTGTCGCCGCGGCAATCAAGCAGTTCGGGAAACTCGACATTCTCGTGAACAACGCCGGCATCTTCCTCGGCAAGGACCTGATGGACGCGACCATGGAGGATTGGAGCCGGCTCGTCGGCATCAACATGACGGGCGTCTGGCTCGGCACGAAGGTGTGCGCCCCGGCGCTCGCCGACAGCGGCAGGTCGACCCGGCACGGCTCCGCGATCGTGAACCTTGCGTCGATCGCGGGCATCGTCGGCTCTCAGCTCGACCCGCTCTATTCCATGACCAAGGGTGGCGTCACCATGTTCACCAAATCAGCGGCCCTGTCCTTCGGCCGCAAGGGTTGGAAGATCCGTGTCAACTCGATCCACCCGGGCGTCATAGAGACCGACATGGGGGCGCAGACGTTCGTGTCGCGCGCTCGACAGAGCGGCAGCAACGACGTGGAGGCTGCCCGCAGCGTGGCGATGAAGCAGCATCCAATCGGGCGACTGGGTATTGCCGAGGACGTCGCACTCGGCATTGTATTCCTGGCGTCGGACGACTCGGGCTTCATGACCGGTTCGGGAATGGTGGTCGACGGCGGCCTGACCGCGCAATGAGAGGCGCGGGGGCTCTGGTTTGCCAGGCTCTCATCGGGCTTGCCAAGGCGGGCTGTCCAATAGCACCGGCCGATCAATTCTCGAAAACAAGCGGACGTAACCCCGTCGATGCGGTTTACCGAGCGGCACGCTTTCCCACACGGCCGGGGCCTGATCATCGTCACGACATTGGCCACCGCCTACGTCGCCAGCCATTTTTTTCGCGCTTCCAACGTCACCATCGGCCTGGACCTGATGCGCGACCTGTCCATCGGGCCTGAAGCGCTCGGTGGGCTCACAGGTGCTTTCTTCTTTGGCTTCGCCGCCATGCAGATACCGTGCGGCTTCTTCTTCGACCGTTATGGCCCGCGTCGCACGGTGGTCGGCATGCTCGTGTTGGCAACCATCGGTGGCATTGTCTTCACACTGGCGCTGACCTGGCCAATTCTGCTGACGGGTCGTGCGCTGATGGGTGCCGGCTTCGGCGTCATGCTCATCGGCAGCATGGTGGTGATCTCTCGTTGGTTCCCGCCGGACCGCTTCTCCACCCTCACCGCCATGGTCTTGTCCATCGGTCTGCTCGGCAACTTGGCAGCCACCACCCCGCTGGCCTGGGCCTCCGAGGCGGTCGGCTGGCGGGCCGTATTCGGCGCCGCCATCGTGTTCACCGCGCTTGCCACAATCGCCGTCTGGATGCTGGTGCGCGACGCCCCGCCCGGCCACCCCTTCCTGGCCCGCACCCCCGAAACTCCACGCCAGATGCTGCAAGGCCTAGTGGAGGTTCTGCGCAACCCGCATCTGCCACCCATCCTGGTTCTCAATTTCTGCAGCTACGCCTGCACCTTCACCGTGCAGGGCTTGTGGGGCGGCCCGTTCCTGCGCGAGGTGTATGGTCTGAGCCCTATCGAGGCCGGCAACGTCCTGTTCCTCGCGGTCATCGTCTACCAGATCGGCATGCTCGTCTTCGGTCCTCTGGACCGCCTGCTTGACACGCGCAAATGGATCGCCATTGGCGGCAGCTTGGTGATCATTTTCATATTGGCTGCGCTGGCGCTCTCGCCTCACCCGCCAATTTGGGTTCCCATCGGTGCCATTCTCGGCATCGGCTTCTTCAGCGCCTCCAGCACTATGGTGATGACGCATGGCCGCGGCATCTTCCCGGACCGGTTGATTGGTCGCGGCATGGCGACGATGAACACCTCCGTGATGCTTGGCGTCGCTTGCATGCAGACGTTTTCCGGCGTCGTCATCGGCGCCTTCGAGCCGCTGGCAAGCGGCGCGCGAACCGGAACCGCATACCGTGCTCTCTTTGGAGTGCTCTCTGCGGTACTCATGCTCGCTGTTGCGATCTACAGCCGCTCGCAGGATGTCAGGCCCAGTGACCAAATGCGTGATCGCTGGCAACAGCGCGACGCTTGAGCGGTTGATGCTTGTGGCACAACCCCAGTCTGGGCTCCAGATGCAAGAAATCGCAAAAAATGCTGGCTGCCCAGAGCGTTAGGGCCCGGCAGACGCCAAAGGCTGGGGGTGCAATCCGAGGGTGCCGCGGTGCCCTCTACTCCCTATCGCGTTTGCAGGACCGAATTTCCCCACTTTCAGCGAAAAAATTTTCAGTCGGTTCCCGTCCGCTTCTTGTGCTTCGCGCGCGCCTCTTTCTCGGCCTCGTTCCAGCGGCCCAGGAACTCCTGGGTCGCCTGCTTGTTGCGGCGCTCCATCTCGCGCACCCGAGCGACGTGGTCTTCGTCCTCGTCCCGGTCCGCGAATGAGCGCGGTTCCCACCCTTCCTGAAACAGGCGCAGGTGATTGGGGCGCTCGTGGTTGCGAGCTTCACTCTGGCTCAGGATCGAATACCCGGTGTCGGGCTCGGCGCCGTCGTCGTCCTTGGCCTCACCGTTGTCGCCGAGATCGTTGAGCTCGACATCCCCATCGACGACCAGACCCTTAGCCGCATCCTCGAGCCGCGATACCCGCAGGCCGAGGTGCCGCTCCGGATCGGTGACCGGCAACTCCTCGCGAGCCTTGTGCTTACGGTATTCGGCGACGTCTTCCCGGGTGAGGGCGTCCTTGTGATTGCGCCTGAACGTCCCGAACAGCTCAAGCGCTCTGCGCCACCAGGCACGCCTGCCGTCAGCGCCGCGTTCATAGGCTTCCGGGGGCGCGACATCCAAGATGCGCGCGAGTTCGCTCTCGTGCTTCACCGGCCAGAGATCCGACTTGCTACGCGTGCACAATGAGGTGATACGCAATCGACCCCCTGTATGCAGCGAGCATGTGTCGAACTCAAGGACTGTTCGCTTGGCTGCACAACCCGATTGGCGCCCTAGGAGTCACTCGCGCTGCATCCGCATCCGGAACATCGAAAGGTTGGTCACGTGGCACGTCAACTTGCAATGCGTACCGTCGTTGTCTGGTTTGTTGGCCGTCTTTTGAGCGGCAACACGGCTCCCTGCGCAACTCGAACAGGCGCACGAGCATCTGCGCGCGGTCAAACGCGCCGAGCTCGAGAGGGAGTTCGCGGCACTTGGGCTTGACGCCCGCAAGAAGCCCAGCCGGCCGCGGGCTGCGAGGAATGGACACGGCAACGGGCGACGCCCGTCAAGGCGCGTGCAACCAGGGTCAAAGCGAAGTGCCGCGATCCTAAGACTAGGGAAACCTCGTCCGGTCGGGACCGCATGGCGACCTGCCCAAGGCCAGGCAGAACGCCGACGAGAGGATCGACAAGCATCTCCTCTGACTATTTTCTCTCACGCTCGCTCCGATCCAGAATCGGCGTGCGCGCTCAGCCTCGATGCAGCGCGCACACTTTGTTGCCGAACGGGTCGCGCAGATAGGCGAGATAGAGTTTGCCGAAAGAACCCTCCCGCCAGCCGGGTGGGTCCTCGATGCTCTTGCCCCCACTGGCGACACCGGCATCGTGAAAGGCCTTGACTTTTTCGGGACTGTCGCAGGCGAAACCTATGGTACCGCCGTTGGCGTGTGTCGCCACATTGCCATCGATCGGCTTGGTGACCCCGAACACGCCCGTCTTGGTGCGATAGAAGACGCGGCCCTTCGGGTCTACCTTCCCCTCCGAGACACCAATAGCCCCGAGCACCGCATCGTAGAACGTCTTGGACGCGGCCACATCATTGGCTCCGATCATCACATGCGAAAACATGGCTTGCTCCCACTTCCTCTGACCGCTCCAGCATCGCGCGGAAGTTACCCTTCCGCAACATCGAGGTCACGTCGCCGGCGGTGTAGTGCCCCGGATCATGGCGGTCGATGCGCGTTGGGGCGAGGGGGCGGCTGCAGCCGCAGCAGGCGAGAGGACAACGCGGCGCAAACTGCGACGCCGACGCTGCGATAGCAGGCGAGCTGTACCTGAGTGGTCAGCTGCTAGGGAGGCAAAATCTTCAGCGATCGATGCATTCGCTCGGCATTTTGCGCTCGTCTCGGCCCCGAGGACCGCGACGTTGTCCAGTTGTTACGCGGGGTACAGCGCCCTGGCTCCCCCATCATGTAGGTTTTCAGGACCTTCGGTTGTTCTTGTCGCAGCATCTGTTCGCCGTCGAATGGCTCGTTGGAGGGCTGGTCATGCGCGCAGTGCTAGCCTTTTCACTCCTTCTGGCGTCGACGTTGCTGTCATCAGCCGAGGTTGGCCAAGATTGCCGTTCCGCCGATCCTGCCAAGGCAATCAGCGGCTGCACTATTTTCCTGCAGCAATCCGGGTCCAGCAAAGCCGACCAGGCCTTCGCCCACATTCTTCGCGCCGATGCCTTCGTCACCCAGGGCCAATTCGACGCTGCGGTAAAGGATCTCGAGAAGGCATTCCAACTCGTTCGGATCTCCGTAACGTCAGGAGGAAACGCCATGAACGCGCCTCGGCACTACCGTCGGCATCGCTCGGTCTGGAGAGCACTCTCTCTTGGTGCGCTGGCAGCATTGGCGTTCGGCGCGACAGCGATGCAGTCGACCCCCACCAGGGCGGCGCTCATCTATCGGGTTCATACCGGCGACAAGGACGTATCGACGTTGGTGTTGCGCGGGCAGATTGTGCCGGGCGATCTGGGCCGGCTGCAGCGTGTCACCGCGAAGATCCCGCAAGGCCAACGCATCGTTCTCATGCTCGAGTCGCCTGGGGGCAGCATCGACGAAGGCATCGCCATAGGCCGCTATGTGCACGCCGCCAAGCTAACCACGGTGGCCATTCAGGGCCCCGGCTGTCACAGCTCATGTACCTACGTGTTTCTTGCCGGCCAAGATCAGGACCAGCAGCCCATGCGGATCATGATGAAGGGCGCGCGCGTCGGTTTCCATCAGGGCGCGATAGGCCAACTCTCGGCCAATCAGATGTACTCGGCGGCCGATATCCAGGCGGCTACAGGAGTTGGCCAAGACATGATCAAACGCATCAACGCGTACTTTCACGAGATCAAGGCCGATCCCGAATTCCTGACCCTGGTGCTCTCGGCCCCGCACAGCAGCATCACATTGCTCAACGAGTTCGATGCGCTGCGGCTGGGCATCTACGTTATGGATCCAGCAACGCAAAAGGTAATCACGCCCTCCGAGTTCCGGAGGTAATCATCGCTTGCCTCCTCACGCAGCTGAAGGGATTTGCGATGGTTGCGCGAAGACCAAGGCGTCCCTCAAATTGCTCGATCGGCGCAAGAAAGTCGACATGTGCCCGGCGCACCTGAAGATCCGTCGCTCATTGGGACGTTCCCTTCTTGGCATCTGCTAGTGCCCGTTCGGCTGCCTCCCTCGCCGACTGAGCTTGTGCAAGCTCATCTCTCGCCTTCTTGAGGGCCGCTTCGGCCGCCTGCGTCGAGCTTTGCAGTTGATCGACCCGAACACTCATTTCCTTGGCGGTGACCTCCATAGCGGACTTTTCGGCCGAGAGTTGCTTAAGCCGCGTTTCCTGATCCTTCAGGGACTTGTCGAGCGTGTTACGCGACGCTTCCACGTTGTGCGCATTCGCACGCGCTTCCTCCAGCAATTTGTACATATACCCTCCAACAGCACCGCCTCCTATCAATGCCCCGAGGAGGAAAATTCCGAAGGACATGCCTGGACTGCTGCTGCCTCCACTCGCGACCCGAGCCGTTTCCGGGTGCGACATCTGCCTTATTTTCCGCAGCCGCCATTGGGTGATGAAGTTGGGGCCGCAACCTCCGAACGCACAAAGCGCGTGGCCTAGGACCCCGAAGGCCCAGCCTACGAACGGCCACTGCGCCCACCATATCTCAGGGGTTGCCAGCCAATTCACGACAGCCAGTATCGTGCAAACCAGCACGAAGACCACGAAGTGGACGTAGAAGCCTATCCTTACGTCCACTTCCTGTGCCGCCCTGGCGGTCCTTGCGTGTTCGTTCATAGATGCCTCCATCTCAGCGAACGAACTTTACCTCTCTCCATAGCCGGCTCCAACCGGCGCGCCGGCCGGTCAAGGCCGCGCCAGGCGTGTACCCCGCAGACATTGGGCCAACTCTCGCCGACTCTCTTATCGATCGAAACGGATCTAGCCGGTGCGCAAATCCGCACTTCGGCGCGCGGTGTGCGGGCTGAGGAGGCGGCCGAAATCGTCGCGTGAAGACGTGATCGAGAGCCTAGGCAGGGGAGCGGCCCGGCGCAGAGGGCGCAGGGCCGTTCTCATCCACGCGCTATTTCTTGGGCCAGATCGGCTGAGCCATCGCCGACGCCGGCGGATACACCGTGACCGGAATACCTGACTGCCATTGGATAATGGCAAGCCCCGCGCCGACGCGGCGACCCTTCTCGTCGAACTTCATCTGACCGCCCGGGAAGTACTTCGAGGGGCCATCGTCCAGCGAGCGGATCGCCTCGGCCACGGCCTGGCGGTCGGCCTTGCCGGCCTTCTCCAGCGCCGACTTCAGGATCCACATGTCGCCATAGGTGGAGATGGCATTCTGGGTCATCCAGGGCTCGTTGTACTTGGCCTTGAGCTTGGCGACGATGTCCTCGTGGCCCTTGGCGGCCCAGTTGCCGACCACCGCCATCACACCTTGCAACAGCTCGGGCGTCATGGTGCGCAGCATGTCAGGCTCGGCGATGGCGATGCCGAAGGAGATGGTCGGCACGCGGCCCTGTCCGAGTCCGAACTCGTTGAGCTTCTCGAGCATCAGCTTGGCATCGGAGATGACGGTGGGCAGGAAGAACAGCAGGTCGGGCCGCGCCGCGCGCACCTTCTGCACCAGCGGTGTAGCGTCCGCCAGCGGCGGGGTGAAGGTCTCATCCACCACCAGTTGGATGCCGAGCTCCTTCAAAAGGCGCTCCTTCATGGGCTTGACCGAGGAGATCGAGGCTGCCGTGTTGTCGGTGATGATCGCCACGGTCTTGGGCTTGGTCCCGGTGGCACTCTCGGCGAGCTTCACCAGCACGGGCAGCGACTGCTCGGCCTGCGAGCCCGACGTCGCAGAGGTCTGGAAGATGTACTTGAAGCCTCGATCGGTCAGCATGTCCGAGTAGGACAGCGTCAGCACCGGCAGGTTGGCGCGCTCGGTCACCTCGGTGACGGCAAGCGTGAAGGAGCTGAGGTAGGCCCCGGTGGCGGCGACGAGGTCGGTCTCCTGCGCCACCATGCGCTGAGCCGCGTTCTTGGCCTTCTCGGTGGTGTCTCCGGAATCCAGCACTACCAGCTTGAGCTTGGCGCCGCCCATAGACTTGATGCCACCCTGGGCGTTGATGTCCTCGATGGCCATCTCCGCGCCCATGCGCATCACCGTGCCGGGCCGCGCATAGATGCCCGACAGGGGCACCAGAAGGCCGACCTTGACCTCGCTTGGGTTCTGCGCCTGTGCCGGTAACGTTCCCAGGCCCAGCGCCGCGACCGTCGGCAACGCGAGGCCGCCCAGTAGTCCCTTGACGAATGATCGTCTCGACATCGTCTCCTCCAGGTTGCTGTCATCCCGGCGCTTGTCACCGGGACGCATCTTGCTTGTGGTCTGCCCCAGCGCTCATGGTTGGCTGGATGCCGGGGACAAGCCCCGATGCGACTCCGTTCCTCACATGCCCAGGTACGCCTTGCGCACACGGTCATCGGCGCGGAGGTTCTCACTACTACCTTCGAGCACGACGCGGCCTGCTTCCAGCACGTAGCCATGGTCGGCCGACTCCAGCGCTTCCGCAACGCGCTGCTCGACCAGCAGAATGGTCAGGCGGGTCTGGCGTCGGATCTCCATCAGCTTCTCGAATATGAAATCGGCGATTGCCGGCGCCAGACCCATCGACGGCTCGTCCAGCATGAGGAGCTTGGGCGAGGAAGCAAGGCCGCGACCCACCGCCACCATCTGCTGCTCGCCGCCCGACAGCGTGCCGGCGAGCTGCGAGCGGCGGTCGGCCAGAACCGGTAGCCAGGTGAGGATGCGGTCGATGTTTTCCTTCCAGTTGCGGCGGCCGGCCTCCGTGAAGGCCCCCATCTCCAGGTTCTCCATCACCGTGAGCGAAGGAAACACCTGCCGGCCCTCGGGAACGTGGGCGATGCCGAGATGCGGTCGCCGCGCCGGAGGCGTGGTGGCGAGGTCGACACCCTCGAAGCGGATCGTACCGGACATCGGTTTCAAGATGCCCGAGATGGTCTTGAAGAGGGTGGTCTTCCCCGCGCCGTTCGGGCCGACGATCGACACGAACTGGCCCTCGCCTACCCGGATCGAGACTCCGTTGATGACGGGCAGGTCGGAATAGCCGGCGCTGACCTTGTCAACTTCGAGCATAGGCCGTCCACTTCTTGCCGAGATAGGCCTCGATGACGCGCGGATCGCGTGTGACCGCCTCGGGGGGACCTTCCACCAAGACCGCGCCGTGATCGAGTACCACGAAGCGATCGACCAGACGGACCATGGCCTGCATCGTGTGCTCGATGATGACGATGGTGATGCCGCCCTGGGCCAGCTTGCGCACGATCGTGATGACCTCCTCGGCCTCGGCGTGCCCGAGACCCGCCAGCGTCTCGTCGAGCAGCAGAATGCGCGGTGAGCCGGCAAGTGCTCGGGCAAGCTCCATGAGGCGCAGATGCCGCGTCGTCAGCTCACCCGCGAGGCGATCGGCATAGCCGGCAAGCCCGACGCGATCGATGGCATCGGCGGCCGCGTGCCGTGCGTCACCGTCGGTGCGGGCATGCACGTAGGCGCCGACGACGACGTTGTCGGCCACCGACATGCGCGCGAACGGTCGCATGATCTGGAAGGTGCGCCCGACGCCCGCCGCGCACAGTTGGTGCGGCTTGCGGCCGATCACGTTGCGCCCGTCGAGCAGGACCTGGCCGGCATCGGGCTCCAGGAAGCCGTTGAGCAGATTGAAGGCAGTGGTTTTGCCGGCACCATTGGGACCGATGATGCCGAGGATCGATCCCCTCGGAACGTCGAAGCTCACGTCCTGGACGGCCTTCAGCCCGCCGAAGCTCTTGGAGAGCCCGCGCACCGAGAGGATCGGCGCATCGCCCTTGGCATGGGAACCGCCAGCCGGGGAGGCCCGAGTAGCTGCCGGGATGCCGGGCAGGCTTTCGCTCCTCTGCGCCGGCGCGCCGGAGGCCGGTCGACTGACCAGCGCCGGCCAGCGCCGGTAAGCGAAGTCGCGTGCTTTCCAGAAGATGCCTTCGGGCGCGACCAGGATCAGCACCACGATGGCAAAACCGAAGATCACGTTCTGGATGCCGGGAATAACGTGGCCGAGCTCCGCGTGAAGGATCTCCGACGCCGGGATCAGGATCGCGGAGCCGATCACCGGCCCCCAGACCGTGCCGACGCCGCCGAACAGCGTGACGGTCAGCGCCTGTGCCGAAACCAGCATGCCGAATACGGAGACCGGCGTGACGACGAGTAGCACGACTGCATAGAAGGCGCCGACCGCACCGGCGATCGCGCCGCTCAGCGTAATGGCGAGGAGCTTCCATTTGAGCGTGTTGATGCCGGCGGCCTCGGCCGCCGCCTCGTTCTGCTTGATGGCAAGCAGCGCCATGCCGAAGCGCGACTGCTCGATCACGCGCGTCATCACGACGATCATGGCCAGCAGAGCCAGGGCCAGCAGCGTATAGATGCGATGGTCGGCAAACTGCATGTAGGCGGCCGCCGACTCGCGCTTCATCGGCAGCGTGACCTCCTGGTAGCCCAGCCATTCAAAGACGTAGAGCAGTGCCAAGGGATAGGCCAGCATCGATAGCGCGAAGTAGACGCCGCGCAGCCGGAAGGTCGGAATGCCGATCAGGAGTCCGGCGATACCGCCGAGTACGGCGGCGACGGGAATGAGGAGCCAAGGCGAGAGATCGAAATGGATCTGTCCGAGCGCGGTGGTGTAGGCGCCGATCCCGAAGAAGGCCGCGTGACCGAAGGAGACCAGGCCCGTGTAGCCGCTGAGCAGGTTCCAGGCGAGGCCAAAGCTCGCCCAGACCAGCACCAGGGTCATCATCAGCTGGTAGTAGGAGTTGGTGATGGCCAGCGCCAAGGCGGCGTAGACCGCAGCGAAGACGAAGAACGGCGCAAGCGAGCGCAAAGCAGTCGGCATTTCACGTCCTCTCCGTCACACGGCCGAAGAAGCCCTGCGGCATGAAGAAGACGATCAGTAGGAAGACGATGAAAATCGCCGTGTTCTGCAGCTGCGTCGGCAGGACCAGCGTGGAGAGCTGCTGCACCAGGCCGATGGTCATGCCGCCCCAGAATGGGCCGATGATGCTGCCAAGTCCGCCGAGGACGACGCCGGCATACATGATGATGACGTACTCGAGCCCGACATAGGGGTGGAAGGGATAGTTGGTGGCGAGCAGCCCGCCGGCGACGGCCGTGACGCCGACGCCGAGGGCAAATGCGACGCTGTGCGCGCGATCGACGTCGATCCCCATGTAGGTGGCCGCCTCGGGATTGTCGGCCGCGGCGCGCAGGGACTTGCCGAGGCGCGAGCGGCCAATCATGAGTGCCAGCGCAGCGATGACGGCGATCGAGATCACCGCAGCAATGCCCCGCGACTTGTTGATGAAGATGGAGACGAGGTCGCCCCACATCGGGCCAAGCTCCCAGGCGCTGGAGGATAGTGGCGTGCGGACGGATACGAGGATGGACCCGAACGCGATGAGGCCCACGCTCTGGATGATCAGAGAAATGCCGAGCGTCAGGATGAGCTGCGCATAGTGTCCCTCGCCCTCGACCTGGGCCCGCGTACCGCTGACCCGGCCGATCAGCGCCTTGTGGATGACGTACCCCACTCCGAACAACAGCGGCCCTGCCAGGATGGCGGCGACGTAGGGACCCATCGTTGGGCCGAGCGCCGCCTGCACGCCGAATGCCGTGAAGAAATAGAAGGCGGCGTACATGCCGAGCATCATGAATTCGCCCTGGGCGAAATTGATCACCCGCATCACGCCGAAGATCAGGGCGAGACCGACGCACATGAGCCCGTAGATCGAGCCGACCGTCAGGCCGGCGAACAGCGCCTGCAGAAAATTTTCCACCAACTGGGGAGTCATGACCGGGCGGTCTCGAGCGCGGGAGCGCGCGGAGACGTACTGGCGAAGGCAACAGCGGAGCCGGCAGGACGCGCGGCAATCCAATGAAGCACGTGCCTCGAAGACGCGGTCCGGGGCGCGGTCGAGCCGCCGTGATTGGCAGCCCGCAAATGGATGGGCATGGTGCGTTTCCTCGATCCAGGTGCTGCTTTCGGCACCTTGGTTGTGATTGGCGGCGTGGGTCAGACAACGCCGGATATCCCGAGGGTATTGCTAGCGACCGCACCAGGAATAGCAAGCCTGTCGCAAGCCGGCGAACTTGCTCGGATGCAAGGGGAGGGTTGTGGGCGGCGCCCCACCGATCACGTGCTTGCCCCGCGGGCGGGAGTTATTGGGGCAGCCGCCAGATCTTCGGCGTCGGCTCTGTTAGCGAAGCGGTCGAGCAGCGCGACCGATCGCTCCCTCACTCCAAAACCTGACTGAAGGCGCCGGCTGTCGAAGGACACGGGGTTGGAGCGCTGGCGGCCGGTGGCGACGATGCGACCGCGCGCGAATGGAACGCACCACGCTGCCATACGATCCGACAGCCGATCGCTGGAGCGCTGGCTCACCGCAGGCCCCAAGGGCCGCTGCGTGTCGACAGATCACGACCCCATATCCCGGGATGTGGTGCGCGACCTAGTGATGCCAAAAAGGTAGCTACGATCAGCAACGCACGCCAAGCCGCGCCGGCGATTGCCAATGGGAAGGGAGCATGCAGGCGCCACGCCTCATACGCTACCTGCAGAGCAGTCTTTGGGCACTCAGCGCCATTGTCGCTGTCGCGCTCACGTGCAGCGATCCGAGCTCTGCCGCGCCGCGCCAGCGCATCGATGCTCAGGCGATCCATGCCCGCCAGCCCCAGCTGCTCAAGGAGACACTGGCGAAAATCAAGCCGACGGCGCGCGATCGTCCCCAACTCTATTTCGTGGGCGTTGCCGGCTTCGGCAGCCAAGCCGTCTTCATGCGCGAGGTGCGGGCGGTCCGTGAGCTTTTCGACCGACGCTTCGGCACTCTGGGCAGATCCATCGCCCTTATCAATCACGCGAGCACGCTCCATGACGTCCCATTGGCGACCGTCGTCAACCTGGAGCATGTCCTTCTGCACCTCGGCCAACGGGTTATGGATGCCGATCGGGATACCCTCTTCCTCTTCATGACGTCGCACGGGGAGGTGGGCGAGTTTGCCATCCAAATGCCGCGCATCGCCTTGGCGCAGCTAACGCCAGCGCATCTCAAACTCATGCTCGACCACTCGGGCATCCGCAATCGCGTCATCGTCATTTCCGCATGTCACTCCGGCAGCTTCATCTCAGCGCTGGCCGACGCGCGCACGCTCGTCATGACCGCGGCGCGCGCCGACCGCAGCTCCTTCGGCTGTGAGGACCAGCGGCGTTGGACCTATTTCGGAGATGCCTACTTCAACCGCGCCTTGCGGGAAGAGTCATCGTTCACCCGCGCGTTTGCGAACGCCAAGCGCACCATCAGGCTGTGGGAGGGTGCAGAGAGATTGAAGCCCTCATTGCCGCAAATCGCCGGTGGCGAAGGGCTCGGTCCAGCACTTGTCGCCGTTGGGCACGATTGATCAAGGCTGGTCGTGCACAGCCGCTGGGCTTGCAGCACATCGCGATGATCAGCGCGACCTGGAAAATCGGACGCAGGAAGGAGGGGCCGGCTGGCCCTTAGCGCGGCACCTGTGGCGGCGCAACATGACATCCGAAGCGGCACACCGGCCTCGCTGATGCAATCGCGGGAGCCTGCTGCCTCAGAGACGTGCCCACCCCTGTGGATTGTTGACCAAGCAGTGGCCGATCAGCCACGGCCCGATTCAATCCACCGCCCCAACCAAGCATTTGGTCGACGGTTGAGACATTCTGTAACCGACATCCAAAAGCGGGCAGGAGGTTAGTATGGCCGACGAGGGGGAACGGCTTTCGGCGCGCTGGGGACGGATTGCCGACTACCTGTTTGGTCGCAACGCGCTCATCGGCATGGCGTCGTTCATGCTGCTGATCCTGTCCGGCTACGCCACCTGGCATGGCATGCGCGATTTCATCATTGGCGTCGCCTCCACGCCTACGAGTCAGGGGCAGGTGCTGCCCGGCGGCATGTCAATCTCCAACGACGTCCTCGTCATTGCCGTCGTTGTCGCGCTGACCTTCTTGATGTGGCTTATGCTCCGCGAGACATTCGGTGCAAAGCGGACCCTGCGCGAACGCCTCATAACCTTTCCGCTGTATTTGTTCCTGGCCGTATGGTCGATCGGATTTGGCTACGGCTTTTGGTGGAGCCTCATATCCGGCGAAGAAGCGACGCGCTCAGGCCTCTCCGGCCTGCAGGAGGATGCTCGCGACGCCAGTGGTGTTGTTGCCGCGCGGCTCGACGCGGTGCGCGCTCAGCTCGACAGCGTTGTGAGCTGGTCCGACAGCCAGATGGCGCGCGAGGAATCCAGCGGTGGCAGTTGCGGTACGGCGTCGGGCGCGGGTCGAGGTCCGCTTTACAATGCACGCCGGAGTGTGCGGGACCAGATTGGCACCCTGCGTGACGGAATGATGCGTTCCTGGCTCACACCTCTGCAAGCGGATGTGGACGAACTCAAGCAAAGTGTTGCGACCTTAGGGGGAGCCACGGTCGAGGAGCGTCAGAGAACCTTCGAGGTCAAAGCTTCCGACATCCGTGGGCGGGCGCGCAATATTGCCGCGCGCAGCAATCAGCTCGGTCGTTCGACGGCCGCCGAAATGCGTGCCATTGCCTCGACAGTGGCGGTCCCTCCCGGCTCGTCTGGGTTCTCTTGCTACGATCCTACCTTGGCCGAGCGGCTGCGGTCCGCGGCGGCGCAAGCCGAGCAGCCGGCCGAACTGAAGCTGCGCGAGGCCGTATTCAGCGAGGGTCCCGCCGGAGTTGCCAATGCGGTCAAGAATCTCTGGCGCAACATTGGGGCATACTCGACCAGTCTTACTGCTTACCTGTCCTCAGGCGGCAAGCTGACGAGCGGCCACACCGACACCGGAGAGCCGATTACCGGGCGTGACCTGATCGCACTTCTCGCCACGATAGGGATCGATCTGGGCTTGCTCGTCCTTGCCGTCCTCAACCCGCCACGCGAGCCGCCATCGATACGACCGACGCGCGCCCTGATCCGCCAGATCAACGATGCCATTGACACCGCAATTGCGCGCGCCGGCGTCGATCGAGAGTGGGTGCGCCGCCATTTCATTCATCACAACATGGCAGCCTATTTCGTTATTCCCAATCTCTATGCATGTGATCCTGACGACAAGGATGAGGCGGCAAAGGCGGTCGCAATGAACCAGCTTGCGGGCGTACTTACGGACCTGGAGCTGGTGCGATGGCCGGCCCGAGGTCGGCGCTGGCTTGGGCAGAAGAGTGAGCTCGAAAAATTGAAACGCGAGGAAGACCTTGCCAGCGACACAGACCTTTCCGAGATCAAGAAGAAGTGGCGCGAGGAGGGAGTGCGGACAACCCCATCCGGAGACAGAACGGATGGACCAATGCGCAACCACGGGTTGTTTTCGAAGGCCGAACGCGCTTTACAGATAGCCGGCTGGAGCGAGAGAGCTCGCAACGACATCGAAATCTTTCGGCTCGTCGATGCCGAGGGCCTTACCCCATTGCTGATGGTCCTCAACGAGTCGAGCTCAGCCAAGAGTGCCGATCGCGTTGAGAGCGCCGAAGGACGGTAACGGTCAGATGCCCAGCTCCTTGAAGCCCAGGTACATTCTGTTCCAGGTGGGTGCCATCACGATCTGATGGATCGCGGCGGTCGGCGGCAACTCGCACACGAACTGGATGGTCCTCGCCAGGTCCTCGGCCTGTAGCATCCTTTGCATGTCCTCCTCGGAAGGACGGGCGGCGCGCGTCTTGAGGATCTCGGTCGCCACTTCACCCGGCGAAATCACGCAGGCACGGATGCCGTTGCGGCACTCTTCCATGTTGAGCGACTCGGTCATGGCAATCATCGCGCGCTTGCTAGCGCTGTAGGCCGGGCCGGTGAGCCGCGTGAGGTAGAACCCTGCCCATGACGACACGTTGATGATCGTCCCCTGCTGGCGGGCGCGCATGCGCGGCAAGACGGTGCTGATGCAGTTGAAGGCGCCGTTCAGGTTGATGTCGACCACATGCCGGAAATCGGACATGGTGATGCTATCCCATGCCCGCTTTGGCACGTTCGTGCCGGCGCTGTTGATCAGAATGTCGACGCGGCCATGGCGCGAGAGTATAGCGTCGGATACACGCACTACGGCTTCGGCATCGCTTACGTCGAGGGCGTGCGCCTCGGCACTTCCGCCAGCCGCATTCACGGCTGCTGCAGTGGCTTCAAGTTCGGCCGGCCGGCGGCCCGAAACGGCGATGTGCGTTCCTTGCCGCGCCATGGCAATAGCGGTCGCTCTGCCTATGCCGCTGCCGCCGCCTGTGATCCAAATGATGCTCGAGGCTTGCATGGGGGAAATGATAGGCCCTGCGGCCAGGCGGGTCCAGGTCGAGGCTTGCCGTCGAAGCAGCCGCGCTGAACGACCAGATGCTTCACCTCATAGCGTTACGCTCTCCTGCACCACGTCCCTAGAGATTCGGACCTGCTCCCCAAGGCGCGCGCGACGCCGCCCGCACGCCCGGACAGCGGGAAACGGCGGGCGGGTTGTCGTGCACTTCAACGTAGCCGGCGATGCTACGGCCGCTATGCTGGAGCATGCCGCGCGGCCGACAGCGGCTATCGCCTATCCGCCTTTTGCCTCGAGTGCCTTCTCCAGATCGGATAGCCCGGTCTTGTCCGCGGCAAGGAACCAGTCGGCGATCTGACCCGATGTCACGAAGATTGTGTCGGAACGGCTCATCAGCATGTCCAGCGCCATTTCGAGGTAGTAGACGCGGTGCGGCACACCGGCAATGTGGGGATGGAGCCCGATCGAGAGTACCCTTGGATTCTCTTCGACCTCGCGCTCGAGCACGGCCAGCGTGGCGCTGAGCCGCTTCACGAGCTCGTCCGAGGACTGGCCCTGCACGGCCCACATCGGCACATCGTTGATCTCCCACGTGTAAGGCAGGCATAGCAGCGGCCCCTCTGCGGTCGTCATCCAACAGGGCAAGTCATCGAGCAGCCAGTCGTGCGTGAATTCCACGCCGCAGCGCTTTAGAATCTCCGGCGTTTGCGGGCTCTCACCACCACCGGCACCGAACCATCCGCGCACCCGCTTTCCCGTCAGCTGCTCCAGGCGCGCGAGCGACCGGCGGATTTCAGCCTCCTCGTCCTCGACCTCCTTCAATGACCGCTGGAACCAGCTGTGGCCGACAAATTCCCACCCCTCCTTGGCCGCCCGTTCGGCAGCCGACGAGTATACATCGGCGCACTGTGCGTTCATCCAGGCCGAAGCTTTGATGTTGCGTCGGCCAAGCACATCGAAGATGCGCGGCAGGCCACAGCGCATCCCATACTCAACCCATGAGTAGTTCGCTACGTCCGGCGGCTCGCTCGGCCGACCATGCGGGGCCGGCAGAATGCCGCGTGGCATGGGTCGCTCGAATGGCCAATACTCGATCGCGACCACGACATTGATCATCAGCGGCTTGCCGTTTAGCGGGGCAAGCCGGGCCCGGTCGCTCGACATCTGATAAGGAATGCGCGGGTTTGGCCACATGTCGACGGTCCTCCTGGGTGCCAGCAGCAGGGCTTGCGACATAGAGCCATCAGCGGTGCGGTTGCGCAATCAGCCGCGCATTCCTGCCGCCGACGCAAGGCGAAAATTCTGGACACCGCTTGCGCGAGCCAGGCGCCGCAGCAGCCCTTGGCGGGCTCCCGCGCGCGCAGGTGTGGTTCGGCCGCTCCGTCCCGCTGACGCTGCCTCGGGCGTCGAGCCGTGCATTCTTTGGCCCGTGCAGGAATGCCACACGGACCATGAGCGTAGAAGGGATGGCCCACGGATAGCTTGTGTCGGTGCATTTGGCTCGCGTATCTCGTGTCAAGTCAGCCGACAGCTCGGGGCCCCGAGTCGTGGATATGAGAACTTCCATTGCATTGCTTCCGACGCTGGTCGTCGGCATCGTCGTCGCGGCGGGACCTGCGTTCCCGCAGACAGGGTGGTCCGGGTCGACCCCGGTCTTCGAGAGTGACGCCAGAAGGACGGCCGAGCAGGCGGAAGCCGAGCGCGCCGCGCGGCGCGCATCCTATGGCCCCGTCGTTTATCCCAAGCACATGGACGGCGGCGAGCGACCCGACATCAAGCCCGCCGAACCGCCGATCGTCTACTTCGACCAGGGCGAGGACGTGGGGTCGATCATCATCGATACGCAGGGCCGTAAGCTCTACTATGTGCTGCCGGGCAAACGAGCCTACCAGTATCCGATTTCCGTCGGCCGCGACGGCTTCACGTGGTCCGGCACCGAGCGCATCAGCCGCATTGCCGCTTGGCCGTCGTGGACGCCGCCCGCGGAGATGCATAAGCGACAGCCTGGCCTGCCGATCACGGTGACGGGCGGGCTCAAGAATCCGCAGGGCGCGCGCGCGCTCTACCTCGGCAACACCATCTATCGCATCCACGGCACCAACAATGATCGTACCGTGGGACGGGCAAACTCGTCCGGCTGCTTCCGCTTGACGAATGAGCACGTCGTGCACCTGGCTTCAATCGCGAAAGTCGGGGCAAAAGTGAGAGTGCTGCAGACTTACGCGGGCGGTGTCAGCGAGACAGCGCCGCTGTCGTCCCTGTTCAGCTTCTGGGGAAGCGAGCCGGAGGTTCCCCGCAAGGCAGCGAGGCCGGCGAGGAAGAGGGCGACGCCAGCAGTTGCGAAAACGGCGCCGCCGACGACGAAGGCGTCACCCCCACCGACGCAGGCCAAGGCTGCTGCACCGTCGGCGGAGGCCAGCAAAGGGGTGGAGTAGGGCCAAGTATGTGGCGACTCGACCGGCGGCTTCGAAGCGGAAGCGGCCGATCTGTCGAGCGGCGAGGTCTTGAGGAAGGCTCCTGCAGCCACTTTTTGCCGCTCGCCCGGAGCGAGCAGCGGCTTCGACGCAGGGCGCCTACGCACGCGACGCTCAGCCGAGAGGCTTGAGATCACCCAGCATTGTGGGCAGCAGCTCCGACACAGTCGGGTGGATATGGACGGCGCGCTGCATCACGATGTAGGGCGCCTTGGCGTACATCAGGTCGAGGATCGCATGGACCACCTCGTCACCGCCGACGCCGAGGATGGAGGCGCCGAGGAACTGTTTGGTCGCCGCGTCGACCAGCACCTTCATGAAGCCCTGGGTTTCGCCCTTCTCGAAGGCGCGGCTCACGTCCTCCATGGCCATCTTGGCCACTAGGGCCGGTCGGCCTGAGTTGCGGACCTCCGCCTCGGTGAGACCGACCCTGCCGAGGGGCGGGTCCGTGTAGAGGTTGTAGGCCGGGATGCGGTCGCTGAAGCGGCGTTGATCGTTGTCGAGGAGGTTGGCAGCGACGATCTCGAAGTCGTTGTAGGCCGTGTGCGTGAAGGCGCCGCGGCCGTTGCAGTCACCGAGCGCCCAGATGCCCGGCACGCTTGTGCGCAGCTGATCGTCGACCTCGATGAAGCCGCGCTTATCGACGGCAACGCCCGCCGCGTCGAGGCCGATGTCGTCGGTATTGGGGCGACGGCCGACGGCGATGAGCAGATGTGAGCCGGTCACCTCCTTGCGGCCACCGGCATCGAAGCTCGCGACGATGTCCTTGCCATGCTTGGCAAGCTTGAGGTCACTGGCGCCGAGGTGGAGAGCGATGCCTTCTGCGCTCAGGATGGCGGAGACCGCGGCGGAGACGTCCTCGTCCTCGCGCGGGATCAGGCGCGGCGCCATCTCGACGACTGTCACCTCGCTGCCGAAGCGGCGGTAGATCTGGGCGAACTCGAGTCCGACATAGCTGCCGCCGATAATGACCAGATGCGGTGGCAGGAACTCGACGTCGAGCAGGCTGCTATTTGTGAAGTATTCGACCTCGTCGAGGCCCGAAATGTTCGGAACGGCCGCGCGGCCGCCGACGTTGATGAAGATTCTGGGCGCGCTCAGTGTCTCTTCGCCGACCGCCACCGACTGGGGCGCCGTGAAGCGCGCATGCCCCTGATAGACAGAGATCATGGGATTGTTTCGCAGCGCCCGCTCCACGCCGCGGCTGGAGAAGCCCAGCACGTAGTCCTTGCGCGCCCTGACCTTCTTCATGTCGACGGTGATGGGGCCTGGGACCGAAACGCCGTAATCTCCGGCGCGACGGGCGAGATGCGCAGCGCAGGCGCACGCCACCAGCGTCTTGGTCGGCGTGCAACCGGTGTTCACACAGGTGCCGCCGAAGTAGTGGCGCTCAATGACTGCCACACGCTGGCCCGCAGCTGCCAGGCGATGCGCGAGTGACGGCCCGGCCTGGCCGGTGCCGATGATGATAGCGTCGAATTGGGCCATGCCTGTCTCCTCAACTCGCTAGGATGACCTGCCGATAACTTGGCCCACAGCCGTCGCGAGAGACTGCAGTGCAAGATCAGGCGCCGGCGACATCAACGATGGCATCGACGAACGCCTTGGGGTCCTCCTGTGGAAGATTGTGCCCGATGCCGCCTTCGATATGCCGATGCTGGTAAGGGCCTGCGAACTTGCTTGCGTATGAGCTGGGGTCCGGATGCGGTGCGCCGTTGGCATCGCTCTCGAGAGTGATGGTGGACACGGTGATCACCGGAAATTGGGCGCGCCGCCTTTCCAGTTCGTCGTACTTGCGCTCGCCGTCGGCCAAGCCCAGCCGCCAGCGATAGTTATGGATCACGATGTCGAAGTGGTCCTGGTCCCGCGTAAAATGCGAGTAGTAGTGGGCGAAAGCGTCCGCCGTCGTCATTGCCCCTTGGTTCCACCCGCGGGACATATCGTCCTTGAATTCCCGGGAAACCTCGAATTGGGCCTCCTTGGGCAGACCTCTTCTGAAAGCATTCTCGAGGACTTCGTCACGATTGGCGTTCAGCTGGGCGCGCGCCTGGCCCATCGAAGACCCTGACTTCAGGTTCTGCGGGCTCTCGTACATGTAAAAGGGCCTGTTAAACGGGGCGAAGTCACCAACGATGATCGTCCTTGCGATGCAAGGTTTCTCCAGCGCCAGGAGGAGGGCCATGGTGCTCTCGTGGTTTTCAATAGGTGTTTCTGTTGGGTTTGCCCCGTGACTGGCTCCTCAGGCTGCAAGGGACTCGTGGCTAGGCGTTCCGCCGTTGGCGTTGATGCAGGTTGTAGCGCGGGGCCGCGAGGCATTCGAAACCTTGCCCGACATCGCGCGGCGCGCGGCTTCGTAGCGGTCCCATTCCACTTGGTCGGCCAGTGACGGGATGGTCACGGTCTCCCCGAGGTCGAGGCCCGCCAGAGCGGCATCGACCAGATCGTCGACCGACATCACGATCTCGGTCGGGAGCTGGTGAACCGGCATGCCGGCGATATTCCAGAACTCCGTTGCGGTGGCACCCGGCAAAACCGCCTGCACGCGGATGCCCTTGTCGGCGAGTTCGTGAACGAGGGATTGCGTGAACGCGAGCACGAAGGCCTTCGTGCCGCCGTAGACGCCGTTCAGACGCGATCGCGACGATCGATGAAACATTGATAATTGTGCCATTGCCTCGCTCGACGAATGTCGGTGCTGCCGCATAGGTGAGGCGGGTCAACGCCACGATGTTCAGACGGGTCATGTCCTCCATCTTGTCGACGTCAGAGGCAACCAGAGGATCGGTGGCGCCAACGCCCGCGTTATTCGCCAGCACCGAAATGCTGGCGTTACTCCGCAGGATGTCCTCGACACGCCCCAGATTCGCCGGGGACGTGAAATCCGCTTTGACGCTGTCCACCTTCCGGCCGGTCTCGTTCGCGATCCGGCGCGCCAGGGACGCAAGCCGGTCCCCGTTTCGGGCGACAAGTAGGAGGTCATGGCCGCGCTTCGCCAGGCGATCGGCATAAGTTGCACCGATACCGGTATTCGACAGGCAGAGTCCACCATTCGCAATGGCCCACTGTGCAGGCCCAAATGCATCGCGGCGCAGTCCAGCCATCAACGCGAAGAGGGGACAGACCCTGCATGTGAGCAGGCCGACCTGAGGTCGGGAGCTGATGCCAAGGCAGATCGCTCCCTAAGCGCGGCACCCCGTCAGCTCAAGGCTATCTTTGGCTGGAGCACCCTCGTGCAGCCCGAGCTTTACGCCAAGGCGGGGGCGAGCAGGAGATAGCGGCGGCCGAGGCGGTGCCACTGATGGTGGCTAGACGAAAGGTGGCCAAAGGGAGCAGATGAAGTGTCTTGCTTGGTTTTTTTGATATGTTTAATCTATTGATTCTATTAGAATTTTTCATTGGTTGGAGGCTACGCCCGGCGCTACATAATCCAATGGATTCAATCGGTTGTAGCGTCCCATCGACAGAAGTCGTGCAAAGGTATTCCAAGGGCTTACACTATGGCTGTCCCACCTGGGCGAGGCTTTCTCCCATCGACGACGTCTCTGCTGCCGGTGGGCCGCAGCGTCGTGGCGTGCAGCTGTCGATGAGCACCCTGCAATGACTGCTTCCCAGACAACGGACATTCGGCATTCGGCGCGAACGACCCAATCCGGAAGTCGGCACATATCGCGCAGCGACGGGCACGGCTGGCAGGACGTTTGGGACTCGTCGGAGGACTTGATAGCCTGCCACCGTTCTCAGCTCAGGTCATAGAGTGATGGACCGACGGACCTTTCTGTTCGTGTTCTTTCTTGGGGCGCTGTCCGCGCCGCTCGCCGCCGAGGCCCAGCAGGCGGAGAAGGTGTACCGTGTGGGACTTCTCGCCCTTCTGCCCGGAGAGCATGCCACGCGCCAGATGAACGCCTTCAAGGCTCGATTGCGAGACTTGGGCTACATCGAGGGCAAGAACCTAGTGTTTGAGTTTCGCTCGGCGGAAGGGAGGCCCGAACGACTGGCTACCTTGGCGGCCGAACTTCTCCAGTTGGGCCCTGATGTCATCATTGCAGGCGGCGGGACACTGACCGCGCAGACGGTGAAACAGGCGACCAGGATCGTACCTGTCGTGATGGCTGGCGTGGGCGACGCCATCGCGTCAGGCCTCGTCGCGACGCTTGCCAGGCCCGGTGGGAACGTTACGGGCCTGAGCGCCCTCGGACCGGATATCGCCGGCAAGCGACTCGAATTCCTCCGAGACGGGATGCCAACCGTCAACCAAGTGGCAGTCCTCGCGAACCCTATGACGCCGTTTGTTGCACAGGCGCTGAAAGTGGTCGGCGACGCGGCGCGCGCGCTGCGCATTCAGATTCACGTGGTCGAGATGACCGCACCCGATCAGCTCGATCGAGCATTCGAGGCGGTGTTAAGCGCGAAGCCGGGCGCACTACTAGTCCTCGAAGACCCTCTCACCTTCGCCCTGCGGACCCAGATTGCAGGCCTCGCCGCACAGCACAGACTGCCAAGCGTTTTCGGCTCCCGAGACTATGTCGAGGTTGGCGGGCTGATGTCCTATGGAACGGATCTCGCGGATTTATCTAGCCGTGCCGCCATCTACGTCGACAAGATTCTCAAAGGCGCGAACCCTGCCGACATGCCCGTCGAGCAGCCAACAAAGTTCGAGCTGGTGATCAACCTCAAGACCGCAAGGGCGTTGGGCCTGACGATCCCGACATCACTGCTCGCGCGAGCCGACGAGGTGATCGAGTAGCCAAGGGTCTTTGCTGCAACGCACGAGTCCTTTTGGCCCATCGCGTCGCCGGCGCTCGCCCTAATGTCGACTCTGGCCTGGTATCGGACATGTAGGCGCAGACGGTGTGATTCCGCGTGGGACATGCCAAGCGCTTGATTCTCAACGAGTCTGGCAATTTCGCGAGAGGCCACGCCCGGAATCGAACCGGGGTGCACGGATTTGCAATCCGCTGCGTCACCACTCCGCCACGTGGCCTCACGGTGGGACCCATATCACGGCCGGATTCGACGTGGCAATGGCAGGGCCCAACCTCTCGTGGCTTGGCGTGGCCCTCGCGCGCGCCCGGCTACAGCCGTCGTTGCGTCAGGTCCACACCGCCGACCGTCGGGTGTGACAGAGCCCATTCCGGCGGCCCGGGGTTCTGATTGCGAAATCCTCGGTGCGCGGCAAGCGGGAACGAATTTCGCGATCTGAAGGACACCCGGCAGCTCAATGATGCTAGTGTGACCGGAATCGAGAAGCCGCTTCGCCGCCCTGCCGAGCGCGATGAAGCTGGTTTCCCGGTCATCATACTCGATGTTCGACGTCCTGCACACCTGCACGGCATCCCAGCACGGTTCGGTCATGACTACACTGCTGATCACGCATCCCTGCTTCGTCGAGCACGATACGGGCCTGGGTCACCCCGAGCGGCCGGACCGTATGCGCGCCATCGACAAGGTGCTGGGCCACGAGTTGTTTCAGGATCTCAAACGCGAGGAGGCCCCCCTGCGCGAGGACGTGGAGGAGGCGATCGCCTTCGCCCACCCCCAAGGCTACATATCCTGGATCAAGAGCATGCGTCCGGCCGAGGGCCAGGAGCCGGCGCGGCTCGACCCCGACACGGTGCTGTCCTCCAAGTCGTGGGAGCCGGCGCTGAGGGCCGTGGGCGCGGGGCTCGCCGGCATCGACCGCGTGATGGACAAAGGCTCCGGCATCGCCAACGTTTTCGCCCAGGTGCGGCCCTGCGGCCACCATGCCGAGCGCCAGCGCGCCATGGGGTTCTGCATCTTCTCCAATGTCGCCATCGCCGGGCTCTACGCGCGCAAGAAGTACGGCGCCGAGCGCATCGCCGTCGTCGATTTCGACGTCCACCACGGCAACGGCACACAGGACATCTTCTGGAGCGACAAGAACCTCTACTTCGCCTCCACCCACCAGATGCCCCTCTATCCCGGCACCGGCGCCCTCTCGGAGACCGGCGTCGGCAACATCTGGAATGCGCCCCTGCGTCCGGGCGACGGAGGCGACCGCTTCAAGGAGGCCTTCGAATCGCGCATCCTGCCGGCGCTGCGCAACTTCGGGCCCGATATCGTGCTGATCTCGGCCGGGTTCGATGCTCACCAGGACGATCCCCTGGCCAACCTGCGCCTCGTGGAGCCTGATTTCGCCTGGGCGACCTCCAAGATCGCCGAGATCGCCGCCAAACACGCGGAGGGCCGGCTGGTGTCGATGCTGGAAGGCGGCTACAACCTGGCCGCGCTGGCGAGGTCCGTGGGCGTGCACGTGAAGGCCCTGATGGATGCCGGCGCCTGACGCGCATTCCTGCTTCGCCGCGCAGTGGACGCGGGCCGGCACAACGGAAAGTCACATGGTCAACACCAAGCCTGCTGCAAAGCATCTCGACATCAAGGACATGTCGTTCGAGAAGGCGCTGAAGGAGCTCGAGGGCATCGTGGGGCGGCTGGAGCGCGGGGATGTCGAGCTCGAGGAGAGCATCAACATCTATGAGCGGGGCGAGGCGCTGAAGGAGCACTGCGACCGCCTGCTCAAGCAGGCGGAGGCCCGGGTCGAGAAGCTGACCTTCAACCAGGCGGGGGAGCCTGCCGGCGCCGAGCCGTACAAACCCCAGGAGTGAAGCTTCCCTCTCCCCTCGAAGGGCGGGGAGCGTGTGAACGGCCGCCCGCGACGCTAAGGCTTCCTGGTTTGCTCCGATGATGGGCTATAGTTGCCGCGTTCGGCCTCGAGCGGCCGAAGCAAGGGATTGCGCATGAGCCAAGCCTCCAAGACGCCGCTTCTCGATCGCGTGAACACCCCGCAGGACTTGCGCGGGTTGCCCGAGAAGGACTTGCGACAGCTCGCCGACGAGCTGCGCCAGGAGACGATCGACGCGGTGTCGGTCACGGGCGGACACCTGGGGGCAGGCCTCGGCGTCGTGGAGCTGACCGTCGCCCTGCATCGGATATTCGATACACCGCGCGACCGCCTGGTCTGGGACGTCGGCCATCAGGCCTACCCGCACAAGATTCTCACCGGCCGGCGCGATCGCATCCGCACGCTGCGCCAGGGCGGGGGCCTTTCCGGCTTCACCAAGCGTGCCGAGAGCGAGTACGACACCTTCGGCGCCGCGCATTCTTCCACCTCCATTTCCGCCGGCCTCGGCATGGCGGTGGCGCGTGACCTCGCCGGCCGCTCCAACAATGTCGTGTGCGTGATCGGAGACGGTGCCATGTCGGCCGGCATGGCCTACGAGGCCATGAACAACGCGGGCGCGCGCAACGAGCGCCTGATCGTCATCCTCAACGACAACGACATGTCGATCGCCCCGCCCGTCGGCGCGCTCTCCAACTATCTGGCGCGGATATCCTCGAGCGGCACCTACCTGCACCTGCGCGATATTGCGAAGCAGCTTGCCAAGATCCTGCCCAAGAGCTGGGAGCGGCGTGCTGCCCGTGCGGAGGAGATGACGCGCACGCTGTGGACGGGCGGCACGCTGTTTGAGGAGCTCGGCTTCTACTACGTCGGCCCTATCGACGGGCACGACCTGTCTGCGCTGCTGCCGGTGCTGCGCAACGTGCGCGACGCCAAGCAGGGGCCGATCCTCGTGCACGTCGTCACCCGCAAGGGCAAGGGCTACCCCCCGGCCGAGGCCTCCGACGACAAGTATCACGGCGTCAACCGCTTCAACGTCGTGACCGGCGCCCAGGTCAGCGCCAAGCCGAACGCGCCGAGCTACACCAAGGTGTTTGCGCAGAGCCTGATCGAGGCAGCACGCAAGGACGACAAGATCGTTGCCGTGACAGCGGCCATGCCGTCGGGTACGGGCCTCGACCTGTTCGCCAAGGAGTTCCCCGCGCGCACCTTCGATGTCGGCATCGCCGAGCAGCATGGCGTGACCTTCGCCGCGGGGCTCGCGACCGAGGGCTTCAAGCCGTTTGCGGCCATCTACTCCACCTTCCTGCAGCGCGCATTCGACCAGGTCGTGCACGATGTCGCCATCCAGCGCCTGCCGGTGCGTTTCGCCATCGATCGGGCAGGCCTCGTCGGCGCCGACGGCCCCACGCACGCGGGCTCCTTCGATCTCGCCTATCTCGGGTGCCTGCCGGGCTTCGTGCTCATGGCACCGTCGGACGAGGCCGAACTCAAGCACATGGTGGCGACCGCGGCGGCCATCGACGACCGGCCGTCAGCCTTCCGCTATCCGCGCGGCGAAGGCGTTGGCGTCGAGTTGCCGTCCGAGGGCAGGGCGCTCGAGATCGGCAAGGGCCGCATCGTGCGCGAGGGCTCGGCGGTGGCGCTGCTCTCGCTCGGCACACGACTCGGGGAATGCCTGAAGGCCGCCGACCAGCTGGCCGCGCTCGGGCTTCCGGCAACGGTGGCCGACGCACGGTTCGCCAAGCCTTTTGACACCGATCTGGTGCGCCGACTGGTCGCCAGCCACGAGGTGCTGATCACGATCGAGGAGGGATCGTCCGGCGGCTTCGGCGCGCTGGTGCTGCACTATCTGGCGACCGAAAGCCTGCTCGATAGCGGCCTCAAGGTCCGCACGATGATGCTGCCCGATACCTTCATCGATCACGACAAGCCCGAGAAGATGTACGACGTGGCCGGTCTCAACGCCCGCCATATCGTGGCGACGCTGCTGGCGACGCTCGGCCGCGACGCGCGCGATTTCGAGGTCGCCGAGCGCGCCTGAAAGCACGTATCCCCTCTTGTCCACAGGAATCCGGGGGATTTTGCGCCGTCTGCTGACGATTGCCGTTGCTCCGCGAGGCCGGCCCGCTTATGGGAGAGTGTCCCTAGACTGAACTTCTCCTCCTGCCCTCACATCCCCAGTTTGGCAGCGGGAGCAAGCCCTGGCGGCCCGCGTCAGGGCTTATTTTTGTTGCCGAGCGATGCCATTCCCGCCCTCGCCGTGGGAACCACTCATCCACGGACGCCGAGCAAACCAAAAGGTATATCCCGAGGACAAGCCTGGGGATGACCTTTCTCTGACAGCTCCCCGATGAGGCTCGGGAGGGTCGTGACTAGGCCGAGGCCTTCTTGAAGTTGGCTGCGGCCTTGTCCCAGTTCACGACGGCCCACCACGCGTCGATGTAGTCACCGCGCTTGTACTGGTGCTTGAGGTAGTAGGCGTGCTCCCACACGTCGACGCCGATCACCGGCTTGGCGCCCATATCCATGTGCGGGGTGTCCTGGTAGGGCGTGTTGAAGATGGCGAGCTTCTTGTCCTTTCCGACTGCGAGCCAGGCCCAGCCCGAGCCGAAGCGGGTGAGGCCTGCCTGCTTGAAAGCGGCTTTCATTTTGTCGAAGTCGCCGAACGCGCCGTCTATGGCGCTCTTGAGCTCGCCGCTGGGGCTTTTGGCGCCGCCCGGCGTCATCAGCTCCCAGAAGTACGTGTGGTTCCAATGGCCGCCGAGATTGTTGCGGACAGGCGTGCGCACCGCCTCCGGCACGGCCGACAGGTTGGAAAGGATTTCCTCGATCGGCTTGGTCGCAAGGTCCGGCCACCTCTCGACGAGACCGTTGAGGTTGCCGATGAAGGCAGCGTGATGATTGTCGTGGTGAATCTGCATGGTCTTGGCGTCGATGTGCGGCTCGAGCGCCTCGTTGGCATAACCGAGCGGCGGCAGGCTGAACGGCTTCGCCTGCGCGAAGGCGGTGCTGCGTCCGAGCACGCCGGCAGAGTTGGCGAAGGCGGTGGCGCCGGCCAGGAACTTCAGGGTATCTCTTCTGTCCATGTGCTTGCTCCGCGAGATGCCGTGGGTATTTGGGAACGTCTGTATGCTGCTTATCGCACATTTGCGGCCGCCTTGCCCTCCTGGCGAGGCGGCGAGCGGTGATTGGCTACTCCTACGTCCAGGGACAACCGCAGGATCCTTGCCGATTGGCGGAACGGCTATCAAATAACCGTGACACATGCAGCGTGAACGACATCAAAGCGAGAGAGCCCGCCTCGATCTGCGCGTTGTCGAGCTGGGGCTCGCGCCGTCGAGGGCTCGGGCCAGGGACCTGATCCGCCGCGGCCTTGTCGAGGTGGCAGGCGTCGTGGCGATGCGGCCGGGCGCAGGTGTTGCTGCCGATGCGCCGATCCGCGTGACCGGCCTGGAGGCCGGCTACGTGTCACGCGGCGCGCTCAAGCTCGTCGTGGCGCTCGAGCATTTCCGCTTTCCGGCATCGGGCGCGGCCGCACTCGACGTCGGCGCTTCGACCGGAGGCTTCACCGAGGTGCTCCTGGCGGCGGGCGCGCGTCGGGTCTATGCCGTGGACGTCGGCCGCGACCAGTTGCATCCCCGCCTGCGCGAGGACACGAGGGTAGTTTCGCTCGAGGGTCAGGATGCTCGCGCCCTCGACCTTACCCTGGTCCCGGAGCCGGTCGGCGCCGTCGTTGCCGACGTCAGCTTCATCTCGCTTGCCAAAGTGCTGCCGGTGCCGCTTGCCTTGGCTGGGCCCGGCGCCTGGCTCGTCGCGCTCATCAAGCCGCAGTTTGAGGTCGGCCGCGCCGCCGTCGGCAAGGGCGGCATCGTGCGCGACACGGCCGAGCGTCGACGGGCCGTGGATCTGGTTCGCGGTTGGGTCGCCGCACAGTCGGGCTGGCGCGTGGAGGGCATCATCCCCTCGCCGATCGCCGGCGGCTCCGGCAACGAGGAATTCCTGCTTGGGGCCGTCCGTGACGAGTGAGCCGGGCATGGTCGAAATCGCGCGCCTCGGCGCCCAGGGCGACGGTATTGTCGAGATCCCGTCGGGGCTGCGCTACGTGCCTTTCGCGCTTCCGGGAGAGTGCTGGAGCCTGACGGAGGGCGGGCCCGGCATGCTGCTCCGGAAGCATCCCGCACGTGTGGAGCCCGTATGCCCCCACTTCGGCAGCTGCGGTGGATGCGCAGCGCAGCACATGCCGGAGGATCTCTACCTCGCGTGGAAGCGGGCGATACTCGTTGACGCGTTGCGGCACCGCGGGATCGCGGCGCCGGTCGGGTCGGTCTACCGCCTGCCTGCCGGCAGCCGGCGCCGGGTGACCTTCTATGCCAGGCGCGAAGGCAGCGACCTGCGGCTGGGCTTCCATCGCCGGGCTGCGCATGATCTCGTGGATGTGGTGAGCTGTCCGGTGGCGGTGCCGCAGATCGTTGCTGCGTTGCCCGCGCTGCGCGAGATGCTGGCGCCGGTTGTGGCCGGCCCGACCCAAGCCGCCGTGCATGTGCTGGCGACGACGGCGGGCCTCGATGTGCACCTCGCATTCACCCGTGCTCCGGCACTGGCCCGGGATTATCCGCGCCTTACCGCACTCGCCTCGCGCTTCGGTTTCGCGCGCCTCAGCGTCCAGCGCGATACGCTGATGCAGGCGCGGCGGCCGATGCTGTCTTTCGATGGCGCAACCGTCGAGCCGCCGCCCGGAGCCTTCGTGCAGGCTTCGGTGGCGGCGGAAACGGAGATGATCCGCCTCGTGACGGCCGCGGCAGCAGGCGCTAGGCGCGTGGGAGACCTCTTCTGCGGCATCGGCACGTTCGCCCTGCCCCTGGCGCGAGGCTCCCGCGTTCTGGCCGCCGACAGTCGGGAGGATGCCGTCGCGGCGCTGCTTGCGGCCGCGCGCCGGGCCCAGGGGCGCAAGCCCGTCGAGGCGAGGGCGCGCGATCTCTTCCGCACGCCGCTGTCGGCGAGGGAACTCGACGGCCTGGACGCGGTGGTGCTCGATCCGCCGGCAGCCGGCGCCAAGGCTCAGGCCGCCCAGATCGCGCGCTCGCGCGTGCCGGTGGTGGTCTACGTCTCCTGCGATCCCGGCACACTGGCACGCGATGCCCGCATTCTGATCGATGCCGGCTATCGGCTGGAGAGCGCCTCTCCGATCGACCAGTTCGTCTTTTCCCACCACCTGGAGACCGTAGCGGTGTTCCGGCGGCACAAATAGTGCCAGAGCGTCTGGCTCTCCCTTTGCGCGGGCGTCGGGATCGGGAATAGTTGGAGGGCCGGCATCGAGGCAATTTCGGATGATGCAGCGGTCCCGGATTGCGGTGCGTGCGTTTGGAGAGACACGAATGCTGACGCTGGACGGCTTCTACGACCTGCACATTCACTCGGCACCGGCCCCGTTCGTGCGCATCGGCGACAGCGCCGACATCGCCCGCTGGTGCGCCGAGGCCGGCATGGCCGGCATCGTCATCAAGAGTCACTTCGAAAGCACAGTCTCCAAGGCCTACCACGCGCGCCTGGCTGTGCGCGACGCCTTCCCCGAGTTCCAGGTGTTCTCCGGCATCGCCCTCAATCGCGGTGTCGGCGGCGTCAATCCGGGAGCGGTGGAACTGGCCTTGCAGCAGGGGGCCAAGATCGTGTGGCTGCCGACGCTCGACGCCGCCAACCATGCCGCCGCCTTCGGCGCTGCCGGCACCTACGGCTTCAAGGCGATGACGCTGACCTCGCGCCGCCGCAGTCCAGATCCGCTGTACCGCGTCATCGGCGACAACGGCAAGCTCACGCCGGAAGCAAAGGAGGTCGTGCAACTCGTCGTCGACTACGACGCCATCCTGGCAACGGGTCACATCTCCAAGCAGGAGATCCTGGCAACCGTCGAGTTCGCGCTCGGCGTTGGTGCCAGAAGGATCGTCATCACCCATCCCGAGCTGGCCGCCCCCAAGCTCGACCTGCCGACGATGGTCGAGCTGGCGAAGGCCGGCGCCTACATGGAGTTCTGCGCCGTCAACCTCCTCCCGGTGTTCTACTCGATCTCCGTACAGGGTCTGCTGGAGGCGATCGCCGCGGTCACACCCGAGCGGACCATTCTCTCCAGCGACGGCGGCCAACCCTTCAATCCGCGCCCGCACGAGGCGATCCGCATCGTCATCCAGAGCCTGCACGAGAAGGGCTTTCCGGCGGAGGCCGTCCGCACCATCTGCATCGAGAACCAGAAGCGGCTGCTCGGCCTTTCCGCTGCCGAGCCGGCAGCCGTCCATCGTGGTTAGCAAGGCATGAACGGTGATGCGGTGTCTGAAAATTTGCCCCGAAATCCCTGCCTACAGGCCGTCCCCCAGTGTCCGCCTTGCGCTTGCGGTCGTCGCGTGCCTGTTTCTCCTGAAACAGCGGCGTTGCCGGCAGCCGTGCAAAGAAGGCAGAGTGCGCCTGGATCAGGGGTGCGGAAACCTTTTGCCGTGAATGATGTCTCAGGCCAGCTCGGACAAGTTGGGCGGAGGAGGTCGTGGACGACCGCGTGGTGCTGCCGGTCAATACCGTTCTCGATAACGCCTACCGCATCGTGCGCGTGGTCGGATCGGGCGGATTCGGCATCACCTATGAGGCCGAAGACATCAAGCTGAACGCCCGGATAGCAATCAAGGAATACTATCCCTGTGATTTCAGCGTGCGCGACGCCACGATGGTGGTCCGGCCCAAGTCCGAGCGCCACAAGGAGATGTTCGACTGGGGCCGCTCGAACTTCCTGCTGGAGGCGCGCACGCTGGCACGCTTCGAGCATCCGTCGATCGTGCGTGTCTCGCGCGTGTTCGAGACCAATTCCACCGCCTATATGGTCATGCGCTTCGAGCAGGGGCGCAGCTTCGAGGGCTGGCTCCAGGGCCTGGGCCGGCCGCCGACGCAGGCCGAGCTGGACGCGATCGTGGCCCCCCTGCTCGACGCGCTCGAGATCATGCACGCGCAGAAGTTCCTGCATCGCGACATCGCGCCCGACAACATCATCATCCGCACGGACAACACCCCCGTGCTGCTCGATTTCGGCGCGGCAAGGCGCGCGGTGGCGCAGCGTAGCCGGGCGCTGACCGGCATCGTCAAGGCCGGCTACTCCCCTCAGGAGCAGTACGCCAGCGACGGCCGCCTGCAGGGTCCCTGGTCCGACCTCTATGCACTCGGCGGCACGCTCTATCGCGCAGTGACCGGCAAGGTGCCGGAGGAAGCGACCCTGCGCGTCAGCGACGACCGCACCCCGTCCGCGGCGAGCATCACCAAGGGTGCCTACCGCCCGAGCTTCCTCGCCGCCCTCGACGCCTGCCTCAAGGTCAGGTATGCCGACCGGCCTCAGTCGGTGGCCGAGCTGCGGCCGATGATGTTTTCCGCCTCAGCGCCTCCGCCGGCCAGGTCACGGCCCGACCCCAAGGCAAAAAGCCGGCCCCGGCCGCCCCCGCCTGCCGCCCCCGCCGCCATCCCCGCCCGCGCCGGCGTCGGCCGGCTGTTGATGATGCTGGCAGCGTTCCTGGTGCTGCTCGGCGGCGCCTATGGCGGCTACGAGTACACGCGTTGGGTGGAGCGCGACCGCAGCGAGAAAGCGGAGATCAAGCGGCAAGCCGACGTCGCCGCCGCCGCCAAGCGCAAGGCGGACGAGGATGCGCTGGCCAAAGCGCAGGCCGAGAACCGTCGCAAGGCGGAGCTCGCCGTGCAAGAGCGGCAGCAGGCGGAAGCGGCTGCGGCAAAGAGGAAGGCCGAGGAGGAGGCCGCAGCCAGGCGCGCCGCGGAGCTGGCAGCCGAGGAGACGCGCCGCCAGTCCGAAGCGGCGGCCAGGACAAAGGCCGAAGAGGACGAGGCCCGGCGGAAGACGGAGCTCGCCGAGCAGGAAGCGCGGCGGCAGGAGGAGATCGCCGCGGCCAAGCGAAAGACCGAGGAGGACAGGAGGCGGGCCGAGGAGGACGCCGAGCGGCGCAAGGCCGAGACCGCCGAGCGGGAACGCCGCCGGCTGGAGATGGTGAGGGCGACGGCCGCGTTCGACGGCGTGTGGGAGATCACGCGCAAAGGGAGCAGTTGCTTCACGGGGACCCCGATCTTTGGTGTCACGATCGAGAACGGCATGTTTGCGCAAGGCTACGGCAGCGTCGCGCCGAACGGCGAGTTCAAGCTGCAGGGCCGCTCGAAGCACACCGGCCCCCGGGACCTGCACTATGTCGGCATGCTGATCGGCAACTCCGGCTCCGGCACGTTCCAGGCCGATGGCGGATGCTCGGGCACCTTCACCGCCCGACGGCGCTGATTGGCTGCGAGAAGCCCGTTCCCTGCCATCCCCAAACTTCGCGTCAGCCCTTGGGCTTGTCCCGAGGGTCAGAAGAACATCCGGGACACCCAGTGCGGCATCATTTTCACCCCTTGTGGTGAGCCTGTCGAACCACGAGGCTATCGTCGCCGCCTCGCGCCCGCCCTTCGCCAGGCTGAGGACGGTATGGAGATTGCGGCCCGGAATACCGGCTCTCGGGTTGTCGCCCTCAGCCTTGCTCGACGGGGGGCTACGAGCCCTGCCCGTAGCTGATCTTCTTGGCGGAGGGCCAAGTGACTCGATAGCCGAACTCGATCGCCTTCTCCTCCTCGGGCTTGAGCTCCACATCCCAGGACAGCACGCCGCGCTTGTCGTCAAGGTCGCGCTTGCTGGGCGGGAGCTTGCCCAGCATCTCGACCTTGATGTCGGCGTTCTGCGACACGGGGATCTGGTCGATCACGGTGATCGGGATCGGCCGCGCGTGCAGGTTCTTGATCGTGATGCGATAGTTGCGCGTGTCGGTCTTGGACGAGGTCAGGATGCCGGCCTCTGCCCGCTTCTCCTCGGCAATGGCATGGCGCACGCGCACCGCGTCGTCGATGCCGAAGCCCAGCTCGTGCTCCTCGCCCGGCGCCAGCTGCGGTAGGCGACCGTTGCCGACAAATGTCCCGTCACGAAAGAGCGAGACCTGCCCCGGCAGCACCGGCGTGCCACGCGCCATGGTGAGCTTGGCGTAGAGATAGGCCTTCTCGTCGCGCTTGGGCACGGTGCGCACGGTCAGGGCCGGATCGAGCTCGGCGTCGTCGATCTGTACGCGCTTGGCCTCGCCCGTCTCGGGCACCGTCACGCGGCCGGCGATGGAGTAGACGGCCTGGAAAGCCTGCGTCTCGATCCTGGCACGCACCTCTTCGGCCCGCACAGGCACGGGGGCTTCGGCCGACTTGCGCATCTGATCGTCGTCGTCGCGACCTGCGCTGGGAGCCGCTGCCGGCGCCACCGCGGCTTCGCGCTGAATCGATCGCGTCACACCGAGCGCCTGCGGCACAGGCCGCGGCGGCGGATCGACGGCATAGTCGATCGTCATCGTCTGCAGCTCGGGGGCTGCGGTGCCGGCACCCGGACGCGCCGTCGAAAGCGCGAGCGTCACGTTCTCCCAGAGCTCGCCGGTGCGCTGCTGGATGCTCGCGCGGCGTACGAGCTGCAGCTTGGGCGCCTGCGCGCGCGTGCCGGTCGACAGGCGCGCGTCGTAGAAGGGTAGCCACGAGGCACCGCCGACCTGATAGCGGATGGCGATGTCGGCTTCGAGCGGCGCGCCGGCGTTGACGAAAATCTTTACCTCCGTACGCTCCACGAGCGCCGGTGCCAGCGAGGCGAGCTTGCCCTGCAGGTCCGTGATCTGCCGGTCCACCTCGCGCATCTTGATCTGGGTATCGAGGACGACCTTCTGCGCCTCGGCGTAGCGCTCGCCGATCATGCCGAAGAGCTGGCCCCAGTCCGGCTGCGCGGCAGCCGCGTTTGCGGGCGCCGGCCGCGTCGGCAGCTGGGCGAGATTGCCGATCAAGGTCTTCTGCGCCTCGGCGGCCTCTATGGCGGCCTGGAGCTGTGCGCGCTGATCCTTGAGCTTCTCGATGGCGTCCTCGATCCGCCTCCTCTCGGTCGCAGCGTTTGCATCGTCGGTGCGCGGCACCGACGTGCGGCGGCTATCGACGGAGCCGATGGCGAGAGGGCCGGCCGCCTTGGCCTCGACTCTGATCGAGCTGTGCACGGCGCGAGCCGGAATATCGGTGAAGAGAATGACATGGTCGCCACCCTCGATCCGCACCTTGGCTGTGCGCGTGACCTCCGCGCCCGAGGGATAGACGGTTACGGCGTCGATACGCGAAGCACCCTTGATCTCGGCGCCGTGCGCGCTCACGATGATTATTGGCAATATCAATGCGGGCAATACAAATAGTGCGAAAACTGAGCGCATGGTTGTCGCCTCCTGACGCCTTCGGGTCACGGCGATCGCCAGCCCGATGATGATGCTGAGAGCAAGGTAGTGTCCATCGTGACGCCACTGTGACCGGTGCCGGCTTCTTGGGCGGTGCCCACCCAACCCCTGCGTCAAGAGCCGAAAGCCGTCGGCAAGGTGCGGCAAAGGCATCGAGGCAACGTTGCCTGCGCGGGCACGCTGCCGGCGTGCATGACGTCGCACCCGCCTATGGCCGGCCGGCGAATATCCGCCGACGGTGTTGGCGCCATCTCGCGCCGCCCAATCATTTCAATGGCTTGCCGCAAGGTGCCGATGTCTGAGGACGTCAGGCGTTCATTCCCCGTTGCTGCAATCTCCCAAGCTAGGCCATTTTCATGCCGTCAAGGCGGCGAAATGCTGACCGACAAGTGGCGCCGGCGGTGCTCTGCACCCCGAGATGATGGAGGTTTGGAATGCGACTAAGACAGGTGGCAACGGCACTGGTGGGGCTGCTGATCGCCGGTGCGCTCGCGGGCGATGCCATGGCCCAGCGAAGAGACCGCGATGATGACCGCCGTGGCGGGCGTGACCGCGATCGCGGCGAGTGGGTGCTGCTCGGTGAGCAGCGTGTCGGCTTCCGCGTCGACCGCGACGTCATCCGCATCAATCAGTCCGAGGATTGGTACCGGACCCGGGCGTTCAAGACGCTGCATTTCATGGCCGAGGGCAGTGACATCCACATGATGTCGGTCCGGCTCGTCTACCTCAACGGCTTCACCGAGGACTTCCGAGTCGACCGCATGATCCGGGACGGGCGCGATCTTCCCATCGAGCTGAGGGGCGAGCGCAGCTTCCTCAGGCAGGTCGAGATGGTCTACCGCTCGCGTCCGAACTTCGGCGGACAGGCCTTGATCAAACTCTACGGCGAGCCGTCTCGCCGCGGCCCCCCGGGACCGCCGCCGGTGGCAGGTCGGGGTGATTGGGAAGAGCTCGGCTGCAAGGATGTGTCGATCTTCGGCAAGGACCGCGACACAATACGAGTCAGTCGCAGCGAAGGCCGGTTCAAGGCGATCCGTCTGCACGTGCGGGGCGCCGACGTCGAAATGCTTGACCTCAAGGTCGTCTACGGCAACGGGCAGCCCGACGACATTCCGGTTAGGCACTTCATTCGGCAAGGCGAGCACACGCGGGCTCTCGAACTCAAGGGCCACGCGCGGCGGATCGACCGCGTCGAAATGGTCTATCGCACGGTTCCCAACTTCAAGGGGCTGGCCAAGGTGTGCGTCGAAGGCTTGCAATGATCCGACAGTGACGCGCCAAATATGTCGCGGAGGGCCGCTGGCGCGGCCCTCCGCGAGTTGGCGATGAGCCTCTGAGCCGGATTGTCGCCGACGGTCGATGCTGACGTCCTGCTTCCGTGCGTGTTAGCATTTCCTGACGATACTGGTCGTTGCCTCGGATACTCGAGCATGCGGTACGTGCTAGCCCTCTGCGTATCGTTGACCTTCCTCCTCTCAAGTCCGTTTGCAAAGGCCGAGAAGCGGTTCGCCCTGCTGATAGGCAACCAGGGCTATCCGGCTGAGATCGGCCGCTTGGCCAATCCACACAACGACGTCGCATTGCTGGGGCAGCTGCTGAATAAGCTCGGGTTCGAGGTCACGATCGTACGGGATGCGGGATTGGCGGTCCTGCATCATGCCATCAACGGGCATGTGCGTCGGGTTGGAGCGGCGGGAACCGGGCCGGTAAGCTTCGTCTACTATTCCGGCCCTGGCGCCCAGGACGCCGGCAATAACTATCTTATCCCTATCGACGTCGTGTCCGCCGAGAGTTCGGAACTCTGGGACCGGTCGCTCCGTCTCACCGAGATCACTCGCAAGCTGAAGAGCGAGTCCGGCAGCGCCATGCACTTCGTGGTGTTCGATGCCTGTCGCAATAGTCTGAAGCTCAAGAAGGCCGGAACACGTGCGCTCGTCCAGTCCAAGGGCTTCGTGCCGGTCCGCCAGGAAACCGGCATGTTGATTGCCTTTGCCACGGCGGAAGGTGAGCTGGCATCGGATATGGGGGACGGTGCCGGGCCCTACGCGAAGGTTCTGGCCGAGGAAATCATGAAGCCGGGGGTGGAGGCGGTCAGCATGTTCCGGCAGGTGCAGCTTCGCGTCCGCACGGCGGTAGGGCAGGAACCCTGGCTCGGATTCAGCACGCTCCGGGAGGTGCACTTCGCCGGCACGCAAGCACGGCAGACGGCTCCGTCGCAATCTCCACCGCCACACAGGTGCAGCTGAGCGAGGCCGAGCGGGCGTGGAAGCAAGTGGAGCGTTCGAGCGATTTCCGTGATCTCGAGGCATTCCGCCGCCAGTACGGCAACACCAATCCCTTCTATGACCGCCGAGCCGAACGCCGCATCGAGGAGCTGAGAAAAGTGCAAGTCGCTATCGTTGCGCCGCCTCGCGACCCTGGGTCGGCTTCGCCTGGCTCGAGACCTCCGACGGCTGGATGGGTCGAACTCGGCTGCAAGGACGTATCGACATTCGGCAATGATCGCGACTCGATCATAGTCGGTCGCCGGGCAGGCCGGTTCAAAGCCATCCGCCTGTACGTACGAAGCGCCGACGTCGAGATGCTCGACCTCAAGGTTGTCTATGCGGCGGGTGAGCCGGACGACATTCCGGTCCGGCACCTTATTCGCCAGGGTGAGCGCACGCGCCCTCTCGATCTGAGAGGCTACGAGCGCTCGATCAACCGCGTCGACATCGCCTATCGCGCAGCTTCCAGCTCCAAGGGAGTGGCGATCGTGTGCGTCGAGGGCCTGCAGTGACCAGCGGCGGCCTCGGTTACCACGCCAGAGATGCCGGCCGGCAGCTCTCTCGTTCTCGCACGCCGGCCTCGCGCATCGGCCTCGCAGGCGCGCAGCTGGCCAACATCCACGCTCCGGTCGTGCAATGCCCTGAGCGTCGACCTGTGGCCGACCGAGATGATGGTGGCACGGGGCAAGCGCTCACGCAGCAGCGTGTAGACCAGCCGCTCGGCGGGCTCGTCGAGTGAGGCCGTGGCCTCGTCGAGAAGGAGCCAATCGGGCTCGAAGAGGATGGCGCGGACGACGGTCAGCCGCTGCTGCTCGCCGAGAGAGAGCTTTTGCTGCCAATGGGCGTGCTCGCCGAGACGGCTGGTGAGCGCTGAGAGCCCTACCTCCTGAAGCAGGGAAGCAATTCGCGCGTCCTCGCCGGCCGATGCGACTCGCGGAAAGGTGATGGCATCGCGGAGTGATCCTTCCGGCAGGTAGGGACGCTGGGGCAAGACGAGCAATCGGGTGCCGGTGGGGATTTCGACGCGACCATGGGCGTGAGGCCAGATGCCCGCCAGCACGCGCAGCAAGGTGGATTTGCCCATGCCCGATCGCCCGGTCAGAAGCGTCGCTTCGCCTGCGGCGAGATCGAGCGCCTCGATCCTCAGGAGCGGCGCACCACACGGCTTCGTCAGGTCGAGTGCCGTTGCGGTGATGGAGCACTCGACCCTGCCCTCGACGATCTCCAGTGCTCCTCGGGAGCTTGCTGCGTCAGCGATGCTGCGCTCGAAGGTGTCGAGCCGCTCGATGACGGACTTCCACAGGGCGAGCTGAGGATACGTCTTGACGAAGAACGAAAGCGCTCCCTCGACCCGCCCGAAAGCCGATGCTGTCTGCATCAGGCCGCCGAGGCTGATGGCGCCCGCAAAATAGACCGGGCCGGCGGCCAGGACCGGGACGATCATCTGCACCTGATTGTATCCCGCGGTGAAGAAGGTCAGGCGCTTCTGGCGACACATGATCGCCGTCCAGTTGTCCTTGACCTTGGCGAATTGACTCATGAGTCGCCGGTGCTCGGCAGGCTCGCCTTTGAGAAGCGCAATCTGCTCGGCATTCTCGCGCACGCGCAGGAGGCCAGCGCGAAAATCTGCCTCTCGGCGCTGCTGCTCGATGTCGAGGTGGACCAGAGGCCGTCCGATCCAGTGCGTAATCAGCGTGCCCACAACCGCATAGAGGATTGCGATCCACACGAGATAACCGGGGATGGCGAGTGTCTGGCCAAACAGCGCGAGCGGCGCGGCGTTGGAAAGACCCCACAGGATCACAATGAAGGAGCCGAGCGTAACCACCGAGCCGAGCAGCCCCGTAACGATGGACAGGGTGCTCGAGACGAACATCTTGATGTCCTCGGCGATGCGCTGGTCAGGATTGTCGACGCAGTCGGCCGAAAGCTGCATGCGATAAGGGGCGGCGTTTTTCAGCCATGAGCCGAGCAGACGATCGGTCATCCATTGCCGCCATCGAATCTGGAGAGCCTGGCTCAAGTAGAGCTGATAGACGGCAAGCAGAATGAATGCGGCCACAAGCACGGTGAAATTCAAGATCTCGTAGCCGAAGGCGGAGGCGTTCTTGTTCTGGAGCGCGTCGTAGAAGCGTGCGTTCCAGGAATTGAGCAGCACCGCAATGCCGACCTGGGCGAGCTCAATGGCAAGGATGGCTCCGAGGAGGCCACGACCAGCCCAGCGCTCCTCGGAGCGAAAATACGGGAATGCAAGACGAGCTACCTGAGAGAGGGTATGGCCGATGCCGCGCACGATCGTCCTCCAGCTTCTCCGCTGGGGGCATCAGATGGAGCACCCAATGGCCTATTGAATCCCCGTTTCGGGGGAGACTCCTGCAGTCAGCTGAAGAATCTGGTGTGCAGCACGGTTCGCACCGCCAAGCCTGAGCTTTGGCAGCTTGCAGTCGGGGAAGGGGCTTCCGCTTGCTGGAAAACCCGCGGCCCCGGCCGTGACTCCCGCTGAACCTCGCCCGCCGCCACGCCTCATGCTGCGGCGTGGCCGCGCCCACCCTTGTCGCCTGCCTGGCGTCCCGCTTCCTCGAACACCGCCAGGACCTGCTCAAGACGGAGGCGGGTGACCTCGTCGGGGGGAGCTTCCGCGTTAACGATGCGCTCGATGGCGGCGCGCGCGTGGTCGATTTCTTCTGCCCTTGCGCGGCTCAGCAGACCGGGAAGGGCGGAAATCGCGCCAGCTTCATCCAACCGCAGGATCCGCATCTGATCGCGGATCGCCTGCTTGAATTTTGCCAGCGACACGCAGTCAAGATTCAGACCGCTTTCGTCACGCATCCTGCGAATGAGGTTGAATGTCCGCTCGTCCACCCGGCTACGCACGCGGCAGATGTAATAAAGGGCGCGTGCGGACGCTTCCGCGAGACCGCCTTCCGCCATGGCGCCCCGCAAGCGCTCAGCTTCGGCACGCACGAAAGCGAGGTGCTCAGGCGTTTCCCCCGGGTGGTCGCGGGGCTGACGCCTGCCGGTTGCGTTCATCCCGACCCAGGCTTGGAGCAGAGGCGAGCCATAAATGGCTTCAAAGGTCAGTTCATAGGCCTCGTCTCGCCACAGGCGCCATTGATCGAGGCACGCCTCCACAGCTTGAGAGAACATTTCCTGCGCCTGCAGGAAGGGATTGTCGGCCGGTGCGGGTCTGCGGTTCTCCCGCTGCTGCCGGGCCGCGGCCGGCACCCACGCCATCCAAGGATTGCGGTCCGATATGAGCTCGTACGACAGCCGCAAGGGATGCAGGTGCTCCAGCCATTGTGCCGAGAGCTGCGTCGCCGCCCCGCGCACCCACGGCTGGACGAACGTGCGGTAGAGGCTGACGTTGACCTGCGAAACCCGGGCCACCGCGGCAAAGCGGCGATCGCTCTCCACGTCGGGCGACACGATGCGCCCAACGTCGTCCAGGCCGCGCGCCTCGAGCGACAGCAAATATTCGCCGTAAGCGAGATCGGAATGGCGCGTCTGCTGCCCCTTCTCGTGCAACTCGGCTTGATAGATCCCCGACGGCAGCGAGTCCAGGAAGTCGATGTTGGTCGTGAATTCCCGGTGTTCTTTTCGACCGACCCGGCCCGACACGAAGATCCCGAGATGGCCAATGCTGTCATGCACGCAATAGATAATTCGCTGATCGTGTGCGCGAACATCCTCGTCATCGACATACAGGTCGGTGATCCAGCCCAGCGCCTGCGGCGGCGGCGTAATGTTGTCGCCGTAGGAACAGAAACACAGGATGGGCGAGCGTATGTTGCGCAGATCGATGCGCACCCCGCCCGAGGTGACAAGCTCCGCCATCGACAGTTTGTTGCCGATGAACAGATTGTCGACGATGTATTGCATTTCCACGTCGGTCAGAAAAACATGGCCGCCCCAATAGCGCTCGAAATCCAAATAGCGCTGACCCTCGGTGTCGACCTGTGAGAAGACATTGTACTGCTTCGTCCAGAGCGTGTTTGCGGGATTTAGGTTCTCGAAGTTCTGCACCAGATTTGCGCCGTCGAATCGGCCATTGCCTAGATCGCTGGTGAGGGCCGTCAGCCAGCTCCCGCCGAGCAGGCCACCCGCGTAGCGCATCGGGTTTTTTCCCGGCCAGCCGGCCCAGTATGACAAGGGGGCGCCAGCCAGGACGATCGGGCCAAAGAGCTCGGGCCTTATGGCGGCCGTCATGAGGACTTGCCACCCCGCCTGGCAGTTGCCGATAACAGCAGGCTGGCCGCTGCATTCGGGATGCAGCGCGATCACCTGCTCGAGAAAGCACGCCTGCGCCTCAAGGACGTCCTCGATGGTCTGCCCCGGCACCGGGTTGGGGAGAAATCCGACGAAGTAGCAGGGGTGGCCCTCTGCAAGGGCCATTCCGATCTCGCTCTCAGGCTTGAAGCCGCCGATGCCCGGGCCGTGACCGGCGCGCGGATCGACCACGACGAACGGCCGCTTTCGAGGGCTGATGGCAACCCCGGGAGGGGGAATGATGCGAACCAGGCCGTAATTCACGGGGCGCTTCAGGTGCAACCCCGAGAGCACCAGCTCGGCGTCGAAAGCCAGCACATTCGGCACTTTTTCCGCGAGGTGGGCTAAGTACTGGTTGCCGCGCTCCCGCATGATATCGGCGAACAGCAAGCTGCGCTGCCAGAAATCCACGACGTAGTCCTCGGCCGGACGGAACGGATTGAAGGGAGCGAGGGGGAATATTGACCCCATCATGCGATCGCTGCGCGGCGGGTCGACTTCTCCCGAGACATCGACATGCGGGAAAGGCAGCGCAGCCGGGCGCTCGACAAGACCGGATTTCCGGGAGGAGGGTTTGCGTGACATGCGACTTCACTCCGCTCAGCACACAACTACATGCACATGGTCCCCCATTCACGCCGTCCAATGACCTGATCAATGATGTAAATCAAAGCAGCGGCAGCACTCCATGATTACCCTTAGTGAGTTGCCGCCACCCCACCTGGGTTTACGACCAATACCGCTGATATCCCCTTGCCGTGCAATGTGCGTTGCATGATGCATGGCGCGGGTTTCGCGGCCAGCGGGCTCGGTTGCTTCGTCGATCCCCGCATCAGCGCATTTGGTGATGACCTCATGGCCCCATCGAAGACTTGGTTCAGGAGACCGCTCGCCTGGATCGCGGTTGCAGCGATCGCTCTTGCCCTTTTTGCGTGGCAATGGCTGAGGCCGAAGGCGTTGCCCGCGGGCTTCGCCAGCGGCAACGGCCGCATCGAGGCAGTTGAGATCAACATAGCCGGGAAGATCTCGGGCCGCATCCAGGACGTACTCGCCAACGAAGGCGATCTTGTGCGGGCTGGTCAGGTGCTCGCGCAAATGGACACAACATCGCTCATGGCCCAGCGCAGCGAAGCAGAGGCGCAGCTGCAGGGAGCGATCATCGGCATCGACACGACGCGCGCCCAGCTGGAGCAGCGCAAGGCCGAAAAGCAAGCCGCCCTCGCTGCAGTGGCGCAGCGCGAGGCCGAGCTTGAAGCCGCCCGCAAACGCTTCGAGCGCTCCGAGCATCTGGCCGGGCGCGGCACGACGCCGGAGGCGGTTCTCGACGATGATCGTGCAAAATTCGAAAGCGCTCGCGCTGCCGTCAGCGCGGCAAAAGCGCAGGTCGCGGCAGCTGACGCCGCCATCGGTGCCGCTGAGGCCCAGGTTATCGATGCGCAGGCCAGGGTTGTTGCCGCCCGCGCGACCGTCGCCCGCATTCAGGCTGACATCGACGACAGCTCTCTGAAGTCGCCGCGGGACGGACGCGTACAGTACCGGGTCGCGCAGCCGGGCGAGGTGCTTTCGGCCGGAGGTACGGTGCTCAATATGGTCGACTTGGGCGACGTCTACATGACGTTCTTCCTGCCGACCGCACAGGCGGGTCGCTTGGCTATTGGCGCCGAGGCGCGCCTGGTTCTCGATGCCGCACCCCATATCACCATTCCGGCGACGGTTAGCTATGTAGCTGATGTCGCGCAGTTCACTCCCAAGACCGTAGAAACGGCCGAGGAGCGCCAAAAGCTGATGTTTCGCGTCAAGGCGCACGTTGCGCCGGAGCTGCTGCGCAAGCATATCCGCTACGTGAAAACGGGATTGCCGGGGATGGCTTATGTGCGCCTCGATCCAAAAGCGGAATGGCCGGCCAATCTGAATGCCACGCTGCTCAAATGACGAGCGATGACAGCGCAACGATGCCGGCTTTGGCGCAGGCAGCACCTGTAGCGCGTCTGCGCGGTGTCGTCCTGACCTTCGGTGCCACGCGTGCCCTTGACGGCATCACCGTCGACATCCCAGCGGGACGGATGGTGGGGCTGATTGGTCCGGACGGTGTCGGCAAGTCCAGCCTGCTCTCGCTGATCGCGGGCGCTCGCAGGATCGAGGAAGGCGGGGTCGAGGTGATCGGTGGAGACATGGCGGATGCCAGCCATCGCGATGCCGTCTGCCCGCGCATCGCCTATATGCCGCAGGGCCTCGGCAAGAATCTGTACCCCACGCTGTCGGTGGCCGAGAACCTCGAATTCTTCGGCCGGCTCTTCGGACAGGACAGTGCCGAGCGCAGGCGCCGGATAGCCAATCTCACGCAAAGCACCGGCCTTGCTTCCTTTCTCGATCGGCCCGCGGGCAAGCTCTCGGGCGGGATGAAGCAGAAGCTCGGCCTGTGTTGCTCCCTCATTCACGATCCTGACCTGTTGATCCTCGACGAGCCGACCACCGGCGTCGATCCGCTCTCGCGCCGCCAGTTCTGGGAGCTGATCGACCGCATCCGCCTCGACCGCTCCCGCATGAGCGTTATCGTCGCAACGGCCTACATGGACGAGGCGGCACGCTTCGACTGGCTGATGGCGATGGACGAAGGGCGATTGCTCGCCACGGGTACGACTGCGGAGCTTCTGGCGCGCACAGGGACCACGAGCCTCGAGGCTGCGTTCATCACGCTGCTGCCGGAAGCGAAGCGGCAGGGCCATCGGGCCGTCCGCATTACGCCTCGAGAGACCGGCCGCGGTGCCGGTGTTGCCATCGAAGCCCGCGACCTGACGATGCGCTTCGGCGACTTCGTGGCGGTCGACCACGTCAGCTTCCGCATCGAGCGAGGCGAGATCTTCGGCTTCCTCGGCTCCAACGGCTGCGGCAAGACGACGACCATGAAGATGCTAACTGGCTTGCTGCCCGCGAGCGAGGGGAAGGCCTGGCTGTTCGGCCAGCCGGTGGACGCCGACGATATCGAAACCCGTCGCCGCGTCGGCTACATGTCGCAGGCCTTCTCGCTCTACTCGGAGCTGACCGTGCGGCAGAACCTCGAGCTGCATGCACGCCTGTTCCAGATACCTCCTGAGGAGGCACCGGGCCGCATCGGCCAGAGCGCGGAACGATTTGGTCTCCGCGATGTCATGGACGTGCTGCCCGACAGCCTGCCGCTCGGTCAGCGCCAGCGCCTGTCCCTTGCCGTCGCGATGATCCACAGGCCCGCCATGCTCATCCTCGACGAGCCGACCTCGGGTGTCGATCCGATCGCGCGCGATGCCTTCTGGCAAACCCTTATTGATCTCTCCCGCCGCGACGGAGTGACGATCTTCATCTCGACCCACTTCATGAACGAGGCCGAGCGGTGCGATCGCATTTCGCTGATGCATGCCGGCAAGGTCCTGGTCAGCGACACGCCTGCCGCCCTCGTCGAAAAGCGTGGCGCCAAGACTCTGGACGAGGCGTTCATCGGCTATCTGGAGGATGCCGCGGGTCGAGGCGAAATGCCTTCGCCGGAGGCGGCACCGGAAATAGAGGCGCCCTCCGCCAAGATCGCGGACGCGCGCTTCCTCGATCCGCGGCGCATGTTCAGCTATTCGATACGCGAGGCTCTGGAGCTCCGGCGCGATCCCATCCGACTGACGCTCGCATTGATCGGCAGCGTCATTTTGATGTTCGTCATGGGTTACGGCATCAGCATGGACGTGGAGGATCTCTCCTTCGCCGTCCTCGACCGCGACGATACCACCACCAGCCGCGACTACACGCTGAACCTAGCCGGCTCACGCTATTTCGTGCAACGCGATCCGATCGCCGACTATGCCGACCTGGACCGGCGCATGCGCGCGGGCGACCTCAGCCTCGCCATCGAGATTCCACCCGGATTCGCCCGCGACATCCGGCGCGGCCGGCCGGTGCAGATCGGGGCCTGGATCGACGGCGCCATGCCCATGAGGGCCGAGACGGTGCGCGGCTACGTGCAAGGCATGCACACGCAATGGCTCATGGCGCAGGCGGGCGTTCCGAGCCCTGTCACTATCGAGACCCGGTTCCGCTACAATCCCGACGTCAGGAGCCTCCCGGCCATGGTGCCGGCCGTCATCCCGCTGCTCCTACTGCTCATCCCGGCCATGCTCGCCTCGCTCAGCGTCGTGCGGGAAAAGGAGCTTGGTTCGATCGTCAATCTCTACGTCACCCCGGTGACCAAGCTGGAATTCCTGCTGGGCAAGCAACTGCCCTATGTCGCGCTCGGCATGCTCAACTTCCTGCTGCTGACGCTGCTTGCCGTGACCCTCTTCAATGTGCCGCTGACAGGCAGCTTTCTGGCCTTGGCCGGCGGCGCCCTCCTGTTCGTCATCGCGGCGACCGCTATGGGGCTGCTGTCCTCGTGCTTCATGCGCAGCCAGATTGCCGCCATCTTCGGGACGGCGGTCATCACCCTGCTGCCGGCAACGCAATACTCCGGCATGATCGATCCCGTGTCGTCACTGGAAGGTGCTGGTGCCGTGATCGGGCGGATCTATCCGATGACGCACTTCTTGACGATCTCGCGCGGCACATTCTCCAAGGCCCTTCACTTCGCCGATCTCTATCTGCCCTTCCTCGCCCTGCTGGTCACCGGCCCCATACTCATCGCGCTGAGCGTCGCATTCCTGAAGAAGCAGGATACCTGAGCCATGCGCCTCGACAACATCTTCAGCCTGGGTGTGAAAGAGCTGCGCGCCCTGCTGCGCGATCCCATGATGCTGGTGCTGATCGGCTACTCGTTCACGGTCGCGATCTATGTGGCTTCGACAGCTCTGCCGGAGACCCTGAACAGGGCCACGATCAGCATCGTCGACGAGGATCAGTCATCTCTCTCCGCGCGCATCTCGAGCGCCTTCTATCCCCCATTCTTCCTGCGTCCGCAGTTGATCACGACGGCGGACATGGATAGCCGGATGGATGCCGGGCTGGACACGTTTGCGCTGAACATCCCGCCTGAATTCCAAAGCGACGTGCTGGCCGGCCGCCGCGCGACCATCCAGCTCAATATCGATGCGACGCGCATGAGTCAGGCGTTCACGGGCAGCGGATATGTCCAGAACATCGTGGCCGGCGAGGTGAACGCATTTCTGCAGGGCCATCGGGCGAAGTCTGAATTGCCGGTCGACCTGGCGCTGCGTGTCCGCTTCAATCCGACGCTGGACAAATCCTGGTTCGGGGCGGTCATCCAGGTCATCAACCAGGTCACCATGCTGTCGATCATCCTGACCGGAGCCGCCCTGATTCGCGAACGCGAGCACGGCACCATCGAGCACCTGCTGGTGATGCCTGTTACTCCGTTCGAGATCATGACGAGCAAGATCTGGTCCATGGCACTGGTGGTGCTCGCGGCCAGCGCCTTCGCCCTGATCTTCGTGGTTCAGGGGCTGCTGGGGGTGCCTGTTGAAGGCTCCATTGTTCTGTTTCTCGCCGGAACCACGCTGCATTTGTTCGCGACCACGTCTATGGGGATATTCCTCGGCACGATTGCCCGCTCCATGCCGCAGTTCGGATTGCTGCTCCTGCTGGTGCTGGTTCCGATGCAGATGCTTTCCGGAGGGTCGACGCCGCGCGAAAGCATGCCGGAGTTCGTGCAAGCCATAATGCTGGGTGCGCCGACGACGCATTTCGTCATGTTCGCGCAGGCGATCCTGTATCGTGGTGCGGGGCTCGACGTGGTGTGGCCGCAGTTCGTCGCGCTTGCAGTCTTGGGATCAGTGCTGTTCGCCTTCTCGCTCGCGCGCTTCCGCAAAACGATCGGCCAGATGGCGTAGCAACCCCGATCGAAAAGGACTACGGCCGCGCCTCGGAAACGGAAAGCGCGGGCCTGCTCCAGGGCAATCGCAGGCATGCCGAAGGGCTGCCCGTCCGGCATCGGGCTTGGTGCGTTTCATCTTCGCGAAGTCCGGCATCCTCACCGGTCGGGATGGCAACATCGCCCCGTCGCGGCCGTGCAAGATGCTCACGACCGCCTTGCGACCGCCGCAATGACAGAGCTTGGAGGTTGAAAATCATGAAATATAAGATAATTGTGGAGAAGAAGATGGGATTCGACTTAACTTTTAACCGCTAAGCCCAGCAATGCTTGATTTTTCTGAGCTCTCGGAGCCCTGTGTGTGTTGCCGCGGGTGTTACCCGAGGCATGAATGCCTGATTACATTTGCCCCCACGGCCGGCACGGATTCCGCTACCAGCGCAAGGTGCCGAAACACCTACAGGCGCTGATCGGCAAGACGCATATCGTCCGCTACCTGACCGGCCCCAAAGAGGACGCCAAGAACAAGGCCATCGAACACGCGGCGGAGGATCAGCGCGTCTTTGACACCCTGTCCAAGGCCAACGGCGCCGAGCGGGCGGCCGTGCTCGCCCACGGCGGCTACCTGGACGCCAAGGACTTCGCCCAGGGCACGGAGCGCGACCTGGGGCAGCTACAGGCCTTCTTTCAGGCCACGCGCGACGCCGCCGGTTTCGACGATTGGGTGGCTCGGTTGCGGCGCGTGGTGCCCAATGCCTCACCGGGAGACGTGGCGCTGGCGCTCCGCAAGATGGAGGCCGAGCACGTCCAGCGCCAGCTGCAGTTCGCGACAGTCCGGCGCGTGATCCGGAAGGCCTCAGGCAGTGGCGGAGGCTCGCTTGAGGCGCTAATCCCGATTTGGCAGGCGACCAACAAGCCGCGTTCCCAGAAGGTGGTCAAGAAGATGGGCACCTTCGTTGCCCGGTTCATCGAGGTCGTCGGGGACAAGGCGCCGGGCGAGATCGAGCGCAAGGACGTGCTTGCGTTCCGCGATGCCGTCCAGGAGCGCTACACGCGCAGCAACGCCGTCAAGCACCTTGAGAACATCCACGCGCTGTTCCGCGCGGCCGTGAAGGCCGGCAAGCTCGACATCAACCCCGCGCATGACGTGAAGGTGTTGGGCAAGGCTGAGGACGACGGGGAAGAGCTGATATTCGAGGCCAAGCAGGTGCGTGCGATCTTCAAGGCCACGAAGTCTCAGCCCATGGATTACCAGTGGCTGGTCAAACTTCTTGCCTATCATGGCATGCGCAGTGGTGAGGCCGTTGCGCTGCGGACCGATGACGTGACGGTCTCGATGGGCATCCCCGTGCTGAAGATCCGTCAGGTCGAGACGGGCAGCATGAAGACGAAACAGAGCCGGCGGGAGATTCCCATCCATCCGAAGTGCATGGGGATCATTGCCTACGCCCAATCGAAGGCTGGACCCTACCTTTTCGATAGCCGGCCGGTGGCGTGAGCCTCCACCTGCGCTCTTTGCACCGAGTAGCGAACTGAACTAGGCGGACTTGCGGCGCTGCTTTCGCGCCAGCCATTCCAAGTAGGCCTGCTCCTCGGTGATGCCTTTCTTCCGTGCGCGGCGGCGCATATTGCGCAGCGCGTTGCGCGTCCGTCCCTGTGGGCGGTGTTGGCTGCCCCAATCAATATCCACACGAAGGGCAGGAGAATCAGGGAACCTCTGAATGGCACGCTTGGCGGGCGTGACGAGGGACGGCCGTGGCGATCTTCGGCAGTTTGGATTGCGTTTGGAGCCGCAATGGCGCTTTTGGGCGCGCAATCACCCTCAAGCGGACGCAAGTCGACCGCGGGCGAGATAGAGGTTGGGGAGTGCGAAGAGCGCGAACACCTGCGCGCCGTTCTTGGCAATGCCGCGATAGCGCACCTTGCGATAGCCGAACTGGCATTTAAGAAGTGTAAAAGTTTGGATTTGATCGGACGTTATTAACGAGTGGTGGGCATCATTGCCGGTTGTGAGGGGAGCGAGCCGAAGGCGAGGTATGCCCGGCATGGGCACTGGATTGGAGGTGTAAGTCCTTCACGGGGCGAGTGGTAGCAACCGTGAGCTGAAGGCAACTGCATGCAGCATGGTCCGTCGTGAGACGCGCGATGCTGGCGCCGCGAGGGCGTGTGGGGAAGAAGCCCGAGGCGAACCGCAGCACCGAACGCAAGTGAACTCCTGAGCAGGCCGGTTCAGCCGGGTGAGCGTGCCTCCGTACGCGACGCCCGAAGTCCAACCGAGGCTGAGGCGGTAATGGGAGCGGCGGCGGCCGGACATCCAGTGTCATTACCCGGGGAGGTCTGGACGGGTCCGTGTCGTGCTGGAAGCACGCTTTCAGCATGACGGTAGGCCGGAAGGAGGCAACGACGACCAGCCGAGGCCCATCCAGAAGTCGGATCTCTTCATAGGAGCGACGAAGCCGGTGAAAGCTGGCAGAGCAAAGGGAGAGATGGGTTGAGAAGGACGGGTCACCGTCAATTGAGCTTCGTGTTCGCCGACAGCCTTGATGGGGGCGGGAGCGATGGGCTGCCGGACGCATCCGAGCAGCGCTCGTTCCTGCTGCAAAAAGCGAAGCGCAAGCGATCGGCACGAACCGTCGCCTGGGCGGCCGACACAGGTCGGCTGCTGGAAGACGTGGCGTCAGAGGCGAACCTGGCCCTGGCGTGCTCAACGTGGCGCGTAACAAGGATCGTCGGGTGGTCGAGTTGGTGCGCTTGATGCTGAGGGCGGCGGCCGTGATGCCGGACGGCACGCGGATCGTCGTCCGGGAAGGAACACCGCAAGGCGGTCCGCTGTCGCCGCTCTTATCCAATATCGTCCTTGACGAACTGGACCAGGAGTTGGCACGGCGGGGTTACCGGTTCGTGCGCTATGCCGACGACTGTAACGTGTTCGTGGGAAGCGCGCGCGCCGGCAAGCGGGTCATGGTCTCGATCGCCGGGTTCTTGAAGACGCGCATGCGGCTTCAGGTGTAAAAGTTTGGATTTGATCGGACGTTATTAAGGAAGTGGTGGGCATCATTGCCGGTTGTGAGGGGAGCGAGCCGAAGGCGAGTGGACCTTACAACTGGCGGCGCAAGAATCGAGAGCCCACAAT
>JBFWRV010000040.1:0-57608 GCA_050248715.1 Hyphomicrobiaceae bacterium | reverse complement strand
CCTGCACGAATGGCGTAACGACTTCCCCACTGTCTCCAGCACATCCTCAGTGAAATTGAATTCCCCGTGAAGATGCGGGGTTCCTGCGGTTAGACGGAAAGACCCCGTGCACCTTTACTGCAACTTTGCACTGGCAATCGTGTTTGCATGTGTAGAATAGGTGGTAGGCTTTGAAGCCAGGGCGCTAGCTCAGGTGGAGCCGAAATGTGAAATACCACCCTTGTGGATATGGTTGTCTAACCGCGGTCCGTCATCCGGATCCGGGACATTGCATGGTGGGCAGTTTGACTGGGGCGGTCGCCTCCCAAATGGTAACGGAGGCGCGCGATGGTGGGCTCAAGCTGGTCGGAAATCAGCTGTCGAGTGCAATGGCATAAGCCCGCCTGACTGCGAGACTGACGAGTCGAGCAGAGTCGAAAGACGGTCATAGTGATCCGGTGGTCCCGCGTGGAAGGGCCATCGCTCAACGGATAAAAGGTACGCCGGGGATAACAGGCTGATGATGCCCAAGAGTCCATATCGACGGCATCGTTTGGCACCTCGATGTCGGCTCATCACATCCTGGGGCTGTAGCAGGTCCCAAGGGTATGGCTGTTCGCCATTTAAAGTGGTACGTGAGCTGGGTTCAGAACGTCGTGAGACAGTTCGGTCCCTATCTGCCGTGGGTGTAGGAGTATTGAGAGGAGCTGTCCCTAGTACGAGAGGACCGGGATGGACGTACCTCTGGTGGACCTGTTGTCGCGCCAGCGGCACAGCAGGGTAGCTATGTACGGAAGGGATAACCGCTGAAAGCATCTAAGCGGGAAACCCACCTCGAAACCAGTGCTCCCTTGAGAGCCGTGGAAGACGACCACGTTGATAGGCCGGGTGTGGAAGCACCGTAAGGTGTGAAGCTTACCGGTACTAATAGCTCGATCGGCTTGATCGCTCTCATTATGCAATGCTCATCTTGGCCTTTCCGGTGTGAGCCCGCGCGTCACTGCGCGGGCCGCCGAAGGGTTGGCCCTCTGGCGCGAGGAGCTCCTCGCGACGAAGCGGCCGGCGTGCCTTCCCGACCTAGGTCGGAGCGCGCTCAGGTGGGCGTGAGAATCGCCTGTGAAGACCAGTTTGCCTCACCCCTTTGCCGACCTGGTGATTATAGCGGGGTGGCTGCACCCGATCCCATTCCGAACTCGGCCGTGAAACGCCCCTGCGCCGATGGTACTTCGTCTTAAGACGCGGGAGAGTAGGTCGTTGCCAGGTCTGCCAAGGGGTGAGAAGCAAAGCGCATCGAGATCCCTTCTTCCAATGTCACACAAGCACCGCCCGGCCTCGCGCCAGGCGGTGTTTTTGTTTGCGGCACGGGAGCTGTCGCGAGGGAGACTGGGCGGACTTCGCACCCACCGGACCGACGCAACTTCCGATCGGTGCGGCTGCTGCCATGCGGGAATTCGCGCCGGCCAGATTTCCGGGGGCCCGTTGGCCGGGGTCGCAAGGCCAGGGGCTCGGGATGCCGCCCTCGGCCGGTTATGACAGGCTCATGTTGCCTGACGATTCCGGCAAGCCGGAAGTTGCTTTAGGATACGGCTCCCGCGCCGATAGCGGCGAGGGCATGCCATTTTGCGTCCATGTCCATTGATCCTGCGCGCGCGCTGATTGTTGCGGTCCTCTTCGTGGCGCTGGCGGGCGGCCTGCCCTCGGCGGCGGCCGAGGAGCCGACGCATCTCTGCCTGAGCCTCGGGGCAGGCCCGAGTCACACGGTCACGCGCATCATCGACGGCGAGACCGTGGCCCTGGATGACGGCCGCGAGCTCCGCCTCACCGGGGCTCTGGCACCGCGCGCGATCGACGTCGGCGCGGAGGCCGGCCGATGGCCGCTGGAGATCGCGGCCGCCGCCGAGCTCGAGGCTTTCGTTCTCGGCAAGACGGTGGAGCTTGCTTTCGCCGGTGAGCGCGTCGATCGCTACGGCCGCCTGCAGGCGCACGCTTTCGTCCGCGAGAGCGGCGCGGGCGGGTGGGTCCAGGGGCACCTGCTGCGCCAGGGGCTGGCGCGCGCCTACGGCAATTCCGGCGATCGCGCCTGCGCGGAGGCCCTGCTTGCCGCCGAGAGGGCGGCGCGGGAAGCCGGGCGAGGGCTTTGGGCCGCGGCCGCCTACCGCATCAGGCAGGCATCGAGGCCGGAGGAGCTCTCCCGCGACCGCAGCACGTTCCAGGTCGTGGAGGGCCGCGTGACCAGGGTCGCGCAGGTGCGGGGTAGGATCTACCTGAATTTCAGCCGGGACTGGCGCCACGGCTTTTCCGTCTCGCTCCGCCGGAGCGACCGGCATCTGCTTGGGCCGTTCGCAGAGAACCCGTCGGATCTGGCGTGGCGGCGCGTCCGGATCAGGGGGTGGGTCGAGCGGCGCCGCGCGCCGGCAATCGACCTCGGCGCGGGCGGCGTGCTGGAAGTGCTCGACGATGCCGGTCCGCGCGCCGCCCCGGACGATCGGGACAAGCCGGAGATGCGTGCGCCGCCCGAGCGGCGGCGATCCTCCGCGCGGGAGAGCCCGCCTGGTTCGCCCGGCCCGGAAACAAAACCGCCCGGCCTCATCGAGGCCGGGCGGTGATTCCTGCATTGATGCTCGGCGCGGCAGAACACGCGGCCTTCCTCAGGCGGCCTTGACCTCGGCCTCCTCGGCGGCGATGCGGCGTCCCTTGGCGCTCTTGGAGAGCACCTCGGTGATGCGCTGCACCGCGCCGCGCTCGTCGAGTCTCTCGACGGCGGCGATCTCCCGGGCCATGCGATCCAGCGCCGCCTCGTAGAGCTGGCGCTCGGAGTAGGACTGCTCCGGCTGGCTCTCGGACCGGTACAGGTCGCGCACGACCTCGGCGATGGCGACCAGATCGCCCGAGTTGATCTTGGCCTCGTACTCCTGGGCTCGCCGGCTCCACATCGTGCGCTTGACCCGGGCGCGTCCCTTGAGCGTTTCCATCGCGCGCTTCACCACGCCTTCCTCGGCGAGCTTGCGCATGCCTACGCTCTGCGACTTGCCCGTCGGCACCCTGAGCGTCATCTTGTCCTTCTCGAACGTGATGACGAACAGCTCGAGCGACATGCCGGCAATCTCCTGCTCCTCGATGCCGACGATGCGCCCGACGCCGTGCGCCGGGTAGACGATCCACTCGTTGGTCTTGAACCCGTGCCGTTGGCTCACCGGCTTCTTGCTCGCCGCTGCCGCCGCAGCAACGGCTGCCGTCGCCGCCTGCTTGCTCACCGCCGCCTGCTGCCGCGCCGGCATCGTCTTCTGCACGGGCGCCTTGGGCGGGGCCACGCCGAAGGCGCGCGGCGGGATGGCATGCTTGGGCAGGACCATGGGCTGCCTGGGCACGCCCGATGCTGCCGCCGGAGCGACGCCGCCGGGTCTGGCAATCACGGCCTTGGGCAGCGCCGGTTTGACGGCCGGTGCCGGCTTGACCGCAGCCACGGCCGGCTTGGGCGGAGCCTTCGCCACGGCGTGCTTCGCCGGCGCCGCGGGCTTCTTGAGAGCCGCCGCAACTCCATGATCGGCCGCCTTGGGCGAATGTTGCGTTTTGGCAACTGTCTTGGACAGATGCTGTCCCTTTCGGGGCACGGTCTTGGTCTGAGACGTTGCCGAGCGTATGCTTGCTTTGGACGACGGCTTGCGCGCGTCTGCCTTCTTTGCCGCGCTCTTGCTCAAGGTCGTTTTCCGTGCCATGTCGATCGTCTCACTCTCACCAAAGGTTGTGCCTCAGCATCTGTACACGCCCCCTACCGATAGGGCGCATATAAGCGCGGACTGCCGACGCGCCGGTCGTCCCTCCTCCTCCTTGGCTGCGCCCGGGACGGCCCACCGCGCCGCCCTGGCCCTCACGCCTCTCGTTTAATGGCTTGGCTGCCCAAACTGCGCACACATCTGCCATCTTCGACGCCGTAAAGCGCCGTGCGCAGGGATTGCCCACATTCACATGGGGATCTGAGTTCCGACTTTGTTCACGCCGACACCAACCAAGCGCATAATAACACAAACTTCACGCCGTTTGAAGCGCCACGGTCTTTCCCCATTCAGGAACGCCGTGTCGCATGTTTAAGTGCGCGTAACGATCGACGAAGATTCTTTATGCAACCATCGCGAGTGAGCGATGGAAGGTTGCGCCCAAGGGGCGCAAGGCCGGCTCAGTCGCCTTCGCCCGGCTCGGGTGAGAAATACTTGTCGAATTTGCCCTTCTCGTCGCGGAAGTTGTCCGCATCGGACGGGGCGTCCTTCTTGGCGGTGATGTTCGGCCACGTTTCGGAGTATTGGCGGTTGATCTCCAGCCACTTCTCGAGGCCCGCTTCCGTGTCCGGCTTGATCGCCTCGACCGGGCATTCGGGCTCGCAGACGCCGCAGTCGATGCACTCGTCGGGATGGATGACGAGCATATTGGCGCCTTCATAGAAACAATCGACGGGGCAAACCTCCACGCAGTCCGTGAACTTGCACTTGATGCAGTTTTCGTTGACGATGTAGGTCATGCGGTCGGCAGGTCTGTCGCTTGCACTCGAGGGCGCCACAGCGCCAAACGCATCGATCGGTTTGTGACGATGAGGTGCCACAGGTGGGCAATGGGGCGCAAGCGTCAATCCTCTTTTTGTGATGAGGCTGCGACCTCTTGGTCAGCCCTTCTCCGGCAGACGCCGTGGTGGCCGGCCTGATCGTTTTGCCGTCCTCGCGGCCTGGGTGTGTTGCACCGACGCATCCCCCGTTGGCGAGGGGGCGCCAGTCTCGAGCACCTCGTAGAGCCGTTGCGCCTCGCTCGGCGGTCCACGGCGGACGCCGGGTGCCAGGATCCTGAGGACCCGGACCTGGCCGCGCAGGGCAATCGTCAGGACGTCGGCGGAGCGCACGGCCTGGGCCGGTTTGCTCACCCTGGTGCGATTGACACGCACCTTGCCCTCCGCGACCAACTGGGCGGCAAGGGTCCGCGATTTCACGATCCGCGCGAACCAGAGCCATTTGTCGAGCCGCTGAGTGCCCGCGGGCGCGGCCGCGTCATCGTCCCGGTTGCTGTCGCCGCGCATCGGCGCTGCTCATTCCTGGCTGCGCTTTTCCATGGCTGCTTTGAGCGAGCTCAGCGCCGCGAACGGGGAATCCGGGTCGAACGCGGCCTTGGAGGAAGGCGGCGATGCCTGCAGCGGCATCCTGACGCGCTCCTCCCGCTTGCCCGGCCCATTGCGGCGCTGGTGGCGCCGGCCGTGCTGCCCCTTGTCGGCGGGCTGGGCCGGTTTCGCCTGATGCGCCGGGGCCTCGCCGGCAGCGTGCGGACGATGGGGGCGGTCCTTGTGGGTGGGCTGCCGCGCCCGCTTCTGGCGATCCGCGCCTGCTTCGAAGCTGCGCCCCTTGCGCCGCGGCCGCCAGATCTCCTCCCACTTCTCCTCGGGCGGTTCGGCGGGAGCAGCAGCAACCTCGACTGCGCTCTCGGTGCCGGGCTCCGCGCCCGGGGTCTGCTCGACCGCGTCCACCGCCGCCGGCTCGGGGTCCGACGAGGGCGGAGCTGCCTCTGCGGGCGCTGCCGGCTCGCTCGCAGGGCCGTCGGCGGCCGGCGCCGCTGCGGCTTCGCCGGGACTCTCGGACGTCTCCCCCTGCGGCTTGGCCGGCGGGGCATCGACCGCGGGGGCGGCCACCACTCTCCGCCGCTCGACCCAGAAGTCGAGCGCCTTGAGCACGTTGCCGAGCTCGGCAGCCGAGCAGCCGAGGATCGACATCATGTCCGGCGTGGCCTTGAAGCCGCCGTCGCCGGTCGCGCCGCGCGGCGGCATGGCGGGATTGGCCGGATCGGGCCGCCAGGCCAGCAGCACGCGGATCAGGTCCGCCAGCCGCTCGAGCATGTCGACGCGGACGGCCCGGGGACCGCAGACGTGGAAGCCCAGCACCCCGTACAGCGGCCCCGGCAGGGCCGGGTTGGCGACCACCGAGGTCAGTCCCGCTCGCGGCAGCTCCGGCATCGCGGCGATGTCGAGGCCGTGCTGCGTGCCATGCTTGAGCACCCAGAGGATGCCCGCAAGCTCGGCACAGGCCGGCTTCAGCATGGCGGGAAAGTAGATATTGAAGGCGCCGAACCGCACTCCGTACTTGCGCAGCTGCGACCGGGCGGTCTGATCGAGCGAGCGAATCTCCTCGGCGACGCTCTCGCGGCGCAGCACGCCGAAGTTCTCGGTGAGGCGGAAGGCAATGCCGCGGGCGAGCCCGGCGATGTCCTGCGCGGCGGCGATCTCGACGAGGGGCTTCAGCCGCTCGCCGACCTGCTCGGCGATCCAGGTGTCGAGTCGCTCCTGCAGCCGCTCCTTGTCGGCCGTGCTCAAATGCTCGTCCACGAGCAGGACGACGGAGGGCTTCAGCGGATCGCTTCCGGCCTCGAGGCGCGCGATCTCCGCCTCGCGCCACACGATATGGCCGCTGCGGCTGAGCTTGAAGGCATCGCTCTTGGCCGCGACCACGCGGCGCACGCGCATTGCCAGCTCGCGCGAGAGAACGTGGGCCGCGGCACTGCGGGTGGCCTTGCCGTGGATGCCCTCGGCCTGCGCGTCGGGGAAGAAGCGGAAACCCTGCAACCGCCCGACGTAGTGCTTCTCCACGCGCACTGCGCCATCCTCGCCGATCTCGGCGTTGAGCTCGTCCTTCTCCTTGAGGCCGCGCATGAGGGCGCTTGTGCGGCGATCGACGAAGCGCTGTGTCAGCTGCTGATGCAGGGCATCCGACAGGCTGTCCTCGATGGCGCGGGTGCGGCCCTGCCAGTGCTCGGGGTCGGCGAGCCAGTCGATGCGGTTGGAGACGAACGTCCACGTGCGGATGTGGGCGATGCGGTTGGCAAGGGTGTCGATGTCGCCGTCGGTGCGGTCGGCAAGCGCCACCTGCTGGGCGAACCAATCCTCGGGAATGCGTTCGGCCGGCGCCATGAGGAACCCATACACCGTGCTGATCAGCTCGGCGTGGTTCTGCGCGGAGATCTTGCGATAGTCGGGGATCTGGCAAACGTCCCAGAGCTTGCTGACGGCCTGCCGGGAGACGGCAAAGCCGGTGACGTCCCGGTCGTGGCTGAGGGATTCCAGCGCGGCGACGTCGTCGGCCGTGCGCGCCCGGGAAAGGCGGGCCTCGCGCGGCGCCTCGCGCAGGCTGTCGCGCAGGCGGTCGAGCGACGTGAAATCGAGGTCGCGGTTGCGCCACTGCAGCGATTTCACAGACTCGAAGGTGTGGGTCTCCAGACGGTCGATCAGGTCGGCCGACAGCGGCTCGACGGCCGCCGTCACGCCGAACGTGCCGTCGTTCATGTGCCGCCCGGCCCGCCCCGCGATCTGCGCCAGCTCGCCCGGCGTCAGGTCGCGATGCGCGTGGCCGTCGAACTTGCGCACGCCCGCAAAGGCCACATGGTCGACGTCGAGATTGAGCCCCATGCCGATGGCGTCGGTGGCAACGAGGAAGTCGACGTCGCCCGACTGGTAGAGGGCGACCTGGGCGTTGCGGGTGCGCGGGCTCAGGGCGCCGAGCACCACGGCGGCGCCGCCGCGCTGGCGCCGGATCAGCTCGGCGATGGCGTAGACCTCGGAGGCCGAGAACGCCACCACGGCCGTGCGCGAGGGCAGGCGCGTGATCTTCTTCTCGCCGGCATAGGAGAGCTTCGACAGGCGCGGCCGCGAGATGAAATTGGCACCGGGGACCAGGTCGCTGATCGCCTCGCGCATGGTCTGTGCGCCGAGCAGGAGCGTCTCCTGCCGGCCGCGCACATGCAGAAGCCGGTCGGTGAAGACATGGCCGCGCTCGGGATCGGCCGCCAGCTGCACCTCGTCGATGGCCAGGAAGTCGACGTCGGGATGCCGCGGCATGGCCTCGACCGTGCACACCCAATAGCGGGGATGGTCGGGCTTGATCTTCTCCTCGCCGGTGATGAGCGCGACGCGGTCGACGCCGACGCGCGCGGCGATCTTGTCGTAGACCTCGCGCGCCAGGAGTCGCAGGGGCAGGCCGATCAGCCCGGTCTCATGCCCCAGCATGCGCTCGATTGCCAGATGCGTCTTGCCGGTGTTGGTCGGCCCGAGCACGGCGATGACGTTTCGGATGCGGGCAGCGAGATCTAGGCTCATTCGCAGGTGTCCTGAGGGACGGAAGTTGTGCGAGGCATTGCAGAGTGATGTGACAAGATCAAGAGCCGAGGTCAAGAAAGCCACGAACTATAAGGCTTGCCGCGCGGGCGTCGACAAGATGCGCGCCGGACACCTTCGGGGTGCCAATGGACTTGGGCAAGCGTGGTTTTCGGCCAGGCGCGGCCGGGAGACAGCCGCGTGCCGGCGGCTCAGTAGAGGAGGGCGATCTGCGGTTTGCCGGGCGATACGATCTCGACCCGCTTGGAGGTGATGGTGGCCGCCCCGCCCATCGTCGGAATGTTGATCTCGTAGGGAACCAGCACATTGGCGCTGGGGATCGGCCGCAGGGCCACCTCGATGTCGTTGTTGGCGGCCATGAAGCGGGTCTCGTTATCGAGCTTGTGGCCGGCAATCGGCACATAGCGGATGCGGCAGACGTGGGCGATGTTGGGCTGCCCGCTCGGCGCCTGCTCGGCGATGCGCATGTCGCCCTTGTAGCTGAGCACCAGGTCGAACCGCTCCTTGCCGTCGAAGATGGGGATGCGGCGATCGCACGGGTTTGCGGACGGCCCGCGCGAGAGCACCAGGATAGCGCTCAAGGGATCGACCACGCCCTTGAGATGCTGCTCGCGCACCGGAACGGCGTCGGGCTTCGGCGGCGTCGGCGGCACGTGTGCGATGTTGGTGACGGTGCCGTCGGAGAAGCCGAGCCTGGTGGAGCCGGCGCGCAGATTGCTCTTGAAATCGAAGGCGAAAGAGGCGGGCTTGGTCGCCTGGCTGTCGAGTTGGCCGAAGCTTCGCGTCTGGCCGTCCCAGGTGAACGCGCCGAGCAGGACGGACAGGCGCGCGTTGGCGACCAGCTTGTAGCTCTCGCTTTCCGCCTGCGACTGGAACTCGAAGGCGCCGACGCTGAAGCCGTTGAAGCTGATCTCATAGGCGGCACGTACGCTGGCAGGCCAGGGATCGGCCGCGGCAGCGCCGGCGGGAATCGCGACGCCCAAGGACCACAGTGACAGTCCGGCAAGGATGGACAGGACGCCCCTGGCGTGTTGCGCGTTCCTCGATGTCATGACGCCGCCTCGACCAAAACAACCAACGCAACCCGCACGACCCCGAAGGCTACCCTGTTTTGCGTCAAATGTGTGTCCCACGGCTCCGGCGCCGCAAGAGTGAGCAATCGGGCCCTCACCGCGCTGATTGGGCCAATGGGGCAGCCGGAAGGCTTGACGCGCCGTCACTGTGGTATAGAACGGCCGCGGAGCGCCGAAGGCCTTTGCGAATCCGCGATCTGATCTGGCCGGCGAAGAGGAGTTTTTTCCATGACCCGGCGATGTGAGTTGACCGGCAAGCTGCCCATGGCGGGTCAGCTGCGCAGCCATGCCGAGAACAAGACCAAGCGTACCTTCCGCCCCAATCTGTGCGATGTCACGCTCATTTCTGATGCGTTGCAGCGCAAAGTGCGTCTGCGCATCAGTGCGCACGCTTTGAAGACGGTGGAGCGCCGCGGCGGGCTCGATGCCTTCCTGCTGAAGGCCGGCGACGAGGAATTGTCCGAGCGCTGCCTGAAGCTCAAGCGCGATATCAAGAAGGCGCGCGCCGAGCAGGCGACCGCCGCCTAGGCCCGTCGCCGACGCGACCTCCGCCGAACCCCGAACAGCGACATCGTGCTGAGCCTGTCGAAGCGTGCGGACTGCAACGCCGTGGTTCGACAAGCTCACCACTGGGCCGGCAACTCAGGCGCCAGCCAGGCTCATCTCCATGCGCACTTCCGTGCGCTCCGCGCCCCAGACGGGGCCGGTCTTCGACTCGGTCACTTTGAAGCCCGCGCGCTCGTAGAGGCGCAAGGCGTCGCCGAGGTCGGCGAAGGTCCAGAGGAAGACACGCGCGAAGTGCCGCGAGCGGGCATAGTCGAGCGCCGTTTCCAGCAGGCGCCGGCCGAGACCGAGCCGACCACATGCCCGCCTTCCGCGGCGATCCAGAGCCTGCCTTCTCCGCTCATGGCGAACTCGGCAAGCGGCTTGGCGACGTAGGGCTCGAAGGTGGTGTCGAGGCCGTACTCGCGGGCGTAGAGCACGCCGTGCAGATGGATGACCATGCCGAGGTCGCCGGGCTCCAGCCGATGGCGGATCTCGATGGCGCGATCCGGCTTCTCCATGTCAGGCCTTCGCGGTGGGCATCGCGTCCGCGCGCTCGTCGCGGAGCATGAATTGCAGAAGCAGCGTTCTCTGCAGCAGATGATTGAAGTTGTCGTCGGAGACGAGGGTCAGGATGGTCTCGCCGCCGGCGCCGCGGTGCAGCGCGAGGCCCTCCATATTGTCGATCTCGAAGCTCGACCCGGCGCCTTCGAAAAGAGTCCGACCGGTCATTTGTCTTCCCGGCCCGAACTCCGCCGCCGAGATGTGGCGCAAGCGCATCTTCACGCCCTCGGTCCAGCGGAAGTAGCGCTCGAGCACGATGAGGCTGCCGTCCGGCATGGCGGCGGCGTCGGTGATGTTGAAGCCGTCGATATCCTGAAGCTGCAGGCGCTGCACCTCTCCACCATCGACCCAGAGCCAGCCGGTGTGATAGCCGCTGCCGCGGGTGAAGCGTTCGGCGAAGGCGACGATGGCGCCCTTGTAGCGTCCGCCCTGCAGAACCGTCAGCGCCTCGATGCCCTGATTGGCCGGCATGCGCCTGGCATCGGCCGGCATGGGAAATGTCCCGGCCGGTGGTTGGATGATGCCCGCCCGCACGGGATGGCGGACGATGCGGTGGTTGCGCTCGAAGCCGATGAGCAGCGTGCCGTTCTGCAGGTTGCCCTCGAGCAGGGCGACGGCCTCCGCGTCGGCGTCCTTCTTGCTCTCGAGCGAACGCCCCCCGTTGTCCGGGATCGGGCCGAGGCGCACGTTGCCGAGCCCTTGGGGACGGCCGCCGTCGTAGGCGAACTCGGCGGTCATCCAGGTGCCGGCGTCGGATACGGTAAGCAGGCTCTTGCCGTCCGGTGCCATGACGAGCCCGGACCAGCCGCCGAAATCGGAGGATGAAGAGGTGAGCACCAGCCCGCCGCGAAACTCGAGGGGGCCGAAACGCGTGGTGTCGGGCTGACTGCGCTCGAAGTGCGCGATCGGCTTCGCATCGACCTCGATCGCCTCGACACTTGCGGCCGGCGGCGGATCGTTGTCCTCGGCCCGACTGCCGGCCGGCGCCAGCGCGGCAGCCGCTCCCGTCAGGAGACCGCCCAGCATGGTCCGGCGATCGAGGCGCATCAACCGCGGCTTCTCTGTGCTCGACACGTCTGCGCCTTGCCCCTCGACCTGCCGGCCCGGATCAGAGTAGCGCGGGTGGTCTATTGCAGCTTGCGGCGCGGCGCGGGACTGGCGTGCGCCCGCGTCGGCGCATCCTCCTCGAACAGCTCGACGAGCTTGTCGGTCATGGCGCCGGCGAGCTCGGAGGGATCGGTGATGGTGACGGCCCGGCGATAGTAGCGCGTCACGTCGTGGCCGATGCCGATGGCAATGAGCTCTACCGAGGAGCGGGTCTCGATCTCCTCGATCACCTGGCGCAGATGGCGCTCCAGGTAGCAGCCCGTGTTCACGGAGAGCGTGGAGTCGTCCACCGGCGCGCCGTCGGAGATCATCATCAGGATGCGTCGCTTCTCGGGGCGCGCCAGCAGGCGGCGATGCGCCCATGCCAGCGCCTCGCCGTCGATGTTCTCCTTGAGCAGGCCCTCGCGCATCATCAGGGCGAGCGAGCGCTTGGCCCGGCGCCAGGGCGCGTCGGCCGGCTTGTAGATGATGTGGCGCAGGTCGTTGAGGCGCCCGGGATTGCTGGGCTTGCCGGCCGCGAGCCAAGCCTCGCGCGCCTGTCCGCCCTTCCAGGCCCTGGTGGTGAAGCCGAGGATCTCGACCTTGACGCCGCAGCGCTCGAGCGTGCGTGCGAGGATGTCGGCGCAGCAGGCCGCGACCATGATGGGGCGTCCGCGCATGCTGCCGGAGTTGTCGAGCAGCAGGGTGACGACCGTGTCGCGGAAGTCGGCGTCGCGCTCGTGCTTGAAGGACAGGGGGTGCATGGGGTCGATGATGACCCTGGTGAGGCGCGCCACGTCCAGCGTGCCCTCCTCCAGGTCGAAGTCCCAGGCCCGGTTCTGCTGCGCCAGCAGCTTGCGCTGCAGCTTGTTGGCAAGGCGCGCCACGGCGCTCTGCAGGTTGCGCAGCTCCTTGTCGAGAAAGGTCCGCAGCCGCTCCAGCTCGTCGGCGGTGGAGAGGTTCTCGGCGGCGATCTCCTCGTCATTGGCGCGGCTGAAGACCTTGTAGCCGAACGCCTCCGGGTTATCGAGGACGCTGTAGTTGGGCCGCCACGGCTCGCGCGCGTCGGCCATCTCCTCGCCTTCGGCATCGGCGTCGAACTGGTCGGCGTCGGCATCCTGGGCGGCTTCCGACGTCTCGCCGTCCTCGCCCTCGCCGCGCTGCTCGTCGCTGGCCTGGTCCTGGCTGTCCTGGCCTTCCGAGTTCTCCTCGGCGCTCTGCTCGCCGCTCTCGGGGTCCTGATCGTCGTCCTCGCCTTCCTCGCGCTCGCCGTCGGCCAGCTCCTCCGACAAATCGAGCGTCTTGAGCAGGTCGCGCAGCTGCCGGCCGAACGTCTCCTGGTCCTCGGAGAGCTTCTCCATGCGCGCAAGCGCGCGGCCGGCCCGCTCCTCGATCCACGGGCGCCACAGGTCGACGATGGCCTTTGCAGTCTCGGGCGGGGGCGCGCCCGTCAGGCGCTCGCGCACGATCAGCGACAGCGCATCCTCGAGCGGCGCGTCCGCCCGCTCCGTGATCTCGGCGAAGCGGCCGTGCCCGTACTGGTCCTCCACCCGCGCCGTGAGATTGGAGGCCATGCCCGGCATGCGGTTGGCGCCGAGCGCCTCGACGCGGGCGCGCTCGACCGCCTCGAACACGGCGCGGGCGGGCCCCGCCTTGGGCGCCAGGCGCGAGTGCAGCTTGACGTCGTGGCAGGCGGCGGTGAGCGCCAGGCTGTCAGCCCAGCCGCGGATGATCGCCACCTCGCGCAAGGAGGGCACGCGCGAAGGCTCGGGCAGCTGCACCAGCTTGCCGTCGATCTCGGGCTTGCCGGGCGCGTAGTTCACCTGCACTTCGTCGTCGCCGGCAATGGCGCGCACGCACAGGCCGAGCACCCGCTTGAAGGGCTCGGCCGGCGCCTCTTTCCGGTTCGAGCTTGACGCCATGGCCGGACGGCTCTCAGCTCAGAGCGACGTTGACGGAGCTCTCGGGCAACTCCTCCCCGATGCAGCGCTGATAGAACTCAGCCACCAGCGGCCGCTCCAGCTCGTCGCACTTGTTGAGGAAGGTCACGCGGAAGGCGAAGCCGAGATCGCCGAGGATTTCCGCATTCTCCGCCCACGTCAGCACGGTGCGCGGGCTCATGACCGTCGACAGGTCGCCGTTCATGAAGGCCGAGCGCGTGAGGTCGGCCACGCGCACCATGTTGGAGACGGTCTTGCGCTTGGCCTCGCTCTTGTTGAAGGCCTTGGCCTTGGCCAGGACGATGCGCGTCTCCTCGTCGTGCGGCAGGTAGTTGAGCGTGCACACGATCGACCACCGGTCCATCTGGCCCTGGTTGATCTGCTGCGTGCCGTGATAGAGGCCCGAGGTGTCTCCGAGGCCGATCGTGTTGGTGGTGGAGAACAGGCGGAAGGCCGGGTGCGGCCGGATCACCTTGGACTGGTCGAGCAGGGTGAGCTTGCCGGATTGCTCCAGCACGCGCTGGATCACGAACATCACGTCGGGACGGCCGGCGTCGTACTCGTCGAAGCAGAGCGCCGTGTTGGTCTGCAGCGCGTAGGGCAGGATGCCCTCGCGAAACTCGGTGACCTGCTTGCCGTCCTTCAGCACGATCGCGTCCTTGCCGATGAGATCGATGCGGCTGACGTGGCTGTCGAGGTTGATGCGGATGCACGGCCAGTTGAGCCGCGCCGCTACCTGCTCGACGTGGGTGGACTTGCCCGTGCCGTGGTAGCCCTGGATCATCACGCGGCGGTTGTGCTTGAAGCCGGCAAGGATGGCGAGCGTCACCTCGCGGTTGAACACGTAGTCGTTGTCGGTGTCGGGCACGTGGTCGTTGGCCTTGGAATAGGCCGGCGCCTCGAAATCGGTATCGATGCCGAAGACTTGGCGGACAGACACCTTCATGTCCGGCAGGCCGGGATCCCCGGCTTGAGCTTGGGCTGGCATATCGTTTTCGTTTCCGGATTGGTTCCGGTGCTCGGCGAACGTGCCGCACCGGGCTCGGCTACTCGATGGAATTCTCGCCGGCGGACCTTAGACCAGCCCAGCCTGCTTGAGATAATTATAGGCTTGGATGATTTCGCGCAACTTGTCTTCCGACCTATTGTCCCCTCCGTTGGCGTCGGGGTGGTGGCGCTTGACGAGCTCCTTGAACCGCGCCTTGATCTCATGGCGCTCGGCTCCCTGCGTCAGGTCCAGAGCCTCCAGCGATTTCAGCTCCAGCGGCTTGAGAGGGCGCCGGTGGGTGCTAGAGGCGGCGTCGCGCCAGTCGAAGAAGTCGTGCGGGTCGGTGAAGCGCCCCGCGTGCACGCCCGAGGGGTCGAGGCCGTGGCGGGTGCCGTGCGCCCAGGAGTTGGCGCCGACCTTCCAGGTGGGGCGATGCCCGGTGAGGCTGTCCTTCTGATAGGCCTCCACCTCGGCGTTGCTCATGCCGGAGAAATAGTTGTAGGAGGCGTTGAACTCGCGCACGTGATCGAGGCACAGCAGGAGATACTGGCCCTCGTGCCCCCGTCCTCGCGGCGCGCGATGCGAGCCGGCGGCGCTGCAGCCCCGCCACTGGCATCGAGGGGCCTCCTCGTGCACGACTTTGGCGTGGTCGGGCTTGACCCGCACGCTGTCGAAGTATTTGGAGTCGAGCTTCATTTGCGATCAGTATGTGCGCAAGCGGGCGGGCAGACAAGGGAGCGTTGCACGAATGCCGTTACCGTTGCGTGTCTGTCATTCGCCCCGTCGACTTGACTTGGTTTGACAAAGGGACTCACCTATGTCTGTGGCGGCATCCATCCGCGAAAAGCTGCTCGACGCCTTGGCGCCGGAGCGGCTTGAGGTCGTCAACGAATCGCATCTGCATGCGGGGCATCGCAGCTCTCCCGGCACCGGCGAGAGCCACTTCAGGGTGTTGGCCGTATCCGCTGCCTTTGCCGGCAAGTCGCGCCTGGCGCGACATCGCCTCGTCAACGACGTGCTTGCCGCGGAGCTGAGGGGCAAAGTCCATGCCTTGGCGCTGGAGCTCTATGCGCCGGGCGAGGAAGCCAGGTGATCGCGGCGTGAGACTGAGGCGGCTCGTCTCTGCTCCGTAGACGCCGCGACCCGCCTACCGAAATCACGGGCGCAAAAAAAATCGGCCCCGCGAGGCTTGCTGGGATCGGCAGGCCGCGGGGCCGAGAATCGTCTAGACGCTTACCACCAGCGGCGGCAAACGCGGCGGCAGTGATAGTGGCCGCGGTGACGATAGCAGCGGCGGTAGCAGCGACGGACCTGCTCGACCTGGCTCTGCTCGGCGCCGAGGGTCTTCAACGCGTCGAGCGAGCCGCCGGCACCCGGAGCGGCTTGAGCCGTGCCGCAGACCATGAAAGCAGCCGCAGCCGCGCCCGCCAAAGACAGCAACAGTTTGCGATTCATTATTGAGCTCCATTCGTTCCGCTTGGACTCATCGGTGCGATCACGACCCACGTCCGGTGCCCCCCGTCGGCATCACCGCCGAGAGCGGTTGAGGTCCGGCCCTTGTCTGGTCAATCCCGTACGCCGATGCGCAATGATCGCGCTCGGCAGATGAACGTCGAATGAATGTGGGCTGCCTGCATTCGTGTGTGCACGCCTCATCGTCAGCCCGCCTCCATCGCATCGCCCTCGAGGCTGCGGCTTGCAGGCTTGCCGGCCGGGGTGATCGGCCGCACGCGGATGGCGGTGAGCTTGTTGCGGCTCTTGCGCAGAATTTCAAAGCGGTAGCCGTAGAATGTGAACACCTGGCCCGGCTCGGGAATGGTCTGCGCTTCGTGGATCACGAGCCCGGCGACGGTGGTGGCTTCCTCGTCGGGAAGCTCCCAATCCATCTGCCGGTTGACGTCGCGGATCGCGATGGTGCCGTCGACGTTGACCGATCCGTCGGCCTGCACGCGGATGCCGGCGTCCTGCCGGTCATGCTCGTCCACGATCTGGCCGACGATCTCCTCCAGGATGTCCTCGAGGGTGATCAGGCCCTGCACCTCGCCATACTCGTCCACGACGAGAGCCAGCTGGGCCTTGCGCTTGAGGAACTCGTTGAGCTGGTCGGCGACGGGGGTGGTGTCGGGCACGAACCAGGGCTCCGCCGCGAGGCCCTTCACGTCGAGCTTGGAAACGTCCCAGCCGACACGGGCGAGCGCCACCAGCAGGTTCTTGGTGTGCACGACGCCGACGATGTTCTCCGGCTCGTCCTTCCAGAGCGGAATGCGCGTGTGCTGGCTCTTGAGCACCTCATCGACCACCTTCGCGGGCGGATCGTCGATGTCGATGGTCTGCATCTTGGTGCGGTGGACCATGATGTCGAGCACCTGTAGGCTCCTCAAGTCCAGCACGCCGCCGAGCATCGCCGCATCGCCCTTGGCCACGGCCCCGCCCAGGGTCTGCAGCTCGATGGTGCCGCGAATCTCGGCATGCGCGGCGAGGATGTTGGCGTCGTCGTCGCGCCGGCTCGGCGTCAGCTTCAGGATCTGGCGCACGATGAACTGGATGGCCACGGTCGCCGGCGTGAGAGCCGTGACCATCGCGCGCATGACCGGAGCTACGAACAGCGCCATCCGGTCCGCGTAGGCGAGGGCGTATGTCTTGGGCAGCACGGAGGAGAAGATCACGATCAGCACCGTCACGATGGCCGTGGCATAGGCCACACCGGTGGGGCCGATGAGAATGACCGCCAGGCCGGTCGCCAGCGAAGCCGCCAGAACGTCGACCAGCGTATTGCCGAGCAGGACGGCGCCGATCAGCTTCTCGGGCTGCCGCAGCAATCTGTTGACCAGGGCGGCCTTGGAATTCTTCTCCTGCTCCAGCGCGTGCATGCGCGCACGCGAGGACGCCGTCAGTGCCGTCTCGCTGCCGTTGAAGAAGGCGGAGAGGATCAGCAGCACGACAATGGCCGCTAGAATCACGCCGACTTCGATGAGACTGACTTCGCCGTCCATTGTTCTCTCTCAACGGGTTTTGCGTCGCCGCAGCCTTGCAGAGGGCGGCTCGTCCGGCGGGCTCCGGGAACGCTGGCGTCTAGATAACACGGGCGCCGGTCTGCAGTCCAAGAACGCCCTGTCAGCGCGTTTGGGTCTGCCGGGCGAGAAAGTCGGCCACGACGGGAGTCGGCACGTCGCGGGTGATGAACGCCTCGCCGATGCCGCGCGCGAGAATGAGCGTCGGCTTGCCGTCGCGAACCTTCTTGTCCTGGCCCATGATCTTCACGAGGGAATCGGCCTGCGGGGGCGCGCCGCCGCCGATGTCGCCGATGCGGGTGGGCAGGCCGAGCTCGGCGAAATGCGCGGCCACCCGTGCCACAGAATTGTTGCCGACGTGGCCGAGCTCCTCCGACAGGCGGAAGGCGAGGCACGTACCGATGGCGACGGCCTCTCCGTGCAGGAGACGGTCGGAGAAGCCTGCCCACGCTTCGAGCGCATGGCCGAACGTGTGCCCGAGATTCAGCAGCATGCGGTCGCCGGTCTCGGTCTCGTCGCGGGCGACGATGTCGGCCTTGCCCTGCACTGCGACGCCGATGGCATGCGTCAGCGCGGCCGCGTCCCGGCCGAACACGGCGGCGGCGTTCTGCTCCAGCCAGGCGAAGTATCGGGCGTCGCCGAGCAGGCCGTACTTGGCGGCCTCGACGTAGCCGGCGCGGAACTGCCGGGGCGGCAGGGTTGCGAGCGTGTCGATGTCGGCGAGCACCAGGGAGGGCTGGTGGAAGGTGCCCACGAGGTTCTTGCCTTGCTGCGTGTTGATCCCGGTCTTACCGCCGACCGAGGAATCCACCTGCGCCAGCAGGGTGGTCGGAATCTGCACGAACCGCAGCCCGCGGCGCAACACGCTCGCGGCAAAGCCGGCGAGGTCGCCGATGACACCGCCTCCGAGCGCGATCACGAGGTCCCGCCGCTCCAGTCCCATGTCGAGCAGCCGCTCGCACAGCGCGGCGAGAACCGCAAAGCTCTTGGTCGCCTCGCCGGGCGCCAGCACGACCGTGCCGGCATGCCGGCGCGCCGCTTTCAGGCCCGCCTCGACGGCGCCGAGCTGGCACGCCGCGACGTTTGCGTCGGTGACGATGCCGCATTTGCCCGCGCCGAGGCGCGCGGCGATGAGGTCTGCCGCCTGCGCCGCCAGGCCCGGGCCGATGAGCACGTCGTAGGCGCGCTCGCCGAGCGCGACCCGGATCGTCGTTGCCGCGCCGGCGCCGCTCATGTCGCCTCGTCCGCGGCGAGCGTGGGCTGTGGCGCGCCGTTGCCGGGCTCGGCCAGCAGTGGGCTTGCCGCCAGCAGGGCGATGATCTCGCCGACGATGGTGTCGTGCGGCAGGTCGCGGCTCTCGACCGTCACGTCGGCCTTTGCATAGACCGGATAGCGCGTGTCCATGAGCTGGCGCATGACGCCTTCGGGGTCCTTCTCCAGCAGGGGCCGGTTGTTGCGCTTGAGCACGCGGCGCATCAGCACCGGCAGCTCTGCCTTCAGCCAGATCGAGATGCCGGACCGGCGGATGTTTGCCTGGGTCTCGACCGTCATGAAAGCACCACCGCCCGTGGCCAGCACCTGCGGGCCCTTGCCGAGTAGGCGGGCGATCACCTTGCGCTCGCCGTCGCGGAAATAGGCTTCGCCGTGCTCCTTGAAGATGTCGGTGATGGGCTTGCCCGCCGCCGTCTCGATCTCCTCGTCGGCATCGACGAACGGCAGCTCCAGCCGGGCGGAAAGCCGACGTCCGATTGCAGACTTGCCGCTGCCGGGCATGCCGACCAGCACGAGCGAGCGGGTCCCGAGCCTTGCCCGGATGGCGGCCGCGGCCTCGGCTTCCTCCACCTCGCTTTTGCGTCGCATGCCGAATCGCATCATGTGTTCTTCATGCCTTCAGTCGGTTGCCGCGGCTAGCGCTGGCTATTGCGCGCTTCTCGCACTGTTCGCCGTCACCGGGACTTTGGCGGGGTCTGTGGGGCGCAGCGTCGCCAGCGTGTTGCGCGCCTCGCCTGCCACGACATAATGACGTCACCTTGAGTCTGAACCATAACCGGCAAGGAGCAGCTACGCCACATGCCAAGCCTATTTCGGTTTCTCGTGTTCGCGGGGATCGTGGGCGCGGTTCTCTACGGTGCGCTGTACGCCATGCAGATGTTCTTCGAGCCCGTGCCGAAGGAGACAGCCACGCCCGTGCCGGGCGTGAAGGTTCGTCGCTGATTCGGGCGGCATCTTTCCTCCGGCTTCGCTGGCGCACATCCATGCGCACTCCCAAGACCATCATCGCCGTGCTCGGGGGCCTGCTGGTGCTGGTGCTGGCGATTGCTCTCTGTCCGGCCGCTTCGGCCCAGGAGAGCTGGAGCCCGTTCCGGCAGGGGCGCGATGAGCGCGATGAGACGAGGCCGCCGCGCAGCGAAGCCGCGGCGCCGCTGCCGCCGGCTCCCGCGCGGGAGCGTGCGGGCGAGCCGGCTTACCAGGCGCCGGCACCCTGGAATGCACCCCGCCGCGGCGGCGTGGAAAGAAGCGAGTTGGCGCCTGTCATGGCGCCCGACGCATCCGGACTGCCTCTCGAGCTCTGGCGCGGCCTCGACCTCAAGGGACTGGAGGAGCTGCTGTCGGGGATCGAGCTGCCGCCCCGCTCGCCGAGCCTGCATCAGCTGTGGCGCCGCATGCTGCTGTCTTCGGCAACGCCGCCGGCGGGAGCCCCTGATCCCGAGCATTTCGTCGCCGTCCGCCTGGAGGCGCTTTATCGCTCCGGCCTGCTGGCCGACATGGAGGCGGTGCTCACCGGCAGCGGCATCAGCGGCCCGGTCGTGCAGATTCTGCGCGCTCGGCGCGATATCGGTCTCGGCCGGCGCGAGGAGGGCTGTGCGACCGTCAAATCCCTGGCGGCTCCGAACTCGGGGGTGCCCGCGCGGCTCAAGGGCGAGACGCAGCTGCTCGCGGGCTATTGCGCCGTCGTCGGCGGCGATGCGCATGCAGCAGGCCTTGCCGCCGAGCTGGCGCGCGAGGAAGGCGTGGAGGCGGAGCTGCCACTGGCCGTGCTCGCCGGCGTCGCGTCCGGTGCCAAGCCGAAGCTGGCGCTGCCGCAGCGGGTGTTGCTGCTCGACTACCGGTTCCTCGAGCTGCTCGGACCCGTCAATGCTTTGCAAGTGTTCGACAAGGCGGAACCGGCGCTGCTCGCGATGCTCGCAGGCGACACGCGGTCCGACGCACGGCTGCAGATTGCCGCTGCCGAGGCCGCGCTGCGCATCAATGCGGTCGCGCCCGAGGCCATCGCCGAGGTCTATCGCGGGCGATCGCTGCCGAGAGCCGGCCAGACCGATCCGGCGGCCAGCGATCCGCTGCTCCGGCGGGCCCTGTACTTCCAGGCGATCGAGGCCGCCCGCACGCCGGCGCAGCGCGCGCGCTTCCTGCACGCCCTGCTCGATGACGCCCGCAGGTCGGGGTTCGGGTTGCAGATGGCGCGCGTGGTGGCCCCACTCGCGGGCAGTATCTTCCCATCGCCGGAGATTCCCTGGTTTGCCGAGACCGCGCTCGAGCTGGCTCTCGTCGCCGGCAACCTCGACATTGCCAGCCGCTGGGCGCAGTCGGGCAATCTGCAGCACTGGCAGGGGCTGATCGACCTTGTCGATCCCGCGCGGCGGGGTGGCCGTCTGCCCAGTCTCGCCGCCATGGAGGAGCTGGCGGCACGCGGTCAGTTGCGCGCCGATACGCTGCACCGGCTCGCCACCGTCCTGGATGCGCTCGACATCGATGTGCCGATCACCTTGTGGGACGCGGCCAACCGTGCGCCGCAGCCTGCGACCGGTTATCTGCCCGAGACCGGCGTGCTGGCCGATCTTGCCCAATCTGCCAGGCAGGGCGCCGCGGCGCGGACCATCCTGCTCGCCATGCGCAGCCTGGGACCCGGCGGCGCCGAAGCCGCGAACGTGCTGGCGCTCGGCGATGCGATCCGGGCGCTCAAGCGCATCGGTCTGGATGCGGATGCCCGTCGCCTGGGGCTCGAGGCCCTGCTCGGCGCGTGGCCGCGCGCAGCGGTCAATTGAGGAGCGCACGTGGCCGGCGCTGGGGACCAGCAACAGCACGTTGAAGCTTTCCTCGAAGCGCTGGCTGCGGAGCGCGGCGCCGCCCGGAATACGCTCGAGGCCTATCGTCGGGATCTCGAAGACTTCCTTGCCTTCCTGAAGGCGCGGGGCAGGGGCCTTGCGGATGCGGCACCGGCGGATATCGCCGCGCACGTGAGCGAGCTGGCCGCGGCGGGATTGGCGCCCGCATCCCGGGCGCGCCGGCTTTCGGCGATCCGTCAGCTCTGCAAGTTCCTGGTGCGCGAAGGGGCGATCGAGGAGGACCCGGCGTCGGGCATCGCCGGCCCGAGGCAGGGCCGGCCGCTCCCCAAGACGCTGTCGGTTGTCGAGGTCGACCGGCTGCTGGAGGCGGCACGGCTCGGCACAGAGACCACGAGAGGCCGCGATCGCGTACGGGCGCTGCGGCTGCACGCCCTGCTCGAAACGCTCTACGCCACCGGCCTGCGCGTGAGCGAGCTCGTCGCGCTGCCGCGGGCGGTGCTGGCCGGCGACGGCCGCGTCCTGACCGTCAGGGGCAAGGGCGGGCGCGAACGCATCGTCCCCCTCACTCCGGCGGCGCTCGCCGCGCTCGAGCGCTATCTCAGCGTCGGGCAGGGCGACGACGATGTGTCCCCGATGCTCGCGACCCGGTGGCTGTTCGCCTCGCGCGGCGCGCAGGGCCACCTGACCCGCCAGCGGCTGGCGCAGGAGCTGAAGGAGCTGGCCGCTGCCGCCGGCCTCGATCCCGATCGCGTGTCGCCGCACGTGCTGCGCCACGCCTTCGCCAGCCACCTGCTCGACCGCGGCGCCGACCTGCGGTCGGTGCAGCAGCTTCTCGGCCATGCCGACATCTCGACCACGCAGATCTACACGCACGTGCTGGAAGAGCGCCTCAAGAAGCTGGTCTTGGAGCACCACCCCCTGGTCACCGGAAAGCGCGGCGAAGCCTGACCGGAGCGCCGGACGCCCGCTTGCCAGTTGTGGTAAGATACAGCTGGAGGAGAGCTTGACATGCGTCGCTCCGCCCGAGATTCTTCTTCGCAAACAAATAATTAGAGCCCAGCAGGGCAGAAGCGAACCATGGACCGTCCGGCAACGATGCGCACCTACCTCGACTTCGAAAAGCCGATCGCCGAGCTCGAGAGCAAGGTGACCGAGCTTAGAGCGCTCAGCAGCGAGGAGGACGGCACGATCTCCCTGACCGAGGAGGTGAGCAAGCTCGAGCAGAAGGCGCACCAGGCGCTGGTGGACACCTATTCCAAGCTCACCCCCTGGCAGAAGACCCAGGTGGCGCGCCATCCCGAGCGGCCGCATTGCCTCGACTACGTCAAGGCACTGATCGACGAGTTCACGCCGCTGGCCGGCGACCGCTACTACGCCGAGGATGCGGCCATCATGGGCGGGCTCGGTCGCTTCCAGGGGCGTCCCGTGGTCGTCATCGGCAACGAGAAGGGCTCCGACACCGAGAGCCGGATCAAGCACAATTTCGGCATGGCGCGCCCCGAAGGCTACCGAAAAGCCGTGCGCCTCATGGATCTCGCCGACAAGTTCGGGCTGCCGGTGGTCACGCTGGTGGATACGGCCGGCGCCTATCCCGGCATCGGGGCTGAGGAGCGCGGCCAGGCCGAGGCCATTGCCCGCTCGACCGATCGCTGCCTGGCGCTGGGTGTGCCGATGGTGGCGGTCATCATCGGCGAAGGCGGGTCGGGAGGGGCCGTGGCGATCGCCACGGCCAACCGCGTTCTCATGCTGGAGCACGCCATCTACACGGTCGCCTCGCCCGAGGCTGCCGCCTCGATCCTGTTCCGCGACTCGGCCCGGGCCATCGATGCGGCAACCAGCATGAAGATCACGGCCCAGGACCTGAAAACTCTGGGCGTCATCGACGTGATCATTCCCGAGCCCATCGGCGGGGCGCACCGCGACCCCAGTGCGATCTTCAAGCAGGCGGGTGACGCCATCAGCAGGGCGTTGTCCGAGTTCGCCGGCATGAGCGCCGAGGCGGTCCGGCGCCAGCGGCACGAGAAATACCTCGAGATCGGCCGCAGCTTGTAGCCTGCCGGCGGGGCCTCCGAACCCCGTCGCCTGGCGGTCTGGTGGGCGCCGCTCGTGCCGAATTCATGCCCAACTGGGGCCCAACCGGCAGTGCAAAGTGGGGCGCGCGTGCAACAGTGCGCGCCGGCAGTTGCATGAGGGGGGTTATCGGGTTCTTAAGCCGATGTTAACGTTTAGGAATCATTGGTGATCGGCACACACCTGGGGCACAGTGTATGAGTCGGATCATCCTAGGACGTCTGGTCGCACGCATCTGCCCGCCCGTTTTGGTGCTGGGGGCGGCGGTTTTCCTTGCCTCCTGCGCAAGCAATCTCGGCCTCGACATCGCCCCGCATCTTCGCCCCCTGCAGCGCGACACCATCATGCTGCTCGGCAAGAAGGGCATGGACGCGCAGACGCCGATCTTCATCCGCATTTTCAAGGAGGAGTCGGAGCTGGAGGTCTGGAAGCAGCGCGACGACGGCCGCTTCTACCATTTCAAGACCTATCCGATCTGCAATTGGTCGGGCGATCTCGGCCCCAAGGTCCGCACCGGTGACCGGCAGGCGCCCGAGGGGTTCTACACGGTCACGCGCGAGCAGATGAACCCCGATTCCAAGTTCCACCTGGCGATGAATCTCGGCTACCCGAACGCGTTCGACCGTTCGCATCGCCGCACGGGGGACTTCCTGATGATCCACGGCAAGTGCAAGTCGGCCGGCTGCTACGCCATGACGGACGGCCTGATGGAGGAAATCTACGCGATCGCGCGGGAGTCCTTTCTCGGCGGCCACGACAGCTTCCAGGTGCACGCCTTCCCGTTCCGCATGACGAACGAGAACATGACCCGCTTTGCCAGCCACGAGGCCTACCCGTTCTGGCAGACGATCAAGGAAGCCTACGACCACTTCGAGATGACGCGGCAGCTGCCGGGCATCACGGTCTGCGACCGCCGCTACCACATCAACGTCGCTCTCAGGAACGGCGAGCTGCCGAGGCTGGATCCCGAGCGCGCGTGCCCCGCGCTCGTGAGGCTCAGGCCTGATCCCTTCAGGCCCAGGCCGGGCGAGGAATTCGCCGAGCAGCGCATTGTCGTCCCGGGCCAGAAGATGCGGGGCCTGGCCAGCGCGGAGGATGCGGCCCCGAACGCTTCGCCGGCGCCCGCCAAAGCTCCCAGCTCCGGGTTCGCCCCCAACATGAGCTTCGCGCCCACCAGGTGAGCCAAGCCCTGCCTCAGAGGCCGTGGCGACGGGCGTGGATTGCGACGCGACGCCGTCTCTGGTTCGTCCTGGCGGCGTTTGCGATTGTTGCCGCGTCCTATCTTCTCGGGCGCGATGTGCTGTTCGACTACGCCGACCGCATCGGGATCGATGCCGAGCGCTCGCGGCGCGCGGCGCAGGCCGGGTTGCAGCAGGCGCTCCCCGGCACCCCCGACCTCGGCAACCTTTCCGCCAGGCTCGCGGGCTCCGGCCTCGCCATGGGTGCGCCGATCTTCATGCGCATCTTCAAGCGCGAGTTCGAGCTTGAGCTGTGGATGCGCAAGGGCGATCGCTTCGAGCGCTTTGCCGTCTATCCGATCTGCCGCTGGTCGGGTGACCTGGGCCCCAAGCTGCGGGAAGGCGACAGCCAGGCGCCGGAGGGCTTCTATACGGTCGATGCCAAGGCCCTCAATCCCGCGAGCCGCTGGCACCGCTCATTCAATCTCGGGTTTCCCAACGCGTTCGACCGGGCCCACAACCGCACCGGGTCCTTCCTGATGGTGCACGGCGGTTGCGCATCGGTGGGCTGCTTTGCCATGACCGATGGGGTGGTCGACGAGATCTGGCGGATCGTGACGGCGGCTTTTCAGGCCGGCCATAGGCGATTTCACGTCCATGTCTTCCCGTTCCGGTTGAGCGAGGAGAACCTCACGCGCCGTGCCTACCATCCCTCTGCGGGGTTCTGGCGCGACCTCAAGGCTGGCTACGACAGCTTCGAGGCGACGCAATTGGTGCCGCGCATCGGGGTATGCGCCGGACGCTACATTGTAACGCAGGCCACGGGCCCAGGCGACGGTGGCCATGAAATTGCCAATAGTTGCATAAACCTAACGGACAAAAAGGGCTGAGCCCTTCCGGCTTGGCCCGTTATATCTGCCCGAGCGACGATTGTGCCTCGGGGGCAGAGTTCCGGGGGGAACCAGCCGACATCCCCGCAGTATGAGGTGAAGCCGTCAACATGCGTGTGCGTACTCGATACGATTGGCTTGCGCTTTCCTGCGCAGGTTTTGCCGCCATTGGATGGGCCGCCGGGGCCAGCCCGGCCGCTGCCGCCACGGTTGCCGTTACGCCCGAAGCCCCTCTGCACGCCTCCGCAGAGCAGGTGGAGGCCGTGAGCCCGAGGCTGACAGCCTCCGCTCTTTCGCCACTCTCTCTCGCGCGCCGATTGGCGGAGAAGGGGATGACGGCCGGCAGCCGCGTAATGATCCGCATCTTCAAGCAGGAATCCGAGCTCGAGCTTTGGATGCTGAAGGGCGACCGCTTCGAGCTCTTCGCCACCTACACCATCTGCCACTACTCCGGAAAGCTCGGGCCCAAGCTCCGCGAGGGCGACCGGCAGGCGCCGGAGGGCTTCTATTCCGTCGCCGCTGATCAGCTTCGCCCAAGGGGCCGGCGTCCCCGCTCCTTCGACCTGGGCTTTCCCAATCGCCTCGACCGCTCGTATCGCCGCACCGGCTCCTACATCTTCGTGCACGGCGGCTGCACGTCGACGGGGTGCTTCGCCATGACCGATCCCGTGATGGCGGAGATCTATGCCCTCACCGAGCGCGCCCTGCAGGAGGGCCAGCAGCGCATCGAGGTGCATGCCTTCCCGTTCCGCATGACCGAGGCCAACCTGGCCTCCCATACGGAGAACACCTGGTACGACTTCTGGCTCGACCTGAAGGAAGCCTACGACCTCTTCGAGCGTACCCACCTGCCTCCGGCGGTCGCCATCTGTGCCGGCAAGTACGTGGTTGCCAGCGGGGCATCGTCTCCCGACGGCGTGCCGCCGCCGGGCCACGAGCCGGCGATGCTCGGCATGTGCGGAGACGCTCCGCCCGATGCCGAAGGCATGGCCGCGATCGCTCAGGCCAAAAAGACGGTGGGCCGGGTCCACAGATTGACCTCGCGCGCGCGCCAGCGCCGCCTTGCGGGGCGCAACGTGCGGAAGAACTATGCCGCGGCCCGGCGCGCACGGATGGCGTCGCACGCGCGCCGGATACGCACCGCGGCGCGACGGGCGGCGGCGGAGTGATCCTTGCCGGGCCGCGCCCGGTGGGGCGGCCCGGAGCACGCCGACATTTCGTGAAGGCACTGGTGGCGAGGCTGCACCGAGATGAAGCCGACGACCGCGCCGAGCGCGCTTAAGGTGCAGGCAGTCCTGGGGCCCGCCTATCAGGTCGTGGAGTTCGAGGCCAGCACCCGCACCTCCGAGGACGCGGCCGCCGCCATCGGCTGCACGGTGGCGGAGATCGCCAAGTCTCTCGTCTTCAGGTCGGCGGAGGGGCGCCCGGTTCTGGTCATCGCTTCCGGCACCAACCGGGTCGACGAGAAGAAGGTGCAGGCACTGCTGGGTGGCAGGATCAAGCGCGCGGACGCCGACTTCGTGCGCGACGTGACCGGCTTTGCCATCGGCGGTGTGCCACCGGTCGGCCACGTGACGCCGCCCGTCGTTCTGATCGACGGCGACCTCGAGCGCTTCACGGCCGTGTGGGCGGCCGCAGGAACCCCGAACACGGTGTTCAAGATTGCGCCCGCCGATCTCGTCCGCCTGACGCAGGGTCAGGTGGCGGACATCGCCAAGCGCTGAAGCCAAGCCTTGGCGCCGACGGAGCGGGCGCCGGACAAGTTAGGCCCCGGCACCCGCGATCATGCGCTCAGTACCACCACCGGCGATAGCCATAGCCGTAGCGGTAGGGTTGGCCCCAACCGTAGTAGCCCCGCCACCCGTAGCGGCGATAGCCGTAGCCGCAGTGCCGGTGGCCCCTGTGCCACCAGCAATGGCGCCGCCCGTACCACGTCACGGTCTCGATCGGGCTATTCTGTGCCGCCTCCCGATCAATCGCCGCGAGGCCGCCAGGGGCTGCTTCGGCAGACATCGCCACGAGGCCGAGCGCGATTGCGCTGATTCCCGCGACAAGCAGTGACTTCATGCTCATTGGCCTTCTCCATCCTGGTTGTTCCCCGGCCGCTCCCATGGGAGCCCAGGGAACTACGGGAGGCGGCAACGCGTGGTTTGGTTGCGGGGATCAAAGGTGGATCACGAAGCTGCGAAGGAGCGGATCGAGGCGGCCCGCCTAGGACTCGCGCAGGGTCTTGGCTCGGATTGAGCGCGTCTCGGCAATGCCGGCGCGGCCGGCCGCTTCCTGCAGCTCGTGACGGAACTCGTCGCGCTTCTCGTGGATGGACGCGATCACCGGCCCCGTCGGCAGGCCAAGACCGACAAGGGCGGCTTCCGAAAGCTGCAGGCTGGCTTCGATCGTCTCGGGCACGGCATCGGTGACGCCGATGCCGTAGAGATGGCTCGCATGCGTCGCATCCCGGGCGCGCGAGACAATGAGAATGTCCGGGCGCTCGGAGCGCACGGCGGCAACGATCTCGTCAATGGCCGACTGCGTGTGGATCGTCACGATCACGGCAGCGGCGTTGGCCAGCCCGCAGCTCTTGAGGAACGCGAGATTGGTGGCATCGCCATAGTACACCTGCCGGCCACGCTGGCGGTAGTGGGAGACGGCAGCCGGGTCGCTGTCGATGGCGATGAACGGGAAGGTGTGGCGCTCGAGCATGCTGCACACGATCTGCCCGACGCGGCCGTGGCCGACGACGATGGCATGCTCTTTCTCCCCTGTCGGCGGGGCGACCGCGAGCCGGGGATCGATCGGCTTGCGGCTCTCCACCCGCTGGCCGAGACGGCGCGCGGCGATGGCGAGGAGCGGGATCAGCGCCATGGTGAGCGAGGTCACGGCCAGCGTGAAGCTGCCGGCAGCGGCGGTGACAAGGCTGTAGCCGGTCGCCACGCCGATGATGACGAAGGCGAATTCGCCCCCGGGGCCGAGCAGCAGACCTGTCTCGATTGCCGCCGCCCACGATACCCGGAAGAGGCGTGCGAGCCCTGCGGTGAGCGCCGCCTTGAGGGTGATCAGGCCGACCACCGAGGCGAACAGCCACAGTGGCTCGCGCGCGAGCTCGCGGAGATCGATGTTCATGCCGACCGTGAAGAAGAAGAGGCCGAGCAGGAGGCCCTTGAAGGGTTCCACCGTGGTCTCGAGCGCCTTGCGGAACTCCGTCTCCGCCAGCAGCAGGCCGGCAACGAACGCACCGAGAGCCATGGAGAGACCGGCAAGCCCGGCAGCCACGGCACTGGCGACGATGATGAAGAGGATTGCCGCCACGAACAGCTCGCTCGACTGGGTCGAGGCGACAAGGCGCAGCAGCGGCCGCAGCAGCAGGCGGCCGAGCACGACGATGAGCCCGAGGGCGAGCACGGCGTTCGCCACGGCCAGGAAGAGGCCGGCCACCACCGAGCTGCCCGTGCTGTTGCCGAGGAAGGAGACGAACAGCAGGATCGGCACGACGGCGATGTCCTGGGCCAGCAGGATGGAGAAGCTGGTCCGTCCGACGGCGGTGGACACCCGGCGCTGGTTGGACAGCACCTCGATGACAATGGCCGTCGACGACAGGGCAAGGCACGAGCCGATGACGATCGCGGCGGCGGCCGTGTTGCCCGCAAGCGCGGCGACGGCGGCGATGGCGGCCGCGGAGAGAACGACCTGCAGGCTGCCCAGTCCGAAGACCAGGCGGCGCATGGTCACGAGGCGCTCGTAGGAAAGCTCAAGGCCGATCAGGAAGAGCAGGAAGACGACACCGAGCTCGGCAAAGCCGGAAACGTTCTTCGGGTCCACCACCGTCACCCAGTAGAGCCACGGGGCATACTGCATGAACGAGCCGAGGCCCAGCGGACCGAGTATGGCTCCGGCCCCGAGGTAGCCGAGCACCGGGCTCAGGCCGAAGCGCCTCACGAGCGGCACCACGACGCCCGCCGTGCCCAGCACGACCAGCGCATCGCTGTAGGCATCCAGGCTAATGAAATTCGCGGCCATCTACCCTCTGCTCGCAGGCTCTCGCTCACACATTAGTGCATTGATTGATCCGTCTGGGTAGATGTGCGCGGAACGCTGTGGCGGCGCCGATGCGCCGGTTGCGCATCTACTTCGGGACGTCGGCCAGCATCGCCAGCGCGATCTCGCGCTCGCCCATGATGACGGTATCGGCGCCGTGCTTCTTGAGGTGCTGCGTCTCTTCATCGGAATGCGAGCGGGCGACAATGCGAAGCGACGCGTTGACGGCTCTGGCCTGGGCGACCACCTGTCCGGCCTCGAAGGCATCGGGGATGGCGACCAGCAGGCATCGCGCGCGACCGAGATTGGCCGCCTCGATCACCTCGCGATTGGTGGCGTTTCCGTGGATCGTCTCGAGGCCGGCCTCCCGCGCCTGGAGCGCGAGCGGCCTGATCTCCTCGATCACCAGCACCGGCTGGCGGTCATCGCCGAGCCCGCCGGCGATGATGCGCCCGACCCTGCCGTAGCCGACGAGCACGTTGTGATCCTGGAGCTGGGTCGCGGGCATCGGTTCGCGGCCTGCAGCTTCCGGTGCCTCGGGCGCGGCTGCCGGCGTCGTCGGTGCAGGCCTTGCCGCCCCTGCCGGGCCCAGGAACCAGTCGAGGCATGCGAACAGGAGGGGGTTGAGCAGGATGGAGATGATGGCGCCGGCCAGGATCAGGTCGCGGCCTCGCTCGGGCAAGAGGGCGAGACTCACGCCGAGGCCTGCGAGAATGAAAGAGAACTCGCCGATCTGGGCGAGACTGGCCGAGACGGTCAGCGCATGCGAGGTCGGATAGCCGAACAGCCGCACGATCAGGAACGCCGCCAGCGATTTGCCGAGGAGGATGATCAGCAAGGTGGCGAGCAACGCCCAGAAGTCGCGCACGACGATGGCGGGGTCGACCAGCATTCCCACCGAAACGAAGAAGAGCACGGCGAACGCATCCCGCAGCGGCAGCGATTCCTGGGCCGCGCGCTGGCTGAGCTCGGACTCGCTCAGGATCACGCCGGCGAAGAAGGCGCCGAGCGCGAAGGACACGCCGAACAACGTGCTCGCGCCGTAGGCGACGCCCAGCGCAATGGCGAGCACGGACAGGCGAAAGAGCTCGCGCGAGCCCGAGTGGGCGACGTAGTGCAGCAACCATGGGATGACCCGCTTGCCGACGACCAGCATGACCGCGACGAAGGCCGCCACTTTGGCGATCGTCAGGAGGATTGGCAGCACAAGGGTGCCGAGCCCCGCGCCGGGATTGCCCTTCAGGATGCCCGCCATCGCCGGCAGCAGCACCAGCGTGAGGATCATGGCGAAGTCCTCGACCACCAGCCAGCCGACGGCGATGCGACCGCGTTGAGTGTCCACCAGGCGGCGCTCCTGCATGGCGCGCAGCAAGACGACTGTACTGGCGACCGAGAGCGCGAGGCCGAAGACGAGGCCGGCCCCGATCGACCAGCCGAGCCCGTAGGCGAGCAGCATGCCGAGCAGCGTGGCGCTGGCGATCTGGGCGATGGCGCCCGGTATGGCGATCGCCCGCACGGAAAGCAGGTCCTTCAACGTGAAGTGCAGCCCGACGCCGAACATCAGGAGGATGATGCCGATCTCGGCCAGGTCGTTGGCAAGGCGCTGGTCGGCGACGTAGCCGGGCGTGAACGGGCCCATCAGCACGCCCGCCAGCAGGTAGCCGACGAGCGGGGAGATGCGCAGGCGATTGGCGAGCGCTCCGAGCGCGAATGCAAGCACGAGGCCCACCACGATCGTGGAGATCAGTGGGGTGTGCTCGGGCATCGGCAAAGCTCCTCGGTCTGACGCACCGCGCGCCTGGTGTCACGAAATATGGGATTGGTCCGGCCAGGCCGGGCGGCGCCACGCGTTGAGCGCGGGCTCACCTGTACACCATAATCGGACGCGCGTGCGGATGGCTATGCCAGATTGCGCCTGCAGAGGATCGCAGCCTCAGGCCGGCCGGCTGGCTGCGGCGGCGCGGAACCCGCGAACTCGCAGGGCGCGCGCTGCACTGCGGCGGGTCGCCGACGTGTTTGGAAACATCAACGCCGGCCGAAGAGCCGCTCGATGTCGGAGAGCTTGAGCTCCACGTACGTGGGCCGGCCGTGATTGCACTGGCCCGAGTGCGGTGTGGCCTCCATGTCGCGCAGCAGCGCGTTCATCTCCTCGGGCGTCAGACGTCGTCCGGCGCGTACGCTGCCGTGGCAAGCCATGGTGGAGCACACCGCCGCCAGCCGTTCCTCGAGCAGGCGGCTTCCGTTCTCGCCGCCTGCTTCGCGCGCCAGGTCCTTGACGAGGCCCGCAACGTCCGTGTCGCCGAGCAGTGCCGGAACCTCGCGCACCATGACGGCGCCCGAACCGAACGCCTCGAGCGCCAGCCCCAAGGTCAGGAGCTGCGGCGCGGCGGCGGCGAGCGCTGCGGCCTCGTCAGGGTCGAGCTCGACGACTGCGGGTATGAGCAGCGCCTGGCGGGCGACGCCGCCGTTGCTCAGCGCGGCCTTCATGCGCTCGTAGACCAGGCGCTCGTGCGCGGCATGCTGATCGACGATCACCACCGAGGAGCGCGTCTGCGCCACGATGTAGGTCTCGTGCAGCTGCGCTCGCGCCGCGCCGAGGGGGCGGTCCAGAAGATCGGAGGGCACAGGTTCGACCGCCGCACGTGCGTCGGCGCTCGGCGCGGTGAACGGGGCGAGCGGAGCCTGCCATTCCTCCGCGAACCCGCGTGCGAATGGACCGGGGCGTGGCGTGTAGCTCTGAGGCCGATGCGGTGACGGTGCAGCGTGCACGGCGCGCGCCAGCGCCTCGACCGCAGAGGCGCCGCCCGTCGCCGAGGCGCGGTGGCCGGCCGCTTCCAGCGCCTGGCGCAGCGCACCGGCGACCAGGCTGCGCACGCCCCCGGCGTCTCGGAAGCGAACCTCCGCCTTGCTCGGATGCACGTTGACGTCGACCTCGCGCGGAGGCAGGTCCACGAACAGGGCGAGCAGGGGATAGCGCGCCTTGGGCAGCAGATCGCCGTAGGCGGCGCGCACGGCACCGATCAGCAGCTTGTCCCTGACGGGGCGGCCGTTGACGAACAGGTACTGCTGGCCGGGGTCGGGCCGGTGCAGCGTGGGCAGGCCGGCGAACCCGCTGACGCGCACGCCTTCGCGCTCGATGCCGACGGGGAGCGCGTCGTCGAGAAAGTCGCGGCCCATGATGCGGCCGAGGCGGTTGAGATGCCCGTCGGCGCCCGGCGGCTGCGCCTGCTGCTTGAGGCCGGCGCGTTCCCCTGTCGTCAGCGTGAAGCCGACCGTGGGATGGGCCATGGCGAGACGCTTCACCACCTCCGAGATGGCGGCATTCTCGGCGCGCTCCGATTTCAGGAACTTGAGCCGCGCCGGCGTCGCCGAGAACAGCTCGCGCACCTCCACGCACGTGCCGGCGTTGAGGGCGGCGGGGCGGACGCCGTCCTTGGCGCTGCGGTCGACGACGATCTCGTGTCCCGCGCGATCCTCGCGCTGGCGCGATTTGATCGACAGGCGGGCGATGGAGCCGATGGAGGGCAGCGCCTCGCCGCGGAAGCCGAGCGTGGCGATGTCGAACAAATCCTCGCCGGCGAGCTTGGAGGTGGCGTGCCGCTCCACCGCGAGCGCCAGGTCGGCGGCGCTCATGCCCGCGCCGTCGTCGCTGACGCGGATGAGGGAGAGGCCGCCGGCCGCCGTCACCACCTCGACCTCGCCGGCGCCCGCATCCAGCGCGTTCTCCACCAGCTCCTTCACCACGCTCGCCGGACGTTCGATCACCTCGCCGGCGGCGATGCGGTTCACGGTCTCGGGGCTCAGCTGTCGGATGGGCATGGTGCAACGTGAGCGAGAAGGCCAGACCCCTGACCTCGATCTGAGAATTTCAGACAACGCCGCCGTGGTCAGGGGTCTGACCCCTCGGCTCGCAAGCCGCTACGACTTCAGCGCCGCGACGCGCTCGCGCGTGATGACCTTGGCGAGCTCCACCGCCGGCTGGTCGAACGGGTCGATATCCAGCAGGCGGGCAGCGAGAATCGTTTCCAGCATGAAATGCATCATCAACGCCCCGACGCTGCGCTCGTCAAGGCGGGCAAGGTCGAAGGCGCGCACGGCACGGCCGGCCTTGCGCAGCGCCTCGGGGACAGCCACCGCCTGCGCGGCAACGAGATCGCCAGCCGTCCTGCCGGCGAGGTAGTCGAGCCCGGCCGCCGTGGCGAGCTCCGGCGAGATGCGGGGACCGACACCGGCGGACGGTGCCCGCACCACGCTGACGAGAAATTCGCGGGGGCCGTCCATGAAAAGCTGCAGCTGGCTGTGCTGATCGACCGGGCCGAGGCAGGCGATCGGTGCCGTGCCCTCGCCGTTCTTGCCGAGGCTTTCGGCCCAGAGCTGGGCAAACCACGCGCCGAGCCGGCCGAGCCGATCGGCATAGGGCATCATCACCTGGGCCCTGATGCCCCTGTCGCGGGCCAGGCCCACGGCGAGTGCGGCACCCTGCGCGGCGGGAAGATCATGCGGCCGTCGGACGGCCATCAGCCCATCCACCACCTCTTTCGCGCCCGCCCGCACGGCGTACGGATCGAGCCCACGCGCCATGGCCGGCAGCAGGCCGACATTGGTGAAGACCGAGTAGCGTCCGCCGATGCCCGGGTGATGATCGAGGATGGGAATGCCGTGCGCCTCGAACAGCGTGCGCAGGCCGTTCGATTTGCCGGGCACCGCAGCCTCGGTGATGCCGAGGAACAGGTGGGGGATACGCTTCTCCAGGCCCGCGGCCTTGGCGGCGCCGAGTGCGGCCAGCGCCTGCACCAGCGTCTCCGGCGTGCCGCCGGACTTGGAGGTGACGACGAAGCGTGTCGTGGCGAGGTCGAAGGTATCGAGCGCCGACTGCAGCGTCACGGCGTCGAGATTGTCGTAGAAGCGCGTGCGCGGCCGGCGCCGCTGCGCGGCATCGGCCATGCCCGGGATGTGCCAGCCGCCGAGCTGGGCCAGCGTCTGCCCGCCGAGGCTGGAGCCGCCGATGCCGAAGAACACGATCGTGTCGGCGTCCTGGCTCAGTTGTGCGAGGGCGGCCTGTGCCTCGGCCACGTCCGCGGTCGCCTCGGGGATGCGCAGATGCGGCAGACGTCCGGTGCGATAGTCATCCTGCAGAGCCGCCACGGCCGGCGTCAGCCTGCCGAGCCAGCCTTCGAACTCGCCTGCTGTCAGGCCGTGCTCGCCGATGGCGCCATCGAGGCAGCCTTCGAGCGAAAGCACGAAGGAAGCCGTGTCGGCGCGCGGGGCCGTATCGTTGCTCATGGACGCGAGCCCTAGCGCGAAATCGAGGTTCCGCCAAGGGCCGCTCGTGCCGTTGCACGGGCGCTGCCCGCCCGACACTGGCAACCTGCGGACATCCCGGGCACACGTGCTCGGCCCGACACCGCCGACGCCTGCCCGGGATGGTCGTGGCTACTCCGCGGCCGCCTTGTGGGCGGCAAGCACGTTGTCGGCGAGACGTCCGGTCAGCTCGGCGAGATGGTGGAACTTCGACGTGAAGGTGCCGACGCCGGCCGTGGCCGAGCGCAGCTCCACGATCAGGTCCGCCATCTCCGACTCCGGCAGCTGCGCGCGCACCACGTCCCAGCCGGGCCAGCCCTCGCGGGCGTCGAAGCCCAGGATCTGCCCGCGCCGCTGCGGGATCATGCCGTTGACGCGCGCGGTTGCCTCGTTGGGGATGGCGATCTCCACCTCCATGATCGGCTCGAGAAGCACCGGGTTGCACTTCGGCATGCCCTCGGCCATGCCGATGCGGCCGGCTTGGCGGAAGGCCATGTCGGAGGAGTCGACCGAGTGGTAGGAGCCGTCGGTGAGCGTCACCGACACGTCCACCACCGGGAAGCCGCCAAGCGGCCCCTTCTGCAAGTAGTCGCTGACGCCGATCTCGACGGAAGGGATGAACTGGCGCGGGACGACGCCGCCGGTGATGGTCTCGGTGAACTGGAATCCGGTGCCGCGCGGCAGCGGCTTGATGTCGAGCACGACGTCGCCGAACTGGCCGTGACCGCCGGACTGCTTCTTGTGCCGGCCGCGTATCTCGATGCTCTTCTTGATGGTCTCCTTGTAGGGCACCTGGCGCACGGAGGAGACGGCATCGACGCCGTACTTGCGCTTGAGCCGCTCGAGCGCCACGCGCAGGTGCATCTCGCCCTGGCCCCACAGCACCATCTGGTGCGTGTCCTTGGCGTGCTCGAGCCTGAGCGAGGGATCCTCCTCCATCAGGCGGGCGAGCGCGCCCGTCAGCTTCACCTCGTCCTTGCGGTCCTTGACGTTGATGGCAACGCCGAACACGGGCTCGGGCGGCACCGGCGCTTTCACCTGCGTGCCGCCGCCCTTCTCCGCCGACAGCGTCTCGCCCGAGTGGATCTTCTCCAGCCGTCCGAGCGCCACGGTCTCGCCGCGCGCGGCCGGCGCGCGCTTCCTGGTCTCCTGGCCCAGCAGCGAGAAGGCGGCCGCGGCGCGCTCCTCGCTCCTGGCGCCCTGCACGACGGTGCCTTCACCGAACTCGCCCGACAGCACGCGCACGACCGAGATCTTGCCGCCGTGCGGGGTATAGATGGTCTTGAGCACGTGGCCGGCCGATTTGGCGTTCTCGAGCTTCAGGCGCCTGGCCGTGCTGTCGACGAAGGGCGCCTCGTGACGCAGTGCCTTCAGTAGACGGAGGATGCCGTTGCCGTTCTCGGCCGAGCCCAGCAGCACCGGCACGATCAGGCCGTCCTGCAGCTCCTTGACGAGGTCGGCGAACACCTTGTCGCGCGTTGGCTGCACGTCGGAAAGCAGTTGCTCCATCAGCTCGTCGTCGTAGTCGGCGAGCTGCTCGAGCATCTTGAAGCGCGCCTCCGTCTCGCGCTCCTTCACGCTCGCCGGCATCTCGATGACCTCGGACTGCGCCTGCGGGCGGTAGACGAAGGCGCGCTCGAGTGCCAGATCGACGAAGCCGGAGGCGACGCCGTTCTCCCAGATCGGGATCTGGCGCAGCACCAGCGGTTTGGAGCTGGCGGGCTGCAGCGTCGGCAGGATGTCGCGCACCTGGGCGTCGAAGGAGTCGATCTTGTTCAGGAACAGAAAGCGGGGAATGCCGCGGTCCTCGAGCTGTTTCAGGATGAGCTGCAGGGCGGGCACGCGCTTGGGATCGGGCTCGCAGACCACGACGGCCGCGTCGCAGCCCGTGAGCGCGAGCGCGCCTTCATGCTGGAACTCGATGGAGCCGGGACAATCGATGAAGGTGAAGGTGTCGCCGAGGAAGCTGACGTCGGCGATGTTGAGCTCGACGCTCATGCCGTGGTCGCGGGCTTCCGCGGCGGCGTCGCCGACGGTGTTCTTGTCGGCAACCTTGCCCTGGCGCGTCACGGCGCCGGTGCGGGCGAGGATGGCTTCCAGAAGTGTCGTCTTGCCGGAGAGATAAGGCCCAACAAGTGCGATGCAGCGGGAGCTGCGATCGCCGGAGTCGGCGGACTGCCCCATAGGTTCCTCCTCGAAGGTCAGCTCAGGCAGGGGAACGCGAAGCTCGCGCGCGCCCGCGCCTGAGCTTGTGGGGCGCGTGACAGCATCGTGAACCGGGCCTTGCGGGAGCGCAAGCGCCTCGCGACGCAGACGGCTCGTGCCTCGGCGCCGTCCTCGACTCGCCGCCGCGGGAGGATCGGCCGCACCGGCCAACGCATGGTTGGGAGAGATGTGCAACTCGAATCTTGCTGCAATGCACGCAAGCGCCCCGGCGTATTCCCGCGCCGGTCGATCACGCGATGTTTCTAATTTTTACTTGACGTGAGGCGCCGGCGCGCCACTTAATGACGTTGTGGAAAGCCTGTGGAAAGAGACGGCGAATGCCGCATCCGAACATGGCAGGGCTGAGCTGGAACGCGCGCTGGGGCTGCAGAGTTTTCTGGTCATGAGTATCGAAACCCTCAATACAGCTGCCAGGGCAGCCGGGTTCGCGATGGCGGCACCGGAAGGACCCGACGTCGACGGAACTCTCGACAAAGCGGCGAGCGGCACGCGGCAGCCGGGCGAGGCTGTGCTGCTGCATCAGTCCGAAGACCTCAACCCACCCGAGGCACCCACCAAGCTGTCGATCGGCGAGTGGGTGAGAGGTGTGCTCGCGCTTGGACGCGGCGCGCCGGCCTAGTCCCAGAGATTCGCGAACATCAGGGCGTTCGATGCGAAGACGCGGCACCAACGGCCGCGTCTTTGTTGCGAATGACGGCGGCCACCCAGGCCAGGACCTGATCGTAGTGTGTCGCGACCCAGAGATGTCCCTCCATGGGCAGCTCGCTGAGCTCGCATTGCGCGATGGCGCGGGCCAGAGTCCGCGCGGCCTCCAGCGGGACCGCAGTGTCCCTGGCGCCGATCCACAGACGCGCCGGCGCGCGCACGGCGGCGAAGTCCACGTCCCAGGGCCGTGAGAACGTGCGCAGGTCCTGCAGCGGGCCCTCCGTGCCGTGCCGCAATCCATCCGCGAAGCTGCGGAGCAGCCAAGTCGCGACGACCGGCTGCGCGATGATGGCCGCGTCGCGTGGGCCGGCCCTGAGCGTCGCCAGCTTGGCGGCGAGCCGCGGCGAATAGCGCAGGCTCGCGCGGAAGCCGCGGAAGATCGCCCGCACCAGCCGCGGCCGGGGCGGCAGCATCGTGAAGCAGAAGCGGTGAAACGGCATGAGCGACCGGCGCACCTCCGGCGCGTCGATCGGCCCCATCGGGCTGATCAGGGCGAGCGCCGTCACGCGCGATGCCAGGCTTGCGGCGATGGCGGTGGCGTAGGGCGCGCCGCCGGAGATGCCGCCGACGGCAAAGTGCGCATGTCCGAAATGGTCCATGAGCGCGGCCATGTCCGCGGCGAAGCCCGACAGCGACGGCACTGGGGACACGTCGCTCTCACCGTAGCCCCAGCGGTCCGGAGCGATGATCGCGAGACCGGCCGCCGTCGCGGCGTCATGCCCGATCGCCACCTGGGAGTGCGCTCCGGGCGTGCCGTGCAGGAGCAGGAGCGGTGCGCCCGCGGGATTGCCATGGACGGCGTAGCCGAGCGCTCGCCCGTCGGCGAGACGGAGCACACGCGGCGTGCTCCCGCCCGTCACGCCGCCGCCTCCAGCGCGCGCTGGAAGAGGAGGACGGAGGGCTCGGATGTCGTCACGCCGGTCTGGCGAAAGCCGAGGTTGCGATAGAGCGCCTGGGCGGCGGTCATGTGGGGCAGGGTATCGAGGCACATGGCCGCATAGCCGAGCCGTCGCGCCTCATCCATCGCGGCCAGCGCCAGCTTGCGGCCGAGCCCGGTTCCGCGGCCGGCCTCGCGGACGAAGAGCCGCTTCATCTCACACAGCTCCGGCGAGCCCGTGACAGGCCGTATCGCAACGCAGCCCAGCAGCCCGCCGCCTTCGGGATCGGCCGCGAAGAGCATCTGGCCGCCCGGAGGCGCGTACGCGCCGGGCAGGTCGGCAAGCTCGCCCGCGAAGTCCTGGAAGCAGAGCGAGATGCCGACGCCGGCCTCGTATTCCCGCAGCAGCGCGACGATCGCCGGGCGGTCGTGCTCTTTGAAGCCGCGCACAAGTTTGGCCTCGACCATGCTTCACCACAGGATCAGCGAGCATGCGGCGGCCACGGTGAACACGAGCGCGGCCCGCCGGTACCACCGGCACCGCGCGCAGCCGAGGACTTCACGCCACTGTCGCGCCGTCGTCATGCCCACGAGCTTGAGGAGGAATGCGCCGTCTGGCAAGATCGTTATGTCTCTCCGCCAGGCCTCGACCCATGAACGTCATCCCTTTTCCACGCCAGCCCCGGCGCCGGTTCCCTGAACCGGTCGTGCCGCCGTCGGCGCTGCGTGGCGAGCGCGCACGGCCTGCAGAGCCCACGCCCGAGGATGATCTCGAAGACCAGCGCCGCATGCGGCAGAACCTGGCGACGATGGCGCTGGTGGTGGTGCTGGTGTTGCTGGGGGCCTGGATGATCGAGCGGCTGCGGATCTATTCCAAGACGATGGTCTGCATCGAGACCGGTCACCGCAGCTGCACCGTGGTGGATCCCAGGCACCTGCCGTCGCGGTAGGCTGCGGAGCGCTGCCTCCGGCTACTGCCCTTGCTTGCGCGGCGGCGCCTTGCCGGCGCGGGCAGGCAGGGACTTGAGGTAGACGGCCATGGCAGACCGGTCGGCAGGTGAAAGCTTTGCCGTGTTGGCGATCACGTCGGCCATGCCGCCGGCAACCGAATAGCCGTCGGGCGTGAGGCCGGTCTGCAGAAAGAGCTCGAAATCGGCCGCCGACCATGCGGCGAGGCCGTCGGCATGCGGCGTGATGTTGGGCACCCAGCCTCCCTTGCCTTCCGGGTCGGCGCCGCCGGCAAACCGCCGCTCCGGCTCGATGCCGCCCAGGACGTTGCGGCCGCTGTGGCACTCGGCGCAGTGGCCGGGCCCCTCGATCAGATAGGCGCCGCGATTGTGCGCGGTGTCCTTGGCGGGATCGGGCGCAAGCGGCTTGCCATCGACGAACAGCAGCTTCCAGACGCCGAGGCCGGCCCGGATGTTGAAAGGAAACGGCAGCTCGTGCGGGGCGGACGGCGTCGCATCGGGCGGCAAGGTCCTGAGGAACGCGTACAGGTCGCGGACATCGCCGAGCGACATGCGTTGGTAGGAGGTGTAGGGGAACGACGGGTAGAGGTGCTCGTGGTTGCGGCCGACGCCTCGCAGCATGGCATTAGCGAACTCGAGTTCGGTCCAGGCGCCGATACCGGCATTCGCATCCGGGGAGATGTTCGGCACCTTGAAGGTGCCGAAGGGCGAATGCAGCGCCAGGCCGCCCCCCAATCTGCCGCGATCGTCCTGCCCGGGCGTGGCGTGGCAAGAGGCGCAGCCACCGACGTTGAAGAGCGTCTCGCCGTTGGCGAGGTCGGGCGTCCGCGCCGGCAGGGCATCCAGCGGCAGGGCCGATGGCCGGGTGAGCGCGTAGAGCGCCGCGAGCCCGACGATCCCGAGCACCAGGACACCTACAAGGAAGGAGGAAAGCCGCATCGATGTCCTGCTCAGGTATGCCTAGTGTCCTTCAGATCGCGAAATCCGTCTCGTTCCGCCGCAGGCGTTGAACGAATTTCGCGATCTGAAGGACACTAGAAAAATCACCAGGCGCCGCTGGCGGCCTGATCGAAAAACTCCTCCCAGCCCGCGGCAAGCGGGCAATGAATTTTGCGATCCTGAAGAACCAGCCGGACGGCGAAGGCCAGCGGGATCGGGAGGGCCCCTTCGCCACCCGGCAAGGAGGCATGGAGCCCGGATCCGCACCACGCAAGGCGGCTACTTCATCCTCTTGAAGCTGTCGGCCAGACGAGGCGCGAAGCCGTCCGCATCCATGTGGCACCCGCCGCAGCTGCGCGCGACCTTGGGATATTCGGCCTTCAAGGACGCCTCATCCTTGATGCTCGTCTGCGCTGCGCTCACGGCCGCGGCCAGCGCGTCGGCAGCCTTGTTGAAATCGGCCTTCGCCTGCCAGATCTTCGCCGACGCTTCGGTCTCCCCGCCCGTCTTGGAGTCGTCGGGGAACAGGGCCTTGAACTTTGCCCCCTCGGCGCCCATCGTCTTGAGCCCGTTCTGCACCTTGGCAAGATCGAACGGAGCTTTGCCCTGCATCATCGCGAAGTTGCCACTGCTCGCCTTGGCGATGGCCTGCATCACGTCCCTGCGTTGCTTTACGACCTCCACGTTCTGGGCATGCACGACCGTGGCCCCGATGACGATTGCGACAGCGGCGGCGGTGATACGAAGCATCCTTTTCCTCCGATCCAACGAACAACCTCCCGCGCTGCCCGTGCAGCAGGCAGCCGGCCCAAAATCCCATCACGCCCCACAGTAGTAGCGAGGGGGCCTTTCCTGCCCATGCACATTTTCTTGATCGTCTCCGACGGGCATGCTTTGCCTGCGGCCTGGAATAAGGTGGTTCGTGCGAGCGTTCACGCGCGTGTGGCTTGAGCGCCGCAACGAACAGGAGTGGACGTGGCCTCTCGCCGGGACGCCGTAGCTGCCGAAATTCCCCGACTGCGCCGCTACGCCCGGGCGCTTGTCGGCAGCAATGCGGAGGCTGACGATCTGATCCAGGATACGCTGGAACGGGCGCTGGCCAGGCTCGGTCAATGGCGCGACGGCGAAAGCCCGCGCAAATGGCTGTTCTCCATTCTGCACAACCTCCACGTCGACGGGCTCAGGCGCAAGTCGCGGCGGCCGCCGCATGTGGGGCTCGACAGTCTCGGGCCCGAGCAGTCCGCGCCCGCGGCCGACGGCGCCAGCGGCCGCGATCTCGATCGCGCGCTGCAGCAGCTGTCCGGCGAGCAGCGCGAGGTGGTGCTGCTGGTCGGCCTGGAAGGCCTCACCTACGCGGAGACCGCCGAGGTTCTCGATATTCCCGTCGGCACCGTCATGTCGCGCCTGGCGCGCGGCCGCGGTCGCCTGCGCACGCTGATGGACTACGAGGGCGGCGACAAAGGGGGTGACACTGGCGGCCGCGCCGCGCTGCGGAGGGTGAAATGAGCCCCGAGCGCCGGGTCAGCGAGGCCGAGCTGCACGCCTACGTCGACGGCGAGCTGACGCCCGACGAGCGCGCCCTCGTGGACGCGGCGCTTGCCGCCTCGCCCGAGGATGCGGCGCTGGTGCGGGACGTGCGCGAGCTCAACGAGGCCCTCCGGCTCCGCTATGCCGATCGTCTCGACGAGCCGTTGCCGCCGCGCATGCGCCAGCTGCTCGGCCGCGTGCCGCGCTGGCCGGCCGCGCCGGCAACGCGTCAGGCCGTCCTGGCCGCCGGGCTGCTGATCGCGCTGGCAGTGGGCGCCGCCGGCTCCCTCCTGCACGAGTACCTGGAGAACCGCTCGCAGCCGAACCTGACGTTTGTCTTCAACGCCATCGGGGCCCACCGCCTGTACGTCCAGGAGGTGCGCCACCCCGTGGAGGTGCGGGCCGCCGAGGAGCACCTGGTGCGCTGGCTGACGAAGCGGGTCGGCGCGCCGGTGCAGGCGCCGGCGCTGGCGGAGCTGGGCTGGAAGCTGATGGGCGGGCGGCTGCTGCCCGACCAGGGTCAGGCAGCCGCGCAGTTCATGTACGAGGACAGCAGCGGACGCCGCCTGACGCTCTACATGCGCAAGGAGACGGGCCTCAACAACACCGCGTTCCGGTTCGTCGAAAGCGGAGATTTCGGCGCCTTCTACTGGATCGACCGCCCCATGGCGTATGCGATCGCCGGGCGGCTGACCCGCGAGGACCTGCTGAGCCTCGCCAATGCCGTCTACGCCCAGCTCGACAAGCAGTAGCCCTCACGTGCCGTATGCCCGCAGCGCGAGGCCGCAGCAGCCTGCCCGAAGGGCGTGCCGGCCGCGCCGCGATGCCGGGGGCCATGTACGGCTGCCACAATTGCCGGCCTATCTGTCGGCGAGCGAACCCGCCCTGCACCGCTTGCGCACGATGGGCGATGCCGCAACGACAAGGGAGGTTTCGCTTTGGGGGCCTTCGGCCGCCGCCTATGCTGTGCCTGGCGCAGGTTCCGGCCGGCCGAGCCAAACTATTGAGCGGTACGAGCGTTGTCATGCCGGCCGAAGGCGCTCGCCACCTGGTCCCGGACAGGCGCCTTCGGCCAGTTCCGGGGACGACAAGAGGAGTTGATCGCAACGTGCTCCTGACCGCTCGCCCGCCTATGCCGCAAGCCGCCGCGGAGTAATGAATGCCGCGTCCCGTCAATGCCATAGACTTCTGGCGTGGCTTCGCCCTCGTCACCATTTTCATCAATCACATCCCGGGCCTGTTCTATGAGAAGTTCACCTATCGGAACGTCTCGCTCTCCGATTCCGCCGAGCTCTTCGTCTTCCTTGCCGGCTGGTCTCTGCGCCATGTCGTCGGCAAGCCCGAAGACCCGACCCCCACGCATCAGCTGATCTTCCGCCTCGGCGGGCGCGCGCTGACGATCTATGCCGCGCACCTGACGATCGTCATGCTGGCGATCGCCATGCTCGCTGCGTCCGCCCGCATCCTCGACAATCCGCTGCTGCTCGAATGGCACAATGCCGCCGCCGTCTTCTACGATCCCGTCGACACCCACATCGGCCTGGTGCTGCTCAGTCATCAGCTCGGATACTTCGACATCCTGCCGCTCTACGTCGTGCTGATGCTGTTCGCGCCGGCGATCGCGCTCGTCCATCGCGCCGCGCCGGCCTGGGTGGTGCCGCTATCGCTTGCCATCTACTTCACCGCTCTCATCTTCAAGATCACGGTGCCGACCTGGCCCACCGAGGGCCAGTGGTTCTTCAACCCGCTCTGCTGGCAGGCGGTGTTCGTCCTGGGCTTCGCCATGTCGCGGGAACGGGGACCCGGAGGCTGGGTGCGCGCCAACATCGGCTGGATCCGGCTGGCGGCGCTGCCCATCGTCATCGGCGCTGCCCTACTGGTGCTGGCGCGCTGGTGGCCGGACCCCACGCGCATGCCGGAGCCCCGATTGTTGTTCATTAACGGTAAGACTTTTGTGACGCCTATGCGACTTATACAATTTCTTGCACTGGTTGCGGTATTTTCGGCCGTCTACCCAAGCATAAAGAGAGTCCTGCCGCGTCTGGTAGACTACTTCTCCATGCTGGGGCGCAATTCATTGCAGGTATTCTGCGCCGGCTCCCTGCTCAGTCTGGCCGGGCAGATCGCGCGCTTCTATTTTCGGGCAGGGATCGTGGTCGATACTTTCATCGTGTTGATCGGACTCGTTTTGCTTGGAGTAACCGCCTGGATGTCGGAGTGGCGAGACAGGGTGCAGAAACCGGGATGAGCCGCGCGGCGACCTTGCTGGGCGTATTCGGTGCCATCGTGCTCGGGTGGGCCTCCGTCGTTGCGCGCGCACAAGACAACCCCGTCCTCACGCCGGTGCCGAAGGCCTGCGAGGTGCCGGGCGAGACCGTCATCGCCGCCTCGCCGCTGCCCAACGTCGCCACCGCGCTCAGGGACCGCAAGAAGATCACCATCCTGACCATCGGCTCCACCGCGGCGGCCGTCCGCGGCCCCGGCGCCTACTATGCGGTCGTCGAGCAGGTGCTGGAGGCGACGTTCAAGGGGCTCGACGTCGAGGTCGTCAATCGCGGCGTTTCGGGCGAGCTTGCCGCTGATGCCGCCGAACGCATCAAGACCGAGGTTTCGCTGACCAATGCCGACCTGGTGCTGTGGCAGCTCGGCACGGCGGACGCGCTGGCGCAGGTGCCGGTCGCCGATTTCTACGTCACCGTCACCGATGCGGTGACTTGGCTCAAGGAGCACAAGATCGACGTGATCCTCGTGGGGCTTCGCTACAGCAAGGCCATGAGCAAGGACCTGCAGTATCAGGCTTTCCGCGCCGCCATCAAGGAGATCGCCAACCAGCAGAACGTGCTGCGGTTCGGCCGCTACGAGGCCGAGGAGACCCTGGAGCGGATCCGGCGCGAGCAGGGCACGCCCATGAGCGAGGCAGCCGCCACCGAGTCGAGCTACGTGTGCATGGCCGAGTATCTGGCCCGCGCCATTGCCGTCGGCCTGTTCGCCCGCACTCCGCCAAAGGCCGCGCCGAGCCGCAATTAGACTGGAGAAATTTCCAACCTGCCGGACTCGTTCGCGACCGCGGCTCTGGATCCCGGATATTTCGCTGCCGCGAAATTCCGGCATGACAGCGCGTAGAGGACGGAGAGCGGTCAGTTGTTGAGAAGCAGGACGACGCCGGCGATGATCAGGGCGATGCCGACGGCCTCGCGCGAGGCGAGCTTCTGCTTGAACAGGTTGCGCGAGACCACCTGGGCGAACAGGATCTCGACCAGCGCCAGCGTGCGGACCTTGGCGGCGGTCTCGAGCGCGAAGGCCAGGAACCACATCTGCGAGGCGAAGGCGCCCATGAAGCCGGCAAAGAGCGACGGCCGCCAGGCCCGGAAGATGGCGGCGAGCGTGGCGCGGTCGGCGAGCGTCAGGTAGGCCGTGAGCATGATCGTCTGGATCAGCAGGCCGAGCGCCAGGACCGTCGTGGCGGCGACGACGAAGTTCGGCGCCTCGAGCGCGCGGATGCCGCCGCGGTAGCCGACCGCGGCAATGGCGAAGAGGGCGGCGGCCGCAAGGCCCAAGGCGGTGGGCTTCCAGGAGAATGCCTCGGCGGTGTCGCCGCGCGGCCAGGAGACGATGAGCACGCCCGCCGTGGCGATGAGGATTGCCAGCGCCAGGCCCGGCGTGACGTGATCGCCGAGGAAAAGCATCCCGAAGATGGCGACCTGGACGGGCTCGGTCTTCACGTAGGCCGTGGTGACGACGAACGAGCGCAGCTGCATGACCGCCAGCAGCAGGGCGGTGGCGGCGATCTGGGCGATGGAGGCGGCCACGGTCCAGGCCATCACCGGGACGGTGATCTCGGGCAGGCTCGTCCGGTTGGCGGCCAGCACGATGAGCAGGGAAAGCAGCGCGAAGGGCAGGCCGAAGAGAAAGCGCACGTGCGTGGCGCCGACCGTGCCGAGGGTGGCCGTGAGCTCCCGCTGCATGGCGTTGCGGAGCACCTGGCCGCCAGACGCGGCGACCGTGAAGACCGCCCATAGCCACGGCATGCCCGTTCTCCCCCGCTCCCCCACGGCGCTCCGCATGCGGGCATAGTACGGCCCGCCGGGCGGCACAACTGCCGCGCTCGCACGGCAGGGATGGCGTCAGACCCTAAGGCTCGTCCCGCGCAGCAATGGCTTGGTTGGAGGACCTGCCCCCGCTCGGGTGCCCTAGCCGTCGAGCTGCCAGCGGCCGTCGGGGAGGCGGCAGGCGACGCCCTCGGCCCGGCCGGTGGCGGTGCCGATCGTCATGATCAGCAGGATGCGGCGGCAGACGCGGCCGGCGGCATTCTTGAAGGATACGGTCGGCTGCACGATGCCGCTGAGCCGTCCGTGCTGCCGGCGCCAGACGTAGGTGCCGCCGTCGCTGACCTCGCTCAGCGCCACGCGGATGGCCTCGAGCGCGGCGATCTCGTCGTTCTCGTCGAGCCCGGCCGTGGCCCCGGCGTAGGGTGGAGTGATCTCGATGGTGGGGGATCTGTCGAGGACGGGCAGCGGCCCAGCCACCGGCGCCTCCTGGGCGGAGACGGCCCGACCGGGAAGGGCTGCGGCGAGGCAAACGATAGCCGCGGCGCCGGCAAGCGCTGTAAGAGAGGTGTGTAGACGCATGACGCACCACGCAACGGTTGCCGGCCCGGGAGGGGCATGGACCGGCAGGGATGACCGTTCACGAGTGTGAAGGGGCAGCGTTAAGTTGCGGTGAACGGCTGCGACGGGGACGCGGCCAGGACGAGGACGATGCGATGAGCGAAGATGAGGCCGGGACCGGGGCCAAGGCGAGCGGGGCGAAGGCCGACTACTATTCGGGCCCGCAGGCCGGAGACTTTGCCCAAGCCGTCGAGCCGTTCACGCTGTTTGCGGAGTGGTTCGCGCAGGCCCAGGCGCACGAGCCCAACGACCCCAACGCCATGGCGCTCGCCACCGTCGATGCCTCGGGGATGCCCAACGTGCGCATGGTGCTGCTCAAGGGCGTCGATGAGGCCGGCCACGCCGCGCGCGGCTTCGTGTTCTACACCAACGTCGAGAGCGCCAAGGGCGTGGAGCTGCTGACGGCACGCAAGGCCGCGCTCGTGTTCCACTGGAAGTCGTTGCGGCGGCAGGTGCGCGTGCGCGGCGACGTGTCGGTGGTGAGCGATGCGGAGGCCGACGCCTATTTTGCCAGCCGCGCGCGCGGCAGCCGGCTCGGCGCCTGGGCCTCGCAGCAGTCGCGGCCGCTGGAGAGCCGCTTTGCGCTGGAGAAGGCGGTAGCCCTCGTGACGGCCCGCTACCCGCTGGGCGAGATTCCAAGGCCGCCCTTCTGGTCGGGCTTCCGCGTCACGCCGCTCGAGATGGAGTTCTGGCACGACCGACCGTTCCGCCTGCACGAGCGCGTCGCCTTCCGGCGCGGCGGTCCGGGCGAGGCGTGGAGCAAGCAGCGGCTGTATCCGTAGGCCGGGGCGCGTCACCTCGCCCCGCCGGACCCTTGTCATCCCGGCCGGAGCGCGAAGCGCGCAGAGCCGGGACCCAGGGCCGAGCGCGTCCGCTCGCAATCCCGAGCTCGCTTGCGGCCCCTGGGTCCCGGATATTTCGCTTCGCGAAATTCCGGGATGACAGTGCCCGGACGTCCGATGGCGCACGCAGGCGCCCTCAGGAGAGCAGCGAGGGGAAGGTGCGGCGATCGCGGCGTGCGGCGTGCGGGAGCAGCCGCAGGAGATGCGGCAGCAGGTAGGGAGTGCCGGGCGCCGGGGTGGCGTTGGTGCGGATCGGGCAGCCGTAAGCCTCCGACAGCAGCGCGTCGTTGAAGACGGCGGCCGGCGCGCCGCGCGCGAGCACGCGGCCCGACTTGAGAATGATCAGCTCGTCGGCCCAGGCGGCGGCGAGGTTGAGGTCGTGGAGGACGACCGCGACGGCGCGGCCGGCTTCCGCCTGCTGGCGGGCCTGGTCGAGAACCAGCGCCTGGTGCGGCAGATCGAGGCTCGCCGTCGGCTCGTCGAGGAGGAGGACCGCGCTGTCCTGCGGGCCGCGGGTACCGGCAGCGAGCTGACAGAGCGCGCGGGCGATGTGCACGCGCTGCTTCTCGCCGCCCGACAGCTCGTAGTAGAGGCGCTCGCGGAAGGCGGCGAGGTCGACGGCGAGCAGTGCTTCCTCTGCGATTGTGTGCGCGCGCGCCGTGATCGCATCGAAGCCCGGCACCGAGGCGCCGAGCCGGATCACCTCGATGACGATGAAGGGGAACGACAGGTTGGCCGCCTGCGGCACCATCGCCCGCCGCCGGGCGAGGTCGGCGGCCGTGAAGGTCTCGAGCTTGCGGCCGTCGAAGAGCACGTCGCCATCGCTGGGCTTCACCTCGCCGGCCAGCACCTTCACCAGCGTCGACTTGCCCGAGCCGTTTGGGCCGACGATGGCGGTGACGCGGCCCGGCGGGACCTTGACGTAGACATCGTCGAGCAGCTTGCGGCCGCGCCGCACGACCGTGATGGCACGTGCTTCCAGCATGGCCCTACTCCACGCCGCCGATGCCGCGCCGCAGGACCAGATGCAGGAACACGGGCGCGCCGACCGCGGCCATGACGATGCCGAGCGGCAGCTCAGCCGGCCGTACGATCATGCGCGCGATCACGTCGGCGACCAGGAGCAGCGAGGCGCCGAGCAAGGCGCTCGCCGGCAGCACGAATCGGTGGTCGGGACCCGCCAGCAGCCGCACGAGGTGCGGCACCACGATGCCGACGAAGCCGACGACGCCGGCCACGGCCACGGCCGCGCCGACGGCGGCCGCCGTGGTGAGAATCACCAGCCGCTTGGTCTTCTCGGTGTCGACGCCCAGGTGGAACGCCTCCGCCTCGCCGAGCAGGAAGCCGTTGAGGGCGCGGATCACCTTCGGCAGCACGATCAGGACGAGAAGCGCGAACGGCAGGATGGCCACGACCTTGGGCCAGCTCGCGCCGGACAGGCTGCCCATGGACCACAGCGTGAGGTCGCGCAGCTCGCGGTCGTCGCTGGCGTAGGCGATGAGGCCGGTGAGCGCGCCGGCGATGGCGCCGATGGCGATGCCGGCGAGCAGCAGCGTGCCGACCATCACCTGGCCCTGCCGGCCGGCGATGGCAACGAGCAGGATGGTGGTCGCAAAGCCGCCGAGGAATGCCGCGAAGGGGAGGGCATAGACGCCGAAGGCGCGTGTCCAGGGCAGGAACAGGCCGTTGCCCAGCGCGATGGTGGCGACGGCAGCCAGCGCCGCGCCCGACGACACGCCGACGATGCCGGGATCGGCCAGGGGATTGCGGAACAGCCCCTGCATCATGGTGCCGGCGACGCCGAGGGCGGCACCGACGAAGAGGCCCAGGATGGTGCGCGGCAGGCGGATGCCGAGAAGGATCAGCTGCTCGCGCGCGACCACCGGATCCGTGAAGCCGTGGATCGCACCCCACACAACCCGCGGCAGCGACGCGAGCGTGACGCCGGTCGCGCCGACCGAGAGCGAGAGAAACAACGCGATCATCAGCACGGCCACACTGCCCGCGATCAGGCGCGCGCCCGTCACGTCCCGGTCGACGGTCGCCCGTAAGGGTAGCGCTGGCGTTGCATCCTGCATCGGCGTGCGGGGCTCAGAGCGTGCGCATCAGCGTGTGGGCTCGTCGCGCTTCCAGGGCAGGTCGGGATAGAGCGTGCGCATGAGGTCGAGTGCGGCCGAGGGCGTGCGCGGCCCGAAACCCAGAAGGTAGAGCCCGTCCATGCTGAAGATGCGCCGAGCGACCACTGCGGGCGTCGCGGAGATGCCGCGCACCGCCAGCAGCTGGTCGGTGTCGTGGTTGCCGCCCGAGCGGCGCATGGTCACGATGGCCTCGGGCTGCAGGTCGGCGAGCGCCTCCTCCGACAGCGGCTTGAAGCCCGAGACTCCCGCGGCGGCATTGGCCGCGCCGGCGAGCTTCAGGATGGCGTCCGCGCTCGAGCCGCTGCCACCGACGGTGACGCGTCCGCCGCCGGCATTGAGCACGAACAGCACCCGCACGGGCTTGGTGATCCTGCCGCGCATCTCGGCAAGCCCGGCAAATTCGCGCTCGAGGCGGGCGGCCAGCTCCTCGCCGGCCTGCTCCAGGCCGACGATGCCGGCAACGAGGCGCGTCTTCTTCACGACGCCCTCGGCGTCGAGATGCTCTCCGACCTCCACGTAGGGCACGGGCGACGCCTTCAGCGCCTTGACCACCTCGGGTGGGCCCGAGCGGTCGGAGGCGATGATGAGGCTGGCGTCGACGGAGATCGCGCCCTCGGCCGAGAGCGCGCGCATGTAGCCCACGCTCTTCTTCTCCTTCAGCGCCTCGGGGGGATGCTGGCTGGTCGTGTCGACGGCGACGATGCGCTTCCCGGCGCCCAGCGCGTAGAGAAGTTCGGTGATGTCGCCGCCGATCGACAGGATGCGGGAGGTGTCGGCGATGCGCACCTGCCGCCCGCCGCTGTCGGTGACGATCGTCTCCGCGCGCGCCGGCTCGGCGAGGGCTGCCGCCGCGGCGAGGCCGCCGGCGAGGCACAGTGCAACATAGGCATGCCGTCCGAGCTTCATGGCGCCTCACTTGGTCAGGATCAGCTTGCGATTGGAGGTGATCCGCAGGCGGTAGAACTGGCCCTCGTGCTCCAGGACGGCCTCTTTGGCCTTGCCGAGCAGGTCGGTCACGCGCAGATGCGGAATTCCGGGAGACGGCGACCAAGCATCGCTCGCATTCGGGCTCTTGTCGGTTCTCTTGTCTTCGTCGGATGCCATGATGATCGCCGATCGGCCGTTGTCCCCCTCGGCTTCAGGGAGTGTGCCGAGTCTCCCGCCGATGTCGCGTTTTTGCATCGCGTGAGCGACCGGTGCGCGATACCGGCAGGTGACATAACTTGACTTTCGTTGTCAAGATTAGCTAAGTGCAAGGCATCTGGTCTCCAGGTTTCCACAGACGCACCGCGCTTCGTGCGGGCGGTCGCGGAGAACAGCCAGCCCGCTACGGCCGACCCGACAGAGGCGGCCAGCCAGCCAGCGCACGGCAATTACTCGGGCACAGGGGTTGGCTATGGGAACGATGCATCGGTGCAACGCACGGGGACGACTGCGGTCGCGCGCAATCCTGCCTTCGGCGGCATGCGCGGTTCTGGCGACGGCAAGCGGCCTGATCGCAGGCGGAGGGTGGGGCGGGCAAGCTTTCGCGCAGGCGCCGAACCAGCCGCTGCCGCCCGTCACCGTCGAAGGCGGACAACCCAAGGCCAAGAAGAAGGCAGCGGCTCCGAAGCCAGCGCCCAAGCCAGCGCCGGCGCCCGTGGTCCAACCGCAGCCACCGGTCGACCCCCAAACAGCGCGCGAGCAGGCGCAGCAGGATGCGCCCTACCAGACCCCGGCCGCCGTCAGCACGGCGACGAAGAGCGATATCAATACCTTCGGCCAGATCGATACCGGCGACGTGCTGCGGGCGATGCCCGGCACCTACACGCGCGAGAGCCCGAACAATCCCGGCGTGGCCGTGAATATCCGCGGCCTCGAGGGCTCGGGGCGGGTCAACATGATGATCGACGGCGTGCGGCAGAACTTCCGTTTCACCGGCCACGAGGCGCAGGGCTTCGCATATGTGGACCCGGCGCTGCTGGCCGGCATCGATGTCGCGCGCGGCGCGGTGTCGACGGCCGGCGGGGCCGGCGCGCTTGCGGGTGCGGCCAACCTGCGCACCATCGGCGTGGACGACATCCTGCTGCCCGGCAGAAGCCACGGCGTGCTGAGCGCCATCAACTGGGGCAGCAACCAGGTCGGCTGGCAGGAAATGGGCGCGGCCGCCATGCGTGTCGGCCCTGTGGCCGTCGCGGGCGCGATCAGCCATCGCGAGCCCGGCAACTACAAGAACGGCGGCGGCGTCACCGTACCCTACACGGAGCAGGACCTGGTTTCGGGGCTCGCCAAGCTCGACGTGACGTTCGCGCCGGGGCACACGCTGAAGTTCGGCGCCGTGCTCTACAACAACGACTTCCTGGCCAACTCGTACGAACAAAATCTGAAGTCGAATACGTACACGATGAACTACGCCTTCAGGCCGACCAGCCATCCGCTGATCGACTTCAGGTTCAACGCGTACGGCAACATGGTGCAGACGGAATACTTCAGGGACTTCGCGCCGACCGTCGGCAACCCGCCGCTGGGCAGCGCCGCAGGCCGGGTGATGAAGGACGATGGCATCGGCTTCGACGTAGCCAACACGTCGCGGTTCAACATCGGCCCGGTGAAGGTCAAGAGCATCTATGGCTACGAGACGTTTCACGACGACGTCGAAACCTACAACAAGCTCAATCCGGCGGCAGGCGGCGGCGTCAACCCCAGCGGCCAGACAACCATCTCGGGCGTGTTCTGGGAGACGACGTTCAGCCACGGCATCGTCGATCTGATCGGCGGCCTGCGCTACGATACCTACAAGCTCGATGGCACTTTCTATCCGAGCGCCGGCAACCCCTGGGGCCTGCCGCCCGGCGTCGCCACTCCGCTCAACCAGGAGGACGGACGTCTCAATCCGAAGGTCACCCTGGCCGTCCAGCTGCTACCCTGGCTGCAGCCCTACGTTACCTACGCCGAGGCGTTCCGCGGGCCCACCATCCAGGAGGCCTTGGCCGGCGGCAGCCACCCGGGCGGCGGCGTCGGCTTCCTGCCCAACCCCTTCCTGCTGCCTGAAATCCAGACGGGATGGGAGTTCGGCGCCAACTTCAAGCGGGATGGCGTGCTGGTACCGGGCGATCGCTTCCGCCTCAAGGTCGGGCACTACGAGATGGACGTCGCGAACTACATCACGGCGTGCTTCTTCGGCGCTCAGGCCGCATTTTGCAACAACCGCGGCACGTCCCATCTCGACGGCTGGGAGGTGGAAGGCATGTACGACGCGCGGCAGGTGTTCGTCGGCCTGGCCTACACCTATGCCAACTCCGATCTGCCGACGCAGATCAACGGCTTCGGCGCCCAGAGCTACGTGCCGGAGCACGTGTTCGTCCTGACCGGCGGCGTTCGCCTGCTGCACGAGAAGCTGACCCTCGGCGCCCGCGCCACGATCACCTCGGAGTCCTACACCGGCGCGGACCAGCCTGGCGCAGCGACGAACGGGCCGTTGTTCTGGCCCGGCTATCAGCTGCTCGACCTGTACGGCAACTACAAGTTCGATCGTGGGCTGGAGCTGGGGGTCAATCTGACCAACGTGTTCGATACGCTCTACATGCCGGCGCAGAGCACGCCGATCAGCGGGCCGCTCGCCAACATCCCGTCGGGCCGCGGGCGGACCGTGTTGTTCACGGCGCGCACGCAATTCTGAGGCTGCCAGCGGGTCTCGCAATGCCATACGCGTCGGCCGGGCCACGACCGAGGGGGTTGCGTCGCTGGAGCACGGCGGCGGTCGCCGCGTTCTCGCTCCACGTTGGGGCGGCGATGGCGGTGGTCTACTGGCCGGCACCGGCGGAGGAGGAGTCGGCCGGCACGATGACGGTGGAGCTTGCCCCGGTGGTCATGACCTCCGCCATCAACCTGCCGGAGGTGGCGCACGGCCCGCTCATGCAGGACTCCGTGACCGTGCCGACGGCGGTGCGGCAGGTGGCGGAGAAGCTCGACGCCGAGACGCCGCAGGTCGACCCTTCGCCGGCGCCCGAGCCCGAGGTCGTCCTGCCGAAGCCGCAGAAAGTCGAGGAGCCCACGCCCGAGGAGACCCAGCAGCGGCAGGAGGTGGTGCACGAGACGGCCCCGGCGCAGGCAGCGCCCACCACGGTCGCCACGGCGCCGCCATCCATCGATGCACCGGCGACGGGCCGGTCCACGGCACCCATCGCCGGCGTCTCCAAGGTGCCGGCCACGGCCTGGGCCTCATGGCGGAGGGCCGTCGTCAGCCATCTCAATCGCTTCAAGCGCTATCCCAACGAGCTGCAGGCGCAGAGGCTCGAGGGCACCGTGATGGTGTCGTTCACCCTGGACGGCGAGGGCCGCGTCGTCGCCTCGCGCGTGGCGCAGAGCTCGGGCTCGCCCCGCCTCGACGAGGAAGCGCTCGCCGCACTCGCACGCGCAAGCCCCCTGCCGGCGCCGCCTGAGGACAGCGCCGAGGCCGGCCTCGACCAACGCGTGCCGTTCCAGTTCCGGCTCAAGCGTTGACCGTTGCCATTCCGGAATTTCGCGTGAGCGAGATGTCCGCAACCCGGGGGCCGCGAGCAAGCGCAGGATTGCGAGCGCTCACCTTTGGCCCCTGGGTCCCGGCTCTGCGCGCTTGCGCGCTTCGGCCGGGATGACAGGCAGCGCCCCGAGCGCAGGAGTGCGAGCGCTCACCTTTGGCCCTGGGTCCCGGATATTCGCCTTCGGCGAATTCCGGGATGACAGTGAATGGCTCCAGTCACGCGCGCGGATCGTCGGCGGCGAACGGCTCGCTCATGCGCAGCTTGTTGCCGAAGGGGTCGCCGACCTCCATCACCCAGGCGTCCCAGGGGGCTTTCTCCAGCCCCGGCCGATAGTAGCGGTAGTTCTTGGCCAAGAGCTCGCGGTGATAGTCGGCGATCCCGCGCATCCAGATGAACACGGTGGAGCCGGGGCTGGCGTCGCCGTGGTGCTCGCTCAGGTGCAGCTTGAGGCCGGCGCGCGAGACCTGGGCGTAGAGCGGGAAGTTGTCGCCGAAGCGGTGCTCCCAGTCGATGCCGAAGCCGAGGAAGTCGACGTAGAACTCCTTGGCCTTCTCCACCGAGAAGATGCGCAGGATGGGGATCGCCACCTTGAGCTGCGGGCCCACCGACGAGGGCGCGGCCTTGGCCGTGCCGTCGCCGGTAGCGTCGGCGATCCTGGCGGCAAGGACGTTCCAGTTGTCGAGCCCGAACTGGGCGGCGACGATCTCCAGGCACTCGCTGTGGGAAAGGGCGATCTGCTTGTCGCCGAGCGACGACCGCAGGGCCTTGGCCATCGCCTTGGCGTCGAGAAACGTGCGCATGCGCGTGATCCTTTGCTCGCTGCGAACGGAATGATCAGTGCTTGCGTTGCTGACCCGTTCTGCAGGCTGCACAAGGATCGAGCGATTGGAGGAGATGCATTCACCGTCCCCGAGCGGGGTGCAAGCGGCCGGCTGCATCGGCCGGAGGCGAAAAGTACACTCCCAGAGTCGACTTGGTCAACTCGTCGGCGCCGGTCGCGTTAGGCCGCTGCCGCAGGCGGCGCGCGGATCAGGCAGTGGCGGCGGCCCGGCGCTCGCGGCGCAGCCGGATGCTCAGCGGCATGTGGCGGATGCCGAGCAGGCGGTTGTTGGGCATCCACTCGATCGGTCCCTCGAGCGCGAAGGTTTCGATCCGTGCCAGGAGCTCGGTGAAGGCGAGCCGCATCTCCATGCGCGCGAGGCTGGCGCCGAGGCAGACGTGGACACCGAAGCCGAAGCTCACGTGGCGGTTTGGGGAGCGGGTGATGTCGAAGCGGAAGGGATCGTCGAACACGGCTTCGTCGCGATTGGCCGACATCTCCCAGTACGTGACCTTGTCGCCCTCCCTGATGCGATGGCCCTTGAAGGTGACGTCGCGCGTTGCCGTGCGGCGCTTGTAGATGGAGGGAGTGGTCCAGCGCAGGATCTCGTCGAGGGCGGTGCGCACGGCGGCGATGTCGGCGCCGCGGAGCTGCTCGAGCTGCTCGGGAGTCTGCATCAGGGCATGTAAACCGCCGCCGATGGCGCTGCGCGTCGTCTCGGCGCCGGCGGTGAACAGCAGCATGAAGAAGTTCAGGAGCTCGCTGTCCGTGAGCGGCCCGCCCGCGGCGCCGTCCTCCTCCGGGTCGAGCTGCGCGGCGATGATGGTCGACAGGATGTCGTCCGCGGGGCGCTGGCGCTTCTCGGCGATGAGGCGGGCGCCATAGCCGCGCAGGCGCAGCGCGTATTCCCTGGCGATGACCTCGGGCGACGGCGCGGCGATGCCGGCATCGACCCAGGCGGCGAGCTCCGCGCGGTCCTCCTGCGGCACGCCAATGAGGAGGCAGATCGCCTGCAACGGCAGATCGCGCGAGAAGCGGGCAACGAAATCGAACGGCTCGTTCTCGGGCAGCGCCTCGATCAGGGCGATCACGCGGCGGCGCAGCTCGGCCTCGAGCGCATGGATGGCGCGGTTGGTGAAGCCCTTGTTGACGAGCCCGCGCAGACGCTTGTGACGTGGATCGTCCGTGAAGTTGAGGAACTTGCCGGCCTGGCGGTCATCGTTGAGGGCCGTGCCGCCCCCCGTGCGCCCGCCGCCGCTGTCGGAGGAAAACGTGGCCGGGTCGAGCATGACGGCCATGGCGTCCTCGTGCCGGACGAGGACCCAGAAACCCTCGCCGCCAGGCGTCACGGCAGTCGGTGCGTGCCAGTAGACAGGAGCATGCCGGCGCGCCCAGGTGAAGTGGTCGTGCGGGAAGCCGTGAGCGAACGTCGCGTTGTCGGAGAGGTCGATGCTGGCGGTCTGCATTCGGCACCTCCGCTCGCGTCATGATCGAGACGTCCGTTGCATCGTTTGCGGCCAGGTCGGCTCGCATCCTAGCGCGGCCCGGGCCCGGCAGCGAGGGGGTGGGAGCGTCGTCGCGCGTCACCAGCGGATGGCGGCGGAAGCCCAGGTGAGGCCGCCGCCGAAGGCGGTGAGGATGAGCACGTCGCCGCGGGCGAGGCGGCCAAGCTCCAGCGCTTCGTGCAGGGCAATGGGGATCGAGGCGGCCGTCGTGTTGCCGTAGCGCTGGACGTTGTTGTGCACCTGGTCGTCGCGCAGGCCCAGCCGCTTCTGCACCATCTCGAGGATGCGCAGGTTGGCCTGGTGCGAGACCAGCAGGCGGATGTCGTCCACGCCCAAGCCGTTGGTCTCGAGCGCGACCAGCACGGACTCGGGCATGCGCTTGGAGGCGTGGATGAAGACCTCGTGGCCCTTCATGACGGGGAAGTGGAGGCCCTTGTCGACCAGGTCGTGCGAGATGCGCGGATTGTGGGCGATGCCGCCCACATCCAGCAGCAGCAGCTTCGCCTGGGAGCCGTCCGCGAACAGATGGGTGGAGAGCACGCCGCGCTTGGCGTCGTCGGTGGGGCCGAGGATGGCGGCGCCGGCCCCGTCGCTTGCTCCAACCCCGTGCTGAGCCTGTCGAAGCACGGTTTGGAGGGCGCGGCCCGTCCTTCGACAAGCTCAGGACTGGGGCGCCTTGGCATCGGCTCCGCGGCGGACTGGGTTCGGCCTTCGCCGGAATGACGTTGGCGCTGCGCTCTCCACCTGCGTCATCCGGGCGCCGTGCGGGAGCGAAGCGAGTGCGCTGAGCTGCTCCAACCCCGTGCTGAGCCTGTCGAAGCACGGTTTGGAGGGCGCGGCCCGTCCTTCGACAAGCTCAGGACTGGGGCGCCTTCGCATCGGCTCCGCGGCGGACTGGGTTCGGCCTGCGCGGGAATGACGTTGGCGCTGCGCTCTCCACCTGCGTCATCCGGGCGCCGTGCGGGAGCGAAGCGAGTGCGCTGAGCTGCTCCAACCCCGTGCTGAGCCTGTCGAAGCACGGTTTGGAGGGCGCGGCCCG